>NZ_JBDZYD010000015.1:276422-322687 GCF_040064235.1 Amycolatopsis melonis
ATTACCACTCACGACCGCGGACCGGCGGCGGGCACGCTCACCAGGCCGATCCGGCATCTGCCGGGCGTGCGCTGAAGGGCACCTTCCTTGCGTCACATGCACGGAAGGTGCCCTTCAGCTCGGCCCGGCAGGGTCCCGTCCGGGCTGGGTGTCCCGGGGCCGCGGTGTCCTGAATGAGTCATTCAGGGCGTAGGAGGTCCTGAATGACTCATTCAAGACCTCCGCGATCGGCACCCCACCGGCGCCGCTGCCCCGGACGGCCCGGCGGGCAGGAAAGTTTCATGCGCGGAAGCGCTTCGACAGCATTTCCGCGGGGCCGGAAAATTGATCACGGAAACCTCTGTACCTCGCGCTCCGGCTGTGGTTTCATCGTGAACACTCCGGCTGAGAGCGCTCCCAGGGACAACGCCACGACGAGGTGGAGACAGCACATGAAACTGAAGCACGCCCTGTCCGCGCTGGTCCTGGCCGCGGCCGGGCTCGCGGCCCCGGTCGCCGTCGCTCCCGCGGCCCACGCCGACACCCTGATCTGCGACCAGTACGGCTCGACCACGATCGGCGGCCGGTACGTCGTCATGAACAACCGCTGGGGCAGCAGTGCCCAGCAGTGCATCAACGTCACCGGCAGCGGGTTCCGGATCCAGACCCAGCAGGGCTCGACCAGCGGCGGCGCCCCGCTGTCGTACCCGGCGATCTACATCGGCTGCCACTACGGGAACTGCTCGCCCGGCACGAACCTGCCCCGGCAGCTGAACCGGATCGGCAGCGCGCCGTCGTCGATTTCCTACACCTACGCGGGCGGGGTCTTCGACGCCTCCTACGACATCTGGATGGACCCGACGCCGAAGACCACCGGGGTCAACCAGATGGAGCTGATGATCTGGTTCAACCGCACCGGCGGCGTCCAGCCGGTCGGCGGCCGGGTCGGCACGACGAACATCGCCGGCCGGTCGTGGGAAGTGTGGCAGGGCAACAACGGCGGCAACGACGTGCTGTCCTATGTGGCCCAGTCGACGATCTCGGGCTGGTCGTTCAACGTCATGGACTTCGTCCGGGACGTCGACGCCCGCACCCGGGTCGACGGCTCCTGGTACCTGACCAGCATCCAGGCCGGGTTCGAGCCGTGGAGCGGCGGCGTGGGCCTGGCGGTCAACTCGTTCTCCGCGAGCGTCAACTGACCTTCCGCGGCCGGGCGTCCTCTCGGGACGCCCGGCCGTCCGGCGCAGGAATCTGGACTTCGGCCGCGGACGTGATCTATAGATGAAACGTCCGCGGCGGAACTCCGCGCCCGGATGTTAACGCTAACAGGACCGGTCCCCACCGTCTCCGAAAGGGGCGACGATGCCCGCTCGAGCACGTCCGCGCATCCTCCACCTGCTCACCACGGCCGCCGCGGCGCTGGCGCTGGCGGTCACCGCGCCGTCGGCCCCGGTGGCGGCCGCCGCGCCCGGGAGCCCGGCGCTCACCCCGCCGCTGGGCTGGAACAGCTGGAACAGCTTCGGCTGCAACGTCAGCGAAAGCGCGGTCCGCCAGGCGGCCGACGCGATGGTCTCCTCCGGCATGCGTGACGCAGGCTACCGCTACATCGTGGTCGACGACTGCTGGTTCGACCCGCAGCGCGACGCCCAGGGTGCCCTGCGGGCCAGCCCGTCGAAGTTCCCCGGCGGCATGAAGGCACTCGGCGACTACATCCACAGCCGCGGCCTGAAGTTCGGCATCTACCAGGTGCCGACCGACCGCACCTGCGCCCAGCGCACCGGCACCTACCCCGGCTCCACCGGCAGCCAGGGCCACGAGGTGCAGGACGCCAACACCTTCGCGTCGTGGGGCGTGGACTACCTCAAGTACGACTGGTGCTCGCCTGCCGGGACGCGGGACGAGCAGGTCGCCCGGTTCACGATCATGCGTGACGCCCTGCGTGCCACCGGGCGGCCGATCGTCTACAGCATCAACCCCAACAGCTACCACGCCATCACCGGCGACAAGTACGACTGGGGCCAGGTCGCCGACCTGTGGCGCACCACCGAGGACCTGCTCGACATCTGGCAGAACGGCAACACCAACAGCTACCCGATGGGCGTCGGCAACGTCCTGGACGTCAACGCCCCGCTGGCCGCGCAGGCCGGGCCGGGGCACTGGAACGACCCGGACATGCTGGTGGTCGGCAGGCCGGGGCTGTCGCTGACGGAGTCACGGACGCACTTCACCCTGTGGGCGCTGATGGCCGCCCCGCTGATGGCGGGCAACGACATCCGCACCATGTCCGCCGACATCAGCGCCGTCCTGCGCAACCCGCGGCTGCTGGCGGTCGACCAGGACTCGCTCGGCGCGGGCGGCCGCCGTGTCCGCGACGACGGCGACGCCGAGGTCTTCGCCAAGCCCCTCGCCGACGGTTCGGTCGCGGTCGGGCTGCTCAACCGCGGCGGCGGCACGGCCACCGTCAGCACCACCGCGGCGCAGATCGGGCTGTCCGGCTCCTCGTTCACGCTGACCGACCTGTGGTCCGGTGCCACCTCGGCGAGCAGCGGCACGATCAGCGCGAGCGTGCCGTCGCACGGCATCGCCGCGTACCGGGTCTCGGGCGGTACCCCGTTGGCGGCCACGACGTCGCGGCTGCGTGACGCGGGCTCGAACCGCTGCCTCGACGTCGAGAACTCCTCGACCGCGGCCGGGGCGGGCACCGTGATCCAGGACTGCCGGACCAACGCGAGCCAGCTGTGGACCACCTGGCCCGGCGGGGAGATCCGGGTGTTCGGCGACAAGTGCCTCGACGCCGACCACCAGGGCACCACCAACGGCACCCGGGTGCTGTCGTGGCCGTGCAACGGCCAGGACAACCAGAAGTGGACACTGGCCGCCGACGGCTCGGTGCGCAACGTCCATTCCGGACTGTGCCTCGACGTCGAGAACGCCGGCACCGCCAACGGGACGCACGTCATCCTCTGGACGTGCAACGGCCAGGCCAACCAGCGGTGGGCACGCACCTGACCCAGCTCGCGAGACCCGTCGTGAGTGGTAATTCGGGTTCTAACCCTCATTACCGCTCACGACGGCGGCGGCCGCACTTGTGAGCGCGAACACCGGATGCGACACTGATTTGCGCACCGATTCCCGGCAAGCCGGGTTCCGAAAGTTTCGGAATTTCTCCCGGCGGCGCGCCGGGGGCCGGTCGAATGAAACTTACACGGAAACCGGCCTCCTTTCCGGCTCCGCAAAGATTTGCGATCGAAGGTGGATCATGACCTTGACAACGCGGTCACTGTCCCGGGCCGCCGCCGCTTCCGCTTTCCTGGCGGCCTCGCTCGGTGTTTCCCTGGTGCTCGCCACGTCCGCCGGCGCGGCCACGACGCTCGGCGCGGCGGCCGCACAGAGCGGGCGGTACTTCGGCGCCGCCGTTTCGGCGGGCAAGCTCGGCGACTCGACCTACGTCAACATCCTGAACCGGGAGTTCACCATGGTCACCCCGGAAAACGAGATGAAGTGGGACGCCACCGAGCCGAACCGCGGGCAGTTCAACTACAGCGGCGGCGACCGGATCCTCAACCAGGCGGTGAGCAACGGCAAGCGGGTCCGCGGCCACGCGCTGCTGTGGTACCAGCAGGAACCGGGCTGGGCACAGCGGATGGAAGGTTCCGACCTGCGCCAGGCCATGATGAACCACGTCACCCAGGTCGCCACCCACTACAAGGGCAAGATCTACGCCTGGGACGTCGTCAACGAGGCGTTCGCCGACGGCGGCAGCGGCGGCCGCCGCGACTCGAACCTGCAGCGCACCGGCAACGACTGGATCGAGGCCGCCTTCCGTGCCGCGCGGGCCGCCGACCCCGACGCGAAGCTCTGCTACAACGACTACAACACCGACGGCATCAACCCCAAGAGCACCGGCATCTACAACATGGTGCGCGACTTCAAGTCCCGGGGCGTGCCGATCGACTGCGTCGGCTTCCAGTCGCACCTGACCAACTCGCCGCCCGGTGACTACCAGGCCAACCTCCAGCGGTTCGCCGACCTCGGCGTCGAGGTCCAGATCACCGAGCTGGACATCGCGGGTTCCAACCAGGCCAACGCCTACGGCACGGTGACCCGGGCCTGCCTTGCCGTCGCCCGCTGCGCCGGCATCACCACCTGGGGCATCCGCGACAGCGACTCCTGGCGCACCGGCGAGAACCCGCTGCTGTTCGACGCCAACGGGAACAAGAAGGCCGCCTACAACGCCGTCCTCGACGCCCTGAACGCCGGCGGCGTCACCACGACGCCGACCACCCCGACCACGCCCACCACCCCGACGACGCCGACCACACCGACGACTCCCACCACCCCGACCACGACCACGCCGAACCCCGGTGGCTGCACCGCCTCGGTCTCCCTGAACTCCTGGAACGGCGGGTTCGTGGCCACGGTGAAGGTCACCGCGGGCAGCAGCGGCCTCACCGGCTGGAAGGTGACGACGGCCCTGCCCGGCGGCGCGGCGGTGACCAACGCCTGGAGTGCCTCCGGCAGCGGCACCACCGGCAGCGTGACCTGGTCGAACGTTTCCTACAACGGCAATGTCCCTGCCGGGCAGTCGACCGAGTTCGGCTTCCAGGGCACCGGCAGTGCCGAGGGAACCACGGCCACCTGCGCAGCGAGCTGACCCTTCCGCAGAAACGGAGACAACGTGAACCGCCGATCGCGCCTGCTCGCCTGGACCGCCGGGGCGCTGTGCCTGCTCAGTACGCTGACCGGCACCGCGCACGCGGACAACCCCATCGTGCAGCACATCTACACCGCCGACCCGGCCCCGCTCGTGCACAACGGCCGCGTGTACCTCTACACCGGGCACGACGAGGACGGCTCGACGTACTTCACCATGAAGGACTGGCGCGTCTGGTCGTCCTCCGACATGGTCAACTGGACCGACCACGGCTCGCCGATGAGCCTGGCGACGTTCAGCTGGGCCAAGCAGGACGCGTGGGCGGGCCAGGCGATCGAGCGCAACGGCAAGTTCTACTGGTACGTCCCGGTGGTCAACCGCGCGACCGGCCGCATGGCCATCGGGGTCGGCGTCGCGGACAACCCCACCGGGCCGTTCCGGGACGCGCTCGGCCACCCGCTCGTCGAGAACGGCGAGATCGACCCGACGGTGTTCATCGACGACAACGGCCAGGCGTACCTGTACTGGGGCAACCCGAACCTGTGGTACGTGCGGCTCAACACCGACATGATCTCCTACTCCGGCGGGGTCAACCAGATCCCGCTCACCACGGCCGGGTTCGGCACCCGCCCGAACGGCGGCAGCCGCCCGACGATGTACGAGGAAGGCCCCTGGGTCTACAAGCGCAACGGCACGTACTACAACGTGTTCGCGGCCAAGTGCTGCTCGGAATTCATCGGCTACTCCACCGCGCCCGGCCCGACCGGGCCGTGGACCTACCGGGGCACGGTCATGCCCACGCAGGGCAGCAGCTTCACCAACCACCCGGGCATCGTGGACTACAAGGGCAGCTCGTACTTCTTCTACCACAACGGCGCGCTGCCGGGCGGGGGCGGCTACACCCGCTCGGTGGCGGTGGAGAAGTTCGCCTACAACGCCGACGGCAGCATCCCCACCATCACCATGACCACCAGCGGTCCCCCGCCTGCCGACACGCTCAACCCGTACGTCCGGCAGGAGGCGGAAACGATCGCCTGGGAGTCGGGGATCGAGACCGAACCGGCGTCCGCAGGCGGCATGAACATCGGCTGG
Organism: Amycolatopsis melonis; assembly: GCF_040064235.1. Lineage (NCBI taxonomy): Bacteria > Bacillati > Actinomycetota > Actinomycetes > Pseudonocardiales > Pseudonocardiaceae > Amycolatopsis > Amycolatopsis melonis. Next base: position 282,148 of record NZ_JBDZYD010000015.1, read on the forward strand.
ATCGAGAACGGCGACAACGTCAAGGTCCGCAACGTCGCCTTCGGCGCGGGCGCGAAGTCGTTCACCGCACGGGTGGCGTCCGCGGGTGCCGGCGGCACGATCGAGGTGCACCTGGGCAGCGCCACCGGCCCGGTCGCCGGCCGGTGCACGGTGCCCGTCACCGGCGGCTGGCAGACGTGGACGTCGGTGTCCTGCGCGGTCACCGGCGCGACCGGCACCCAGGACCTGGTCCTGCGGTTCACCGGCGGCAGCGGCTATCTCTTCAACGTCGACTGGTGGCAGTTCTCCGCCTGACCCGTCCCGGAAGGACCCGAACGTGACACGCCGACGACTCTGGACCACCGTCCTGACCGCGCTCGCCGTCACCTGCGCCACCGCGCTCTCCGCGCCGCCGGCGCAGACGGCGGTGCGGGCGGAGACCACCTTCACCAATCCCGTGCTGTGGCAGGACTTCGCCGACATCGACGTCATCCGGGTCGGCAACGCCTACTACTACTCCGCCTCGACGATGCACTATTCGCCGGGCGCGCCGATCCTGCGTTCCTACGACCTGGTCAACTGGGAGTTCGCCGGGCATTCGGTGCCCCGGCTGGACTTCGGCGCGAAGTACGACCTGAACGGCGGCCGCGGGTACGTGCGCGGCATCTGGGCGTCGTTCTTCAACCACCGCGCCAGCAACGACACCTACTACTGGGGTGGCTGCGTCGACTTCGCCAAGACCTACATCTACACATCGACCACTGTGGACGGTCAGTGGTCGAAGCACGCGACCCTCAACAAGTGCTACTACGACGCCGGGATGCTCGTCGACGACGACGACACAATGTACGTCGCCTACGGCAACACCACGCTCAGCGTCGCCCAGCTGTCCAAGGACGGCACCACGGAAGTCCGGTCCCAGCAGGTCTTCCAGACGCCGTCGAACATCGGCACGCTCGAAGGATCGCGGTTCTACAAGCGCAACGGCAGTTACTACATCTTCGTGACGCGCCCGGCGAACGGCCAGTACATCCTGAAGGCCAGCAACCCGTTCGGGCCGTACACGATCCAGCAGGTGCTGCTGAACCTGCCGGGCCCGATCCAGGGCGGCGGCGTCCCGCACCAGGGCGGCCTGGTGCAGACGCAGAACGGCGACTGGTACTACCTGGCGTTCGTCGACGCGTATCCGGGCGGCCGGGTCCCGGTCCTGGCCCCGGTGACGTGGACGGCCGACGGCTGGCCGCGCCTGCAGACGGTCGACGGCCGCTGGGGCACGACGTACGCGAAGCCGAACCTGCCGCCACCGCCCCGGCAGGTGGAGCCGATGACCGGCACCGACACGTTCCCGGGCCCGGGGCTGAAGCCGCAGTGGGAGTGGAACCACAACCCGGACACGACGAAGTTCTCGGTCTCCAACGGGCTCCGGCTCTCGACCGCCACGGTGACCAACGACCTGTACGCGGCCCGCAACACCCTGACCCGCCGCATCCAGGGCCCGACGTCCACGGCAACGATCACGCTCGACCTGACCGCCATGCGCGACGGCGACCGGACGGGCCTGGCAATGCTGCGCGACTCGTCGGCGTACATCGGCGTCAAGCGTGAAGGCGGCCGAAACCGGATCGTCATGGTCAACGGCCTGACCATGGACGGCAACTGGAACACGACGGGCACCGGAACGGAAGTCGCCAGCACGCCGCTGAACGGAAACCGCATCTGGCTGCGCGCCAACGCCGACATCCGGCCCGGCTCCGGCCGCCAGGCCCGGTTCTCCTACAGCACCGACGGAGTGAACTTCACGTCGCTGGGCAGCCCGTTCACGCTGAACAACGCGTGGCAGTTCTTCATGGGCTACCGGTTCGCGGTGTTCAACCACGCCACCCAGGCCCTCGGCGGCGCGGTGACCCTGCAGCGGTTCGACCTGACCACCCCGTAACCGCCGGCTTCAAGCGCGCTGAAGGGCACCTTCCTTGTGTGGGACGGCAAGGAAGGTGCCCTTCAGTGTTGCGGTACCCCAATGTGGCGTTCGGGTCCGGGGCCAGCCGGGTGGGCTGAAAGGGACTTTCGTCTCGTCCGGTGCAGCGAACGGGCCTTTCGTCGCACCAGATGCCAGGAAAGCGCCTTTCAGCACACGCCGGTCGGCGGATCCCAGCCCAACGCACCGAAGGCCGCCCTGGGTGCGTTCAACGCACCGAAGGCCGCCTTGGGGCGCTCGGGCATTCCCCAGCGAGCGAACCCGGTACCGGCCCCAAGGCAACACCCGCGGCCGAGCGCTCAGCCCCGGCGTCTCAGTATTTCGCCGCCAGCCGCTGGTATTCCGCGCGTGTCACCGGCAGCACCGTGCCGTGGCGGGGCTTTCCGGGCAGCTGGGCGTTCGGCACCGGCCGCCAGTCGCCCGACGCGAGGTCCGTCGTCTCGAACGGCCGGTAGCCCGCGCCGCCGTACTCGTCGATGAACAGGTACCAGCGCTTCTCCGTGTTGGACCGGAACACCAGCGGGCCCTCGCCGCCGACGATGGCGTCCTTGCCGATGCACTCCTTCACCAGGTCGTAGCTCCCGCTGGTGAGCACCCGGGACTTCTCCTCGGTGATGTACCGGCCGCACGGGGTCGAACCGCCGCCGCCGGGGCCGCGGTCGTCCTGGGAGAACCGGTAGTACGTGCCGTCGTGGCGGATGACCGTCGAATCGATCACCGAGTGGCCCGGGTCGAACCACGGCTTCGGCGCGCTGAACGTGCGGAAGTCCTTCGTGGTCGCATACATGATGCGGTTGTAGGACGTCGTCGTGTGGTCGGGGTCGGTCGCCGGATAGATCGTCGACGCCCAGAACACCACGTACTCGCCGCGGGCCGGGTCGAAGAACGCTTCCGGCGCCCAGACGTTGCCCGCGGTTTCCGGCGCGACCTGCACCAGGCGCGGCGCGCTCCACCGCACCAGGTCCGCCGACTCCCACACCACGATCGACCGGCTGCCGTGGCGCCACGACTGCTCCCAGTCGTCGCGGCCGTACATCCGCAGGTCCGTGGCGATCAGGTAGAACCGGTCGCCGCGCGGGGAGCGGATGACGAACGGGTCCCGCACCCCCTGCGTCCCGACGGTGGAACGCAACGCCGGACGACCGCTCGGTTCCTGCCACCGCAGCGGGTCGTTGCCCTGGCTCAGCGCGAAATAGACCTGCTCGCCGTCGGGTGTGCCCTCGCCGGTGAAGTAGGCGAACAAATATCCCGCATACCCCGGTGGCCGGGCGTCCGCCGTTCCCGGCAGGGCCAGCGCCAGCAGCACCACCATGGCCATGGTCCGAAAAGCACGCATGATCTCCCCGTTCGCCGTCGACCGGGAAAAGCTATTCAGCCACCGGCGAAAATGTCAAGAATCGTCGAATTCGACGTCGAATTCGACGATTTCCGTCATGGGGTGAGGCCGTACCGCCGTGCCCGGGCGACGACTTCCATCCGGCCGTCCGCGCCGAACTTCGCCAGCAGGTTCTTGACGTGCCCCTTGACCGTGTACACGCCGATGCCCAGCCGGTCGGCGATGGCCTGGTTCGACAGGCCGGTGGACAGCAGCGCCAGCACGTCCTGCTCCCGCCCGGTCAGCGCGGGCGCGTCCTGCGCGGGCTCGCCGGCCAGCAGGCCCGCGGTCCTCAGCAGCCGCGCGCGCAGCTGCGGGTCGCCGACCTCGTCGGCGAGCGTCCGCAGGTCCGCGTACGCCTCCGCCACCCGGGACTGCCGGATGCCCGTCTCGGCGGCGGGCCGGTCGCGCAGCCGGCGCAGGACGTCGTTGACCGCCAGGTCCTGTTCGAGCACGCGCGCCTCGTGGGTCACCGCGTCGAGCAGGCGGCCCAGCTCCCGCTGGCTGGTGCGCAGGGCGACGTAGAGGACGGCGACGCAGCGCCGCGCCACCACGACCGGCGCCGCGGCCATCGCCCGCAGCGATTCGGCGCGGATGACCTGGTCGTAACGGTGCGTGATGGCCGGCGAGCCGACGTAGTCCGGGATGGACAGGGACCGCTGCTGGCACGCGACTCGCCCCCCGACGCCCTGCCCCGGTCCGAGCAGGACCCCGCGCAGCGGGCCGACGACCGGGCCGTCGAACGCGTTCAGCAGGACCCCCGACTCGGTGACCCGGCCGGCGAAAGCCAAGGTCACGCCGGTCCCGGCGCGCAGCCGCGCCAGGGCCGCGCCCACGGCCGGGCCCACCGCGTCGACCCCCCTCTTCGGAGGGTGGCTTGCCTCGTCGCTCACCGCCAGAGTGTCACCCGGGTGACGGCCCGCTGACAATCACCCGCGACTCGGGAGAACACATGCACCTCGACGCCTGGACCGCCGCGTACGACTCGCCCGGGGCGAGCGCCGCCCACCTGCTGTGCGATCGCCACGACCCCGGCGCCGTCGCTTTCACGTTCGTCGGCGCGGACCTGACGTCCCACGACGTCACGTACGGTGAGCTGGCCGAGCGGTCCCGGCGGCTCGCGACCGTCCTCGCCGGGCTCGGCGTCCGCGAGGGCGACCGGGTGCCGGTGCTCATGGGCAAGCGGCCGGAACTCGTGGTGACGCTGCTGGCGATCCTGCGCCTCGGCGCGGTGCACGTGCCGCTGTTCACCGCGTTCGCCACCGGCGCGATCCGGATGCGCGTCGAGGGCTCCCGGGCCCGGCTGGTGGTCACCGAGCCGTCGCAGCGGGCCAAGCTCGACCCGATCGAGGGCATCGAGGTCCTGGAGACGGGCGACGCGTTCGACGGGCTCGTCGACGCGGCGGAACCGCTGGCGACGTCGGTCGCAGCCGGCGGCGACGGGACGATGCTGCAGCTGTTCACCAGCGGCACCACCGGCAAGCCCAAGGGTGTCCCGGTGCCGGTGCGCGCGCTGGCGTCGTTCCACTGCTACCTGCACTACGGGCTCGACGTGCGCGAGGACGACGTCTTCTGGAACGCCGCGGACCCGGGCTGGGCGTACGGCCTCTACTACGGCGTCCTGGGCCCGCTGGCCGCCGGGCGGCGCAACCTGCTGCTCGACGCGGGGTTCACGCCGGAGTCCACCGTGGCCGTGCTCGACCGGTTCGGCGTCACGAACTTCGCCGGCGCGCCCACCATGTACCGGGCGCTGGCCAAGAGCGGCCTGGTGCCGTCGGCGCGGCTGCGCCGGGCGTCCTCGGCCGGGGAGCCGCTGACGCCCGAGGTCGTCGAGTGGGCGCGCGGCGCGCTCGGCACCGAGGTCCGCGACCACTACGGACAGACCGAGCTGGGCATGGTGATCAACAACCACTGGCACCCGGACGCGGCCCGCCCGGTCAAGCCCGGCTCGATGGGGCAGCCCATGCCGGGTTACGCGGCCGGGATCGTCGACGGCCAGATCGCCATCGACGTCGAGAACAGCCCGCTGCTGTGGTTCACCGGCTACCACGACGACCCGGAGAAGACGGCGGACCGGTTCACCGCCGACAAGCGCTGGTACCTGACCGCCGACTCCGGCAGGCTCGACGACGACGGCTACTTCTTCTTCACCGCCCGCAACGACGACGTGATCCTGGCGGCGGGCTACCGGATCGGGCCGTTCGACGTGGAGAGCGTGCTGATCACCCACCCGGCGGTCGCGGACGTCGCGGTGGTCGGCCGCCCGGACCCCGAAGGCATCCGCGGCGAGGTCGTCGAGGCGTTCGTCGTCCTGACCGAGGAGACGCAGGCGAGCGACGACTTGGCCGCGGAACTCCAGCGGCTGGTGCGCGACAACTACTCCAAGCACGCCTACCCGCGCACGGTCCACTTCGTCGACGCACTCCCGAAAACGCCGAGCGGGAAGATCCAGCGCTACCTGCTGCGGCAGCGCTGAACGGATCTGCCGCGGCTTGTCGTGAGTGGTAATGAGGGTTAGAACACTGTTATTCACTCACGACCGGGGGACGGCGGCACGCGCTCCAGCTTCGTCCAGCCGGTCCAGCCACGCACCCGCAGCAGCTCGATCAGGCGGCGAGCGGGTGGCGCGGTGTCGAAGGCCAGCGCGTCCATCAGGCGCGCGAACGGCGGTTCCACGTCGCTGTCGCCGACGTGCTCCTCCCCCTGCTCGTCCGCGAGGCGCGTGATGTAGGCGCCCAGCCGGTCGGCCGGCCGGACCAGGCCCGGGTCGCCGGCGTCGCGGTCGAGTGCCTCGCCCAAGGTCCGGTAGAAGTCGACGAGCGGTGGGTCGCCGAGCTGCTCGCGCTTGCGTGCCGCCCACTCCGGGACCCGCTCGGGCGAGTGCGCCGCCAGCAGGATCCAGCCGTCGCGCTCGACCCGGACGATCCGGTCGTCGATGCCGAGGGCACGCAGGCGGTCGAGGATCGCCGTCACCTCCGGGGGCAGGGCCAGGCCGTCCCCGGCGGTCAGGCGGGCGATCCGCGCGCGGTGGCGCTGCCGCTCCCGGATCTCCGCCCGCAGCCGCGCGTCGACCTCCGCGAGCGCCGCGGCGAACTGCTCGTCGCCCGCCTGGAGCAGCTCGCGCACGCGGGACAGCGGTACTCCCGCCTCGGCCAGCGTCCGGATGCGGATCAGCTCGACCACCGCGCCCGCGTCGTACCGGCGGTAGCCGGACCGGTCGCGGCCGGGCTCCGGCAGCAGGCCCTTGGCGTGGTAGTGCCGGACCGCCCGGACCGTCACCCCGGCGTACGACGCCAGCTCCCCGATCGTCAGCACCGGTCCAGTGTCCCCGGCCCGGCGAGCCGGGCGATCTCGGGCGCGTGGGTGAGGACCAGCCGGTGGTCCGCGTCGAGCCACGACACGCGGATGTGCGGCCGTTCGCGCACCAGCCGGTCGATCCCGGCCCGCCAGTTCCGGTTGCGCCACCGCGTCCGCTCGTCCCCGCCGGTCCCGGCCATCGAAGCGGCCATGATCATGGTGACCGGCACGTCGATCCGGCGGTACGCCTCGATGATCTCCGACCGCACCGCGTCGATCTCGAGGTTCAGGGCGACGACGTCCTGCGGGGTGAGCAGCACCTGCCGCGCGGTCCCCGCGACGACGGCGAACTCGCTCCGCAGGTGCTCGGCCATCGCCCGGAACTGCGGCAGGTCGGCTTCGGTGACGAACGGTTCGGGTACCGGATTCGCGCCGTCGACGACGACGAGCCGGGAGACCGCGTCCGGGTGCGCGGCGGCGTAGTGCACCACCAGGTCCGCGCCCAGCGAATGGCCGGCGAGAACGGGCGGCTCGGAGAACTCCAGGTCGTCCAGCACGGTGGCGAGGTCGGCGAGGAACGCCGCGAACGTGTACTCCCCGGCGGGGCGGGAAAGGCCGTGGCCACGCAGGTCGAAGGTCACCACGTCGTGGTCGCGCCGCAGCAGGGCGGTCAGCTCGTGCAGGTCGGCCTGGGTGGTGAGCAGGCCGGGACACAGGACCAGCGGCCGTCCCCGGCCGCCACGGGACACCGCGATGCCGCTTTTCGTCATCATGCCGGGCACGTTAGGAGGTTGCCCCTGCGGCAGGGTCAACCCCGGTCACCGGATTCGATTTCTTCGATTCCCCTTTTCGATTTCTTCGACCGAGGTCCGCCGCCGAGAGGATTGACGGGGTCGATCGCCCATGTTGGACTATCTCCACCAGGGCCATCAAAAGGGGAAACACCCATGGAATCGAAAGCAACGAAGCTCCGATCCGTTCTGCTCTCCGTCGCACTCGCCGCGGCCGCCCTCGTGCCCGGCGTGGGAAATCCCGCGTCGGCCGAAACCGGTGTGCAGCTCGATGCCACCCAGATCGTCACCGACCTCGGTGCCGGCTGGAACCTGGGCAACCAGCTGGAAGCCAACTCGAACGGCTATCCCAGCGAAACGGCGTGGGGCCTGCCGACCGTCACCCAGGCACTCATCGACAAGGTGAAGGCCGCCGGATTCAAATCGATCCGGATCCCCGTTTCCTATTTGCGGAACATCGGGCCGGGCCCGGACTACACGATCAACGCCGCCTGGCTGAACCGCATCCAGCAGGTCGTCGACTACGCGTACAACCGCGGCCTGTACGTGCTGGTCAACATGCACGGGGACGGCTACAAGACCGTCACCGGCTCCTGGCTGATCTGCGACGCCGGCGGCCAGTCCGACATCAAGGCGAAGTACCAGAAGGTCTGGCAGCAGGTCGCGAACCGGTTCCGCGGCTACGACCAGCGCCTGATCCTCGAGTCCATGAACGAGGAGTTCGACGGGCAGTACGGCACCCCGACCCAGCCGTGCTATTCGAACATCAACGCCTACAACCAGATCTTCGTCGACACCGTGCGCAGGACGGGTGGCAGCAACAGCTCGCGCTGGCTGCTCGTGCCCGGCTGGAACACGAACATCGACTACACCGCGGGCAACTACGGTTTCGTCGTGCCGACCGACCAGTACCGCTCGACGTCGATCCCGGCGAGCGAGAAGCGGCTCATGATTTCGGTCCACTACTACAGCCCGTGGGACTTCGCCGGTGAGGAAAGCGGCACGATCACGCAGTGGGGCCGCGGGGCCACCAACCCGGCGAAGAAGTCGACCTGGGGCCAGGAGGACTACCTGGACGCCCAGCTGAAGGCGATGCACGACAAGTTCGGCGTCCAGGGCTACCCGGTGGTGGTCGGCGAGTACGGCGCCATCGACAAGTCGGCGTTCGACTCGGCGAACAACCGCTACCGCGCGGACTTCGCCCGCGCGATCGTGAGCACGGCCAAGAAGTACGGCGCGGCCACGGTCTACTGGGACAACGGCGCGAACGGCCAGTACGGCTTCGGGCTGTTCGACCGCAGGACCTACGCGGTGACCCACCAGGGCATCATCGACGCCATCATGAGCGGCCTCCGTTCCTGACCCCGGCAAAGCCGTGAATGGCACATCGACGGATCGATGTGCCATTCACGGCCCGCTTACCTGGCCAGCGCGAAACTCGGGTGCGGCGGCTGGTTGTACGCGGTGTTCTGCCAGGCGACGGCCTCCCGGTACTGCCGGTCCTGCATCAGCGACACGTGCGAGATGCTCGTCGGGTCGGTCGTCGAGTAGATCCGCAGCGCCCGGTTGTCGGTCGTCGGCCAGATGACCTCCTCGCGCCAGTCGCCGAACAGGTCGGCCTGCAGGGACGGCGTGTTCTTGGTGCCGTTGTTGGCGTGCACGCCGGACGCCGTCAGCAGCCGGGTGTCGCCGGCAGTGCCGTACTTGTCGATGTGGGTGCCGTCCAGCAGCTCACGCTGGGCGTCGCCGTCCCAGTAGATGACGAAGTTCGCCGACGACGGCTTGCGTCCGATGTTCTGCCCGCTGGTGTTGAACAGCCCGGACACCGCGGACGACCACGACTCGGCACCGGGGCTTCCGGCGTAGATGTCGTCCGAGACACCGCGGCCGTTGTCGCAGCCGCAGGAGGCGTTCTGCCAGATGATCTGGCCGGTCTTCGCGTCCGCCATCCAGGCCGCCGGCTTGGACTTGTCCTCGTCGACCTTGAACTCCTCCAGCCCGGGACGGCCGGGAATGAGGTCACCGACGTGCATCGCGTCACCGTGGCCGTTGCGGGTGTTCCACAATGGACTGCCGGTGTCGTCGATGGCCATGGCACCGAAGACGATCTCGTCCCGGCCGTCGCCGTCGACGTCCGCAATGGACAGCTGGTGGTTGCCCTGCCCCGCATACTGCGAGCCGGCCGAGTTCGAGTCGAACGTCCACCGCTTCGTCAGGACGCCGTTCCGGAAGTCCCACGCCGCGATCACCGTGCGGGTGTAGTAGCCGCGGCTCATGATCAGGCTCGGCCGCGTGCCGTCCAGGTAGGCCGTCCCGGCCAGGAACCGGTCGACGCGGTTGCCGTAGCTGTCGCCCCACGACGACACCGTCCCGCGCGGCGGGTCGTAGTTCACTGTGGACAGTGCGGCGCCGGTCCGGCCGTCGAACATGGTCAGGAACTCCGGTCCGGAAAGGACGTACCCGCTGGAGTTGCGGTAGTCGGCACCCGCGTTGCCGATCACCTGACCGGTGCCCGAACGCGTGCCGTCCGCGGTCTTCATCGCGACCTCGGCCCTGCCGTCGCCGTCGTAGTCGAACACCTGGAACTGCGTGTAGTGCGCACCGGCCCGGATGTTGCGGCCCAGGTCGATCCGCCACAGGCGGGTGCCGTCGAGCCGGTAGGCGTCGACGTAGACGTTGCCGGTGTAGCCGGACTGGGAGTTGTCCTTGGCATTGCTCGGATCCCACTTCAGCACGATCTCGTACTGGCCGTCGCCGTCGAGGTCACCGGCACTGGCGTCGTTCGCGCTGTAGGTGTAGCTCTCCCCCGACGGGGTCGTGCCACCCGGCGGCGGCTGGATCGGGACGTCCCGCGTGCTCGCGGTGGTCCCCTGGACGCTGTCGAGCGTCAGCGATTCCTCCGCGGCGAAGGTGGACGGCTGCTCGACACCGCCGACGACCGCGCGCACGGTGTACCTGGCCCCGGCGGGCGCACCGGCGTCGAGGAACCCGGTCGGCCCGCCGGCCGGGGTCTGCGTGACCCGCGTGCCGTCCCGGTAGACGGCGAAGGCCACCCCGGCCGGATCCCCGGCGAGCAACCGCCAGCCGACGCGGTTGCCCTCGGCGGTGTGGACACTGACGACCCCGCGGTTGAGCCGGTCGACTTGCGGGACGGCCGGGGCGGCCGTCGCCGCCGGGGTGCCGGGCACCACCCCCAGCACCAGCAGTCCCGCGGCGGCGGCAGCCAGCCGCCGGGTGAGCGCGAACGTGCGCATGGACAACTCCGTTCTCGGTTCCGGTCAGCCGGTCGTGCAGGTGCTTCCGTTGAGCGTGAACGACGTCGGTGCCGGGTTGGTCCCGCTGTAGGTGCCGTTGAACCCGATCCCGGCCGACGCGTTCGGCGCCAGCGTGCCGTTCCAGCTCAGGTTCTTCGCCGTCACCGCACTGCCGGACTGGGCGAACGTGGCACCCCAGCCGGGCAGGGTCACCTGCTGGCCGCCCGGGAAGGTGAATGCCAGCGTCCAGCCGTTCACCGTGGTGGCGCCCGTGTTGACCACGGTCACGTTCGCGGTGAACCCGTTGCCGCCACCCCAGTTCGACGCCGAATACGTCACCTTGCAGGCACCGCCGCCCGCACTGGTCGTCGCCGTCACGGCCGCGGACACGGGCGAGGTATTCCCGGCGGCATCCCTTGCCCGCACCTGGTAGCGGTACGTGCTCGACGCGGTCAGCCCACTGTCGGTGAAGGACGTCGTCGCGGCCGACCCGACCACCCCGAACGACCCGCCGCTCGCCCCCGGCGCACGCAGGACGTCGTAGCCGGTCACGCCGACGTTGTCGGTCGACGCCGTCCAGCTCAGCGTGACACTGCCCGCCGTCACGGCCGAAACGACCGGGGTGCCCGGGACCGACGGCGCTTCGGTGTCGGTCTGGCCGCCACCGTAGATCGTGGCTTCCTTCGCCGTCTGCCGGATCCCGTTGGCGCCGTTGAGGAACCGCTCACCCCACGGGGTGAGGCTCGCGGGGTCGAAGCTGTTCGTCATATCGAGGTAGGCGACGTCACTGCTGTTGCCGCTCCACGACCAGCCGAGATAGCCGAGACCGCGGGCCTGCGCCTGGGCCATGATCGTGTCCTCGTCCGGGTTGCCGTCGGTGTGCATGCTCCCGAACTCGCCGACCACCAGCGGCAGCCCGGCGGTGCGGAACGCGTCGAAATAGGCGTTGATCTCGGCCGCGGTGTCGTAGACGCCGTACATGTGGATGGAGAACACGGTGTTGTGCTGCGGATCGGCGTTGAACACCGAAGCCGCGTTGTCCCGCATGATGTTCTGCCAGTCCTGACCCCACATCGGCGCGTCGGCCATCAGCAGATGCTGCAGCCCGGCCGCACGCAACCTGCTGATCGCGCTGCTCGTCGCGCTCGCCCAGGTCGCGCTCACCTGCTGGTTGTTGCCGAACGGCTCGTTGCCGAGGTTGACGACGACGTAGTTCTCCTGGCCCTTGAGCGCACTGGCCACGCTGATCCAGTAGCTCGCCGCCTGGTCCAGGGTCGCGGCCCCGCTCTGCTCGCCGTACCCGGTCGTGTCGTGGACCTCCAGCACGCAGATCAGCCGGTTCTGCTTGCACAGCGCGACGACGTTCGCGACCTCGGACACCGGCGTCGGACCCCACCGCTGCCCGCTGCCGAGGACGACGCGGACGGTGTTCGCCCCGAAGGACTTGATGTTCGCGAACGAGCTGTTCTGGCTGGGGTACCAGACGTAGGCGTGGTTGACCCCGCGCATGACGAAGTTCGCGCCGGTGCTCTCGACGATCCGGGTGCCGTCGACGTGCAGCCCGGTCGCGGACGGCCCCAGCGCCGCGACCAGCGCCGGGTACCAGCGGCTTTCCATCTTCTGGATGCCGGTGGTGCTGTTCGGGTGCACGCCGTCGGTGGTGTCGGCCGCGGTGTCGAACCCGGTCCACTGGTCGACCACCGTGATCGGCGACGCGGCCGTGGAGTGCGCCTGCGCCCAGGCCGGGATGGCGTTGTTCAGCTCGACCACCCGCTGACCACACGCACTACAGTTCGCCGGATTCATCGGGATGATCTTGGCCACGATCAGCTTGGTGGCCGGGTTCGCCGCCCGCATCTGGCCCAGCAACGTCGTGTAGGCGTCCAGGATCGCGCTCGCCGGGATGTTGTTCCACACGTCGTTGGTGCCCAGATGCATGAGCACGATGTCCGGATGCGTCGCCGCCAGCCACCCGGGCAGCTGGTTGTCCCGCACGATCCCGGTCGCGAGGAACCCACCGTGGCCCTCGTTGTCACCGTCGTAGGGGACGCCGCAGCCGGGCGCGGGCAGCGTCCCGACGAAGTCCACGTCGGTGTGCCCGGTCTGCTGCAGGTGCTGCCACAGCAGCGCCCGCCAGCAGCCGGGCGACCCGGTGATGGAATCCCCCAACGCCATCACACGCGTGGGCGCGGCGGCGGCGCCCGCCGGGGCGGGCATCACGACGGCGCAGGCGGCCACGAGCAGACCGACCACGGCCACACGGAGCTGTCGCCACTTCATACCGGCCTCCTTGCCGAAAGGGCGGTAAGCGCTTTCCCGAACCGGCTTCGCCGGAAAACCCGCCTTTTCACCGACGATTTTCCGGGAACGACCACCGGCAGTCCGCCAAGAATGGAACCGCACGCGTGGGAAATTTTCAAGCCCGTTCGACGATTTCCGCGAACGGGCCGGTGAGCAGGCCGCGGAGCCGGTCGGCGAGCGCGGCGAACTCCGGTGCCCGGCGGTCGCGTGGCCGGGCGAGGCCGACCGCGACCTCCGCCCGCACGTGTCCCGGGTTCGCGCCGAGGACGACGACCCGGTCGGCGAGCAGGACCGCCTCCTCGATGTCGTGCGTGACGATGCAGACGGCCCTGGTCGGGAAATCCTCCTGCTGCCACAACGCCATCAGCTCGCCGCGCAGGTGCTCCGCGGTGAGCACGTCGAGCGCCGAGAACGGCTCGTCCATGAGCAGCACGTCGGGTTCGAGCACGAGCGCCCGCGCGAAGCCGACGCGCTGGCGCATGCCGCCGGACAGCTCGCGGGGGTAGGCGGACTCGAAGCCGCCGAGGCCGATGAGGCCGATCGCCGCCAGCGCGCGCTCGCGGCGCCGGGCGGGTGGCACGCCACGGGCGGCCAGGCCGAGTTCGACGTTGTCCTGCACGGTCAGCCACGGCATGAGCGCGAACGTCTGGAACACCATGGCGGTGCCGGGATTCGCGCCGGTCAGTTCGGTGCCGCGGTAGCGGACGCGGCCGGTGGTGGGCGCGGTCAGCCCGGCGATCGTGCGCAGCAGCGTCGACTTGCCGGAGCCGGACCGGCCGAGCAGGGCGACGATCTCGCCCTCGCGCAGGTCGAGGCTGACGTCGTCGAGGACGCGCAGGGTGTCGAAGCGCTTGCCGACGTGCTCGACCGAGACGAGCACTGCGGAGCGGGACATGGGGACCTCCAGGCGGTTACAGGGTGAAACGGCGTTCGGCGAGCACGGTCAGGGGCCGCCAGAACAGCCGGTTGAGGCCGACGACGTAGAGGCTCATCACCACCACGCCGACGAGGATGCGGGCCGCGTCGCCGCTGCCGGTGGCGTCGGCGATGTAGGCGCCGAGCCCGGTCGCGGTGAGCGTGGTTCCCTTGGCGGAGACGACTTCGGCGACGATGGACGCGTTCCAGGCGCCGCCCGCCGCGGTGATGCCGCCGGTGAGGTAACCGGGGAAGATCGCCGGCAGGACCAGCCGCCGCCACCACAGCCTGCGCGGCAGGTGCAGGTCGGCTGCCGCCTCGCGCAGGTCGCCGGGCACGGCCGACGCGCCGGCGATGACGTTGAACAGGATGTACCACTGCGAGCCCAGCGCCATCAGCAGGATGCCGCCCCAGTCCAGGGAAACGCCGGTCGCGGCGAGCGCCGCGGTGACGAGCGGGAACAGGAAGTTCGCCGGGAACGACGCCAGCACCTGCACCACCGGCTGCGCGAGGCGCGACACGCGCGGGTTGAGCCCGATCCACACCCCGGCCGGGACCCAGACCAGCGTCGCGACCGCGACCACCACGACCACCCGGCCGAACGTCACCAGCCCCAGGCCCAGCGCGTTCCCGACCTCGCCGAACCCCGTCGTTGCCGCGACGAACGCGGCCGCCCGGCTCAGCCCGTAGGCGACCAGGGCGAGCACGACGACGCCGAAGACGACGTCACCGAGGCGACGGCGTCCCGGCGAAATCCGCAGCGGCCGCTGGGCGAGCCCGAAGACGGCCATCGCGCGGTCGAGTGGATGCACCAGCGGCCCGAAGAACCGGCCCAGCAGCGCGGGCACGCGGGAGCGGCGCAGCAGGTCGAGGACCAGGCTGCGCGGTGCCTCGGCGGCTTCGGACTGCTCGATGCGGAACCGCTCGGCCCACGCGGTGAGCGGCCGCCAGAACAGCACGTTGACCCCGGTGACCAGGACGATCATCACCCCGATGGCCAGCAGCACCTTGCCGAGGTCGCCGTCGGCGGACGCGGCCGCGACGTACGCGCCGATGCCGGGCAGGGCGTACTGGTGGTCGCCGACGCTGAGGGCTTCGGACGCGGTGAGGAAGAACCAGCCGCCGCCGAAGCTCATCATCCCGTTCCAGACCAGCGGGATCATCCCGCCCGGGACGTCGACGCGCCAGAACCGCTGCCAGCGCGACAGCCGCAGCAGCCGCGCCGCCTCGTCCAGGTCCCGCGGCTGCGAGACCAGGGACCGGTGGAAGGCGAAGGTCATGTTCCAGGCCTGCGAGGTGAAGATCGCGAAGATCGAGGCGCACTCCAGGCCCAGCTCGGAGCCGGGGAACAGGGCGATGAACCCGGTGATCGTCACCGAGAGGAACCCGAGGACCGGTACCGACTGCAGGATGTCCAGCAGCGGCAGCAGGACCTTCTCCGCGCGTCGCAGCCGGGCCGCGGCGGTGGCGTAGACGAACGTGAAGACGACCGACAGCACCAGTGCCGCGAACATCCGCAGCAGCGAACGCCCGGCGTAGTAGGGAAGATCGGCCGGATCAGTGGACACTGTGGACGGTGCGGTCGCCGGGTTCCACGGCGCGGTGGTGCCGTGGGCCAGCCGCACGACCAGCCACAGCAGCGCGGCCGCGCCGAGGAAGACGAGGACGTCGGCGGCGGTCCGCCGCGGCTGCGGCAGCGCGGCGCGGGCCGGAAAAGGGCGCAACAAGGACAAGGGTTCTCTCCGTTTCGGGGCGGGGCGCGGCCGGAGCCGTCACCACCAGGCAGGACTCCGGCGGGCATACCGGCGCTTGACCAGCTGCGCCGCCAGCGCGTAACCGGCCAGGATCGCGGCGAGCCACAGCAGGTAGGCGGCGGGCAGCGGCGTCATCCGGACCAGCCCGGCCAGCGGTGACACCGGCAGCAGCAGGCCGGTCAGCCCGGCCGCCGCGGCCGCGGCCAGCACCGGCCGGGCCGGGCGCGTCCCCCGCGTCCGGGCGCGCAGGACCAGCACCACCAGCAGCTGCGAAAGCAGGCTCTCGACGAACCAGCCGGTCTGGAACAGCACCGGGTCCGCGTCGAACACCCGGCTCAGCACCGCGAACGTCGTCAGGTCGAACAGCGAGCTGACCGGGCCGAACACCAGCATGAACCGGGTCAGGCCGCGGGCGTCCCACCGGCGTGGCCGCGCGAGGTAGCCGTCGTCGACGCGGTCCCAGGCCAGGGCGAGCTGGGCGGCGTCGTAGAGCAGGTTCGCCACCACGAGCTGGATCGGCAGCATCGGCGGGAAGGGCAGGAAAGCGCTTGCCACGAGCACGGTCAGCACGTTGCCGAAGTTGGACGCGGCGGTGATGTTGACGTACTTGAGCGTGTTCGCCAGCGTCCGGCGGCCCTCGGCGACGCCGCGGGCGAGCACGCCGAGGTCCCGCTCCAGCAGCACCAGGTCGGCGGCGTCCTTGGCCACGTCGGTCGCGGTGTCCGGGGCGATCCCGACGTCGGCCGTGCGCAGCGCCGCGACGTCGTTGACGCCGTCGCCGACGAACCCGACCGCCCGGCCGCCCTCCCGCAGCGCGGTCACGATCCGGGCCTTGTGCGCGGGCGTGAGCTTCGCGAACACCGTCGCGCGCGCGGCCAGCGCCCGCAGGTCGGCGTCGCCGGCCGCGTCGACGTCCTCGCCGAGCACGACCTCGGCCGCCGGGAGGCCAGCCTGGGCGGCGACACGCGCGGCGACGTGCCGGTTGTCGCCGGTCAGGACCTTCACCGGGACGCCCTGGGCGGCCAGGTCCCGCACCGCCTCGGCGACGCCGTCGCGGACCGGGTCGGCGAACCCGACGAACCCGACCAGGACGAGCCCGGTTTCCTCGGCGGGCCCCGCGGCGGTTTCCCGCGCCGCGACGGCCAGCAGCCGCATCCCGTGCCCGGCGTGCGCGCGCACCATGTCCTCGGCGGCGTCACGCAGTTCCGGCGTGAGCGCGACGATCTCCCCGGCGCGGCGGGCGTGGCCGCAGCGGGGCAGGACCACGGCCGGGTCGCCCTTGCTGATCAGCAGGTGCTGCCCGGCCCAGCGCACGGTCACGGTCGTGCGGCGGCGGGTGTGGTCGAACGGGATCTCGCCGTCCTTGGTGAACAGCGCGGCGGTCCCGCCGTCCGAGAGCTGCTGCGCGATCGCCTCGTCGAGCCGGTCGGACCGGTCGTCCTGGAAGTGCACGGCCACGGCCGCGTACTCGGCGGGCTCGGGATCGGGGCGGCCGTCGAGGTCGATGCTGTGCGCGTAGGCCACCCGGTCCTCGGTGAGCGTGCCGGTCTTGTCGACGCACAGGACGTCCATCGCGGCCAGGTCCTGGATCGCGTTAAGCCGCTTGACGATCACGCGCTGCCGCGACAGCCGCACGGCACCGCGGGCCAGGTTCGCCGTGACGACCACCGGGAGCATCTCCGGCGTCAGCCCGACCGCGACAGCGGCGGCGAACAGGCCCGCCTGCGCCCAGCTCCCGGTGACCGTGCCGGTGACCACGAGCACGATCGGCACCATCACCAGCATGAACCGGACCAGCGTCCAGCCGACCCGCCGCACCCCGGCGTCGAAGCTCGACTCCGGCCGCGGCGCGGGCCCGGCGAGCGCGCCCGAGCGGGTGCCGGCGCCGGTGGCGAGCACGACCGCGGTCGCGGAGCCGCCCACCACCGACGTCCCGGTGTAGGCGACCTCGGGATCGGTGACGGGCAGCGCCTCGCCGGAGAAGGCGGACTGGTCCACGCGCAGGCCGGTGGCGGCGACGATCCGGACGTCGGCAGGCACGACGTCGCCGGGACCGAGCAGGACGACGTCCCCTGGCACGAGGTCGGCCGTCGGGATCTCCCGCTCCACGGCGGGCCCGTCCCCGGCCCGGCGGCGGACGGTCACGGTGGTCGTCACCTGGTCGCGCAGCGCGGCCACGGCCCGGTCGGACCGGCTGTGCTGCCAGAGCCGCACGGCGACGCTGAGCAGCACCATCACGCCGACGGTGACCGCGCCCCGGACGTCGCCGGCCACGGTGAAGACCACGCCGAGCCCGGTGAGCAGGGCCACGAACGGGCTGCGCACCCCGGCTTCGAGCCAGGCGCGGCGGTGCCGCGGGGGCTCGACCCGGTTGTCGCCGTAGCGGCGAAGCCGGTCTTCGGCTTCGGACTCGGTCAGTCCGCGGGGAGAGCTATCGAGGCGCCGGAAGACGGTGAGCACCGGCGCGGGGGAACGCGTCATGGAAAGTCCCTGGGAGTCGGAGCGGGGAACGACGGCGGGTACTACTTCCTTCGCCGGTCATCCGGCTCACCTCCCTTCGCGCGACGGGTCCCAGTAGACCAGAACACTCAAACACTTGTCGAAGTGACGGCAGACACGAGAGGATGACCGGGTGCCCGACCCCGAACCGCTGTCCCCCGAGCTGCTCCAGGACGCCGCGGCGACCTTCGGCCTGCTGTCGGCCTCGGTCCGCCTGCACCTGATGTGGCTGCTGACCGAGGCCGAGCAGGACGTCGGCACGCTGGCCGAGGCGACGGGTCAGAGCGTCGCGACGGTCAGCCATCACCTGGGCAAGCTCAAGCTGGCAGGCCTGGTCCGCGCCCGCCGCAGCGGCAAGCGCCAGATCCACTACGTCGACGACCCCCACGTCGCCCACCTGGTCCGCCTGGCCATCGACCATCACCGCACGGAGTCCCCAGCAGCCCGAGCCCGCCACGCCTGAGCGTCCTGCGCCGAGCTGGGCGGTCTGCCGCGGCTTGTCGTGAGTGGTAATGAGGGTTAGAACACTGTTATTCACTCACGACCGCGGACCGGCGGGCTTCCGCATCGCCCGCCAGCAGCAGGTAGGCCGCCGCGGTCCAGGTGTACGCGCGGTCGCGGAGGCCCTCCCCCGTCAGCGCGTCGAAGTTCTCCGCGAAGCCCGACTTCTCGCACACCGCGCGGAACCGGGCGCTGACCCGGTCGGCCAGGTCCACCGCTCCCGCTCGCCGGAGGCCGTCCTCGATCAGCACCGTCACCGGGGCCCACACCGGTCCGCGCCAGTACCCGTCGGGCTCGTAGTACGTCGACGTCGGCAGCTCCGTCGCCAGCCCGACATCCGTCAGGTGCTCCTCGAGCCCGGCCACGACCTTGTCGCGGACGTCCGGCGGCAGGTGCTCGCCGAGCACGATCGGCATCAGGTCGAGCAGGCTCGTCCCCGTCCGGATCTCCTCGCCCGTGACCGACCGGCTGACGAACCGGGTGCCGTCCCACAGCTGGTCCAGCAGCGCCGTCCGCATCTCCTCCGCCGCGGCGCGCCACCGCGCGGCCTCGGCGGGATCCTCGGCCAGGGCGGCGAGTTCGTTCAGCTGCAGGACCAGGAACGCCGCCAGGTCCGGGGACTGCACCAGCCGTCGCCGGGCGAACGGCGTCGCGTTGTCCCAGCCGCTGTCGTTGCCGTGCTCGTAGTGCGCGAACGGCTGGCCGGGGACCCGCCGGTGGTCGAGCCAGAACGTCGTCCACGCCGCCAGCTGCCGGTACGCCCGGCCGAGGTCCTGCCCGGGCAGGCGGCGGCGCAGGCGGCCCAGCGCCCAGCCGTGGATGGGTGGCTTGACGAAGTTGCGCAGCACCTCGGCGTGCGTGACCGAGTCGGGCAACGCGCCGTGCGCGTCCTGGTGGTCGAACACGACCTGGAACTGGTGCCATGCCAGCTCGGGCCGCCCGGCGGCGAGGGCGAGCGCGTTGAAGCAGTGGTCCCAGCTCCACACCTTGTCCATCCAGTGCTTCGACATCAGCACCGCCGGGCGGCCGACGAACCCGGACGGCGCCACGATCGCCGACCAGAGCACGTAACACGCCAGTTCCGCCGCCGGGGTCCGCTCGGTCCGCCAGGGCGCGACGGCGTCGGCGAACGCCGTGAACTCCGCCCGGGCCGCGGCGACGACGTCGTCGAACGGCGTTTCCGGCCGGTACGGCGCGGCGGTCCCGGGCAGTTCCTCGATCGCCACCTCCCACGCGTCGCCGTCCACGACGACGGCGCGTTCGGCGGTGCCGAGCGCTTCGGCACCGACGGTCCGCGACTGTCCGGAAAGGACGGTCACGCGGTAGCGGTACCCGGTCTCGTACGACGTGAAGACCGCGGCGCCGCCGACCGGATCGGTGAAGAAGTACGTGCCGGTGAACGGGGTGAGCGTCGCCTCGGCCGCGCGGATCCGCAGCCCGGCGCCCCGCCCGGCGATCCGCAGCACCTCCGGCGAGGCGAACGCCGCCCGGATCCGCCCGTTCCCCCAGGTGAGTTCGGACGGCGTGGCCGCGACCGGTCCCGCACCGCCTTCGGGCACCAGCGCCAGGACGGCGTGCATGCCGTGGCGGTGGGACACCAGGTGCAGGTCGTCGGCGACGGTGGCCTGGGCCACCACCGGCGAGACGTCGAGCCAGGAGCCCGCGAAGCTGAACGGGATCTCCCGCAGCGAGAATTCGCCCGTCGGCACAGGGATTGTCCTTTCCGGAAGAAGTGAGCTTCAGTCCTTGACCGCGCCCGCGGTGACGCCGGCGGCGACGAACCGCTGCGCCAGCACCAGCAGCACGGCAGCGGGCACCGAGGCGACCACCGCCGTGGCCATGATCGAGTTCCACTCCTGGTTGTTGTTGCCGATGTAGCGGTAGATGCCCAGGGTCAGCGGCCGCAGCGAGCCGCCGCCGTCGAGCGTCGCCGCGAACACGAAGTCCGACCAGGCCCACAGGAACGAGAACAGCCCGGCTGTCACGACCCCGTTGCGGCTGGCAGGCAGCACCACCGACCAGAACGTGCGCACCGGACCCGCGCCGTCGATCGTGGCCGCCTGGACCAGTTCGTCGGGCACGGAAGCCATGAAGGACGTCAGGATCAGCACGGCGAACGGCACCGCGATCGTCGAGTCGGCCAGGACCAGCCCCCACGCGGTGTTCGTGATGCCGAGCGCGACGTAGATGCCGTAGAACCCGAGCGCCATGATGATGCCCGGGATCATCTGGGCCACCAGCAGCACGAACCCCAGCGCCCGATGACCGCGCGGACGCAGTTTCGCCAGGGCGTACGCCGAGGGCGCGGCCAGTGCCAGGGTCAGCACGACGGTGCCCAGCGCGACGAGCAGGCTGGTGGCGAAGTACGGAAGCTGCTCGCGCAGCACCCGTTCGTAGCCTTCGAACGTCGGCGCGACGGGGAACCAGTCGGGCGGCGACTTGCGCATCCGCCCGGCCGGGGTCAGCGAGACGTTGACCATCCAGTAGACCGGGAACAGCATCACCGCGGTGAGGACCAGGCCGAGCAGCGTGCGCCAGCGCCGGATCATGCGTCCTCCTGCCTGCGCTGCGTGCGGATGTAGAGCAGGCCCGCGACCAGGGCCAGCAGGATGAGCACGTTGCCGACGGCGGCGCTCGGCCCGAACCGCGGGAGCATGCTGCCGAATCCGAGTTCGTAGGACCACGTCGCGAGCGTCGTCGACGACCCGCTCGGGCCACCCCTGGTCATGATCCAGATGACGTCGAACACCTTCAGCGTGTAGACCAGCCCGAGCAGCAACGTGATCGCCGAAACCGGGCGCAGCAGCGGGAAGGTGACGTGCCGGAACCGCTGCCACGCACCGGCGCCGTCGAGCGACGCCGCCTCGTACACCTCGGCCGGGATGTTCTGCAGGCCGCTGTGCAGCACGACGAGGTTGAACGGCACGCCGATCCAGATGTTGGCGACGATCACCGAGACCAGCGACCACGTCGGCGACGTCAGCCAGTCGATCTTGCCCGCGCCGAACCAGCCCAGCACGGAGTTGACCACGCCGGACTCGCTGTTGAGCAGCCACGCCCACGTCGAGCCCGACACGATCAGCGGCAGCAGCCACGGCACCAGGAACAGCGCGCGCAACGTCGGGCCCAGCCGGAAGTGCCGGGCGAAGAACACCGCCATCGCCAGGCCGATGCCGTACTGGAACAGCAGGGACGCGGCGGTGAAGACGAGCGTGTTGAGCAGCGCCGTGCGGAACGTCGGGTCGGCGAACACGGCCGCGTAGTTGTCGAACCACACCAGCGGCGCGCCGCCGTGGACGAACGTGCGGACGGTGTAGTGACGCAGGCTCAGGTCGACGTTGGTCACCAGCGGATAGCCGTAGCAGAGCAGGAGGTAGGCGACGAGCGGGGTGAGGAACGCCCACGCCAGCACCTGCTGCCGCCGCCGGCGCCGCGGGGCCCGGCCGGCCGCTCTCGCGACCGGCCGGGCGGCGGCCAGTTCCCGGACGGCCACTACTTCGCCGCCGCCGCGGTGGCCTGCGCGGCCGCGAGCGCGGCGTCGGGAGCCTTCGCCCCGGTCAGCGCGGCCTGCACGGCACCCCAGAGCGGCTCGGAGATCCGCGGGTAGCGCGTGCCGAGGTTGTCGCCGGTGCGGCCCTTCGCGACCTGGACCGCGTCGACCCACACCGTCAGCTCCGGCTGGGCGGCGACCTGCTTTTCCTGCACCGCCGGGACGGCCGAGACGTAGGTCAGCGCGGTGTCGGAGTCCAGCACGTTGGCCGGGTTGGTCAGGCAGGAGGCGATCCGGCCCGCGGTCTTCTCCTTGTCCGGGTTGTCCTGGACGGGCACGGTGACGAACTCGCCGCCGGTCGGCGCCGGGGCGGCTCCCCCGGCACGAGCCGGGATCGCGAGAACGCCGTAGTCGAACCCGGTCTTCTTGGCGTTCTGCAGCTGCCAGGTCCCGTTCTCGGCGAAGGCGTACTCGCCGGTCGCGAACTCCTGCCAGCTGGTCGTCTGGGTGTTGCCGATGACCGACTTGGGCGCGTATCCCTTGTCCAGCCAGGACTTCCACTGCGCGAGTGCCGAGACGGCGGCGGGCGAGGCCAGGTCGGTCAGGTTCGCCCCGGCGCCCCAGAACCAGGGCAGGAACTGGAAGCTGCCCTCCTCGGTGCCGATGGCGGAGAAGGTGATGCCCTTCTTGCCCGCGGCGTGCACCTTGGCCAGTGCCGCCTCGAGGGAGGCCCAGTCGCGCACGGACGCCGGGTCGACGCCGGCGGCGGTCAGCACGGCCTTGTTGTAGTAGAGGGCGAGGGTGTTCGCCCCGATCGGGACGCCGTAGACCTTGCCCTTGACGTCGCCGGCGGCGAGCAGGTTCGTGGCCACCTGCGCGGTGTCGAGCCCGGTGTCCTGATTGGACTTCAGGACGCCGCCCTCGGCGAGCGTCGAGACGACCGGGTTGTCCACCACCAGGACGTTCGGCGCGGTGTTCTGCTGGGCGGCGAGCAGCACCTTGTTGGTCAGGTCGGTGGTGTCGAAGGCCTGCCGCGCGATCTTGACCCCGGCTTCGGCACCGCACTTGTCGATGACCTTCGCCCACGCGGAGCTCGCGTCGAACTGGGGGTAGGGGTCCCAGACCGCGAAGGTGCCGCCGGACTCCGTGGTGGGGGCCGTCCCGGAGGAGCACGCGGCCAGCGTCGTCGCGGCGGCGGCCGCGCAGAGCAGCCGGATGATCGGGTTCATGAGGGGTCCTTCCTGTCGGCACCTGTGACGACCCGGAGGCGTTCGGACATCATCTCGATCCAGCATCGAACCGGTTCGATGGCGAAGGCCGCGTCACCGTAAACCCCGCGAGCGCTCCTGCGCAATACTGCGTGGACTACGATCGAACCGGTTCTGGTCACCGGCGTCGGGAGCGGCATGAACATCGGGGAGATCGCGCGCCGGGCGGGCGTGTCGCGCAGCACGGTGTCGTACGCGCTGAGCGGCAAGCGCCCGGTGTCGGCGGCGACCGTCCAGCGCATCAACGACGTCATCGCCGAGCTGGGCTACCGCCCGAACGCGAGCGCCCGCGCGCTGGCCGAGGGCCGCACGCGCACGCTGGCCCTCGTGGTGCCCCCGGCGAGCCGGCGGCTGACCGACGTCCAGCTGGGTTTCGTGGGCAGCGTGGTCGACGCGGCGGCGGCCCACGACCTCGACGTCCTGCTGTCCCCCAGCGGCGGCGACCACGACCGTTCGTTCGAGCGCATCGTGACGGGCCGCCGCGTGGACGGCGTGATCCTGATGGAGATCCTGCTGGAGGACCCCCGCGTGGACCGGCTGAGCCGGGCGAGCGTGCCGTTCGTGACGATCGGCCACGTCGAGCATCCCGGGGCGAGCTGGTGGGTGGACGTCGACTACAGCGGCCTGATCACCCGCTGCGTCCACCACCTGGCCGACCTGGGCCACGAAGAGGTGGTGCTGATCAACCGGTCGGCGGAGCTGGTGGCGGCCGGTTACGGCCCGGCGTTGCGTTCGGCGACGGGCTTCCTGTCGGCGGCGGAGCAGCGCGGGCTGACGGCACGCACGGTGTGCTGCGCGGACGAGGCCGCGGCGGGACTGGCCTGCTTCGAGCAGATTCGCACTCAGTGGCCGGCGGTGACGGCGGCGGTGACGATCAACGAGGCGGCCCTGCCCGGCGTCCAGCGGGCACTGCACAAGGCGGGACTGGAGGTACCGCGCGACTTTTCCCTGACGGGAGTGATCGCCGAGCGCCTGGCGGAGGACTTCCACCCACCCCTGACGGCAGCGGACGTCCCGGCGGTCGAGCTGGGCAGGCTGGCGGTGGACCTGCTGCTGGCCCAGATCGCGGACCCGGAGGCCACCCCGCGGAACGCGTTGCTGGAGCCGCCGATCTCGCTGCGGTCCAGCACGGGCGCCCGGCCCCGCGGCTGAGCACCCCACCGGCCCCAGCCCGGCCGCCGGTCCCGCCTTCGGTTCCGGACGACATGAATGAGTCATTCACGTCACCAGACGACATGAATGAGTCATTCACGTCATCCCGGCCCGCCCCCGCAACCAGGGTCGAACCGGTTCGACTCACCCGGAACGCTTCCGCGCCTCCCGCGGCCGCCGGCTCGACTCCCGGACCACCAGCTCCGGCGTGAACACGACATGCCGGTGGACGTGCTCGTCCGGCGACTGCGACTCCGCGATCAGCAACGCCGCCGCCGTGCGGCCGATTTCGTGACGCGGCTGGCGGACCGAGGTCAGCGGGACCGCGGCCGCCGCCGCGAAGTCGATGTCGTCGTAGCCCACGATCGCCAGGTCCTCCGGGACGCGCACGCCCGCCCGGACCGTCGCCTGCAGCAGCCCCAGCGCCAGCAGGTCGTTCGCGCAGAACACCGCGTCCGGCAGTACCGCCCTGGCCAGCAGCTGCTCGCCTGCCCGCAGCCCGCACGCCACGTTCAACGCCGGCGCGGTCAGTTCCTCCAGGACCTCCGGTGGCCGCCCGGCCAGGCGGACCGCGTCGCGGGCGCCGCGGTGGCGTTCGGCCGCCTGGTGGATGCCCGGCGGGCCGGTGACCATCACGATGCGCGAACACCCCTCGGCCAGCAGGTGCGTCACCGCCAGCTCGCCGCCGTGGCGGTCGTCGACGGCCACCGAGCACCGGTTCTCCTCGGCCGTCGGGTGGTCGACCAGCACCACCGAGATCCCGCGGTCCTGCAGCTGCCGCAGCGGCACCGGGCCCGCCTGCACCGGCGTGATCAGCACCCCGTGCACCCGCTGCGACGCCAGCAGCTCGACGTGCCCGCGTTCCCGTTCCACCGACTCGTCGCTGTTGCACAGGATCACCGCGTGCCCGGCCTCGCTCGCCGCCGCTTCGACGCCGCGGGCGACGTCGGTGAAGAACGGGTTGCCCACGTCCGGCACCACCAGCCCGATGGTGCGTGCCGTCCCGGACCGCAGCTGCCGGGCGGGCTCGTTGCGGACGTACCCCAGCTCGTCGATCGCGGCGAGCACCCGCTCGCGGGTCGCGGCCGCCACGACGTCCGGGCGGTTCAGCACGTTCGACACCGTGCCGACCGACACCTCGGCCAGGATCGCGACGTCCCGGATGCTGATCGCCGGCTTCACCGCCGTGCCCGCACCGCGACGGCGGCCAGCACCAGCAGGCCGGGCGCGACGACCACGAACGCCGGGGCCCGCGCGACGACGGCGGCCACGACGACGATCGCCGCGACCAGCCCGAGGCTGCCACGCCAGTCGAGCACGGCCGCCCGGCCCTCCGACGCCAGCACGTCCGGCCAGCGACGGCCCGGCCGCCAGCCGGCCGCGGCCCGCAGCCCGGCCGCGACGAGCGCGGCAAGCACCACGCCCAAGACCACCCCGAACACCCGGCCACCCGGCAGCCCGCCGAGGACCGCGACGACGTCGATCCCGCCGACGAGCAGCAGCCCGGCCGGTGCCAGGACGGCCACGGGGTGGGCCAGCGCCTCGCGGAACAGCCGGGCGAACCGCCGCACGGTCGGCGTCCGGCCGTCCGCAGTCACCTCGATGAGCAGGACGGAACCGGCGGCGGCCGCAGCCAGCGACGTCACGACGAACACCGACGCGACGCAGACGAGGAGGCCGACGAACAGCACTTCGGCCAGCAGTGTCAGGGACTGGGTTTTCATCCCTTCAGCCCCGACGTCGCCACGCCCTCGACGAGATACCGCTGGAAGGCGAAGAAGAACAGCCCGATCGGCAGCAGCGCCAGCACCGACATCGCGAACATCGGCCCGAACGCCGACTCGCTGGTCTGGTCGACGAAGATCTGCAACGCCAGCGGCAGCGTGAACCTGCCGGGATCGTTGAGGTAGATCAGCTGCGAGAAGAAGTCGTTCCAGGTCCAGATGAACGTGAAGATCGCGGTGGTGATCAGCGCCGGGCGCAGCAGCGGCGCGATGACGTACCGGAACGTCCGGACCGGGCCGCAGCCGTCGATCGTCGCCGCTTCGTCCAGCTCGCGGGGCAGGCCGCGGATGAACTGCACCATCAGGAAGACGAAGAACGCGTCCGTGGCCAGGAACTTCGGCAGGACCAGGGGCCAGAAGGTGTTGACCATCCCCAGTTTCTGGAAGATGACGTACTGCGGGACGAGCACGACGTGCTGCGGCAGCATGATCGTCGAGAGCATGAAGCCGAACATCGGCCCGCGGCCGCGGAAGTGCAGGCGCGCGAACGCATACGCGGCCAGCGAACACGACAGCACGTTGCCGATCACCGCGCCCACCGAGATCACCAGCGAGTTCGTGAAGTAGTGCCAGACGCTGTAGCCCGCCACGCCGCCGAACACCTGTGTGTAGTTCGCGCCCGTGGGATGCGACGGCAGCAGCGACAGCCCGGCCAGCACCTCCTCGGCGGGCTTGAACGAAGCCGAAACCAGCCACACCACCGGATACAGCAGCACCACCAGGATCAGCACCATCAGCAGGTGCCAGGCCCACGACCGCCGCGTCATCGCCCCTCCCCCGCGTAGAACACCCACCGCCGCGAGCCGCGGAACAGCAGCGCGGTGAGCACGCCGATCACCACCAGCAGCACCCACGCCATCGCCGAGGCGAAGCCCATCCGGAAGTCGGTGAACCCGCGCTGGTACAGGTAAAGCGTGTAGAGCAGCGTCGAGTCGCCGGGCCCGCCGCGGCCGCTGCTGACCACGAACGCGCCGGTGAACGACTGGAACGCGTGGATCGTCTCCAGCACGAGGTTGAACAGCAGCACCGGGGACAGCATCGGCAGCGTCACCGAGCGGAACCGCCGCACCGGGCCCGCGCCGTCCAGCTCCGCCGCCTCGTACAGCTCCTTCGGGATCTGCTTGAGCCCGGCCAGGAAGATCACCATCGGCGCGCCGAACTGCCAGACGGCCAGCGCGATCACCGCCAGGAGCGCGAACTCCGGCCGGTCGACCCAGCCGCCCGAGCCGAGCCCGAACGCGTCGAGCACGCGGTCGGCCGTGCCGCCGGTCGAGAACATCGCCCGCCACACCAGCGCGACGCTCACGCTCGCGCCGAGCAGTGACGGCGCGTAGAACGCCGAGCGGTACAGGCCCGCGCCGCGGTTCGCGCGGTTCAGCAGCATCGCGACGGCGAGTGCCAGCCCGAGCTTGAGCGGCACCGAAATTCCGACGTACCGCGCGGTGACACCGGCGGCGTGCCAGAACCGGTCGTCGCGGGTGAACATCGTGACGTAGTTGTCGAGGCCGACCCAGTGCGGCGTGTCGAACAGGTCGTAGTCGGTGAACGACAGCCACAGCGACGCGATCATCGGGCCGATGGTGAGTACCAGCACCCCGAGCAGCCACGGCGACAGGAACAGGTACCCGGTGCCCTGCCCGGTGCGGCGGCGGACGACGGCCCGGTCCCGCGTCACCGGCCGTTCCAGCACAGCTTGCGTCATGCGGTGCCTCCCTCAGGACCCGAGGGACTGCTGCGCGGTCTGAACGACACGCGCGGCCCCGTCGGCGACGCTGGTCCGGCCGAAGATGACGTCGTCGTAGATGCGCTGGAAGTCCCGCTTGACCGCCGCGGCCCCGGTGGGCCACAGGCCGGTCGCCGGGCCGATCCGGTCGGCGACGGACTTCTCGTAGTCGCACACGGCTTTCGTCGCGGCCTGGGCCGTACCGCAGACCTGCTCGCGGATCGCGGTGTTGGGCGGCAGCCCGCGCGCCACGCCCAGCTGCTTGCCCGCCTCGGGGTTGTTGACCAGGAAGCTCAGCAGCTTGGCGGCGGCGTCCTTCTGCGCCGAGTGCTGCGCGATGGCGAAGGTGACCGGCGGCATCGCGGCCATCCCGGACGTCGGCCCGTCGGTGGGCAGCGGCGCCGCCTTGATGCCGGGGCCGTAGCTGGACAGGTAGGCGCTCAGGCTGGAGTCGTAGTTGATCTCGGACCCGGCGTGTTTGGTCACCAGGCCGGAGTTCGGCATCGAGCCGTCCATCTTCGTGGTGACCTCGGGCGCGGTGACGGCCTTGCTCGCGCGGAGGCTGCCGGTCAGTGTCCAGAACTGCGTCAGGTCCGCGGCGGTGAAGCCGAGCTTGCCGTCGCCGGTGTAGAGCTGCTTGCCGTGCTGGTGCAGCCACACTTCGAACCAGTCGATGGCCCAGCCGAAGTCGGTCGTCCCGGCCACGCCGGTAGCGCCCACCTTGGCGAGCGCCTCGCCGAACTGCGTCCACGTCCACGTCTTGCCGGGCCCGGACGGCGGCTCGACGCCCGCCTTGGTGAAGACCGCCGGGTCGTAGGCGAGCATCTGGGTGGTCTGGCCGCCGGGCACCGCGTACTGCTTGCCCTCGACCTGCCCGCCGGCCAGCAGGGCCGGGGCGATGCCGGAGACGTCGATCGCCTTGCCGACGTACGGACTCAGGTCGGCGAGCACGTGCCGGTGCTGGTACTCGCCCAGCGTCGCGCGGTCGAGCTGGATCAGGTCCGGTGACGCGCCGCCGGCGACCTGGGTGGACAGCTTCTGGAAATAGGCGTCGTAGGCAGCGTACTCCGTCTGGACGGTGATGCCCGGATTGTCCTTCATGAACAGGTCGACGGCCGCCTTGGTGACCTTGGCCCGGTCTTCGTTGCCCCACCAGACGAACCGGATCGACGTGCCGCCCGGCGCACCACCCCCGCTACCGCATCCCGTCACCAGGCCTGCCACCAGCGCGGCCACGATCGTCACCAGCCCACCGAACCGTCCGTTCATGGGATTTCCCTTCTGCGATCGCGCCACGGCGATCTCGCCGGAATTCGGCTTGAATCGGTTCAAGCACGTTAAGCGCGTCCGGGCGGGTCGTCAACCATTCCAGAAAGCGCTTACTCAGGGACTGGACTGTTCGGGTTCCCGAGGTTGACATCCGTCGCCGCCTCTGGTTTGAATCGGTTCATCTCGGCGACGAGCTGACCGGAGGCCGACGATGTCCCCGCAGTCCCCCTTCCCCAGAAGATCCTTTCTCGGCGGCGTGTCGGCGGCACTGGCCGCCACGGCCGTAGCCCCCGGGACGGCGTTCCCCGCGGCCCGGACGGACGGCCCCGGAGTACAGCTGCACTGGCTGGACGGCAAACCTCCTGCCCCGGCGGGGTGTTCCTTCGGTGTGCCCTGGCCGCGGGGGACGCTGGCCCGGACCGTGCCGCTGGCTCTGTCCACGGCCGACGGCACGCCGGTCCCGGTGCAGTCGTGGCCGCTCGCGTACTGGCCGGACGGCTCGGTCAAGTGGTCCGGGCACGCCGTGACGTCGTCGGCGGCCGCGGAGTCCTTCCGGCTGGCCCCGGGCACTCCCGCGGCGCCGCCGTCGCCGGTCACCGT
Organism: Amycolatopsis melonis; assembly: GCF_040064235.1. NCBI lineage: Bacteria > Bacillati > Actinomycetota > Actinomycetes > Pseudonocardiales > Pseudonocardiaceae > Amycolatopsis > Amycolatopsis melonis. Next base: position 312,075 of record NZ_JBDZYD010000015.1, read on the forward strand.
GCGCCGCTCACCCCGCGAAATCGTCCTCGCCAACGGCACGATCGAGGTCAGGGTCGCCACGACCGGCCCGATCGCCGTGCCCTCGATCTCCCGCGGCGGCCGGGTCGCCGCCCGCAACGGCGAGCTGGTACTCGGGTTGCAGGACCAGCCGGACGACCCCGACGCGCCCCGCCCGCCGCGCCGCGAGGACTGGACGGGCATCGTCGAGCGCGCCGACATCGAGCAGCCGGGCCCGGTCCGCGCGGTGGTCAAGCTGACCGGCCGGTACCGGCGGGACCGCCGGGCGGTCCTGCCGTGGACACTGCGGATCTACCTCGGCGCTGGTGACGACTCCCTGCGCATCGTGCACAGTTTCCGCTGGGACGCCGACGAAAACCACGACTTCGTCCGCGGCCTGGGCATGCGGTTCTCGGTGCCGCTGACCGACGAGCCGCACAACCGGCACGTCCGCTTCGGCACGGCCGCGGGCGGTGTGTGGGGCGAGCCGGTCCGGGTGCTCACCGGCCTGCGCCGCGACCCCGGCTCGGCAGTCCGCAAGGCCCAGACCGACGGCACCGCCACCCCGCCGGTCGCACAATGGGGCCAGCAGGTCCGCGACGGCTACCAGAACCTCGCGCTGTGGAACGACTTCACCCTGTTCCAGGAGTCCGCCCGCCACTTCGCCGTGTGGAAACGCACCAGCGCGGCGGGCAGCTGGCTCAAGCACGCGGGCCGCGGCGACCGCGCGTCCGGCTTCGGTTACGTCGGCGGTCCCGCCGGCGGGCTGGGCTTCGGGCTACGCGACTTCTGGCAGCGCGCCCCACGCTCGCTGGACGTCCGCGGCGCGGCCACGGACACCGCGACCGTGACGCTCTGGTCGTACTCCCCGCTGGCCCCGGCGATGGACCTGCGTACCTACGACACCACCGCCCACGGGCTCGATCTGTCCTATGAGGACGTCCAAGAAGGATTCGCGACACCGCAGGGCATGGTGCGCTCGACCGAACTGAGGCTGTGGGCACTGGCCGCCACACCACCCCGGGACACCATCGCCGCGCTCTCGGCCACTCTGACCACCCCGCCGCAGCTCGTCACGGACCCGCAGACCTACCACGCGGCCGGGGTGTTCGGCCGGTGGAGCCTGCCCGACCGCAGCACACCCGCCCGCGCGGCCCTCGAAGACGGCATCGCCCGCGAAATCGCCTTCTACGCCGACCAGGTCGACCAGCGCGAATGGTACGGCTTCTGGCACTACGGCGACGTCATGCACACCTACGACGCCGACCGCCACGAGTGGCGTTACGACGTCGGCGGGTACGCCTGGGACAACGCCGAACTCGGCACCGACGCCCTGCTGTGGTACGCCTTCCTGCGCTCGGGCGATCCCCGGACGTTCCGGCTCGCCCACGCCATGACCCAGCATGTGTCCGAAGTAGACACGCACCACAGCGGCCGGTTCGCCGGGCTCGGCTCGCGGCACGCCGTCGTGCACTGGGGCGACGGCGCCAAGGAGGCCCGCGTCGGCGAGTCGTTCACGAAACGGTTCTCCTACTACCTCACCGCCGACGAGCTGCTCGGCGACCTGATCCGGTCGTCACTGCAGGCCGACGAAACCCTGCGCACGATCGATCCGCTGCGCGAAGTCCTCCCGCCACAGACCAAAGCCCCGGCCCGCGTCCGCATCGGACCGGACTGGTACGCCCTGGTCAGCAACTGGCTCACGGAATGGGAACGCACCGGCGACGTCCGCTGGCGCGACCGGATCGTCACCGGCATGAAGGACATCGCCACGTTCCCCGCCGGGCTGTTCACCGGCGAAGCAGGCGGCGCGGCCGGCTTCGACCCGGCGACCGGCCACCTCGTCAACCTGGAGAAGGGCGACTTCGAGGGCGGCTACAACCTGTCGATGGCCTTCCTCGGCGAGCAGATCCTCTGGGAGACCCTCGACCTGGTCGACGTCCCCGAGTTCCGCCGCACCTACCTCGACTTCGCCCGCTACGCGCAGGCGCCGTCGGCCGAGAAGATCGCCCGCTACGGCCGCGACTTCAATCCCGGCCTGTTCAAGACGATCTACTCCCGTGTCACGGCGTGGGCAGGCGAACAGCTCGGCGACGCGAACCTGCGCAAGCGCGGCTGGGACCAGTTCACCAGCGACCCCGCGGGCAAGCCCTGGCCACCCGCCGAACGCGTCACCGGCACCGCCGTGGCCAGTCCGGTGACGGAGATCCCGACGCGCACCACCACGAACCCCGCGGGCGACTTCGCCACCTTCGCCACCAACGACTTCGCCCAGCGCAACCTGGCTATCATCGCGCTGCTCGCCATCGCCCCGGAGGAAGCGCCGTGAGAATCCTGGTTCCGCTGCTGACTGCCGTGCTCGCACTGAGTGCCTCCCCGGCGGACGCGCACTCGCGCTGGACCGTGTGCGACGGCTCGTGTTCCTTCGACGTGCCACCGGGCGACTACGAGATCGAAGCAGTCCTCACCGGACAGACCGGGCTCGACGTCGAAGCCCGGCGGATCGCGCTCGCCCCGGTCGAAACCCGGCCGGGCCAGGACGTCCACCGGTCGGTGACCGTCGAGGTGCGCACGCCCGAGGGCATGCCGAGCGGAGAGGACGGGCCGGGCACACCCGGCCTGCAGATCCGGCTCACCGGACCGTCGCCGCATCCGGCCCGGATCGCCGTGACACCGAGGCCGCGGGCGCCGCGGATCTTCGTCATCAGCGACTCGACGGCCGCGGACTGGACGTTTCTGCCGAAGAACGGCTGGGCGCAGGCCCTGCCGGAGTTCTTCCGCGCCGGGCCGAGCGTGCGGAACTACGCCCAGTCCGGCGCGAGCACGGTCAGCTACCTCGCCGACCCGCGGTACTTCCCGCGCGTGCGGCCGATGATCCGGCGCGGTGACACCGTGCTGATCCAGCTGGCGCACAACGACAAGCAGACGACCGAGGAGGTCTACCGGGCCAACCTCGCCACCCTGGTCGACGGCGTCCGCGCCCAGGGCGGTGCGCCGGTGCTGGTCACGCCGCCGGTGCGGCACCGGTTCGGCCCGGACGGCAAGCTCACCCCGCTCGGCCTGGTGGTCAACACCCTCGGCGTCGACCTGCCCGCGGTCATGCGGGACGTCGCGCGGCAGCAGCGGATTCCGCTGCTCGACCTGACCGCACGCAGCCAGGAACTGCTGGAAGGCCTCGGCGAAAGCGCTTCCTGGCCGCTGTACCTGACGACCGAGCACGACGGCGTCCAGGACGCCACCCACCTCAGCCGGTACGGCGCCGAGCAGTTCGCCGCCCTTGTCGTGCGCGAGATGGCCGACGCCCACCTGCCCCTCGCGCACTTCCTGCGTCCCGAAAGGCTTTGACGATGAGACGCCGTCTTCTCGCCCTCGCCCTCGCCTTGGCCACGGCGGCCGGGGCGAGCAGCGCGCCCGCCGCCCAGGCAACACCGCCCGCGAAACACCGGATCACGTTCGACAAGTACTCACTGATGTTGGACGGGCAGCGGCAGTTCCTGTGGTCCGGTGAGTTCCACCCGTTCCGGCTGCCGAGCCCGGACCTGTGGCGCGACGTGCTGCAGAAGATGAAGGCGAGCGGGTACAGCGCCGTCTCGATCTACTTCGACTGGAACTACCACTCGCCCGCACCCGGGGTCTACGACTTCGCCGGCGTCCGCGACATGGACAAGGTGCTCGGCCTCGCCGCGGAGGCCGGCCTGTACGTCATCGCGCGGCCGGGCCCGTACATCAACGCCGAGGTCACCGGCGGCGGCTTCCCCGGTTGGCTGTCCACTCAGGACGGTACCGCCCGCAGCGACGCGCCGGACTACCTGGCCGCGGCCGACGAGTGGCTGACGCAGATCGACCGGATCATCGCGCGGCACCAGTACCTCGACGGCCGCGGATCCGTGGTGCTGTACCAGATCGAGAACGAGCTGGCCGCCACCGGCGTGTCCCAGCAGAACTACATCGCCCACCTCTACGACAAGGTGCGCGCCGACGGCATCGGTGTCCCGATCTTCCACAACGACCGCGGCCGCAACGGAATCTGGGTCCCGCCGGACTCCGGTGTCCCCGGTACCGTGCCGGGCAAGGTCGACCTCTACGCGTGGGACACCTACCCGGGCGGCACCTGCCGTCCCGACGCGACTCCGGGCACGCCCAACAACGCACCGGACTGGGGCCTCTACGGCCCGGGTGGCGCGAAGGGCGGCGCGAGCGCGTCGCCGAACACCCCCGGGTTCACCGCGGAGTTCGGCGGCGGCTGGTTCGACTACTGGGGCAGCAACGGCACCTACCCGTGCACTGCCGTCCGCCAGGGTCCCGGCTACGAACGGGTCTTCTACGGCACGAACATCGCCAACGGCCTGACGATCCAGAACTTCTACATGACCTTCGGTGGCACATCGTGGGGCTGGCTGCCGGCCCCGGTCGTCTACAGCTCCTACGACTACGGCGCGGCCATCGACGAGGCCCGGCAGCTGCGGCCGAAGGCGGCGGCGATGAAGGAACTGGGCTACTTCCTGCAGGCCGTGCCGCCGATCACCAAGCAGGACAAGGCGGACCCGGTCACCCCGTCGTCGACGGCGGTGAAGGTCTACCACAACGTCAACCCGGACACGCAGACCCACTTCTACCTGCCGGTGCACAACCCGTCGAAGGCGACCACGGACGACGCGTTCACCTTCGCCGTGTCCACTTCGGACGGTGCGTACACGGTGCCGCAGGCGGGCACGCTGCGCCTGAACGGCCAGGACGCCAAGCACCTGGTGGCGAACTTCGACCTCGCGGGCCAGCACCTGGTGTACTCGACGTCGGAGATCATGACGTCGACGGGCAGCACCGTGCTGCTGCACGGCCGTCCCGGCGAGGACGGCGAAACGACCCTGCGTTACCCGCGGGAGCCGAAGGTCGAGGTCCTGTCCGGAAACGTGACGTCCACATGGGACGCCACTCGTGGAGATCTGCGGCTGAACTACGTCCACAACGGACTGTCCCGGGTGCGGATCTCCGGCGGCGACCGGCCGCCGGTCACGCTGCTGCTGGCCGACAGCACCACGGCCGACACCTTCTGGCGGCTGGACACCGGGGCCGGACCGGTCCTGGTCCGCGGTCCCGCGCTGCTGCGCACCGCGCGGTCCCTCGGCGGCCTGCTGGCACTGACCGGCGACACCGCACAGGCCGGCGACCTCGAAGTGTGGGGCCCCGGCACGTTCCTGCTGTGGAACGGGCGGCCGGTGCCGTCCCACCGGACGTCCTCGGGCAGCCTGCTGACGCAGCTGCCCGGCCCGGCGGCGGTCCCGCTGCCCCAGCTCACCGGCTGGAAGCAGGCGCCCGGCTCACCCGAGTCGGCCGTCGCCTACGACGACCGCGGCTGGACACCGGCGGCGAAGACGACCACGGCGAGCACCACCCCGCCACCGGCTGGCCAGCCGGTGCTCACCGCGGACGACTACGGCTTCCACACCGGCGACGTCTGGTACCGCGGGCACGCGAGCGGCCCGGTCCCGGCCGAGCTGAGCCTGACCTACGGCGCGGGCGGCGCGGGCATGCTGCAGGCGTGGCTCGACGGGCGGTACCTCGGCCAGCACGTGCTGCCGAGCGCGCTGGCGGCCCCGCCGACGTCCGGCACGGCGACGTTCGCGGTGCCGGAGGAGCTGCGCGGCGACGGCGACCACGTCCTGTCGGTGATGGTCCGCAACAACGGCCACAACGAGGACGGCGGCGTCAACGACGCCCACAAGGAGGGCCGCGGGCTCATCTCGACGTCGCTGACCGGGGCCGCGTGGAAGATCCGCGGCGGCGTCCCGGATCCGGTGCGGGGTCCGCTGAACAACGGCGGTCTCGACGGCGAGCGCGCGGGCTGGTCGCTGCCGGGCTACCCGGACGCCCGCTGGGCGGCGGCCCAGGTGCCCGCCGCGACGGCGGCGCCGGGAACGACGTGGTACCGCACGACCTTCACCCTGGACGTCCCGAAGGGACACGACGCGTCACTGGGCCTGACCATCGGCGACCCGGCGAAGCCGCGCTCGGGCGGCCACTACCGGGCGCTGGTCTTCCTCAACGGGTGGAACCTCGGGCAGTACATCGCCGACGTCGGGCCGCAGCACACGTTCGTGCTGCCGGACGGCATCCTGAACCCGGACGGCCGCAACACCCTGGCACTGGCGGTCACCAGCGACGGCGGCGACGGCAACGGCCTGGAAACGGTGTCCCTGACCAACCTCGGCACGGTCCGCGGCGGCGTACCGGTCCACCCGGTCACCTCCCCGGGCTACCACCGCTGCGGCAGACTTCTTACGCGCCGGGACCGGAGTAGATCTCCTTGGCCGGGGGCGGGTTGACCGTGGTGGCCTTGTTCCAGTCGCTGAACTCCATCGCGCCCTTCTTCGGGTCCTGCAGGCGCAGCAGGTAGTGCGGCGCGTCGGCGACCACGGTGGCGGTGCCCTCGGTGCTCTTGAAGTTCAGCGCCGAGACGCCCCCGACGGTGGTCGGCTCGCCGCCGGTGAAGGTCGACTGGGCCAGCTCGCCGACGGTGTTGTCGGTGAACGTCTTGTAGTCGAGGAACATCTTGAAGGCGTCGGCGATGCCCTCGCCGAGCTTCGACGTCGACGGGATCCACTTGCCGACGAGCAGCTTGCCCGCCGATGCGGGGATGCCGGCTTCCTTCACCAGCGATTCGCTGAAGCGGAAGTAGTACTTCTCGCCGACGCGCAGGACGGGGATCTCGACGCCGTCCTTGACCACCTTGCCGCTGGCGCTGTCCTTGTTGAGCTGCAGGTCCAGGGTGATGGCGCCCTCGTCGGAGACCGCGCCCTTGACGTGCACGGCGGTGGCCTGCTTGGCGGCGTCGGCGACGGCCTTGCCGGCGTCGGCTGCGGCCAGCGCCGGCTTCGCGGTGGTGGGGGCCGGCGTGGACGAGGACCCGGCGGCGGCCGGGGCGGGGGTCTCGGCGGCGCCCGCGCAACCGGCCAGGGCGAGGGTTCCGGCCGCGAGCAGCGCGGCGAGATGGAGGCGTGACATGGCAGTCCGTTCATGAAGGCCGGGACACCCCCGGGACACGATCGAGGTATCGCCTGAACGGGTGATTCGTTACACCCGGCGGCCGGGTGATCTGCGCTGTCCCCGGTTTTCGTCGCTTTCGTGCCGGGTATTCCGGTAATGCCATGGTGACGACGACGGGCGACAGTGAGCCCCTTCCCATCCAGATCGAGACCACCGACGTCGAAAGTCTCGAAGCCGCGGTGGGGGTCCTGCGTGCGCTGGACTACCGGCAGGGCGGCGCCTTCTGCCGCGACGCGGTCCGCGTGGTGAAGACGGCGAGCCTGCTGCTGAACTGGGGCACGGTCCCGGGTCCGCTGCGCGCCCGCCTGTGCACCGTCCTGGCCGACGTGCACAACCTGCTGGGCTGGACGGAGTTCGACATCGGCCGCCGCGACCCGGCCCGGCACCGCTTCGAGCGCGCGCTGGACCTCGCGACGCAGGCAGGCAACGACAACCTCGTGGCGAACATCCACTACCGCCTCGGCCGCGTGCACCTGCACCACCACGACGTCGACAGCGCACTGGCCGAGTTCACCCGCGGCCGCGAGGCGGCCCTGCGTTCGGGTTCGGCCCGCGCCCTGGCGATCCTGACGGCGAACGAGGCCTGGGCACACGCAATGAGCGGCGACGAGCAGGCAGCGCTGACCCGCCTGGCGGAGGCGGAGTCGGCCTTCGCGGACGCGGCGAGCTGGCCGGAACCGCAGCCATGGGAGGCGTTCTTCGGCGAGGCCGACATGGCGGCCATGCGCGGAACGGTCCTGACGGAGCTGGCCGAGGTGGTGTCCCCCCGCCACGGCGCCCCGGCAGTGACCCAGCTGACACAGGCGGTGAGCGGCTACGGAGACGACATGGCCCGCAGCCGTTCCCTGACGATGATCATGCTGGCCCAGAACCACGCCCGCCAGGGCAACCTGGAGGAGGCGGCCGAGATCGGCGGCGAGGCGGTGGACCTGGCCCGCCGGGTCGGCTCGGTCCGCCCGAAGGACCGCCTGCGCCCCCTGGAGCGCCTGTTACGTCTCCGCCTCAGCGAGCAGAAGGGCAGCAGCGCGGCGCGCGATCTGCTGGAGCAGGTGGTGACGTACCGGCGCGAGCCGCTGGTGTGACGCGGCGACGGCACGCGACCGGCTGACAGAGTGATGTTTCGGCGTCGGAACCCCCGGGTACCACCCACCCGGACTGGACTGTGTCCGACGGACGAGGAGGAATCCGAGCATGGCACCGCGATCGTCGAAGCAGGGCGGGAGCCGACGTGACCACTGACGGCAACCGGCTGCGGCCGCAGGACCTGCTGCGCGTGACCACGTACCATTCCGGCGACGCCGTCGTGCTCGCGGTGTCCGGGGAGGTCGACCTGCTCAGCGCGCCCGTGCTGGGCAAGGAGATCACCGCCGCCCTCGACGGCGTGCCCGCGCTGCTGGTCATCGACCTCACCGACGTCTCCTTCCTGGCCTCCATCGGCATCACCGCGCTGCTGGAGGCACGCCGCCAGGCCCAGCCCGGCACGCAGGTCCGCGTCGTCGCGCCCGCGCAGAGCGTCGTCGAGCGCACCCTCCGGCTGACCGGTCTCATCGAGGCGCTGGCCGTCACGTCGACCCGGGCGGACGCGCTCGCGGGGTGATCACCGGCCGTACCGGGCCGCGATCGCGTGGAAGACCTCCTTCGGTTCCCACGCCATGTCCGGGTACGCGTTTCCGCGGCGCCCGTCCAGCATCCGCACCGCGCCGTAGGAGGCCAGGTCGAGGTCGCGCCGCGGCCCCGGCCGGGACGGGCACTCGTAGCCGGCGAAGGTGAACCAGAACGCGCCGTGGACGTCTTCGGCCTCGAAGACGTCCACCAGCTCCGTGAAGTACGCCGCCTGGCCGGCTTCGTCGCGGACGTAGTCGCCGTTCAGTGTGCGCGGTTCAGCCGTGAAGTCGACGATCGTCCAGCCGGTGCCGCCCGCGTCCGCCGCACCCCGGTACGTGCAGCAGCCGAACTCCGTGATCACCAGCGGCCTGCCGTGCCGCGGGTAGTCCCGCACGAGCCGGGCGAACTCGCCGGCGTTGTCGGACGAGCGGTACAGGTCGACGGCGGCGAAGTCGAACCCCGACCAGTCGATCTCCTCCCAGTGCCCCGCGGCGTAGGTGACCCGGCCGCCGAAGTGCCGCCGCGCAACGCCGGTGACGTCCCGCAGCACCGCGGCGAAGTCGTACTCCGGCGAGAAGGCGGCCCACGCCGCCGGATCGGCCGCGTTGCGGAACCGTTCCAGCAGGTAGGCACCGGGCACGAAACCCGTGCAGAACAACGACATCTCACAGCCCAGCACGAGCACGGTCGCCGGATCCCGCAGGCGGATCTCCTCCGCCCGCCGCGCACAGTCGGCGAAGTACGGCTCCAGCTGCGGCGGCGTCAGATCCATCGGAAACGGCGCGAACCACACCTGCAACCCGGCGTCGAGCGCGGCATGCGCGGCCAAGACGAGCCGGTCCGGGTCGTCCCCGCTGATCCGGACGGCGTCGCAGTGCAGGTCCGCCGCGATGATCTCCAGCTCGCGGCGCACCACCGCGGGCTCGAACTCACGCCGCGACCGGTCGCCGACCGCGCCGCCGAAGCCCGTGTCGTAGTTGATCCCCCTCAGCTGCATGACCCCTCCGGAATGTACGTCGTACATTCGAAGGTACTGACCCGCGCGGCTGTCGTGCGCACGGCGATCGAGGTCGCCGACACCGGCGGCGGCGCTGAGGACTCAGCCGTGGCCGGCCGCGAAGCCGACGGCCACCCAGCCCGCGCCCTGCCTGCGCAGTTCGAAGCCGTAGGCGACGGCGCCGGGATCGTTGCCGTGCAGGGCTTTGACGCTTTCCCAGGTGTAGTCGCCCGGCTCGTCGGGGCGGTACGGCGCCGACCAGTACTGCGGTGTCGTCGTCGCGCCGCAGCTGCGGTGACCCCAGAACTTCACCGACTGGGTGCTGTCGGTGAAGACGGTCCGCGCGGTGTCGTCGATGGTCCACCAGTCACGGCAGTCCGCGCTCCCCGCTTCAGCGGGCCCGGCGACGGCCACACTCCCCACCAGGGCTGCCACGACGGCTGCTGATCTCCCCCATGTGATCATGTCCCGCAGTTTACCCGAAATGTCCGGATAGTGCTGTGACGCCGAGGGCGAGCAGGCCGGCGACCTTGAGCACCTCGAGCCCGATGGAGATCCGGGGCGGATCTCGCGTGATGGAGCCCGGAACTCGCGTGATGGGTCGAGGATCTCGTGGGGCGCGGCCTGGCATCCCGCGCCCTGCACGGGCATCCTCTGCGCCTGGCCCGGGTATCACCCGTGACTGGTGGGGTATCTCGCGTGACTGGAGAGGCATCACCCGTGACTGGAGGGGCATCACGTGTGATTGCGCGGGCATCAGCCCTCGGGGGGGTGGATATGCGGGAAGGCCCCCGGGAGAACCATGGGTTCTCCCGGGGGCCTTCCTCAAGGTAAGTTCGGCGGTGTCCTACTCTCCCACAACCCTTCGGTTGCAGTACCATCGGCGCTGTCAGGCTTAGCTTCCGGGTTCGGAATGGGACCGGGCGTTTCCCTGACGCTATAACCACCGAAACACTACGAAACAACACAC
>NZ_JBDZYD010000016.1:0-48273 GCF_040064235.1 Amycolatopsis melonis
CGAGCTGCCGGGGCCGGGTGGTCGCGCCGCTGTGGTGTCTTGAATGACTCATTCAGGTCTTCGGAGGTCCTGAATGAGTCATTCAAGACACCCGGGGCTCAGCGGCGCCGGAAGTACTCCTCGATCACTTCCCACCGAGCCAGGTTGTGCCGGGCGTCGGCCAGGGCGTCGTGCTGGTCGGTCGGGGCCGCCGGGAGCTTTGGCTTGCCCGCGTCCTCCCAGCGCTGGCGCAGGTCGCGCGTGAAGCGGGGCAGCTGGCGTGGCAACGCCGGCATCGGGCCCCACAGCTGGGCCAGTGCCACGTGGTCGTACGCCGCGAACCAGGCCCACAGCTCGATGCCGCCCGGGGGCTTGCCGAAGAACTCCAGGAGGTCGTTGCGGATCTTCTCGCGGCTTCGCCACGCCGGGTCCGCGGGTGAGGGCAGCTTGTCCAGCACGTTGTCGCGGACCCATGCTCCCGCGCGTGCCGGGTCGAACTCCGTCGAGACCGCGTAGAACTCGCGGCCGCGCTCGTCAACGACACCGATCGACACCAGATCGATCGTCACGCCGTCCTCGATGAATTCGGTGTCGTAGAAAAACCGCACCGGTGAACACTAGTAGAAGTCAGCCGACCTTCGAATCCGGTACCCGGGCCGCGTCGCGGGCCGCCGGCTGGGACGGGACCTCCGGCTTGACGCCTGCCGCCTCGGCCGCCATCAGCTCCTTGGCCTTCGCCGCGTAGATGTCGACGTACTCCTGGCCCGACAGCTCCATCAGCGCGTACATGATCTCGTCGGTGATCGACCGCTCGATGAACCGGTCGCCCGCCAGTCCTTCGTAGCGGGAGAAGTCCAGCGGCTTGCCGAAGCGGACCTCGAGGCGGCGCGGCCACCACATCTTCGAGCCGATGGGGTTGACCTTGTCGGTGCCGATCATCGCCACCGGGATCACCACGCCGCCGGACTCCAGCGCGATGCGGGCGACGCCCGTCTTGCCCTTGTACAGCCTGCCGTCCGGGGAGCGGGTGCCCTCGGGGTAGATGCCGAGCAGGTGCCCGGACTTCACCAGCCGGATCGCCGTGTCGAGCGCGGCCTGCGCGGCGTTGCCGCCGGAGCGGTCGATCGGGAACTGGCCGACGCCGGTGAAGAACCACTTCTTGAGCGTGCCCTTGAAGCCGGGCTCGGTGAAGTACTCGGACTTGGCCGGGAAGGTGACCTTGCGCTTGACCCGCAGCGGCATGAAGAACGAGTCCGCGACCGCCAGGTGGTTGCCCGCCAGGATCGCGCCACCGGTCTCGGGGATGTTCTCGGCGCCGACGACCTTGGTCGGCCAGAGCGCCTTGAGCAGCGGTCCGAGGAACACCCACTTCATGAGCCAGTACAGCACCGGTGCCTCAGTCCTCCATCGCAGCTCAATCCCCTGACCACCCGCGTCGGACAGCCTACGAACCCCGGCACCCGCGGCACAACGGAGACCACCCGGTTACCACGTGGCAGCGATCGAACTCACAGCGAATTCCGGGCCCGGGCGGAGCCCCACAACGCTCGCCGGGCGTGAGAGCATGGAGGGACTGCACCGCTCACACGGAAGGCGATCGCATGGGCGTGCTCGCCGGCGCGGAACCGTTCGGCCACACCGGTTCGGCCGAAACCGGGTTCCTGCTCTGCCACGGGTTCACCGGCACCCCGGCGAGCATGCGGGCCTGGGGTGACCACCTGGCCGGGGCCGGGTTCACGGTGCGCTGCCCGCTGCTGCCGGGCCACGGCACCCGCTGGCAGGACCTCAACCGCACGACGTGGGAGGACTGGTACGGCGCCGTCCGCGAGGCGCTGCTCGCGCTGCTGGCGACGTGCCGGACCGTGTTCGTCGGCGGCCTGTCCATGGGCGGCACGCTCACCCTGCGCCTCGCCGAGGAGTTCGGCGACCGGATCGCCGGGATCGTCCTGGTCAACCCGTCGGTGACGCGGCTGAAGTGGGACACGCGGCTGCTGCCGGTGCTGGGCCGGGTGGTCCCGTCGGTGCCGGCGATCGCGAACGACATCAAGAAGCCGGGCGAGACCGAGCTGGCCTACCCGCGGACGCCGGTGCGCGCGGCGGCGAGCCTGGCGCGGCTGTGGGCGATCGTGCGCGCGGACCTGGCGAAGGTGACCCAGCCGGTGCTGCTGCTGCACTCGTCGGTCGACCACGTCGTCGAGCCGGTCAACTCCCAGCTGGTGCTCCGTGGCGTTTCGAGCACCGACGTCACCGAGGTGGTGCTGGAGAACAGTTACCACGTGGCGACGCAGGACAACGACGCGGAGGTGATCTTCACGCGCAGCGTGGAGTTCGCGAAGGCGCACGCCGGACAACCCGAGGAGACCGCATGAGCCGGGGGAAGGACGGGCCGGAGGACGTCGACGCGACGTTCGCCGAGATCGTCGCCGACCTGCGGGCAGGCGGGTTCGGGCTGCCCGAGGAGGACGTCGCCGAGAGCGAGTCGCGGAAGACGCCGGAGCGGGCGCCCGAGCCGCCGCCGGTGGACACCCCGCCGGAGCCGGGCTGGCGGTCCGGGGGCACGTCGTGGGACACGACGATGTTCTCCGACGACCCCGCCGGCGACGACGAGCACTACGTCCCGCCGGAGCCGCCGCCGCTGCCCCGGCCGAGGCTGGGCGCGTTCCTCATCCTGCTGCTGTTCCTGGCCGGGCTGTTCCTGCTGATCCTGCCCGGCGCGATCGGCGTGGGCCCGACGGTGGCGACGCCGCTGGGCATCCTCGCGCTGGCGACGTCGATCGCCCTGCTGCTGCTCCGCGTCCGGCAGGGGCCGCCGCCCGGCGCGGACCCCAGCAACGGCGCCCAGGTCTGATCCGCCGACGGCGATGCACATCGAGTTCAGCCCTTCGCGGCGATCGACCGTCGGCGCGGAATGGGAGCTGGGCCTGGTCGACCGGCGCAGCGGCGAGCTGTCCTCGGTGGCCGAGCGGATCCTCGAGGCGGTCCGCCCGGACGGGCAGGCCGAGCACCCGAAGATCAAGCAGGAGCTGCTGCTCAACACCATCGAGATCATCACCGGCGTCTGCGATACGATCGCCGAGATCAAGGCCGACCTGAACGACTCGCTCGACGTCGTGCACCGCGTCGCCGACCCGCTGGGCGTGGAGATGTTCTCGGCCGGGACGCACCCGTTCTCGAACTGGTACCAGCAGAAGGTCACCGACAAGGAGCGCTACGCCAAGCTGATCGACCGGACCCAGTGGTGGGGACGGCAGATGCTGATCTACGGCGTCCACATCCACGTCGGCATCGACCACCGCGACAAGGTGCTGCCGATCCTCGACGCGCTGCTGAACTACGCGCCGCACCTGCAGGCGTTGTCGGCGTCGTCGCCGTACTGGGGCGCCGAGGACACCGGGTACGCGTCGAACCGGGCGCTGATGTTCCAGCAGCTGCCGACGGCCGGGCTGCCGTTCCAGTTCCGGAAGTGGGCGGAGCTGGAAAGCTACGTCGAGGACATGTTCACCACCGGCGTCATCGACCACTTTTCGGAGATCCGCTGGGACATCCGGCCGTCGCCGAAGCTGGGCACGATCGAGATGCGCGTCTGCGACGGGCTGCCGACGCTGGAGGAGGTCGGCGCGATCGCGGCGCTGACGCAGTGCCTGGTCGACGACTTCAGCGAGCGCCTCGACGACGGCGAGATCCTGCCGTCGCTGCCGCCGTGGCACGTCCAGGAGAACAAGTGGCGCGCGGCCCGCTACGGCACCGACGCGATCGTCATCCTGGACGCGGCCGGGCACGAGCGGCTGGTCACCGACGACATCGTGGACCTGCTCGACCGGCTGGAGCCGGTGGCGCGGCGCCTGGACTGCGTGGCGGAGCTGCGCGACGTCGAGACGATCCTGCGGTACGGGCCGAGCTACCAGCGGCAGCGGGCGGTGGCCGAGCGGCACAAGGGCAGCCTCAAGGCCGTGATGGCGTCGCTGGTCGCCGAGATGCGCGACGGGATCGCCCGCGACTAGAGCCGGTCCAGCCGGGTCCGCAGCGTGCCGGGGCCGAGGATCGACGCGCCGAGTGCTTCGACCCGCCGTTTCAGCTCCCGGTCGGCTGTCGCGACGAGAATCCGGGCCTGCTGCCGCGCCACGACCTCGACGATCTTCGAGTCCCCGTCGCTGTCGGCGGCGACGACCTCGACCCCGGGCACGGCCTGGACGTGCTTGGCCTGCCCTTCGACGACGAGGATCACGCGCGGCCACCAGGTCAGCGCGGGGTCGTCCGGATCGGCCAGTCCGGCGGCGGGCAGCTTGGCGAGCTGGTCGCGCAGGCGTTCGGCGGCCCCGTGCCGGTCACGCCACCAGCCGTCCGGCCGCGAGCCGACGACGTTGGCGGCGTCGACGACCAGGACCAGCTCCTGCCCGACGCGTTGCCGCAGGTCCGGCCAGGCGGCGGCGAAGTCGCGGTGCAGCGGGTAGCCGGGGACGTCGTCGGGATCCACCCAGCGCACCTCCGCACTTTCGGTGTTGGCCACCCGCGCCTCGGCGCCCTCGGCGACGGCGAGCACGGTGGTGTAGCTCCAGTCCCCATGATCCACCACGGAGGCCGAGACGGTCCGGAAGGCCTCGGCGGGCACGGAGGCCTCTTCGAAGGCCTCCCGGGCAGCGGCGGTGACGGCGGTCTCCCCGGCTTCGATGGCCCCACCGGGCAGCGCCCAGGTCCGGCCGTGATGCACCCACCAGGCGCGGCGCTGCAGCAGCACCCCGCGCGCGGGATCGACGAGCAGCAACCCGGCGGCACCGTAGCGGCCCCAGTGCAGCCGTCCGCAGGAACAGCGGACGAACACGCTCGCGGACAGGGAACTCACCCGTCCAGCCTGGCACAGTCCTACGCTGGGCGGCATGACCCGCTTCGACCGGCTCAAGCCCACGTTCTGGGAGGACGGACCCGGCGAAGCCGCGACGGACGACACGCTCGCCGCCGCCGAGCGGGAGCTGGGAGTGCGGTTGCCCGCGGAGCTGGCCGAGCTGCTGCGCCTGCGGGACGGCGGAACCGTCGCCGCGCACTGCGACGCCTTCCCGACACGCGAGCCGACGTCGTGGAGCGAGACACATGTCCCGTTCGAGCTGCTCAACGGAATCGCTTCGCTGCTCGACTCGGCCTACCTGATCGGCGAGTGGGACCTGCCGGAGCGGCTCGTGCTGCTGTCGGGCGACGGGCCCACGTGGATCGGCCTCGACTACCGCCGGTCGCCGGTCCCGGCGGTGACGTGGTTCGACGCGGACTTCGGCACCGAGCTGGCGCTGGCCCCGACGTTCCGCGAGTTCGCCGAAGGGCTCGTTCCCTCGGCGAGCTTTCCCCTGGCCTGACCGGTCCGGCGCGTTGGGGCCGGGGTCAGACCGGGGCCTTTGCCGCCTCCAGGGCCAGGGCAGCCGCGCCCACGATCGCCGTGTCGTCGCCCAGGTGGGCCGTCCTGATGCGGGCCAGCGGGCGGTGCCTGGCTCCCGTGATCGCGCCCGCGTAGTGTTCGCGGGCTTCGTCCAGGAACAGCGGGGCCGACTCCGACACCCCTCCGCCGATCACGATGATCTCCGGGTCGAACACGTCCGCCACCAGGGCCAGGCCCTCGCCGAGCCACTTGGCCAGCTCGGCCATCGCCAGCTGGGCGATCGGGTCGCCGTCGCGGGCCGCTCCGGCCACTCGCCTGCCCGTCACCGAGCCCGGGTCGCCTGCCACCTGGGGGGCCAGGACCGTCGAGCGGCCCGGGTGGCGGGCCAGCAGCTCCACCGCCGTCGCCGCCAAGGCCGTTCCGCTGCAGTAGCGCTCCCAGCAGCCGTACTTGCCGCACGGACACGGCCGGCCGCCGCGGACCACCGTCAGGTGGCCCAGCTCGGGGGCCACTCCGTACGCTCCGCGGTACAGCTTTCCGTCCAGCAGCAGGCCTGCGCCGATGCCCGTGCCCAGTGCCACCAGGGCCGCCACCTGGGCGCCGCGGGCCGCGCCGAAGCGGTGCTCGCCCACGATGGCCGAATTGACGTCGTGTTCCAGCAGGACCGGCAGGCCCACGCGCTTCTCGATGCGGTCCGCCACCGGGGCGCCGCGCCAGGCCAGGTGGGGGGCGAACATCACCGAGCGGCGGTCGCGGGCCACGAAACCCGCCACCGCCAGGCCCACCCCGGCCACGTCGTGGCGGTTGCGGAGATCCTCGACCACGCCCGCGATGGCGTCCTCGAGGGCGCCCTCCTCGGTCGGTGTCGCGACGCGTGCCGTGTCGAGCAGGGAGCCGCGCTCGTCCACCACGCCCGCGCGGATGCTCGTCCCGCCGACGTCCACCCCTATCGTCCGCACTCAGCTCTCCCACTCGTCGCGCCGGCGGACGGTGATGTGCTGCACCCGCGGCGACTCGCGCGGCCGGTCCGGCCGCGGTGCCGGCCGGAACCCTGGCATGTGCACGCCCTCGTCCGGCTCCCAGCGGTCGGCGAGCACCGCGCGCAGCAGGGCGACCAGCTGCGCCAGCTGCTCGACCAGCCGCGTCACCAGCTCGGGACGTTCACCCCGCACCACGGCGACGATCGCACACAGGGGGCACCAGCCGCACGCCGAGCCATCCTGCCGGGGCTCTTCCGTGCTGCCGTGGCCTGCCGCGACGACGCCTTCGAGCCACGGCGCCGCCTTCTCCGCGACCAGCTCGGCCAGCAGCCGGATCTCCTCCGCCAGGCGCGGCCCGTGTTCCTCTTCGCTCACCCGCGTCCCCGGTTCCCGGCCAGGCTCACCAGCAGGCCGTCGGCGTCGGATTCCGCGCCGGTGATCCGGCACGCCCGCAGCGACTCCGGCAGGGCGATCAGCCTGCGGAAGCCGTCCACGGTGATCGCCAGGTCGTCGTCGACGCGGGCGAGGTCGACCTCGGCGTCCCGCGCGAGCGGGATCGCGATGCGCAGCGTGTACCCGCCGGTGGCGGGCCGCACCCGCAGCAGCGGGGTGACCGGGGTGCCGTTGCCGTCCAGGGGGTCTTCGCCGCGGTACAGCTCGGCGGCGATCTCCAGCAGCGCGGGCAGCCCGACCGGCTCGGCGGCCCGGTGCTCGACCCGCGCGACCGGCGCGATCCCGGCCGCGGCCAGCTCGGCGAGCACGGCGTCCTGCTGCGCGCGGCGCGTCCGCAGCCACGTCGCCGCGCCGCCGCGCCAGAACCCGGGCGCGGGCATCAGCCGGTTGGCGATCAGGCCGTCGACGGCGATGCCGCGCAGGGCCAGGGAACTGAGGGTGCGCCGCGCCTCGGCGACGACGACCCGCTCGGGCGTCAGGACCAGCCGGACCGTGGTCACCGACGGCTCGGTCAGCAGCGCGCGCAGGCCGTCGAGGTGGGTGCCGAGCTTGCGCACGGAATCGGTGACGCGGCGGCCGAACACCCGGCTCAGATAGCCGGCGACGGCTTCGGGCAGCGCCAGCAGCCGCAGTGTCTCGGCCGTCGGCCCGCAGTCGACGACGACGGTCTCCCACGGGCCGTCCTCGGCCAGGCGGCGGACCTCGGTGAGGGCGAGCAGCTCGTCGACGCCCGGCAGCACGGTCAGCTCTTCGGCGTCCAATGTGTCCAGGCCCGCGCCGGACAGCGTTTGCTGCAGCTCGGCCCGCAGCCGGTGCCAGCTGCTGTCGACCAGGGTGCGCGAGTCGATCTGCCCCGCGGAGAGGAGGGTGTCCACTTCGGACGGCTCGGCGCCGAGGGCGCGGCCGTAGGCGTCGGCGAGCGAGTGCGCCGGGTCGGTCGAGACGACCAGGGTCTTCCTGCCGCGGGCGGCGAGGGCGGCGCCGGTGGCCGCGGCCAGCGTGGTCTTCCCGACACCCCCCTTGCCGGTGAACAGCAGGATCCGCACGCTAGGCCTCGGCCCGCTTCTTGAGCTCCTTCAGCGCGGTGTCCATGACCATCTTCTCGGCCTTGCGGCGCAGCAGCCCGATCATCGGCAGCGCCAGCTCGACCGACAGCGTGTAGGTGACCCGCGTCCGGCCGCCGAGGTCCTCCAGCGCGTACCGGCCGTTCTGCGCCTTCTGCATCTGGCCCTTGACCAGGTGCCAGCTGACGCCGAGGCCGTCTTCGTCCCAGTCGTATTCGAGGGTGTAGACGTCCTTGATCGGGCCCGCGTCGAGGGTGAGCTTGACCTGCCTGGCCCGCCCGTCACCACCGGTTTCGAGGACCTCGGTCTGCCGGACGGCCTTGGCCCATTCCGGGTAGGCGGGGAAGTCGGCGATCACGGCCATCACCCGGCTGGGCTCGGCGTCGACCTCGATGGACTGTGTGGACTGCTCGGCCATGGGTCGAAGCGTAGCCGCCGCGGTTGGTCACCAGCGCAGCACGTAGGGCTGCCCGGTCTCCTTGAAGTGACCCACGTTACGGCACTCGGTCAGGCCGACCCGGGCGCGCGGGGCGAGGGGCTGGTGCACGTGCCCGAACACCGACCAGCGCGGCCGCTGCGTGCGGATCAGCTCCAGCAGGGCCGCCGAGCCCAGCTCGCTGCGGCGGGCCACGACGTCGTAGGTCAGCTCGGGCAGCGCGGGCGGGGCGTGCGTGCAGAGCACGTCGACGTCGGTGAGCGCGGCGACGCTGCGCTCGTAGTCCGCGCGCTCCCGCAGGTAGGGGCGCCAGGCGGCGCCCTTGCGGGGCCGCGGGACGACGCCGTCGGGCAGCAGCGCGCCGCCGACGAACCCGAACCGCAGGCCACCGATCTCGGCCACGGCGCCGTCGAGGATTTCGATGCCCTCGCCGGCGAACTCGGGCCACAGCGCCGGGGTGTCGACGTTGCCGGGGGTGGCGTACGTGGGCGCGGTCATCGCCGCGAAGAGCGTCTCGTACTGGGCGTGGATGGCCTCGTCGACCGCGGCGGCCGGGTCGTCGAGGCTCGCCCAGAGCGTGCGCGAGTAGGCAACGGTTTCGTCACGGGTGCCCTCGCGGCGCAGCCGCGCGAACTCGCCGACCTTCTCCCCGCCGAACAGGGCGCCCATGATGCCCTTGTCGTGGTCGCGGTAGTCGACGAAGTCGATCAGGTCGCCCAGCACGACCAGGGCGTCGGCCCCGTCCCCCGCCCGCTTCAGCGCGTCGGCGTTGCCGTGCACGTCCGAGACGACGTGTACCCGCACCCCTGGTCCCCTTAGCCCTCGCCCCGCGGAGGCACGCCGGGCTCGCGCCCGTCCTCCAGGATCTCCTTGAGCCCGAGGGCGATCGCCTTCGCCGCCCGCGCCCGCCGGTCGAACTCCCGGCGCAGCTTGCGCGGCGCCAGCGCCCGCGGCGTCCCCGCCGCGTCCGCGGGCGTCGCCCGCAGGAAGTAGTGCAGCAGGGTGCCGTCGAGCACCGGCTCGAGCCAGACCTCCATCGTACCGACGAGGGCGCCGCGCACGGTCCAGCGCAGGCCCTTGTCGCCCCGGTCGGTGTAGACCTGCAGGACCAGGTCCGGCCAGTAGCGCGGCCAGGAGGCGGGGTCGGCGAAGACGGCGGCCACGGTGGACGGCGGGACCGCGAGGAACGTCTCGTCGACGATGTCGAGGGCGGGTGGCGCGTTCACGGTGCGAAGAATGTCACGGCCTCGCTCTGCACGGACGATCAGCATGGTCTTAAGGTGCTCACCACGCTAAGTTGACTGGCGGGTAACAGCGGTGTCACCTACCGCACGCGTTGAACACGGAGGTCCACGTGCGCGAATACAGCGCTCCCGCCGGGAAGCCGGTGGCCGACGACGAGAACATGTCCGACGTCGTCTGGGCGAACGCCGAGCGGTTCTCCGACGTGGTGAGCTTCCGCCGCCAGGTCGAGGGCAGCTGGCTCGACGTGACCGCCAAGGAGTTCGCGGCCGAGGTGCTGGCCGTGGCCAAGGGCATGGCGAAGGCAGGCATCGGCCGCGGTGACCGCGTCGCGCTCATGTCGAAGACGCGCTACGAGTGGACGCTGATCGACTTCGCGATCTGGGCCGCCGGGGCGGTCACCGTCCCGATCTACGACACCTCCTCCCCCGAGCAGGTGCACTGGATCCTCTCCGACTCGGCCGCCAAGGCCGTGTTCGTCGAGACGACCGCGCACGCCCGCGCGGTCGAGGAGGTCCGCGACCGGCTCACCGACCTGCAGAACACCTGGCAGATCGAGGGCGACACCCCCGCCGTCGAGATGCTCGCCGCGCTCGGCGCCGACCTGTCCGACGACGAGCTGCACGACCGGCGCCGCGAGGTGACCGCGAACGACCTCGCCACGATCGTCTACACCTCGGGCACCACCGGGCGGCCCAAGGGCGTCGAGCTGACCCACCGCAACCTGCTGGCCGAGATCCGCGCCGACATCGAGGCGTTCCCGCAGCTGATGGAGCAGGGCAACTCGCTGCTGTGCTTCCTGCCGCTGGCGCACGTGCTGGCCCGCGCGATCGCGGTGACGGCGCTGACCGCCCGCGTCACCCTCGGGCACACCCCGGACGTCAAGAACCTGGTCGCCGACCTCGGCACGTTCCGGCCGACGTTCGTCGTCGCCGTGCCGCGCGTGTTCGAGAAGGTCTACAACTCGGCGAAGCAGAAGGCCCACAGCGAGGGCAAGGGCAAGATCTTCGACGCCGCCGAGGCGGTGGCCGTCGCCTACAGCGAAGCGCAGGACACCGGCGGCGCCGGGCTGGGCCTGAAGCTCAAGCACCTGGCGTTCGACAAGCTGGTCTACGGCAAGCTGCGCGCGGCGCTGGGCGGCCGGTGCGTGGCGGCGGTGTCCGGCGGCGCGCCGCTGGGTGCCCGGCTGGCGCACTTCTTCCGCGGCATCGGCGTCCCGGTGTTCGAGGGCTACGGCCTCACCGAGACGTCGGCGGCGGCGAACGTCAACACGCAGACGGCGTTCCGCGTCGGCACGGTCGGCAAGCCGGTCAGCGGCACGTCGGTCCGCATCGCCGACGACGGCGAGGTCCTGCTCAAGGGCGACGTCGTGTTCCGGGCGTACTACAACAACCCGCAGGCGACGAAGGAAGCGCTGACCGACGGCTGGTTCCACACCGGCGACCTCGGCGAGCTGGACGCCGACGGCTTCCTCAAGATCACCGGCCGCAAGAAGGAGATCATCGTGACCGCGGGCGGCAAGAACGTCGCCCCGTCCGGCCTCGAGGACACGATCAAGGCGTCCCCGCTGGTGAGCCAGGCGATGGTGGTCGGCGACCAGCGCCCGTTCATCGCGGCACTGGTGACGGTGGACGAGGAGTACTTCCCGTCGTGGAAGTCCCAGCACGGCAAGCCCGAGTCGGCGACCGTCGCGGACCTGGCGTCGGACCCGGACCTGCTGGCCGAGATCCAGGCCGCGGTCGACGAGGCGAACAAGTCGGTGTCCAAGGCCGAGGCGATCAAGAAGTTCACCGTGCTGACCAACGACTTCACCGAGGCAGGCGGCGAGATCACGCCGAGCCTGAAGCTGAAGCGCAACGTGGTGTCGAAGAACTACGCGGACGCGATCGAGAGTCTCTACAAGAAGTAGGCGGGAAGCAGCGCCGGGTGTCTTGGTCTGCCGTGGCTTGTCGTGAGTGAGAAACAGTGTTCTAACGCTGTTTCTCACTCACGACCGGCTGGGCAAGGCGGAGTCCGTGGGACCCGCGCTTTACCGGCCGCGCTGGGCGGCGATCTGGTCGCGGTACCAGTGGTAGCTGGCCCGCGGGGTGCGCTGCTGGGTCGTGTAGTCCACGTGGACCAGGCCGAAGCGGTGCTTGTACCCGTGCGCCCACTCGAAGTTGTCCAGCAGGGACCAGCAGAAGTAACCCCGCAGGTCCACGCCCGCCGCGAGGGCCGTGCGGGCCGCCGTCAGGTGCTCGCTCAGGTACGTGATGCGCTCGTAGTCGGCGAAGCCGCTGCGGTCCGGGTACACGCAGCCGTTCTCCGTGACGTACATCGGGGGCAGGCCCGGGTAGCGGTTGTGCAGCCCCACCAGTGCTTCGGTGAGGCCTTCCGGCTCCACCGGCCAGCCCATGCCCGTGCGCGGGACGTCCGGCAGGCGCGAGGTGTCCACGCCGATGTCGGCCGCCGTGCGCAGGGCCGGGTCCGGCTCGCGGTACGGCGCGTCCGCGACGTGCAGGCGGTAGTAGTAGTTCACGCCGAGGTAGTCCAGGCGCTCGCCGATGATCGCCAGGTCGTCGTCGTGGCGGAACGAGAAGTCCGACACGCCGTCGAACATCGCCGTCAGGCCCGGGGCGTACCGGCCGCCGAACAACGGGTCGGTGAACTGGCGGCGCAGCAGCGTGTCCTGGCGGGCCGCCGCGGCCGTGTCCGCCGCCGACGACGTCACCGGCACCACCGGCGACTGGTTGAGCACGATGCCGAACTGGTGCGGCAGCGACGCCTGCGCGCGCATCGCCCGCACCGCCAGCCCGTGGCCCAGCAGCAGGTGGTGGGCGGCGGCCAGGGCGCCGTGTCCTTCCCGCGCGCCCGGCGCGTGCCGTCCTTCGCCGTAGCCCGCGACCGCGCACGGGTACGGCTCGTTGAGCGTCGTCCAGTGGTCGACGACGTCGCCGAGTTCTTCGTGCACCAGCGCCGCGTACTCGGCGAAGCGCAACGCCGTGTCGCGCGACCGCCAGCCGCCTTCGTCCTCCAGTGCCTGCGGGAGGTCCCAGTGGTACAGCGTCAGGAACGGCTCGATCCCCTTCTCCCGCAGGCCTTCCACGAGCCTGCGGTAGAAGTCCAGGCCCCGGCGTTCGACGCGGCCGCGGCCGGACGGCTGGACCCGGGGCCACGACACCGAGAACCGGTAGGCGTCCACGCCGAGGCCGGCGAGCAGGGCCAGGTCCTGCGGCCAGCGGTGGTAGTGGTCGGCCGCCGGTTCGCCGGTGTCGCCGCCTGCCACCGCGCCGGGCACCGCCGCGAAGGTGTCCCAGATGGACGGTCCGCGGCCGTCGGCGGTGGTGGCGCCCTCGATCTGGAACGCCGAGGTGGCCACACCCCAGCGGAAGCCGGGCGGGAAGCTGGATGTCACTTTGAGCTCCGGGAGGTCAGCCCTTGAGCGCGCCCTGCATGATGCCGCCGACGATCTGGCGGCCGAACAGCAGGAACACGATCAGGACGGGGACGGTGCCGATGGTCGCGGCGGTGAGCACGAGGGTGTAGTCGGTGGTGTAGCCACTGGCCAATGTGGACAGTGCGGTTTGGACGGTCGGGTTCTCCGGCACGAGCACCACCAGCGGCCAGAAGAAGTCGTTCCAGGCCTGCATGAAGGTGAACAGCCCGAGCACGGCGGCGGCCGGCCGCGCCGCGGGCAGCGCGACGTGCCAGAACAGCCGCAGCGAGCCGCAGCCGTCCATCCGCCCGGCCTCCAGCAGCTCCAGCGGCAGCGCCCGCTCGAAGTACTGGCGCATGAAGAAGACGCCGAACGCGGTGACCAGGCCGGGCACGATCACCGCCTGCAGCTGCCCGGCCCACCCGAAGTCGGCCATCATCATGTACAGCGGCACGACCCCCAGCTCGGTCGGGATCGCCTGGGTGGCGACCACGACGAGCAGCAGCGCCGTCCGCCCGCGGAAGCGCAGCTTGGCGAAGGCGAACCCGGCCAGCGTCGAGAACAGCACGACCGACACGGTGATCGTGCCCGCCACGATGAGCGAGTTCCCCAGCGCCAGCGCGAAGTCCGTCTCGTCGAAGACGCGGGCGATGTTCTCGAACAGGTGCCCGCCGGGCACCAGGACCGGCGGCACCTTGCCCACCGCCTCCGTCGTCTGCGACGAGACGACGAACGACCAGTACACCGGGAACGCCGAACCGGCCAGGATCGCGATCAGCGCGGCGTAGGTCCAGGGGCTCGCGACCCGTCTGCCGAGGCGCCGGATCCGGCCGGGCGAGGCCGCGGGCGGCGCCGGCGCGGCCGGGGTCAGCACGGAAGTCATGTCCGCTCCTCAATCCGTTTGGATGCGCCGGGTCACCAGGTAGGACACGCCCGCGACGAGCATCGTGGCCACCGCCAGCACCAGCGCGATCGCCGAGCTGTAGCCGAAGTCGTACTTGGTGAAGCCCTGCTCGTAGAGGTAGAGCGCGGCGGTCTGGAACTGCCGGTCCGAACCACCCGTGGCGGCGGCCGTGCCCGGGTTGAACAGCAGCGGCTCGGCGAGCAGCCGCATGTTCCCGGTCGTCGCGATCACCGTCGAGAAGATGATCTGCGGCCGCAGCAGCGGCACGGTGATCCGCCAGAACTGCTGCCACCCACGGGCGCCGTCGAGGGTGGCCGCCTCGTACATGCTGGCCGGGATCGCCTGCATCGAGGCCAGGAAGATCAGCGCGTGGTAGCCGGTCCAGCGCCACACCACCATCGCCGCGATGGCCGTGTGCGACGTCGCGGTGCCTGCCTGCCAGTCGACCTGGCCGGCCCCGAACCAGCTCAGCACCCAGTTCACCAGGCCGAAGTCCCGGCCGAACAGCTGCGCGAAGATGATCGTCACCGCCGCCACCGAGGTGATGTTCGGCAGGATCATGCCCATCCGGAACAGCGTCCGCCCGCGCAGCCTGCGGTTGAGCAGGTGCGCGATGCCGAGCGCGAAGAGGATCTGCGGGATCGTGGTCAGCAGCCACAGGCTGACCGTGTTCCCCATCGCGTTCCAGAAGTACGGGTCGTGGAACAGCAGCCGTTCGTAGTTGCCGAACCCGATGAACGTCGCGCCGTCGGCGTCGAGCAGGTTGCGCTTCTGCAGCGACACGAACGCCGTGTACAGCAGCGGGAACAGCCCGAAGACGCCGAAGATCAGGAAGTACGGGCTGATGAAGCCGAACGGCGACAGCTTGACGTCCCACTTGTGCCGCCGTTCGGCGAAGGTTTTCGCCGGAGCCATCAGCTCTGCAGCTTCGAGACGTCACCGACCAGCTGCTGCCACGCCGCCGCGCCGTCCTGCTTGCCCTGCTCGACGCGCTGCATCGCGTTGCCGAACTCGGTCTGGACGTCGCCGGCCTTCGGGCCCTGGTACTGCGGGTTCAGCTTCTTCGCCGCGTCGGTGAAGAGCTTGCCGACCGGAGCGCCCGAGAAGAACGGGTTGGTGTAGCTGGTGATCTTCGGGTCGTCGTAGAGCGACGGCGTCGAAGGCAGCAATCCCTTGCTGGTGAACACCTTCGCCTGCTGCTCGGGCGCGGTCAGCCACGCGGCCAGCTCGGCGGCTTCCTTGGTGTGCTTGCCCTGCTTGGGCACCGTCAGGTACGAGCCGCCCCAGTTGCCGCCCCCGCCGGGCACGGCCGCGACGTCCCACTTGCCCGCGGTGTCCGGCGCCTGGTCCTTGATCTTCGTCATCATCCAGGCCGGGCAGGTGACGGTGGCGAACTGGCCCTGGGTGAAGCCGGTGTTCCAGGCAGGCGTGCTGTAGAGCAGACCGGCGGAGAGGTTGTCCTTGACCGCGGCGACCACGAGGTCCCAGCCCTGCCGCAGCGCCGGGTTGCTGTCCACGACGAGCTTGTCGTTCTGGTCGTAGTAGCCGACCGGGGCCTGGCCGACGATCGCGTTGAGCACGGTCGGGCCGCCGTCCATGAACTTGACGCCGTTCGGCGCGTGCGCCTGGAACCGGCGGCCGGTGTCGAAGAACGCCTGCCAGGTCGGCCAGAGCGCGGCGACGGCGGCCCGGTCCTCGGGCAGCCCGGCGGCCTTGAACATGTCGCGGCGGTAGCAGATGGCCAGGCCGCCGACGTCGGTGCCGTAGCCGATCTGCTGGCCGCCCTTGGCCAGCGAGGCCGCCCACTTCCAGCCCAGCCAGCGGTCCTTGAGCTTGTCGCCGCCGACGGTGTTGAGGTCGACGAACTTGTCCGGCGTCGCCTTGAACTGGGCGACGTAGCCGGTGTCGATGGCTTCGACGTCCGCGGCACCGGCGCCGGTGGCCAGGTGCGCGGCGAGGTTCTTGTGGTGGTCGGAGTAGGCCGCGGTGCGCTCGGTGATCTCGATGTCCGGGTGAGCCGCCTGGTACTCCTTGATCAGGTCGGTGTAGCCGAAGTTGCCGAACAGGCCGAGGCTCAGCTTGACCTTGCCGCCGCCGGCCCCGCCGCTGCCGCACGCGCTCAGCACGGCAGCGGCGGTCAGGGCGGCACACAACGCGGCAATGGAGCGGTTTCTCGTCTTCGGGCGCATGAGATCTCCGTTGTTCTGCGGGGCCGGTCGGAAAACGCGGTCCCCATGAGAGCGCTCCCACGTGACCTTCGTCAAGTAACGAAGCAATAACGGGGACTGGCGTTTATGCAGTCTGTGCCTGTCTGCTAGAGATGTAACCGGTTACAAGCACGGAGGTCAAGGATGGTCACCGCCCGCGAGGTCGCCCAGCTGTGCGGGGTTTCCGTCGCCACCGTGTCGCGGGTCTTCAACCGGCCCGCCGCGGTCAGCGCGGCGACGCGCGAACGCGTCGAGCGCGTGGCGCGGGAGCTGGATTTCTCGCCGAACGAGTCGGCACGCGCGCTGTCGCGGCAGCAGTCGGCGATGGTCGGGCTGGTCTGGGACACCGACCACCGCCGCCCCGGCTGGCGGCACCCGTTCCTGCAGGACCTGTTGCTGGGCTTGAAATCCGCGCTCAGCTCGCACGGCTACCACCTGCTGCTGCTCGCCACGAGCGACGACGCCCGCGACCGCCGTCCCGGCGTGTCACTGGCCGACCCGATCGCGTACGTGAGCATGACCCGGCGGCACCACCTGGCCGGGCTGGTGCTCATCGACAGCGGGACCGACGCCGACGCGTTCACCACGTTCGCCCAGTCCGGCCTGCCGTGCGTCGCGCTCGACGTGGCGCTGTCCGGGCCGCGGGCGACGTACGTGACCTCGGACAACGCCGGTGGCGCGGCGGAGGCCGTCCGGCATCTGGTGGCGCTGGGGCACACCCGGATCGCGACCATCACCGGCCCGCGCGGCAACGCGCCCGCCGCCGACCGCACCGAGGGCTACCTGCGCGGGCTGGCCGAAGCCGGGCTGCCGGTGCGCGACGAACTCGTGGTCACCGGCGACTTCTACCGCGAGAGCGGGTTCGTCGGCATGCGGCGGCTGCTGGCCCGCAAGGACCCGCCGACCGCGGTGTTCGCGGCCAGCGACGAGATGGCGGTCGGCGCGCTGCTGGCCGCGCGCGCGGCCGGGCTGCGGGTGCCCGCGGACCTGGCCGTGGTGGGCTTCGACGACATCGAGGTGGCGTCCCTGGTGGATCCCGCGCTCACCACGGTGGCCCAGGACAAGCCGGGCTTCGGCACGGCTGCGGCGGGCGCGCTGCTGGCCATGATCGAGAACGCGGGCGCACCGGAACCGGTGCTGCTGCCGACGAAACTGGTGATCCGCGATTCCTGCGGCTCCCGGTCGTGAGACCGCCTCAAGCGAGCTGCCCGCCGCAGATCTCGTCGAGGACGCGCCGGGCGTTCACGGCTTCGCGGTCGGTGCCGCCCTGGGTGCGGGCGCAGGTGGCGAGGGTCTTCCACAGCGCCCAGCCGCGGCCGCGCGCCCAGCTCGCGTCGTCGACGGCCAGCCGCTCGCGGAACGCCTGGCGGGCTTCGCCGGTCAGCAGCGTTCACGCGATGGCCAGGTCACAGGACGGATCCCCGGCACCGCAGGTCCCGAAGTCGATGACCGCCGCCAGTTCGCCGTTGCGGAGCAGGAGATTTCCTTCGGCCATGTCGCCGTGGAACCACTTCCCCGCCCCGTCCCAGGGTGCGGCCAGCGCGGCCGCCCAGATCTCGCGGGCCGGGCCGGTGTCGACGACGCCGTCGAGCTTCACCAGTGCCCGCTGGGCCACCTCGTCGTAGGTGCTCAGCGGACCGCCCCGGAACCAGTTGTGCTTTCCGGGCCCGGGCGCGACGGTGACGTCGATGTCCTGCAGGGCGGCCAGGAATCCGGCGAGGTCGAGCGCGAACCGGACCGGGTCGGCGATCCGGCCGGTGCTCGCCGGTTCGCCGGCCAGCCACGGGTAGACCGACCACGGGAACGGATAGTCCGCGCCGGGCTTGCCTTCCGCCAGCGGGACGGGAATCGGCAATGGCAGCCGGGCCGCCAGCAGCGGCAGCCAGTGCTGTTCCTTGGCGACCGCCAGGGCGTACTCGGCCGCGCTGGGCAGCCGGGCCGTCATGCCGTCGCCGAGGTGGAACGTGAAGTTGTCCCAGCCGCCGTCGGCGACCGGCCGCACCGGCAGGTCCGCCCACTGCGGGAACTGCTCGGCGACCAGCCGGCGCACGAGCCCGGCGTCGGCGGTGACGCGTTGAGGCGGCGGGCCGAGGCTCATCGGGCGGTGACCTTCGCGTCCCAGTCGATGTGGTGGGAGTAGAGCCAGCCGCGTTCCTCGCCGACGTCCCCGCCCGCGCTCGCGGCGACCAGCTTCTCGACGCGCTCGCGCCGCAGCCCTTCGTACGCGGCGAAAGCCGACGGCGGATCCGGGAAGTCGCGCAGACACTGCGCCAGCACGACACTGTCCTCCAGCGCCATCGACGCGCCCTGCCCGGCCGCCGGCGACGCGGCGTGGGCGGCGTCCCCGGCCAGCACCATCTCCGGGGTCCACCAGACGCGCGTCTCGGGCACGTCGTAGGAGTGCCCACCGAAGACCTCGTCCCCGGTGGCCGCGACGATTCCGGTACACGGCAAGGGATCGCCGTCGAAGGCCGCGTGCGCGAACTCGCGCCAGCCCGCCGGGGTCACCGCCGCGATCTCGGCGCGGGGCCGCTCGAAGTCCGGGATGCGGGCGAACCAGAAGGTCGCGCCGTCCGGGGCGGTCGTGAAGCCGAACGCGGCCCGGCTGCCGCGGATCATCCGGTAGATCCCGGGCGCCGCGGGCAGGCCGGGCGCCCGCGTGTAGCCGTAGACGACGGTCAGCCCGGTGAAGCGCGGTTCGTCCGCGGCCGGGTCGATCAGGCGCCGGACGACCGAGCGCAGGCCGTCGGCGCCGACGAGGACGTCGCCGGTCGCGGTGGTGCCGTCGGCGAACTCGGCCGTGATGCCGCCCGGGCCCGGTTTCGCGCCGACGAGCCGTTTGCCGCGTTCCAGCGGCACACCCCGGCGCGCGGCCTCCTCCTGCAGGACGCGGTAGAGCGTCGCGCGGGTGAGGGTGCGCGGTCCGTCGAGGCCTTCGGTGTCGAACTCCCGCCGCCCCACGGTTTCCCCGGTCGGCGCGACCAGCTCGACCCCGCAGGCGGCGAAGGAAGCGTCGATCACCGGCCCGTCGGCGCCGATCGCGCGCAGGGCGTCCATGCCGTTGTGCATGATCGTCAGGAACGCGCCGATGTCGTCCCCGCCCGCCGGGTAGGCCTCGTAGACGACCGGCTCGTGCCCGGCCCGTTTCAGCGCCATTGCCGTGACCGTGCCGGAGATCCCGCCCCCGGCGACCAGTACCCGCACCCCGTGCCCCCTCGTGACCTCGCGTGCCGCCGTCGTCGACGTTACCGCGACGGCGGCACGCGGGCGTCATTCTTTCGCACCACTGGTGGCGATGTCGCCGTTGAGGCCGCGGGGGAAGAACCCGCCCGAGGACACCTTGTCCGGGTTGAGGTAGGCGATGTTGAGCACCCGGTCGGCCGACCGGCCGAACGCGATGCCGTTGGCGTCCGCGGGAACGAGGTTCGCCTTGCCGTCCTTGAGGACGCCTTCGTCGTCGTCGGCCTTGCCGTCGAGGCTGTCGCGGGCGTCGGACATCTTGTTGGTGACGTCGCCGAGGCCGCGTTCGAACAGGGCCGACCGGACGATGCCGGCGTGGTAGGCCTCGACGGCCATGATGCCGGCGGCCGCGTCGAGGAACGTCTTGTTGTTCACCAGCGGCGCGGCGCCCTTGTAGGCGGACACGCCGACGTCCTCGAACAGGTAGGCGGCGAGGAGGAAGTTGTTCTCGCTCGCGAACGGGTCGAAGGTCTGGCCCTGCTTGATCACGCCCGCGGCCTGCATGGCCGCGGTGAAGCTGTTCTGGAAGTCGATTTCCGGCTGCGCGACGGCGGCCTTGTTCAGCGCCTTGCGCAGGAAGTTCACGTGCGCGACCTCGTCGCCGGCGATCTCCTGGCAGATCTGCTTGACGTGCTCGCTCTTGAACTTCACCGCGTGCCCGCCGGAGACCTTGCCGAGGTTGCCGACGCCGTTGACGTACTTCTCGTTCAGCCCGTAGCCGTAGACGGCGAACGAGTACAGGTTGGCCTCGAGGTACTCCAGGTTCAGCGCGAAGTTCAGCACGGCGGCGTCGCTCGCCGCCTCCTTCGCCGCGTCACCGCCCTGCTGGCCGTACTGCTGTGTGGCCCCTGCCGAGCCGAGGCCCAGCGACAGCGCTGTACCGAGCGCACCGGCGCCCGCGACGCCGAGCCCCGCCGCTCCCGCAGCCTTGAGGAAGCGGCGGCGGTCGGTCGCGTTCTCCGCGCTGCGCTCGATCAGCTGCCGTGTGTAGCGTTTTCCGAACACCGGGGGACGTCCTCTCGTGACGAGTTCGTCCACCTCACCCAACGGTGATACGTACCTGGACGGCCCCCGGCTCGGTCAAATCGGGAAAAAGTTCTTCCCGATTCTGTTTGCGCAGGTCAGCCGCGTTCCGCGACGGCGAGCCGGACGCAGACGGCCAGCGCGCGGGCGGCCTCTTCGAGCTCGGCGAGCTTCGGGAAGGTCGGCGCGATCCGGATGACGGCGTCGGCGGGGTCGTTCCCGTGCGGGTGGGTCGCCCCGGCGGGGGTCAGCGCGACACCGGCCTCCTTGGCCAGCCGCACGACCTCCTTCGCGGTGCCCTGCGGCACGGTCAGCGTGATGAAGTACCCGCCGGCCGGCTTGGTCCAGGACGCGAGGCCGGTGAGCTCCTCGCTGAGGATCCGGTCGACGGCGGCGAACTTCGGCCCGATGATCTCGGCGTGCTTGCGCATGTGGGCGCGGACGCCGTCCTCGTCCTTGAGGAAGCGGGCGTGGCGCAGCTGGTTGACCTTGTCCGGGCCGATGGTGCGCTTGGCGATGTTGCCGGTCCACCAGTCGAGGTTGGCCTCGGAGGCGCCGAAGAAGGCGACGCCGGCCCCCGCGAGGGTGATCTTCGAGGTGGAGCCGAAGACGAACACGCGGTCGGCGTTCCCGGCCTCGGTGGCCAGGGCCAGCAGGTCGGCGAGGGCGGGCTCGTCGTCGGTGAGGTGGTGCACGGCGTAGGCGTTGTCCCAGAAGATCCGGAAGTCCGGCGCCGCGGTCCGCATGGTGGC
Organism: Amycolatopsis melonis; assembly: GCF_040064235.1. Lineage (NCBI taxonomy): Bacteria > Bacillati > Actinomycetota > Actinomycetes > Pseudonocardiales > Pseudonocardiaceae > Amycolatopsis > Amycolatopsis melonis. The sequence goes on from NZ_JBDZYD010000016.1 coordinate 21,058, forward strand.
GAGCCGCTGGACGACGTCGTCACTGAACGTGACCCCGGTGGGGTTGCTGTACTTCGGCACGCACCAGATGCCCTTGACGGCCGGGTCCTCGGCGACCAGCGTCTCGACGGCGTCCATGTCCGGGCCCTCGTCGGTCATGGCGACGGGGACCAGCTCGATGCCGAAGCGCTCGGTAAGCGTGAAGTGCCGGTCGTAGCCGGGCACGGGGGCGAGGAACTTGACCTTCGGCTCGTCGGCCCACCGCCGCTCGGCCCCGGGCAGCTTGCTGAGCATCGCCTGCACGACGGCGTCGTGCATCAGCTCGAGGCTGGAGTTCCCGGCGGCGAGCAGCTGCTCGACGGGCACCTGCAGCGCGCCGGCGAAGATGCGGCGCAGCTCGGGCAGGCCCTTGAGGCCGCCGTAGTTGCGGACGTCGGTGCCGTCCTCGGCCTTGAAGTCGCCATCGCCGGGGAGGCTCAGCAGCCCGTTCGAGAGGGCGAGCTGCTCGGGCGAGGGCTTGCCGCGGGTGATGTCCAGGGAGAGGCCTCGGCCGACCAGCGCGGCGTAGTCGCTGCGGGCCGTGTCGGCGTCGACGGAAGCAGTGGTCATGCCGTCAACGCTAACCCCGGCGTCGATACCATTTCGGGGCGGGTCCTGGCTAGGGTGGTTCGTGTGCATCTCGTAGTCCACGCCGACCAGCGGCAGTTCTCCCTCCGCGACTCCTTGGCCCGGCTGGACGGCAGCGGGTGGACCCCGGAGGCGGTGGAAAGTCACCGGATCGGGGTGGAGCGGGGCGGCGTCGCGATCGCGACGGCGCGGTCGGATGTGGTCGAGGTCTCGGTGACGGTGCTGCCTTCGCCTCCTGAGCTGGTGGCTTCGGCCGAGCACGTCGTGGAGGCGTCGGTGCCGGTGCCGAGCGGGTCCGTGGTGGTCTCCGGGCCTGCGGACTATCCGTCGCAGGAGAAGGTCTTTGCGGTGGAGCCGGGGGTTTACCGGGTGCGGGTGTCCTATGTGCCTGCTGGGCCGCCTTCGGTGACGTGGAACGAGCACGAGTTCGGGGAGCATTACCGGTATGTGGTGGAGCTTTGGCCGGTGACGTCTTCGTCCGGGGTCGAGGTGCTCCGCCAGGGCGCGGCTGTCTGGGACGGTTAGCCGGGGTTTCTGCCGGGTGGTTTTGGTGGGTTCGGTCTGCTGGAACCTCCGCGTTGCGGCCGGACGGGATGCCGTTCGGCTCGGCAGGTGCTTGGCGCATTCGGACGCCCGGGGAGGCTCGGTACCCCTCGCCGAGACGGCCAGATGCTCGGCGCGTTCAGTCGCCCGAGGGAGGTTGGAACGCAGGGCTCGGAACCTCACGCCGACGCGGCCAGATGCTCAGCACATTCGGACGCCCGACGGATTCGGAAGGCAGAACTCGCCGAGGCGCTCCTATCCGAGGAGTGACCCGTGTGGACAGATGCTCAGCCGGTTCCGCCGCTCAATGGCTGTGGTGGCAGCCGGCAAACTGATTCGCGGTAGTGAAACTTCACTGACCGAGCCGATCCCTGCTGCGAAGACCGCTTGTGGTTTGGGCGTGGGTGTAGGCCCGTAGCCGTGTGGCTGCGGGCCTGCCCCCGTCACGCCGCGAATGGCAGCGGTTCGTGGAGGTTGTTGCGCCGGGGTTTTCGGCGTTTGTCCAGCCACACCGGTGGCAGGAACTCCGGTAACCCGTCGGCGGCGATCCGGACTTCCCATCCGGAGCGGTGTAGCAGCCGGTGGTGGTGGGCGCACATCAGCACCAGGTTCCCCAGTTCGGTGGGGCCGCCTTCGGACCAGTGCCGGATGTGGTGGCCCTGGCAATGCCGGGGCGGTCGATGGCAGCCGGGGAAGGCGCATCCACGGTCGCGCAGGTACAGGGCCCGGCGGATGCCGGGTGGGACGAGGCGTCGGAGGCGTCCGACGTCGAGGGGTTCGCTGTGGCTGCCCAGCACCGCGGGGATGATCATGCAGTCGCAGGCGTGCAGCCGCGCTTCGGCGGCGGAGATGGTGCCGGTATCACCGAGGAGCGCCTTGCCGATGCCGGTCTTCAAGTCCTCGAGGGAGATCGCGACCATCACGTGCGCGCGTTCCCCGGCCTGCATCGGCAGCTCCGGGGAGTTGGCGGCGAGGTCGATGGCGTCAGAGAAGGCGTCGCCGTAGCGTTCCAGCGGGGAACGCAGGTCGGGACCTTCGTCGGTGGAGCGCCGCTGGGCGAGGGCATCCAGGACCGCGCTGGCCCGTGTCCCGGTCTCGTCATCGAACCGTCCGTGCAGCTCCCAAACTCCGGATCTCTTGCGTCGCAAGGACAGTTCGCGGTCCGGCCGGGCGGGTTCGGTGTCCTGAGGAGGCTGGCCGTCGGGATGAAGGTGGGCCAGGATGCGGGAGCAGAGAACGGCGACCTGCTTGTGCCCGGCATCGGCAGCAAACCCCAGCAGGTCCTGCTCGACCCGATCCCGGTGCTCAAGAGGAGTATCCCGCAGCACACCAACGATGGTGTCGATCATCGGGTTGCTCAACCGCCCCTCCCGCGCCACGACAGCAACCTCGGGAGCCAAAGCGGGAAGCGGCGTGCCGTCGAGGGCAAGACCGGGATGGAGATGCCGGGAACGCTTGATCAGGACTTCAGCAGCCTGCCGGGGAACATCGGCAAGGTGCTCCAGAAGCCGCGCCACAGAACGGTATCCGAAGAGATCCATGACCCCGCGCTGCTCCACACCCACGAGAAGAGCACCGAGCGCGGCTTCACAGGACCGCATGGTCGCGACCAGCTCACCGATGCGGTCGGCGATGGCGACCGCATCGGCGTGCAGGGCGAAGGTTCTGTCCACAAACCCAGGTTGCCCCATCTTCGAACACCCGTCATCACTCGACGAGGTGATTCACAGTGCCGTCAACCCGGAGATCTTCCAGCGCCCGTCGATTCGTTGCGCGGTAACGCTGAGCTGGGCCACCGATGACGCCGGTGCTCCCCCGGCCGCACTCACGGTCTGCTGGTCCAGGAACAGCAACAGCGAAGCCGAATCACCGTGCAGGGAACGCACGCCGACCGCACGGACCGTCGTGGTCCGGACCACCTTCTCGGCCACAGCACGGGTACGTGCCGAAGCGAACTGGGTCTGGTACTGACGGACCGCGTCGCCCGTCAGGACTTCCGAGGCCGCGCGCTCGGTGCGGGACAGATTCGCGTAGTCGTAGGAAAACACCGCCTTGACCGCATCGCTTACCTCGGCAGACACCGAAGCCGTGGCCGGAAGATCCACCAAAGCCTGATTGTCCCCTGGGGACAACGAAGCCGCTTCGATGCCGAACCACATGGCACACCCCAGCGCCAGCACCACGACAGCCAGCAGGACCCGCTTCACGACCCGGCCGCCTGGACGCCCGAGACCTTCCAGCCCGACGGCGACCGCAGGACGTCCACCGTCAGCCGGTTCATGCGAGGCGTGGCGGGGGCGCCGCCGGTTGAGACACGGACGTCCAGCACCGCCAGCAACCTTGCCGAGTCAGGGGAAATCTCCGTTACCGCCGCCTGGACCAGCGAGGCCGACGATACCGTTCGGGCCGATACCGCGCGGTCGATCTGCAGCTGGCGGTCACCCGACAGGTCCTTTCCGTACTGGCCCGCCGTGGCCGCCAGCCAGCGGTCCACGTCCGCCGCCGCCGTGCGGTAGTCGATGGTGTTCAACGTGACCAGCTCGGGGCCCGCTGCCGCCAGAACCGCGTCGCGGTCGCGGCCTCGGGCAAGAGAGTCATCGGACGCGGCTTGCCACCAGGACCAGCCTGTGACACCCGCCGCCAGCACGGCCAGGACTGCCGCTGCCACCAGGAGTTTCACGGTGCACCCAGCAGCTTGCCCAGCCCGCCCGCCGACGGACCGCTCAGCAGGCTCAGCATGCCCGGCAGCTGTGCCTGGGCCGGCACCGACGCCGTGGCCGAAGGCGCCGCGGGAATCGACGGCGGTTTGCCCGCGTACGGCGCGTTCTGCGCCCCTCGGACCCCGGTCGGACTTCCCGGTGGCTCCGCGCAGTACGCGTTCATGTTCACCGGTGCCTCGGACGTGTCGTTCGCCGGACGCTGTTTGGTTCCTTCGTAACCCTTCGTGCAGGAGACCGGGTCGAAGAAGTTGAACACCACGCCGAGGTGACCCGTGCCGTCCGGGGACGTCGACGGTGAGAACGCCGAAATGATCGGGTACGCCACCAGGAGTTCCTCGATCGAGTCCTTGCGGGACGTCGTGATCTGGGCCGTGGTCAGCAGGTTCGCGAACAGCACGCCCAGGTCCGTTCCCGATGCCGCGAGGACGTCGCTGATCTGCCTGCTCAGCTGCGGTGCCTCGGCGATCACCCGCCGCAGGTCCGGGTCGGACTTCTTGAGCTGCCCGGCAATCGTGCGCAGACCCGAAGCGAAGTCGGTGATGTTCGCCGCCTGGCGTTGCTGGGTGTCCAGCACGATGCGGGAGTTCGCCAGCAGGCCCTGTGTCTGCGGGACGTACTGGGCCGCGACGGCGGTCAGCGAACCCGTGCTGTCCAGCAGCTGCTGCAGCTGCGGGCCGGTACCCGCGAACGCGTCGTACGTCTCGTCGACGACCGTCCGCAGCGACTCCGGGTGCACGCTCGCGACGAGATCGTCCAGGTGCGCGAGCACCGTGTCCGGTGAGGGCGGCAGCGACGTCTTGTCGGCCGTGATCACCGAGCCGTCCTCGAGGTACGGGCCGCCGTCGTGCTGCGGGAGGAGGTCGACGAACTGCTCCCCCACCGCCGACCGGTTCGCCACCTGCGCGTGCGCGTCGGCCGGGATGTCCGGGGCTCCTGCGTCGATGTCGAGCGCCACGTCGACGCCGTGCTCGGTCAGCGTCAGGCCCGACACCCGGCCGACCGTGACCCCGCGGTAGGCCACCTCGGAGTTGACGAAGATGCCGCCGGAGTCGGTCAGCTGCGCCGTGACGACGTACCCGCGGCTGCCGAAGAGCCGGTCCAGTCCCGCGTACCGGCCGCCGGCGTAGACCACCGACACCACCGCGATGACGACGAACGCGAACAGCTGGACGCGGACCTTGCGCGTGGTCACCGGCCACCTCCGAGCAGCCCGAGCAGCCCGCCCAGCAGGTCCGGCCCGGCCGCCTGCGGGCCGGGGCCGAGGTCGGGCAGCGGCAACGGCGGCGCGGCAGGCTGCTGCTGCCCGCCGATGCCGGACGGCAGCTGGATCGGCGGCTGCGACGAGTTCGCGAAGTTCGAGATCAGCACGTCCAGGTCGAGGTTGACGTTCGCCTCGACGTTCGCGTAGTCGCCCTTGATCACGTTGCCCGCGTAGTCCGGGAACGGGTAGGTGAGCAGGATCTGCAGCGCCTTCGGCAGATTCGACCCGGCTTCGCCGAGTTTCGTCAGTGTCGGCTGCAACGCCTTGAGGTTCGCGACGAGCTGGTCCCGGCTCTTGGACACGGTGTCCACGGCGACGCCGGACAGCGTGTTCAGCGCGCTCAGCATGGCGACGAGCTGGTCACGCTGGTCGGTGACGATCTTCAGGCCCGGCGCGAGGTTGTCCAGCGCGTTGGTCAGGTTCTGTGTCTGGCCGGTCAGGGTGTGCGACAGCTTGTCGAGCCCGTCGATCGCGCGGAGGATTTCCGTGCGGTGGCCGTCCAGCTGGGTGGCCAGTTCGTCCACTCGGGACAGCAGCGCACGGATTTCCGGCTCGTTGCCCGACAACGCGTCGTTCAGCTCGTGGCTGATCTTCTGGATCTGCTCGACGCCGCCGCCGTTGAGCAGCAGCGACAGCGCGCCCAGCACCTCTTCGACCTCGGGGTTGCGGTTGGTGCGCCCGAGCGGGATCTGCGCGCCGTCACCCAGATGACCGGTGGCCGGTTCGGCCGACGGCACGCTCAGCTCGACGAACTTCTCGCCCAGCAGCGAAGACTGCTTCAGCTCGGCACGCGCGTTCGCGGGCAGCGCGATGTCCCCGTTGACCGTCATGGACACCAGCGCCGAGCGCGTGTCCGGGGTCAGGGTGATCTTGTCGACGCGCCCGACCGCGACGTCGTTGACCTTCACGCTCGACTGCGGCACCAGGTCGAGCACGTCGGTGAACAGCGCGGTGACGTGGTACGGGTGGTCGCCGACGTCGGCGCCGCCCGGCAGCGGCGTGCCGTAGAGGCCGTTGAACCCGCCGTCGCTGCAGCCGGCCAGCACGAGCACCCCGGCCAGCGCTCCGGCGATCCGTCTGCGCCCGTTCACTTCGCACCGCCGGACAGCTGTTCCATCACGTCGACCAGCGGGAGCGGCAACGGCGGGAGCGTCCCGTTCTGCAGCGAGTTGAGCACCTGCGGGATACTCGGCAGTTTCAGGGCGCCGTCGAGGATCGGCGCCAGCTGCTTGCAGATGTTCCCCAGCGTGTCCGGGACTTCCTTCGGCGTGAACGAGCTGATCAGGCGGCACACGGTGAGGATCGGCGGGTGGGTCAGCTCGTTGAGGTTGTCGCGCACGGCGATGGTGCCGGACGCGGCGTCATAGGAGTTGATGAAGTTGGTCGCGCCGGTCGGCGCGATGTCGAGGACCTCGGCCAGCGCCGCGCGTTGGTCGACCAGGACCTTCGACAGCGACGCCAGCTTGTCCACATTGGACTCCAGGGCGGCCTTGTTGTCGTTGACGAACTGCTGGACGTCGCCGAGCGCGCCGCCGAGGGACTGCAAAGCCGCACCGACTTCGGACGAGTCCGCGGCGAGGAACTGGCTGACGTCGGCGACGCGGCCGTAGAACTCGTTGAGCTGCTGGTCGCTCTGGGCCAGCGCGCCGGTGAACGAGTTCAGGTTCTGCACGGTGGCGAACAGGTCGTCCTTCGAGCCGTCGAGGGTCTTGGCCAGCTCGGCGAGCCGCCCGACCGTCGAGTTCAGCGCGGTACCGTTGCCCTTCAACGTGTTCGCGGCGGTGTCGAGCACGCCGGACAGGGCGCCGTTCTTGTTGGCGCCGTTGGGTCCCAGCGCCGTCGACAGCTTGTCCAGGCTCGAATACAGGTCGTCCAGCTCCACCGGCGTGGCCGTGCGCTCCCGCGGCAGCACCGTGCCCGACGCGAGCACGGGACCGCTGTCGTAGGCCGGGGTCAGCTGGACGTACCGGTCGCTGACCAGGCTGGGCGCGACGACGACCGCGCCGACGTCCGCGGGCAGCGAGACGTCGTCGACGCGCATGTCCACGCGCACCGCGTCGCCCTGGGGCGTGACACCGGTGACGCGGCCGACCGGCACGCCCAGCACCCGCACCGACGACCCCGCGTAGAGTCCGACGGTCTTTCCGAAGTAGGCCGACAGCGTCGTGCCGGTGGTGGTGCGGAACACCAGCCACAGCCCGGCGGTGACGAGCAACGCGAGCACGCACGCGAAGCCCAGCCACGTCACCAGGCTGCGGCCGCGGTAGGTGCGGATGGTCATCGGCCGCCCACCCCCTGGTTCGGCGCCGCGATCGGCGGCGTGCAGCCTTCGGGGTTGATGGTGACGACGCCGGCGTTGATGGTCGGCGGCAGCAGGCCGCACAGGTAGCCCTCGAACCAGCGGCCGTTGCCGGTGGCGTTGGCGCCGACGCGGGCGAACGGCGCCATCAGCTGCAGGCTCTTGTCGAGGTTGCCCTGGTTGCGCTGCAGGATGTCAGTCACCTTCCCGAGTTTCTCCAGCGTCGGTTTCAGTTGCGCGCGGTTGTCCTGGACGAGCCCGGTCAGCTGCTGCGACAGCTGCTGGGTGCCGGTGAGCAGGGCGTGGATCGCGGCCTTGCGGTTCTGCAGCTCGGTGAGCAGCAGGTTGCCGTCGCTGATCACGCGTTGCAGCTGGGCGTTGCGGTCGGACAGCGTCTTGGACACCTTGCTGGTGTTGGCCAGCAGCGTGTGCAGGTCACTGTCTCTTGAGGACACTGTCTTAGCCAGTGACGACAGTCCGTTCAGCGTGTCCTTGAGGTACTGCGGGCTGTCCTTGAGGCTGTCGGAGAGGACGGTGAAGCTGTCGGCGAGCTGCTGGGTGTCGATGTCGCCGACGGTCGTCGACAGCTGCTCGAAGGCGTCCTGCAGCTGGAACGGCGTACGCGTGCGCGCCTGCGGGATGGTGTCGTTCGGTTCCTGCGCGCCGCTGCCCTTCGGGTCGAGGGCGAGGTACTTCTCCCCCAGCAGCGTCTTGATCTCGATGGACGCCGTCGTCGCGTCGCCGACCCGGATGTCCTTGACGCGGAAGCGGACCAGGACCTGCTTGCCCTTCAAGGTCACCGAGGACACGGTGCCGACCTTGACCCCGGCGACCTCGACCTCGTTGTCCGGCGCCAGTCCCGCCGATTCGCCGAAGTAGGCCGAGTACGTCGTGCCGTTGCCGAAGAACGGGAGCTGGTCGGAGAAGTACGTCGTGGCCGTGACGAGCACGATCAGCACCAGCGCGACCGCGCCCACTCCGGCCTGGTTGCGTTCCTTCAGCGGCTTCACGGACCACACCTCTCCGCGCGCTGCGTACCGGGAATGGGGACGATCGGCAGGGTGATGTCGAGCGAGGAAATGCCGATGGTGCCGGTGATCCCGCACAGGTAGTAGTTGAACCAGCTGCCGTAGGACAGCGTCCGGGTGAACTTCTGCAGATTGCCCGGCAGCACCTCGAGGAGGTGGTTGAGCAGCTGGCCGGAGTCGCCGAGGTTCTGCGACAGCGTGCCCAGCTGGGCGACGTCGTCCTTCAGCACCGGGCGCGCGTCGGCCAAGAGCCCGGTGGTGGACACGGCGAGGTCGCCGAGCGCGCTGACCGCGTCGCCGATCGGCTTGCGCTGCTCGGCCAGGCCGCTGACCAGCTTCTGCGTCTGCTCGATGAGGTCGCCCAGCTGCGGGCCGTGCGCGTTGACCGTGCCGAGGACGGTGTTGAGGTTGGCGATGACCTGGCCGATCACCTGGTCCTTGCTCGCGATCGCGCTGGTCAGGGACGCGGTGTGCTGCAGCAGGCTGGTGATCGTGCCGCCCTCGCCCTGGAACACGCTGATGATCTCGGCCGAGAGCTGGTTGACGTCCTTCGGGCTCAATGCCTTGAACAGCGGCTTGAACCCGTTGAACAGCACGGTGAGGTTCAACGCGGGTTTCGTGCGCTCGGGCGGGATCGTGCCGCCGTCGGGCAGCGTCTTGTCCCCCGGGACGTCGGTGCCGAGCGCGAGGTAGCGCTGGCCGACCAGGTTGCGGTACTTGATCGTCGCGGTCACCGTCTCCGGCAGCCGGTAGGTGTGCTCGACCTCGAACCGCACCTCGGCGAGGTTCCGCTCGCCCTCGACCACCGCGATCGAGTCTACCTGGCCGACCTTGACCCCGGCGATGCGGACGTCGTCGCCTTCCTTGAGCCCGGACGCGTCGGTGAACTTCGCCAGGTACCCGGAAGTCTCGCCGAAGTTCGTGTTCGCGATCGTCGCCGCGAGAATCCCGGTGAGCAGCACCGTGACGACGGCGAACACCCCGAGCTTGATCAGGGACGGGACGAAACTCCTCACTTCAGTTCCACCTCCGCCCCGCGGTAGAGCGGACCGACGAGCAGGCCCGCCCAGCCGGGCACGTCGCCGGGCGAGGTGCCGAGCGCGGGCGAGGCGAGCAGGTCGATCAGGTCCTTTTCGTAGGCCGAGCCGACGATCGTGCCGTCGCCGCCGACGGCCCCGCCCCCGGCGGGCAGCTCCTCGGGCGGGTACTTCGGCGGCGGCGGCTTGCTGGAGCCGTCCTTGATGGCGCCGTCCGGCGGGTACTGCGGCCACACCCCGGGATGCGGGACGCTCGGGTAGCAGCGCGGGCCGCGCTTGTCCTCGTACTTCGGCTCGTCGACGCCGGGCAGGTACTTGCCGCGGCTGGCGGCGAACTCGATGGTGACCCGGCTGACCTCGGGATGCGCGGTGCCCTTGCCGAAGGCGAGTTCCGCGCGCGGCACGGACTCCGCCAGCTGCCGCAGCAGGCACGGGTACTCGGGCGCGTACTTCGCGAGGACGTCCAGCGTCGGCTGGACCGCCGTGGTGAGCCGGATCAGGTTGTCCTTGTTCACCTGCAGGAAGTTCGTCAGGTCAATGGACGCTGCCGCCACGGTGGCGTAGAGGTCGCTCAGCCGGGCGCGCTGGTCCACGATCGTCCGGCTGGTCGTGGTGAGGTCCGACAGTGCCTGCAGCAGGTCCGGCGCCGCCTGGGTGTAGGTGTTCGCGACGTTGGCCAGGCCGGTGATGTCGGCCTTGACGTCCGGCAGCGACGGGTTCAGCTTGCCGAGGTAGTCCGACAGCTGCGCGAGCGTCTGGCCGAGCTGCTTGCCGCGGCCGTCGAGCGCGGTGGCCACCGCGGTGAGCGTGCTCGACAGCTTTTCGGGCTGGACCGCCTGCAGCAGCGGCATGACGTCGTCGAGGACCTTCTGCAGCTCGATCGCGGCGCTGCTGCGGTCCTGCGGGATGACGTCGCCGGCTTCGATCGGCCGTTCCTTCTTCTCCGGCAGCTGCAGGGCGACGTACCGCTCGCCGAAGAGCGTCTTCGGCAGCAGCCGCGCGGAGACGTTCTTCGGGATGACGGACGTCTTGTCCGGGTCCAGGGCCAGTTCCAGCTCGGCGTGGTCACCCTTCGCCTGCACCGACCGGACTTCGCCGACGAGCATGCCGCGGACCTTGACGTCCCCGCCGGTGCGCAGCTGGCTGCCGACGCGGTCGGTTTCCAGCTTCACCAGCGTCACCGGCGTGAACGCCTTGTTGTAGACGGCGAGGGTGAACGCGACGAACACCGCGGCGACGAGCAGGAAGGCGAGCCCCAGCACCTGGTACCGGAGCCGCTGCCACAGCTCGCGCCTCATCCGGAAATCCTCACCGTCGTGTTCGCGCCCCAGATCGCCAGGGACAGGAAGAAGTCCAGCACCGAGATCAGCACGATCGACGTCCGTACCGCGCGGCCGACGGCGACGCCGACCCCGGCCGGGCCGCCGCTGGCGTTGAAGCCGTAGTAGCAGTGGGACAGGATCACGAGCACGCTGAACACGATCACCTTCCCGAACGACCACAGGACGTCGCCGGGTGGCAGGAAGAGCGTGAAGTAGTGGTCGTAGGTGCCCGCGGACTGGCCGTAGAGCCAGATGGTGATCTGCCGCGACGCGAGGTAGCTCGACAGCAGGCCGACCGCGTACAGCGGGATCACCGCGGCGACCCCGGCCAGCACCCGCGTCGTGACCAGGTACGGCATGCTCGGCACGCCCATGACTTCCAGCGCGTCGATCTCCTCGGAGATGCGCATGGCGCCGAGCTGGGCGGTGAACCCGCAGCCGACGGTCGCGCTCAACGCGAGTCCGGCGGACAGCGGTGCGACTTCGCGCGTGTTGAAGTAGGCGGAGATGAACCCGGTCAGCGCGGCCGTGCCGAGCTGGTTCAGCGCGGAATAGCCCTGCAGGCCGACGATCAGGCCGGTGAACAGCGTCATCCCGATCATCACGCCGAGCGTCCCGCCGATGACGGCGAGCCCGCCGGTGCCGAAGCAGACCTCGGTCAGCAGCCGCAGCGTTTCCCGGCTGTACCGGCGGATCGTGCGCGGCGACCAGGCGAGCGCTTTCGCGGCGAACGCGAGCTGCTTGCCCAGGCCTTCCAGGCTCTGGCCCGGGCGCGCGAGGTACTCGAGGGTGCGGTCGGCGTCGACGGCGGTCATCACATGGCCTTCGGCGGGACGATCCGCAGGTAGATCGCGGTGAGCACGACGTTGATGAGGAACAGCAGCAGGAACGTGATGACGACGGCCTGGTTGACCGCGTCGCCGACGCCCTTCGGCCCGCCCGCCGGGTTCAGCCCGCGGAACGCCGCGACGACCCCGGCGACGAAGCCGTACAGCAATGCCTTGATCTCGCTGATCCACAGGTCCGGCACCTGCGCGAGCGCGTTGAAGCTGGCCAGGTACGCGCCGGGCGTGCCGCCCTGGAGGACGACGTTGAAGAAGTAGCCGCCCAGGACGCCGACGACGCTGACCAAGCCGTTCAGCAGCACCGAAACCACCATCGCGGCGAGCACGCGCGGCACGATGAGGCGCTGGATCGGGTTGACGCCGAGGACTTCCATCGCGTCGATCTCTTCGCGGATCTTGCGCGCGCCGATGTCCGCGCAGACCGCGCTGCCGCCGGCGCCCGCCACCAGCAGCGCGGTGATCAGCGGGCTGGCCTGCTGGACGATGGCCAGCGCACTGGCCGCGCCGGTGAACGACTGGGCGCCGATCTGCGCGGTCAGCGAGCCGAGCTGCAGGGCGATCACCGCGCCGAACGGGATGGCCACCAGCGCGGTCGGCAGGATCGTGACGCTGGCGAAGAACCAGCACTGCTGGATCCACTCGCGGGCCTGGAAGGGGCGCTTGAAGATCGCGCGGAGAACTTCCCAGGAGAGCGTCGCGAGCCGGCCGACCTGGGTCAGGGCCGCGGTTCCCGGGAGCGCGCCAACGCTGTCGCTCACCACACCTCCCAGTAGTCAGTCACCCCCGAGTCTTACTCCCACACCCGGTGCCCGGTTTTGTTAGCGGTGTTCACTGGAAATTGAGCGCATGCGTCGCCGTCGCCCCGCCGTCGGCCACGAACTCCGCTCCCGTGCAGTACGCGCTTTCGTCGCTGGCCAGGAACAGCACCAGCTTCGCGACGTCTTCGGGCTGCCCGACCCGCCGCAGGGCGACCTTCTTCCCGACGTACGACATGTCGACTTTCTGGCCGCCCGCCGCCGTCTCGACCATCTTGGTGTCGATCGCGCCGGGGTGCACCGAGTTGACCCGGATCCGCTTGCGGCCCAGCTCCATGGCCGCGACCTTGGTCATCCCGCGGATCGCGAACTTGCTCGCGGTGTAGGCGACGAGGTAGGGCATCCCGGCCAGACCCTCCACAGAGGACACGTTGACGATGGAGCCACCGCCGGCGGCGGTCATCGGTTCAACGACCGAGCGCATCCCGAGAAACGCCCCGATCTGGTTCACCCGGATCACGCGTTCGTAGTCGGCCAGCGTCGTCGTCGCCAGCTCCGAGAAATGGAGGATGCCCGCGTTGTTGACCAGCACGTTCGGCGCGCCGAACTCGGTCGCGGCGCGGGCGACGGCGGCGGCCCAGTCGTCCTCGCTGCCGACGTCGAGGTGCTGGTAGACCGCGTGCTCCCCGAGGTCGGCGGCCAGCTGCTTGCCTTCGTCGTCGAGGATGTCGGCGATCACCACCTTCGCGCCTTCGGCGACGAACGCCCGCGCCGCGGCCTCGCCCTGGCCGCGCGCGGCCCCGGTGACGATGGCGATCTTCCCGTCCAGCCTCACGACTCCTCCAGGATCTCGGTGGCGGCGAACATCCGGCCGGGGTCGCGGCCGTCGAAGAACGCGCTGACGGACGTCTCGAGCTCGCCGAGGCTCCAGCGCTGCTCGATCCGGGGCGCCCCGACCAGCGCGACCGTGCCGCCGTGGACCACGAACACCTGGCCGTTGACGTGCTCGGCCGCGGGCGAGGCGAGGTAGGCGACGAACGGGGCGACGTGCTCGACCGACAGCGGGTCGGTTCCCTCGGCGGGCGCGGCCCCGAACACGCCTTCGGTCATCGCCGTGCGCGCGCGGGGGCAGATCACGTTGGCGCGGACGCCGTACTTGGCCAGGCCGCGGGCGGCCGACATGGTCAGCGCGGTGATGCCCGCCTTCGCCGCGGCGTAGTTCGGCTGACCGGGCGAGCCGATGAGGAACGCCTCCGACGCCGTGTTCACCAGCCGCCCGTACACCGGCTTCCCGGCCGCTTTCGACGTCTCGCGCCAGTGCCTGGCGGCGTTGCGGGACAACAGGAAGTGGCCGCGCAGGTGGACCCGCAGCACGGTGTCCCAGTCGTCGTCGGACATCGAGAACAGCATCCGGTCGCGCAGCACGCCCGCGTTGTTCACCACGATGTCGAGCCCGCCGAGGTCGAGCGCGGCCTGCGTCAGCGCGTCGGCGGTGGCGCGGTCGCCGATGTCGCCGGCGACCGCGACGGCCTTGCCGCCCGCCGCTTCGATCTCGGCGACGACGTCCTTCGGCTCGCTGAGGTCGTTGACGACTACAGTGGCTCCGCGACCGGCCAGGGCGAGCGCTTCGGCCCGTCCCAGCCCCGCGGCCGCACCCGTGACGATCGCCGTCCTGCCGGTCAGGCTCACGCGAGGCCTCCTCATCGAGTCCCGGATCTCGCGCCCAGACTAGAATCTGTTCTCGCCATAGGCAAGACCCAGATCAACCCGCAATGAACAGGGCATTCTTGGGACAGCTCTTCACCGCATCGGAAACACGTTCTATCTGGTCTTCCGGGACCGCGCCCGGCCGGATGACGAGTTCCTCGTCGTCGTCGAGGTCGAAGACGTCCGGCGCGAACCCCACGCACACCGCGTTCGCTTCGCAGAGCGAACGATCGACGCCGATCTCCATGCTTCCTCCGCCGCGTGAGTCCTGGTACAACTAGAACAGGTTCTAGTATAACGCCGGATCGGGGTGACGGGTGCGGATCGACTACACGCCCCAGCAGCGAGCGCTGGCGGCCGAGCTGCGGGAGTACTTCGCCGAGCTGATGACGCCCGAACGGCGCGCCGGGCTGCGCTCGGGCGGCGGCGAGTACGGCGACGGCGTTGCCTACAAGGAAATCGTCCGCCAGCTGGGCAAGGACGGCTGGCTGGCGCTCGGCTGGCCACGCGAGTACGGCGGCCAGGGCCGTCCGATGCTCGACCAGCTCATCTTCACCGACGAGGCCGCGATCGCCGGGGTGCCGGTGCCGTTCCTGACGGTGAACACGGTCGGCCCGACCATCATGCGGTACGGCACCGACGAGCAGAAGGCGTTCTACCTGCCGAAGATCGCCGCGGGCGAGCTGCACTTCTCGATCGGCTACTCCGAGCCGGAGGCGGGCACCGACCTGGCGTCGCTGCGCACCCGCGCCGAGCGCGACGGCGACGAGTACGTCGTCACCGGGCAGAAGATGTGGACCAGCCTGATCGAGTACGCCGACTACGTCTGGCTCGCCGTCCGGACCGATCCGGCGGCGAAGAAGCACCGCGGGCTGTCGATCCTCATCGTGCCGACGTCGGCGCCCGGGTTCTCGTGGACCAAGGTGCACACCGTCGCGGGCGCGGGCACGAGCGCGACCTACTACGACGGCGTGCGCGTGCCGGTGTCGGCGCGCGTGGCCGGGGAGAACGCGGGCTGGCCGCTGATCACCAACCAGCTCAACCACGAACGCGTCGCGCTGACGTCGTCGGCGCCGATCCGCAAGGCCCTCGCCGACGTCGTGGCGTGGGCGAAGGAGACCGGCGCCATCGACCACGAATGGGTGCGGCTGCACCTGGCGCGGGTGCACGCGGGCGCGGAGTACCTGAAGCTGCGGAACTGGCGGATCGCCTGGGCGGCCGCGGCGAGCGAGCTGGGCCCGGCGGAGGCGTCGGCGACGAAGGTGTTCGGCACGGAGTTCGCGATCGAGGCGTACCGGCTGCTGATGGAGGTCCTCGGCGAGGCGGCCGTCGTCCGCGACGGCTCGCCGGGTGCGCTGCTGGCCGGGCGGATCGAGCGGCTGCACCGGTCGGCGCTGATCCTCACCTTCGGCGGCGGCACCAACGAGATCCAGCGGGACATGATCGCCGCGACCGCACTCGGCCTGCCCGTCACGCGCTAGGAGCGTCCATGGACTTCACCCCTTCCGAAGCGTCGGTGGACCTCGCCGCGCTCACCCGCCGGATCCTCGCCGGCAAGGCCACCCACGAACCACACGGCACCGGCGGCTTCGACGCTCCCTTGTGGACGGCCCTGGCCCAGGCGGGTGTGCTGGACGCGGCACTGCCGTCGTCCTTGGGCGGCGGCGGGTTCGGGCTGCCGGAGCAGTGCGCGGTGCTGACCGAGATCGGCCGCGCGGTGGCGGCCGTGCCGTACCTGCCGTCGATCACGATGGCGGCCTCGGCACTGGCGGAGTTCGGCACCCCGGAGCTGGTGGACCGCTGGGTGCTGCCGGTACTGCGCGGCGAGCGCGTGCTCGCGGTGGCGCTGTCGGGCTTCACGGCGGCGGACGGCCGGGTGTCGGGCACGGCGTCCGCGGTGCCGTACGGCGCGTTCGCCCACGGCTTCCTGGTCGCCGCACCGGGCGCGGTGTTCCTCGTCGACGCGGCCGCGTCGGGCGTGTCGGTCCGGCCGCAGGCGACGACCGACCACGCCGACGCGTGCCTGCTGGAGCTGTCGGACGTCCCCGGCGTGTCCCTGGGCGACATCGGCGAGTGGCTGCGGCTGCGCGGAACGGCCGGGGTCTGCGCGCAGCAGCTGGGCGTGGTCGAGCGGGCACTGGAGCTGACGGCGGCCTACGCGGCCGAGCGCAAGCAGTTCGACCACGTCATCGGCGGCTTCCAGGCGGTCCGCCAGCGCCTCGCGGATGCCCACCTCGACGTCGAGGCGGTCCGCCTGACGACCCTGCAGGCGGCGTGGCAGCTGGCCTCGGGCGTCCCGGCGGCGGAAGCGGTGGCGACGGCCAAGTTCTGGGCCGCGGAAGCGGGACACCGGGTGGCCCACACGACGGTCCACATCCACGGCGGCGTCGGCATCGACGTCGACCACGAGGCCCACCGCTACTTCGCGACGGCCAAGCGTCTGGAGTTCCAGCTCGGCCCGGCGACCGCGCAGCTGCTGACCCTGGGAGACCTGCTCGCGCGCGGCTAGGTTCGTGCGTCCGGGGTTCGTCGGCAGCGCGACTCTAGGTCCGCCTCCGCTGCAGCGCTGCGGTCACGGCGCGGGCCGCGGCCGGATCCGTCAGCAGATCAGCGTTGTCGGCGAACTGGTCCACGGCGCCGGTGAGCGGACGAGCGCGGAGCCCGGGGTCGGTGATGCCGCCGGCGAGGGCCCGGCTGAACCGTCCGGCGTGCAGGACCCGGAACGGGCGGTCGTGGTAGGGCCGGGTGCCGGGATCGAGCGGCTCGGTCAGCCCGAGCCGGTTGTGCCACGCGGCGATCGCCGAGTACGCCTCCGCGAGACCGGCTTCGCGGTCCTGCCACGTCGTGGCGGCGAGCGCCGCGGTCAGTGCCGGGGTGACGGTCGCCGCGGCGGGCAGCCGGGCGAAGGCGCTGCCGAGCCACTTGGCGTACGGCGGGTAGCGGCGGTGCATGAGCAGGCTCAGGCGCATGAGGTCACGCACCAGGCGGGCGGCGACGACCGCCGAGCCCAGCTCGTCGCCGACTTCGCCGCACCGGCCGACGAACGCCTCCTCCTGCGCGATCCGCTGCCACTGGCAGGCCAGGACATAGCGCCAGACCTGCTCCGGGTACCAGGCGAGGCGGGCACGAACCGCCGTCAGTTCCCCGATGGGGTCGCCGAACACCGCGCCCGCGGTGAGCTCCGCCAGGCTCTGGGTGGGCGTGGCCAGCCAGTCGTCGACGGTCAGGTCCCGCCGCGGGTCGAAGCCCAGCCGCCCGCGGCACCATCCGGCGAAGGTGGCGACGTCCACCCGGTGGCAGACCGGCCCGTCGGTGACCGCCATGCGGCCGACGTGCGCGTCCGCGGTGGGGACGAAGTGCGTGGGATACCCGAGGAACGTCTTGGGCAGCTCGCCGCTCAGCATCGCGACCACGTCGCCGGCGAGTCCGGCGTCGTCGTCGCGCAGGAACAGCTGCAGGCGCGGCCCCCATTCGTGGTCGGCGGACCGGGCGGTGTCGAACCCGAGCACTTCCGAGCCGGTGCCGATGCGCGCGGCCGCGTGGGGCAGATCGCCGAAATGCCTGTGCAGCAGCGGCCGGACCGCCTCGTCGTAGAAGCGGCGCGACAGTTCGAGCCCCGGCAGGAACACGGCAGCCATGGACCGCATGGTGCCGCGCGAAGCATGCGGGCGGCGACCGGTTTTCTACCCCGCCGCGTAGGTCCAGAACTCGCGCATCAGCGGGGTCGGGTCCGGGCTGGTCAGCTCCACCTGGGTCAGCAGGATCGACACCGCGCCCGTCGCCGGGACCAGGTGCCAGGCCGTGCCCGCGCCGCCGACCCAGCCGTAGCGGCCCGGGACCTCCCATGGCGTGCTCGGCTCGACGTCCACCGAGCCGCCGTAGCCCCAGCCCTGGCCGTGCAGGAACACGCGGCCCGCTTCGCGCTGGGCGGGCGTCAGGTGGTTCGCCGTCATGCGGTGCACCGACGCGGGCGTCAGCAGGCGGTGGCCGTCCGCCGTGCCCTCGGCCAGCAGGAACCGGGCGAACGTCAGCAGGTCGTCGGCTGTCGAGACCAGCCCGCCCGCGCCCGACGGGAACGGCGGCGGGCTGCTCCAGCGGCCCTCCGGCGAGTCGATCAGCCGCAGCCCCTCCTCGGCGCGGCGGTACGCGCTGGTGAACCGGCCCAGCTCCGGCGTCGGCACGAAGAACCCCGTGTCGGCCATGCCGAGCGGCTCGAACAGCCGCTCCGCCAGGAATTCCGGCAGCGGCCGTCCCGACACCCGCGCGATCAGCACGCCCTGGAGGTCGGACGCGGTGTCGTAGAGCCAGCCCTCCCCCGGCTGGTGCAGCAGCGGCACCTGGGCCAGCGCCGCCAGCCACTCGTCCGGGGCCACCGCGCGTGGCGACGCCGCCGGGTGCCCCACCACCTG
The DNA here is from genome assembly GCF_040064235.1 of Amycolatopsis melonis. Lineage (NCBI taxonomy): Bacteria > Bacillati > Actinomycetota > Actinomycetes > Pseudonocardiales > Pseudonocardiaceae > Amycolatopsis > Amycolatopsis melonis. The sequence continues at coordinate 39,590 of NZ_JBDZYD010000016.1, forward strand.
GAGCAGCAGGTCGACCGCGGGCAGCGTCATGTCCGCGGCGAGGCCGTAGCCGCAGCGGAAGGTCAGCAGGTCCTCCACCGTGATCGGGCGGCGGGCCGGCACCACGTCGTCGACCGGCCCGTCCGGGGTCCGGACGACCACCGGCGCCGCCAGCTCCGGCAGCCAGCGCGCCACCGGGTCGTCCAGCGCCAGCGCGCCCTCGTCGGCGAGCAGCAGCACCGCCGCGGCGGTGATCGGCTTGGTGAGCGACGCGATGCGGAACAGCGAATCGCGCGCCATCGGCACGGTGCCGCCCGCGTCGGCCGAGCCCACCGCCGCGGCCTCGACCTGCTCGCCGTGCGCGACGAGCGCCACCGCGCCCGGCACGTCCCCGGCGTGTGCGGCCAGCAGCTCGGTGAGGGTGCGCACGCGTCAGTCCACCGGGATCGCGCGCAGCCGCCGCGGGCCGGTGTCCGGGCGGCTCGGCGGCGCGCCCAGGACCAGGCGCGCGTTGGCGACGAACGCGCCGTCCGGCGACGCCAGGATCGGGTCCAGCACCAGCGACCGCACCTCCGGGTTGTCCTCGGCCAGCGCCGCCACGCGCAGCACCATGTCCTGCAGCGCGGCGAGGTCGGCGGGCTCGTCGCCGCGGTAGCCGGTGAGCAGCGGCGCGGTCCGCGGCTCGCGCAGCAGCGTCGCGGCGTCGACGTCGGTGAGCGGCACCGCCCGGTAGGCGCGGTCGCCCAGCAGCGTGCTGACCAGCCCGGACAGCCCGAACGACACGAGCGTGCCGAACGACGGGTCGTCCTGGAGCCCGATCACGCACGACAGGCCCTTCGGGGCCATCCGCTGGACGTAGACCTCGTCGTCGCCGGAGATCTCCCGCAGCGTTTCGTACGCGGTGCGCACGGCGTCTTCGGACGCCAGGTCCAGCCGCACCCCGGCCAGGTCGGGACGCCCGCGCAGCCGTTCGTCGACCGCCTTGAGCGTCACCGGGTAGCCCAGCTCGCCCGCCGCGGCGACCGCCTGGTCCACAGTGGACACGATGCGGAACGGCACGACGTCGACGCCGTAGCAGCCCAGCAGCCGCACGACGTCGGTGTCCGACAGCAGCGTCGTCTTGCCGCCCTCGGCCTCCAGCAGTTCACGCACCAGCCCCTGCGCCTGCTCGGTGTGGATGCCCGCCGGCCGCACCAGCGTGCCCTGCGGGCGCTGCCGCCACGCCGCGTACCGGACGACCCGCGCGAGCGCGTTCACCGCGCGTTCCGGGCTGGGGTACGACGGGATCGATCCCCGCGTCGGCACGCCGTCGGCGGTGAACACGGCCAGTTCGTCCGGGACGCCCTCGGCGGCCAGGAACGTCGACACGATCGGCTTGTGCTGCCCCAGCTCGACGACCGTCTCCCGCAGGGCGCGCGCGTACGCGGTGCCGGGGATGGCGATCGGCGGCGCGAACACGACGACCAGCGCGTCGGTCTCCGGCGAGGTGAGCGCCTCGCGGACGGCCTTGGCGAACTCCTCCGGCGCGGCCTGCGGGCCGACGTCCACCGGATCGGCCGCCAGCCGCAGCCCCTGCATCCGCGCGGTGTCGGCGGCCAGCAGCCCGATCGCGCTGGAGTTGCCGACGATCCCGATCCGCGGCCCGGCGGGCAGCGGCTGGTGGGCGAACACGAGCGCGGTGTCGAACAGCTGCGCCAGCGACTCCACCCGCACGACCCCGGCCTGCTCGAACAGGGCTTGCACGCTGGCTTCGTCGATCTCGGTGGACGTCGCGGCCAGCTGCGGCCGGACCGCGTGCCGCCCCGACTTCACCGCGACGATCGGCTTCGTCCGCGCGAGCCGCCGGGCCAGCCTCGCGAACTTGCGCGGGTTGCCGAACGACTCGAGGTAGAGCAGCACGAGATCGGTGTCCGGGTCGGTTTCCCAGTACTGGAGCAGGTCGTTGCCCGAGACGTCGGCGCGGTTGCCCGCCGAGACGAACGTCGAGAGGCCGAGGCCGCGGGCTTCGGCGTCGGCGAGGATCGCGGTGCCCAGCGCGCCGGACTGGCAGAAGAACCCGGTGCGGCCCCGGCCCGGCAGCCGCGGCGCAAGGGTGGCGTTCAGCCGGATTCCCGGCGCGGTGTTCAGCACGCCGAGCGCGTTCGGGCCGACCACGCGCATGCCGTGCGCCCGCGCCTCCCCGACCAGCCTCAGCTCGGCGTGCAGGCCGTGCGGCCCGGCTTCGGCGAACCCGCTGGACAGGATCAGCAGCGTCTTCACGCCCTTCGCCAGGCAAGCGTCCAAAACGGACTCGACGGACTCGGCGGGCACCGCGACGACGGCCAGGTCCACCGGGTCCGGGATGTCCAGCACCGACGGGTACGCGCGGACGCCGCGGACCGAGCGATGCTCGGGGTTCACCGGGTAGACGGTGCCGGTGAAGCCGGCGGCCAGCAGGTTCACGAAGGCGACGTGGCCGACCTTGCCGGGCTCGGTGGACGCGCCGATCACCGCCACCGAGGACGGGTGCAGCAGGTTGTGCACGCTGCGGGCTTCGGCGGCCTGCTCACGCGAACGCGCGACGGCCAGTGACTCCTCGGTCGGGTCGATGTCGAACTCCAGGTGCAGCACGCCTTCCTCGATCGCGCGGCTGACCTGGTAGCCGGCGTCGCGGAAGACCCGCACCATGGCGGCGTTCTCGGCGAGCACCTCGGCGACGAACCGGCGCAGCCCGCACTCCGACGCGGCCGCGGCCAGGTGTTCCAGCAGGATCGAGCCGAGCCCGCGGCCCTGGTGGGCGTCGCTGACGACGAAGGCGACCTCGGCCGACGGGCCGTGGTCGAGCCGCTCGTACCGGCCGACGGCGACGATGTCGTCGCCCAGGAAGGCGGCGAACGCCACCCGGTCGTGGTGGTCGACCGTGGAGAACCGCTTGAGGTCCTTCTCCGGGATCCGCGGGTAGGCGCCGAAGTAGCGGAAGTACCGCGTGCGCTCGGACAGCTTCGCGTGGAAGGCGACCAGGCCGCCGGCGTCGCTCGGCACGATCGGGCGCAGGTGGACGGTGCCGCCGTCGGACAGCACGACGTCGGCCTCCCAGTCACGGGGGTAGTCGAAGGGGTCCCGTCCGGCCATGGTCAGTCCCTCGGGTCGTCCGGATCCAGGCCGTGCAGCGGGAAGACGGCGCGGCGGGTGTCCCGGACGGCGATGTCGACCGGGTCGTCCTCGCCGTCGCCCCACGGCTTGAAGCCGGTGTCGCGGTCGTCGGACATGGTTCGCGGCAGCTCGGCGTGCGGCGCGGCCTTGCCGACGGCGGCGGTCCAGCCGGGCGGCAGCGGCGTCGCGGGGTCGACGTCCCGGTCGAGGACGGTGGCGATCAGGTGCGTCCACGACCGCGGGACGACCCGGATCAGCTGGTACCCGCCACCGCCGACGGCGATCCACTTGCCGCCGGCGTAGGTCTCGGCGAGGTCGCGCAGGGTGGCGTAGATCGTGCGGTGCCCGTCGACGCTCAGGGAGAGGTCGGCCAGCGGGTCTTCCTCGTGGGAGTCGACCCCGCACTGGGTGAACAGCAGCTGCGGCTCGAAGTCGGCCAGCAGCGAGGGGACGACGGCGTGGAAGGCCCGCAGCCACCCGGGATCGCGGGTGCGCGGCGGCAGCGGCACGTTGACGGAGGTGCCGTCGGCCTTCCCGCGGCCGGTCTCGGCGGAGTAGCCGGTGCCCGGCCAGAGCGTGAAGGGATGCTGGTGCAGCGAGATGGTGAGGACGCGCGGATCGTCGTAGAAGGCAGCCTGGACGCCGTCGCCGTGGTGGACGTCGGTGTCGATGTAGGCGATGCGGTCGAAACCGTGGTCGAGCAGCCACGAGATGGCGACGGCGCAGTCGTTGTAGACGCAGAACCCGGCGGCCCGGTCCCGCATGGCGTGGTGCAGCCCGCCGGCGATGTTGACCGCGCGGGTGGCCTCCCCCTCGGCGACCTTGCGGGCGGCGAGCAGCGTGGAGCCGACGACGAGCGCGGAGGCGTCGTGCATGTCGGAGAAGACGGGGTTGTCGTCGGTCCCGAGCCCGTGCCCGACATCCCACCCGACGAGCGGAGCGTCCCGCACGGCGGCCAGGTATTCGGGGGCGTGGATCCGCAGCAGCTCCTCGTCCCCGGCGGTGGACGGGACCAGCAGTTCGACGTCCTGGAGCACGCCCAGTTCGGTGGCCAGCCGGACGGTCAGCTCCAGCCGGACGGGGTTGAAGGGATGCTCCCCGCCCAGGTCATAACCCAGCAGAGCGGAGTCCCACACGACGGCCGGCGACATGCACCCGACTCTAGTGCCGATCGCGGGAATCCGTGGACCGCGCGGCCCGGTCCGCGGTCGTGAGTGAGAAACAGCGTTCTAACCCTGTTTCTCACTCACGACAAGCCGCGGCAGACCACGCCACCCGAGGTTTCACCGGCCCCGGCTTCGGCGGTTCCAGGCGCGGGCTGCCCGCGGGTCAGCCGGGCAGGGGACCCGTGGCGACCGGGCGCTCGGGGTCGCGGGACCAGTGGGACCACGAGCCCGCGTACAGGCCCGCTCCCGGGTGGCCCGCCAGCTCCAGGGCCAGCACCACCGAACTCGCCGTCACGCCGGAGCCGCAGTACGCGCCCACCGGCTCGCCCGGGCGCAGGCCCAGGTCGGCGAACCGGGCCGCCAGCTCCTGCGGGGTGCGCCAGCGGCCGTTTTCGGCGATGTGGCCCGCGAACGGGGCGTTCACCGCGCCGGGGATGTGGCCCGCGCGCGGGTCGATCGGTTCCGTCTCGCCCGCGTAGCGCGGGGTCGCGCGGGCGTCGAGAAGGAGGCCGTCGCGGGCCAGGGCGGCCGCTTCGTCCGCGTCGAGGACCGGCATGCCGCCCGGCTTCACCTCGATGTCGCCCGGCTCCGGCCGCGCCGGTTCCGTGGTGACCGGGTGACCCTCGGCCGTCCACGCTGCGTAACCGCCGTCGAGGACCGTCACCTCTTCGTGGCCCGCCCAGCGCAGCAGCCACCACGCCCGGGCCGCCACCGACCCGTCGGCGTCGTCGTACGCCACCACCGGCACCCCCGTCCGCACGCCCGCCGCGCGCAGGTCGCGCTGGAGGTCGGCCGGGTCGGGCAGCGGGTGGCGGCCACCTTCGCCCGGCTCGCCGGCGAGCGCCCGGTCGAGGTCGACGAACACCGCGCCCGGCACGTGTCCCTCCTGATAGGACTGCGCGCCGGGCGGGCCGGCGAGCCGCCAGCGGACGTCGAGGACCACCGGCCGTCCGGCGGCCGGGCCCGCCAGCGCGGCGGCGAGGTCGGTGGTGCTGATCAGCGGACGCATGCCTCCCATCTTGCCGCCGCCGCCCACCCGGCCGCGGCGGGGTGCGGACATATCCCCCACCGGCGAGTTGTTATCGCCGAGGCCCGCCGCCGCTGCCGGTGCCAACGACTACGATGAGCAACGCGGACGAAGGGGACAGCGTGAACGATCTCATCGACACCACCGAGATGTACTTGCGTACGATCTACGAGCTCGAAGAAGAGGGTGTCGTTCCGCTGCGCGCCCGCATCGCCGAGCGCCTGCAGCAGAGCGGCCCGACGGTCAGCCAGACCGTCGCCCGGATGGAGCGCGACGGGCTGGTGGTCGTCGCCGACGACCGGCACCTCCAGCTCACCGACCACGGCCGCGAACTGGCCATCGCGGTGATGCGCAAGCACCGCCTGGCCGAACGCCTCCTCGTCGACGTGATCGGCCTCGAATGGGAGCACGTCCACAACGAGGCCTGCCGCTGGGAGCACGTGATGAGCGAGGCCGTCGAGCGCAAGCTGGTCAAGCTGCTCGACCACCCGACCACCTCCCCGTACGGCAACCCGATCCCCGGCCTGGACAAGCTGGGCGACGGCGAGCCCGCGCCGCCCGCCGAAGCCGACCTGGTCCGCCTCGACGAGTTCGCCCGCACCGGCGGCGGCCGCGTCGAGATCCGGCGCATCGCCGAGCACGTCCAGCTGGACGAGTCGCTGATGACCGAGCTCAAGTCGGTCGGCATCGTGCCGGGCGGCACGGTCACCGTCGGCAAGGCCAGCGGCGGCACCATCGAGGTCACCGGCGCGGACACCACCGCCCAGGTCGCCAGCTCCGCGCTGCACGCCGTCCTGGCGCAGGCCCGATGAGCCCCGCTTCGGAGGCCGTGTCGGCGTTCCGCACGGTCCACGGCCGCGCGCCCGCCGGCGTCTGGTCGGCGCCCGGCCGCGTCAACCTGATCGGCGAGCACACCGACTACAACGACGGCTTCGTGCTGCCGTTCGCCCTGCCGCACCGCCTGGCCGCGGCGGCGTCACCCCGCGAAGACGGCATCCTGTCCGTGGCCACCCTCGGCGACGACGGCCAGCTCCAGCACTCCGGCGACCTCAAGATCGCCGACCTGGCGCCGGGCACGGTCGACGGGTGGGCCGCGTACCCGGCGGGCGTCGCCTGGGTGCTGCGCGACCAGGGCTTCGCCGCCGGCGCCGACCTGGTCATCGCCGGGGACGTGCCGTCGGGGGCCGGGCTGTCCTCCTCCCACGCGCTCGAGTGCGCGGTGTCGCTGGCCCTGCTCGGGCTGGCCGGGCTGGAACTGGACGGCAGCCGCGCCGACGTCCCGACCCGGCCGCAGGTGGCGCGCTGGGTGCAGCGCTCGGAGAACGACTTCGTCGGCGCGCCCACCGGCCTGCTCGACCAGACGGCGTCGCTCTGCTGCACCGAGTCCCACGTCCTGTTCCTGGACGTGCGCTCGGGCGAGCAGGAGCAGGTGCCGTTCGGCCTGGCCGAGGCCGGGCTGCAGGTGCTGATCATGGACACCCGCACCAAGCACTCGCACGCCGAAGGCGGGTACGGCGAGCGGCGCCGCGGCACCGAACGGGCCGCCGAGCTGCTCGGGGTGAAGGCGCTGCGCGACGTCACCGTCGCGGGCCTCGACGAGGCTCTCGGCCGCCTGCCCGAGGACCTGGTGCCGCTGGTGCGGCACGTCGTCACCGAGAACCAGCGGGTGCTGGAGACGGTCGAGCTGCTGCGCGCCGGGCGGCTGGCCGAGATCGGGCCGTACCTGGACGCCTCGCACGTCAGCATGCGCGACGACTACCGGATCTCCACGGCCGAGCTGGACCTCGCGGTCGACTCGGCGCGGGAAGCCGGCGCCCTCGGCGCCCGGATGACCGGCGGCGGCTTCGGCGGGTCGGCGATCGCGCTGGTCCGCGACGCCGACCTGGACGGGGTCAAGGCGGCCGTCGACGCGGCGTACGAAAAGGCCGGCTACCGGCGGCCGCGGATGTTCACCGCGGTGCCCTCCCGCGGCGCCGGCCGCGACGAGGTCTGACGTCGTGCGGGTCCGCGCGGGGCAACCCCCGCGCGGACCTGTGCGTCGCCGAGGGGGAAGACTGAACAGCACAGTCACCCTCGACAGAAAGGCCTGGATGTGTCGGAGCAGAGCAACGCCCTGAAACTGGTCGTGACGGGCGGAGCCGGGTACGTCGGCAGTGTCTGCACCGCCCGGCTGGTCGAGGCCGGTCACCAGGTCACCGTCGTCGACGACCTGTCCACTGGGCACGCCGACGCCGTCCACCCGGACGCGCGGTTCATCGAAGGCGACGCCGCGGAGGTGGCGGGCAGCCTGCTGCGCGAGGGCTTCGACGGCGTGCTGCACTTCGCCGCCAAGTCGCTGGTCGGCGAGTCGATGACGGCGCCGTCGAAGTACTGGGAAGGCAACGTCGTCACCTCGCTGCGCCTGCTGGAGGCCATGCAGGAGCACGGCACGCCGCGCCTGGTGTTCTCCTCGACCGCGGCGACCTACGGCGAGCCGGAGCAGTCCCCGATCCCGGAGTCCGCGCCGACGCGGCCGACCAACACCTACGGCGCCACGAAGCTCGCCATCGACCACGCGATCACCAGCTTCGCCGGCGCGCACGGGCTGGCCGCGGTCAGCCTGCGCTACTTCAACGTCGCGGGCGCGTACGGCGCGTTCGGTGAGCGCCACGCCACGGAAACCCATCTGATTCCTCTCGTCCTGCAGGTCGCCTCGGGCGACCGTGAGCGCATCCAGATCTTCGGCGACGACTACCCGACGCCGGACCACACCGCGATCCGCGACTACATCCACGTGGTGGACCTCGCGGACGCGCACCTGCTGGCCCTGAAGCACGCGACCGCGGGCCAGCACCGGATCTACAACCTGGGCAACGGCACGGGATTCTCGGTGCTCGAGGTGATCGAGGCCTGCCGCGAGGTGACCGGCCACAGCATCCCGGCGGCGGTGGCCCCGCGCCGGGCGGGCGACCCGTCGGTGCTCGTCGCGGCCAGCGACCGGGCCCGGGAAGAGCTGGGCTGGAAGCCGGAACGCACCGAACTGACCGGAATCGTCCGCGACGCCTGGGAATTCACCCAGGCCCGGCGCGGCTGACGACGGGGGTGGCCTGCCGCAGGCAGGCAGCCCCTCGGTGCTCGAGGAACTCGACCGGCAGCCGCGGCTGACCACGGAGTGCGGCCCTGCCGCGAGGGACGCGATGCCCCGCCGGGTAGGCGGCCCCTCGATGCTCGACAGAACTCGGCCGGCAGCCGTGGCTGACCACCGGGTGCGGACCTGCCGCAAGGCGACGCGATGCCCCCGGGCAGGCGGACCCTCGATGCTCGAGAAACTTGACCGGCAGCTGACCGCCTGTCGTGAGTGGTGATCCGGGCAGGACCCGGGTCACCACTCACGACAGCGG
>NZ_JBDZYD010000016.1:48283-275285 GCF_040064235.1 Amycolatopsis melonis
AAAACCCCCCCGCCGTTGCCCGGCTGAGGTTGCGTGGGCCCCGGGCCGGCCCCGCCCCCCCCCCCCACGACAGCGGGCGCCGGGAGTCCACTGTGGACCTCCCCCGCCTTCATGCCGCTTGTCCCGTCTCGAAGTCCGCGGGCTCCAGGCCGAAGGCGGCGATGTCCGCCGCGGCTGTCTCGGCGAGGCCTCGCAAGACCTCCGGTGGGGTTCCGCGGTTCAGGACCTGCTGCAGCAGCGTTGCCAGCAGGTGGCCGGGGTCCGCCGCCAGGGCGTTGTCCAGGGCCATGCCCGCGAACGCTCCATTGCCGCGCATGTAAGCCGCGTAGCCCAGCAGGGCCGCCGGTTCCGCTCGCTCCGGGGCCGGGAGTTCCCGCACCAGCGTCAGCCACAGGCGCTCGGCTTCGCGGGCCGCTGCCGTTCCGGGTGGGACCGCCATCGCCAGGCACACGTCGCGGACTTCCGGGAGCGTCAGCGCGGTCGCCAGCTCCACCGCCTGCTCGTCGGTCGGGGGGCCTTCGCCGCGGAGCTGACGGTCGAAGGCCGCGCGGACTGCCGACGCCGCTTCAGCCGGCGAGGGCGGGGAGGGCGCCTGCGCCAGCAGGGCCGCACGGCGGGTCAGTGCTTCCGGGGACCGCGGGGCCAGCAGCGCCGCCAGGCTTTCGCGGCTGTCGAACACCACCAGGCCGTCCGCGGTCGCCGCGGCCGCCGCCACCGTGGCGCGGGGGTCCGGCAGCTCGCCGCCGCAGTCCGGCTCCGTGTAACACGCCCATGGCGCGCCCGCCGTGATGCGGGGTGTCCACAGTGCATGGAACACCGGGAGCGCGAAATCGCCCAGTGCGTCGGTCAGTTTCGTCACCAGGCCCGCGTGGGGCGGTGGGCTGCCGGATCTTCGGCGGCCGCCGACGACCACCAGCGTGACGCCGACGTGGGTGCCCGCCGCCATCCGGGGTGCCAGCGCCTGTGCCTGGCGTGCCCGGTCTTCGCGGCGAGGGATGTCGGCGCGCAGGACCAGGCCCAGGCGGTCGCCCGGGATGCGGTGCCCGAGTGCGACGACGGACTTCCCGGGCCGGAACCCGAGCAGGTACGGAAGCGCGGCCAGCAGCTGCGCGGGATCTCTGAGGTCGGCCGGCGACCGGCCGGCCGGGGTGGCAGTGGTCATGCCTCCACCGTGGGGCACACCGGGTCCTTTTGGGGCGGTCGCGGCAAATCTGTGGACAACCGGACCCCATGTGGACGGAACCGGCCCGCGGCGGGCGGGGCGGCGGTTTTCTGTCGGTGGGGCGGGCTAGAGTGCCCGGCCCCCACCGGCAGGTGCGGCTCAGCCGCAGTGTTCGAAACCGCTCTCGTAGGTGTTGGCGCCCACCGAGCCGCCCCACTTCACGCAGGTCGCGTCGGCGGTCTTCTTGACCGGACCGGCGTAGTAGGTGAAGTCACCGGAATCGGTCACCCGCGCGGACCCCTGGACCTCCAGGAACGCCGAGACCGCGCTGGCCGTGCCGAGCGAGGTGGACTTCAGCGTGGTCACGCAGTTCGCCTTGGTGGAAGCGTTGTACAGCAGGTACGCCGTGCCCGAGGAGTTGGCCAGCGCCTGCTGGTCGACCACGGAGAAGCCGTCGCCGCAGACCTCTTCGGCGGAGTACGGGTTGCCGCCGCAGGCGTTCTTGCTCGTGAAGTCGGTGTGGCCGTAGTACGGCACGGCGACGCCGTTGAGCTTCGCCTTCTGCACCACGCCGTCGAGCCGCTCTTCGAAGTGCAGGTGCGGCCCGGTGACCCCGCCGGTCGCGCCCGCCGTGCCGAGCTGCTTGCCGCCGGCCACCGACTGCCCGACCGAAACCGACTGGGTCGACAGGTGCGCGTAGCGGGTCCGCCAGCCGCCCCCGTGGTCCACCTCGACCCACTTGCCGTAGCTGGTGCTGCCTTCGTCCGCCACCCGCGTCACCGTGCCGCCCGCCGAAGCGAGCACCGGCATGCCGGTGATGCCCGACTTCTGGAAGTCGACCGAGTACGCCGGGCTGTGGCCGCTGAACGTCGCGGCGGTCACGGTGACCCCGCACTTGAACGGCACCTGGAAGTTCGGCGCGGCCGAGGCGGTCGCCTGACCGGCGAGGGTGAGGCCGAGCGCGGGCAGCGCCGCGGCGGCGGCGAGCAGGGCGAGCCGTCGCAACCTGGACATGGGGGAACCTCCTGACAAACGGGACATCTTGACTCCGCGAAGCCAAGCCCGCGTCGGTACATTTTCCGTACAAGCACCCGCGGAGGCCCGACATGACGACCGGACGACCCCAGCTCGCGGACTGGCTGCGCTGGGCGCTCGTCGCGGTGCCGATGTTCGCCTCGATGCCGCGGGCGGACGCCGTGTCCTGGGTGCTGATCGGGCTCACCCTGGCCCTGTCGGTGCCGATGCTGTGGGTCTCCGGCCCTGTGCCGTCGGCGGTGGTCGCGCTCGCCGTGCTGGTGACCTCGGGCACGCTGTGGGCGCTCGTCTCGGGTTCGTGGGCGTCGGTGGCGATGTTCAGCGTGACGTTCTACATCGTGCTGCGGCAGTCCACGGTGCCGATCGTGCTCGCGCTCGCGGTCAACGTCGCCGTGGTCGCGTTCTGGGCCGTCCGCCACGACGCCTGGGACGGCGCCCTGCCCACGTACACCGTGCTCACGATGGTCGTGCTGATCGGGGTGAACCGGCGCGCCCGGCTGGCCCGGCTCGAACAGAAGGAGCTGGCGCTGGCCCGCGCGCAGACGGCCGCCGAGGAGCACGCCCGCGCGGCCGCGCTGGCCGAACGTGCCCGCATCGCCCGCGAGCTGCACGACGTCCTGGCGCACTCGCTGGCAGGGCTCTCGCTGAACCTGCAGGGTGCCCGGCTGATGCTGGTGCGCGACGGCGCGAGCCCGGACGCCGTCGCGCAGATCGAACGCGCGCAGAAGCTCGCCGCGGACGGCCTCGCCGAGGCCCGCAAGGCCGTCGCCGCGCTGCGTGAGGACGCCGTCGGGGTCGATCGCGCGATCGCCGATCTCCTGGCCGCCTACCGGCTCGACACCGGCGCCCGTGCAGACCTGGCGATCGGCGGCGAACCGCGCGAGCTGGCCCCGGAGGTCGGCACCACGCTGGTCCGCGCGGTGCAGGAGGCACTGGCCAACACCCGCAAGCACGGGGCGCAGGCCGACGTCGACGTCACGCTGGACTACGGCGACGGGACGGTGCGGCTGACCGTGGCCGACCGGCAGGGCAGGCGCCCGCCGGCCGCGCCCGCGGCAGGTTACGGTTTGCGCGGGATGAGCGAGCGGGTCGCGCTGCTCGACGGGCGGGTCGAGAGCGGGCCGGGGGAGGACGGATGGCGGGTGCACCTGACGGTGCCGGCGTGACGCTGCGCGTGGTGCTGGCCGACGACCAGGCCGTGGTCCGGGAAGGACTGGTGACGCTGCTCGGGCTGCTGCCCGGGATCGAGGTGGCCGGGGCCGCGGCCGACGGGCTGGCGGCGCTGGAGCTGGTCGCGCGGCACCGCCCCGACGTCGTGCTGGTCGACCTGCGGATGCCGCGCTGCGACGGCGTGGAGACCACCGAGCGGATCCGCGCGGAGCACCCCGGCACCGAGGTCGTCGTGCTGACCACCTACGCCGACGACGAGTCGCTGCTGGCCGCGTTGCGTGCCGGCGCCCGTGGTTTCCTCACCAAGGACGCCGACGCCGAGGCCATCGTGCGCGCGCTGCGCTCGGCCGCCGCCGGGCAGTCCACTGTGGACGGCGAGCTGCAGCGGCGGCTGGTCGAAGCCGCCACGCGCAGCACGCCCCGGCGCGTCAAGGAGATCGACGGCCTGACCGCCCGCGAGATCGAAGTGCTGCGGCTCATCGCGGCCGGGCTGTCGAACACCGAGATCGCGCGCACCCTCGTGGTGAGCGAGGCGACCGTCAAGACCCACGTGAACCACCTGTTCACCAAGGCCGGGCTGCGGGACCGGGCCCAGGCGGTCGCCTTCGCCTACCGGGCGGGCATCGCCGACTGACTCAGGGCGCGGGCGGGATGTTCGCGTTGTGGTGGAACACGTTCCGCGGGTCGTACTGGGCCTTGATCCGGGCCAGCCGTGCGTACTTCTCCGCGCCGTAGGACGTGCGGACGCGGTCCTCTTCGTACTCGGCCATGAAGTTCACGTAGCCGCCCGCGTTGGCCGAGAACGGCGCCACCGCCGCCCAGAACTCGCGCACCCACGCCCGGTCGGCGGCGAACTGCGCGGGGTCGACGGCGATTGCGGCGATGTTCACCGCCAGGCTCGGCCGCCGGGCCCCGCCGAACGCGGTCGCGGCGTCGCCGGCCTCGGCGAACGCACCGTGCAGCGAGAAGATGGGCATGATCGACATCGGCGAGGTCTTGCGCGGCAGGAAGTCCGCGATCACCTCGATGAGCTCGTCGGTGAACGCCTCGGCGAAGGCCGCCTTCTCGTAGCCGAGGATGCCCCACGGCGCCGCGTCGTCGATCATCCGCTGGAGTTCGACGTACGGGATCGGCGAGACGAACTCGAACAGCGGCGCCGGTCCCGAGCGGGCCCCGCGGATCGCCTCGGCGTGGTGCTCCGCCCCCTCGAACCCGGCGATCAGCAGCGCGTAGCCGGGCCGGAAGTGGTGCTCCTCGGGGACGAACGGCGCGGGCGGCGCGTTGAGCCCGGCGACCAGGACCCCCAGCTCGGGCGGCAGCGTCTCCAGCACGGCGCGGGCCTGGCGCAGCGCGGCGGCCCCGTCCTCCAGTCCCCAGAAGAACAGGCCGAGGTGGACGATCGGGCCGACCGGGTGCAGCCGGAACTCGAACTCGGTGACGACGCCGAAGTTGCCGCCGCCTCCGCGCAGGGCCCAGAACAGGTCGGGATGCTCCGCGGCGGACGCGCGCAGGATGTCGCCGCCGGCGGTGACGACCTCGGCGGAGAGCAGGTTGTCGCAGGACAGGCCGTGCTTGCCGGTGAGCCAGCCGAAGCCGCCGCCGAGGGTGAGGCCGCCGACGCCGGTGTGGCTGACCGTGCCGCCCGGCACCGCCAGCCCGTGCTCCTGCGTGGCCGCGTCGACCTGCGCCCAGGTCACGCCGCCGCCGACCCACGCGGTCCGGCTCTCCGGGTCGACGCTGATCGCCTGGAGGGAGCTGAGGTCGACGCAGAGACCGCCGTCGACGACGGCCGCGCCGCCGAAGTTGTGCCCGCCGCCGCGCACCGAGACGTCGAGCCCCGCTTCGCGCGCGTACGCCAGCGCCGCCGCCACGTCCGCGGCCCCGGCCGGACGCACCACGACCGCCGGACGGCGGTCGATTTCCCCGTTCCAGACCGAGCGGGCGACGTCGTAGCCGGGGTCGCCGTCGGTGAGGACGGTGCCGGACAGCTGGGTGCGCAGGCTCTCCACGGTGGGGTCGGCGGTCGAGGTCATGGCGGGTCCTCTCGCAGCGGATGAGTGCCGGTAAGTCGCCTGACCTGCGAGGATCGTTACGGGCGGCCGCCGGGGATCAGCCGCTCGGTGAACCCGGCCGCGACCAGCCGCCCGTACGCGCGCGCGACGCCGGGCGGGATCCGCTGCGGGATCGCGAACCCGCGCCGGGCGTACTCGGTGATCCGCTGGGTCTCGCCGACGAGCATGCCGATCAGGCGGCCGGCCTCCTCGCTCCCGGCGACGTAGTCCTCCAGCGACACGTCCTTCGCCGCGCAGACGAGGTCGGCCTCGGGCCACAGCCGCTTGGCCGTCGCGTACGCCCGGCGCTGCTGGTACGGCCGGGAAACCAGGGTCACCGTCCGGACCGCGATCCCCCGCCCGGCGAGCAGCCGCCGGGTGAACACGATGTTCTCGCCGGTGTTGCGCGCCTCGGGCTCGACCAGGATCGCCTCGTCCGGCACGCCGAGATCGAGCGCGATTTCGCGGTAGTGGACCGCTTCGCCACGCGGGAAGCGCGCCACCGTCGTCGGGGCGTTCGCGCCGGTGAACACGATCAGCGGGAAGCACCCGGCGTGGAACAGCTCCGCCGCGTGGACGGCCACGCCGGGGTCCCGGCTGCCCAGCCCGACCCCGACGTCCGACCGCCGCGGCTCGTGCCGCAGGTCGTGGTAGTCCCACAGCGTGCGGACGTCGGCGCGGAGGTGCTCCGGCAGCATCAGCCGAACGCGGCTCGCAGTGCCGGCTTGCCGCCGGTGACCGGGAGGGTCACCGCCGTCTTCGTCAGGTCGAGCGCCAGCCCGGCACCCGGCTTCGGCCGCAGCGTGTAGTCGTGGTCGCTGGAGGCCAGCAGGAACTCCAGCCGGTGGCCGGCCGCGAGGACGTAGTCCTTCGGCATCAGCTCGACGCCGATCCGGTACGTCTGCCCGGGGGTGATCGGCTCGGTCCGGGCGGGCGACGTGCGGTTCTGCGGGTCGGTCCAGCCGCGGCTGATCACGTGCGCGGTCCCGTCGGGGGCGCGGTCGAGCAGGATGGCCGAGACGTTGGCCGCGGGCCGGTCGAACGCCAGCGCCAGGTCCGCGCGGGCGGTGCCGGACAGGCGCACCGCCTGCTTCGCCGCCGTGGTCGCGTACAGCAGGCGGTTGCCCGACGACGCGAGGCCGGCCAGCTGCTCGATCGTCTTCGCCGAGTCGTCGGCGAGGGCCTCGGTCGCCGCCGTGCCCGGGACCGGGTTGCGGGTGTCGAGCGTGCCCTTCGCCCGGCCGCCCGGCCAGGGGTAGACGCGGACGTCGGCGGTGCCCGGCGCCGGCCAGTCGGCCTCGTCGGTCCACGACAGGTCCTCGCGCTGGATCGTGGCCTTCGGCTCGTTCTGGATGCCGTTGTCGATGCCGTAGAGGTAGTGCGACATCCACTTGTTCAGCGTCGCGAGCCAGGCGTCGCGGCGCAGCGAGTACGGGTCGGCGTGGCCGGACTGGTGCAGCCAGATCTTGTGCTCGACGCCGCGGGCCTTCAGCGCCTCGTACCAGGTCGCGACCTGGTCGGTCTTGACGTTCCAGTCGTTGAGGCCGTGCACCGCGAGCACCGACGCGTGCACCTTGCCGACGTCGTTGCGGTAGTTGCGGACGTCCCAGAACGGCGTGTAGTCGCCGGTCACCCGGTCCTGGTCGCGGGTCAACGCGTCGATCACCGGGCGGCAGACCTGCCGGTCTTCGCGGGTGTAGACGTACTCGGCGAGCACGTCGGCGTCCTCGCCCTGGAACCCGCCGGCGGCGACCACCGCGCCGTCGTTGCGGTAGTAGTCGTACCAGCTGGAGATCGCGGCGATCGGCACGATCGTCTCGAGCCCTTCGACTCCGGTGCTCGCGACGGCGTTGGGCAGCGTGCCGTTGTAGGAAACGCCCATCATGCCGGTCTTGCCGGTGCTCCAGTCGGCCTTCGCGACGGCGCCGCTCGCGTCCCGCGCGGTGGCCCGGCCGTTGAGCCAGTCGACGACCGAGCGGGCGCCGATCGTCTCGTTGACGTCGCCGGTCGTCGGGCAGCCGGTCGACAGGCCGGTGCCGAGCGATTCGCCGTAGACGACCGCGAACCCGCGGGCGGTGAAGTAGTCCTGGTACCGCCAGCCGATCGGGGCGGCCGGGCCGACGCCGTGCGCGGCGACGCGCGGGCCTTCCGGGCCGCGGGCGCGGCCGGGCACGTACAGCTCGACGTCGACGTCGTGGTTCGCGACGTCGTTGCCGCCGGCGTAGTACGGGCTGGCCTGGTAGACGACCGGCACCTTCAGGCCCTGCTGGGTCGCGCGCGGGCGCACGACCTGGGCGTGCACGAGGTCGTCGGCGCCGTCGTGGTCGCTGTCGACGGGCGCGGTGACCCAGACGTCCTCGCGGACGACGTCGGCCGGGTCGAACACCGGCTGCGCCTGGCCGCCGGTGAACACCGGGGCGGGCGGGGCGGCGGCTTCCGCGGCGACCGCGGTCAGCGGCAGCGCGAGCACGGCAGCGAGCAGGACGGCGGCTTTCACTCAGGACCCCCAAGCCGGGCGAAGCGGACTTACCTTGCGAGACTTCCGTCCGGGCCGATCCGGTGTCAAGAGACTAACGTCGGCCCCATGCCGACCGTGGAAGCTCCGATCACCGCCGTGACCGTCTATCCCCAGCAGGCCCGGGTCACCCGCCGGGGCACGGCACCGCTCGACGGCGGGCCGCGCCTGACGTTCGCCGGGCTGCCCCTGTCGCTCGACCCGGGATCGGTCCGCGTCACCGGCACCGGTCCCGCGCTGATCACCGGCGTCGACGTCCGCACCGAGCGCCACGCCGCTCCCGCCGACGCCGCGTTGCGCGCGCTCGTCGAGCAGCGGCGTACGGACCAGGCCACGCTCGACGCGGTCGTGGACGACGAAGCGGCCGAAGCGATGAAGGTGGATCTGCTGACTTCGCTCGCGAAGCGCAGCGGCGGCAGCTTCGCGAAGGCGCTGGCGGCCGGGACCGCGGAGCCGTCCCGCGTCGCCGAGGTCACCGACGCGCTGAGCGAGCGGCTGGCGTCGGCGTTGAAGTCCCGGCGGGTTCTCTCCGAGCGGATCGCGCGGCTGCGCGAGGACCTCGCGGCGCTCGACCGCCGGATCCAGGCACACAGCGCGCAGTCCGAAGAGGACAGTACGTCGGTGGTCGTCGAGCTGGAGATCTCGGATCCCGCGGGGACGGCCGAGCTGGAACTGTCCTATGTGGTCCCGGGCGCGAGCTGGGAACCGGGCTACGACGTCCGGGTGCGCGGCACCGACGTCACCGTGACGTCGTACGGGCTGGTCAGCCAGCACACGGGCGAGGACTGGCCGGAGTGCGAGCTGGCCCTGTCGACCGCGCGGCCCGCGGTGTCGGTGGTGGTGCCGGAGTTGCAGCCGTGGTACCTCGACCGCGTGCTGCCGAACCCGGGCGGTCCGGCAGCCCCCGCGGCGGCGTACGGCGGGTCGGGCGGCGGCATCCCCGAAGGCGCCCGGATGGCCCGGTTCGCGGCGATGGCCCCGAAGTTCGCGACAGTGGAACAAGGAACGACGGCGGTCACGTACCGGCCTTCGCGGCCGGTGGCGGTGCCTTCGGGCGCTTCGGGGCACCGGACCACGTTGGCGCAGCTGGATCTCACGGCTTCGCTGGGCTACGTGACGGCGCCGGTGCTGGCCGAGGAGGCGTACCTGCGGGCGACCGTCGTGAACACGTCGGAACACGCGCTGCGGCCGGGGCGCGCTTCGGTGTTCCACGACACGGAGTTCGTCGGGACGACCGTGCTCGAACCGTGGGCGCCCGGCGAGGAACTGGAGCTGGCACTGGGTGTCGACGACCGGATCCGCGTCGAGCGCGAGCTGGTCCGGCGGACGGCGTCGAAGGCGACGTTGTCCGGACAGAAGCGGCGCGAGGCCGAATACCGGATCTCGGTCGGCAATCACGGCCCGCGCGAAGCGGTGGTCACGGTGCTGGACCAGGCCCCGGTGTCCCGCGACGACACGATCACGGTTCGCGATGTCCGGACCTCTCCGGAACCGGTGGAGACGTCGGCGCTGGGCGAGTTCACGTGGCGGCTGACGCTGGCCCCGGGCGAGACCGGCGTGGTGACGCTGGCGTACCGGGTGGATGTCGCGAAGGGCGTGGAACTGTCCGGCTGGCGGGAGTGAACCCGGCTCATCCGCGGACCGACCAAGCGCCCGTGCGCCGGATGTACTCGACCAGCTTGCGCTCGGCGTTGTGTCGTGCCACGGCCGCCTGCCCCGGCGGAAACCCGAGTTTCCGAGCGACCATCGGCAACGCGAGACCTTCGAAATGCGTCCGGGCAATGAGCTCCGCTTCGGCGCGAGTGAGGAAATGGTGCGCCACCGCGTCGGCGAGCACCAGATCGACGTGTCCGGCCGGAGACGACAACGGCACCGCCCGGACCGCCGCGACGGCACCGTAACCGGGAGCGCGCCCGACCGGAGGATGTGCCGCCCTGGCCCGCGTCACGCGTTTGAGGTGAACGAGCAGCCTCCGCATGTCAGGATCCACGCCACGCAATGCCTCAAGGAAACCGAGAAAGAGATCCCCCACCACGTCTTCGGAATCCGCTTCGCTGCCGTCGACGAACTGCCGCACCATGAATCCGAGTTCCGGCGTCATCATGGCCACGACCACCGGCAGCCAGGGCTGAGGGTCCGCTTGAGCGAGGCGCACGGCTTGCGACCAGATTGCCGCCTTCGCGTCCGGAGAAGTCGTGGTCAAGCACGCCAGCTCGATGAGCTCGAACAAGGAGAGCGCCCGGTCCGGCAGATCCTCGGAGAGTGACCAACCCTCCACGCGCACTCCGGACGCCGAAACGGCCACGAGACACCGATGCCGGATTTCGCGCAGAGTCTGAAATGGGGATTTCGACGGCACAGCGGACTCCTCCGAAGCCAGTGAACACGCTCCGGTCAGGTTGACGCAGCCAGCCTGGCGAGGACAGGTGTTTCCCGTTGCCTACTCGTCCGTAAAGTAGCGGAAATCCACCTCTTTCCTGGACCATGAGAACGTCCGGCCAAGCTTTGGAGGAAGTGGATGAGCGCATTCCGAGGAACCGTCTTCGTGAACTACCGAGTCGGCGACGAGGCGGCTTTCGCGGCCTCGTTCGCAGAGCACCTGAAGGCGAGATTCGGGCAGAACGAGGTCTTCCACGTTTCCCAGGCGGCCGCAGCCGGAAGTCTGTTCGCCGAGGAAATCGAAGACGCGATCGCCCAGTGCGCGGTCCTGATCGTGGTCATCGGGGATCGCTGGCTCAACCGGGCCAATCGCCGGAAGCTGCATCAGCCGGGCGACTGGGTCCGCCGGGAGATCCGGCTGGCCCTGGAGTCAGGAAAACGCGTCGTTCCACTCCTCGTCGATACCACCCTGCCCCAGCGCAGGCGTCTGCCCGCAGACATCCAAGGGCTGCTCGACCACCAGTATCGCCCGCATTTCCGGCGCAGTTCACCCCAGGACTTCGATCGCCTGGTGAACGAGCTGATCGAAGAGGTTCCCGAACTCGGCACCCTTGTCCTCCCGGGCACGGAAGACCTCACGACGTGGTGGACCGGCTGGTCCCGCAACACGGATCCACCCCTTCCGGCCGGCGTCCTGCTGGCGGGAAGGGCTACGGAGCGCGAAATCGTCCGGGTTCGGGCGAACGGGGCTGCCGTCGCCACGATGATCCAAGACGAATCGGAAGAGCTCGCCCTGGCGTTCCTTGCCGCCGCCTTCTCCACCGACAAGCCGGACGGCCTGCGAGCGATCCTCGTGCACGATGCGGAGGCATGGGCCCGATGCCTCGCGATCGGCAAGCCTTGTGTTCTCGTTCCCCGGTACCAGGACCCCGACATAGGTGCAGCCCTCGCTCGAGGACATCGGGTCCTGTTGCCGGCCGGCCCTGGCCGGCAATTCGACTCGGAACCGGTGCGGCTTCCCCCGCTGCGGCAGGATGAGGTGCGCGCAGCCTTCGAGGCAGCCGGGACGACCTCGGCGTTCGCACAGTCCTATGCCTCCGTGATCAGCCGCTCGGTACCGGAGTTCCGAAGCAGGTACTCACTGGACTTCCAGGCCGCTCCGCGAGCAGCATCCCTTCCCGACACCGACCTCCAGGTTCTGTCCAACGCCGTCAACCAGGGCCCTCTGCGGCACCTCGGGATGGCCGAGCGAAGCGCCGAGGCCGAGGCGAAGGTGAAGACCGATCCGGCCGGCGCTGCCGCTGCGTACGGTGAAGTCGCCGAGGCACTGACTGCCGCCGGCTTCGACGTGCACGCCCACGACATCCGTTCGAAACAGGCCCAGGCCCTGCGGCAGGCCGGCCTCTTCGACGAGAGCGCAGCGATCCGGCTCGACCTGATGTGGCGGTCGATGAACGGCACCGGAGACACGACCGAACACTCCTCGATCTTCGAGGAAACCCAGGCGGACCATGCCGACAACTGCCGGTACGGCCGGGCCCTCGCGGCCGTCCGTGCCGCGGAGGGCGTTCTCACCGGGCTCGCGGGCATAGGCAGCCACTTCGCCACACCTTTCGACACGTTGCAGCAAGACGATCCGCACGTGCTCGACGCGGCTGTCTTCCTAGCGGAACACGCGGTCGCGGAGGACGAGACCACTGTGGTCGAGCAACGTCTCGAGCGGCTGACCGCATTGGCCCTTGCGCTTCCTCCGCGAGGATCACGCGAGGAGGAACTGGTGGCGCGACTGGGCATGTGCATCGCGGATGTGACCGGGAACTGGGCGCAACTGTACGACCGCGCGCGCAAGTTCGGCCCCGAACACCTGGCGTGGATCCTCGCCAGGAAAGCGCGAGCCCTGTCGTTCACCGACGACTTCGCCGGAGCAATCGACGCCTACCAGGACGCGATCGCCCGGGCACTCACCGAACGGATGAACGACGAAGCAGCCGACTGGCTTTATGCGCTCAGGGCCCTTCGTGTGCGCAGTGGCGTCTTCTTCACGAGCGGAGATACCGAACACCCATTCGCCCAGCACCTGCGGAACGGCACCTATTCGCGCCGACTGCCAGGCAGCCCGACAGTCGAAGAACGAGCGCTCCGGAGTATCACCGAGGGGAAGGGCGGTCGGCGGCCGGTCAGGCTGCTCACGCAGTGGCGCTGGAAGGCCACCGTCCGCGCCGACCTCGTCGGCGAGAACGAGACTTCCGAACTTCTCGGTTCGGTGCTGCAACAGAACGAAGAACCGGTCGCCGGATTGCGTGAACTGGTCCGCGCGGAGCTCGGGAAGTCTGCCTCCGAAGCCGCGGCTGCGCTGCCGGACGCCGCGCTGAGCTGGCCGGTCGAAGTCGCCGGACCGACAGCCGGACAGCTCGGCGCCGCGCTCGAGGTCGCCGCAGTGGCCGGTGACCTCCTCGGCGAGGACGACGCGGCCGCCTGGATCACCGTCGCGCTCGATGTGCTCGAAGGACGGGGTCCACGCCCCACCTTGTTCAGCAACCTGGCCGCGCGGGCGACCAAGGTGCTCGTCGCGCTTTGCCCACGGCTGACCGAGTCCCAAGCGCGGCGCGTCCTGACCGCGACGGAACCATGGCTGCCGCGAGACGACAGGACCGGCCGGCGCACCGACTCCGACCATGCTCGCCTGCTGGTCCGCATCGCCGAACGGCAGCCCGGCCTGGCCGACGTCGCCGTGCAGCAACTGCTCGAAGGCGCCGCGGTCAACGAGGACTTCGGCGCAAAGGCGCTGATCACCGGACTGGATGTGCTGGAAAAGCACCCGGATCGGACGAAGGCCGTACTGCTCGGCCCGGCCGAAGCGGGCAACCGCTGGGCGCAGTCCATCCTGGCCAGAATCGGCGTGACGACCGAACAGCTCCGCGCCCGGGTCGCCACCGCAGCGCGTGCGGTGATCGACCGCGAACGCCCGCGACCGGGTGTCATGTCGATCTGGGGCTACAACACCTGGCTGGTCGCCACGTCGGATCTCCTCGGCGAGGAACTCAGGGCCGAACTCGTGGCAGCGTTGGTGCGCCGGGCTCTCGATCCCGCCGAGGGGATCGCGAACCGGCGAGACACCCTGGACGAGCTGGCCGGTATTGCGCCGGACCTTTCTCCCGAAGCACGCAGGCGAGCGTTCGACGCGATACAGCCGCTACTGGGCGACGACCAGCCGCTGACCGGGCACGACCTCCTGATAGCGGGAATGCGGCACCCGTTGAGTGCGATGCGGGTCGTCATGGGCCCGAACATCGTCGCCGATGCCGCAGTCCAGGCCTGCGCGTGCCTGGCCACCACGGAAGAAGACCGGAAAACGGTCCGGCGGCAGGCCATCCGTCTCCTCGCCCGGCCGGAGGAGATCGAGGTCAGGAAGATCGTGCGGACACTGCTCGTGGTGGATTCGTCGGCGGCCGACCTGCCGCCCGGCCTCCTGGCCACCCATGTGAACGAGCATGTCCGGGCACTGGCCGCCGTGCTGTGGGCTCGGACGCCGGCGGAACCGGAGCCAGGACTGTCGTTGGCGCGCGATCCGGCACGGATCGTGCGGGCCAGCCTGGCCGACGCCCTCACCGACCGGCCGGAACACGCGCCGGTCCGGGAGGTCCTTTCCGCGGATCCCCGGCTCAGCATCCGCGAGAGGGTCGTCTGCTCACAGGTGCCTTGATCGCCGGAGGTCCAGCCGTGGAAGATGTGCGCTTGCGGCCCTCTCGGCGGAGGTGTTCATGACGCAACAGTTTCCCGACGAGGTGTCCTTCCGGAGGGCCTGGTTCGCGATCACCGCGGTGGACGGGACCGGCCTGTTCGCCCCGGCCGGCCACGGAATCGAGGTGCAGTGGCTCCACACCGGGTACCACCGCGGCCACGTCTGCCGGTACGCAGTCCTCAATGGACAGCTGGTCTTGCGCGAGCTGAAGATCGGGTCGGCCGATGTCCCGCCGGCCCGCGTCCAGCGCACCCAATGTGGCGTTCGGTGCGTCAGACGCAACCAACGCCACATTGGGGCGCATCCCGGCCCCGTCAGCGAACCTCGGACGCGACCCTAGTAACCGGCCCGGAACGTCGCGTCCTGCTTCACCGTGGCCGCCGAGCTGCCGGACACCGGATCGATCCTCAGCTCGTAGTCGTAGTGCCGGACATACCGGTCCGGGAAGTTGTGCGAGCGGAACGACGTCCACGTGGAGTCGGCGAACCCCGCCGCCCGGTGGAATGTCACGTCCTCCTTGAACAACGCCGTTCCGTCGTCCGCGCGGAGCCTCAGCGCGTAGTTCTCGTGGCGCAGGTAGCGGTCCGGGAAGTTCACCGAGCGGAACGACACGCCGGCCGGGTCGGCCAGGCCGGGCACCAGGGTCCACAGCTGGTCCTGGTACGGGTCGAACGGATACGGGTCGATGCGGGCGATGTCGTTGGCGTGCCGGACGTAGCGGTCCGGGAAGTTGTACGACTTGATCCGGTTCCACGCCGGATTTCCCCACTTCGCCACCAGGTTCGTCATCTCCGTGGCCGTGATCGGGGTCAGCCCGGGGTGCTTGGAGTTCAGCGGCTGCGTGTACGCGCGGTCGTTCAGCAACGTCCACGACCCACTGGCGACATCGCCGGTCTGCCAGCAGAAGAAACGCCCGTTCGGGCTCCACGTGTCGCCCCACAGGTACCACGTGCTCGCGGTGTTCGACTTGACGATGTTGGGTGCTTCGACACCGCGTCCGGGCGAGATCGCGCCGGTGTAACCGCTGAAACTGCCGGGATTCAGCGAATTCGACCGCGTGCCCCGCAGCGTGCTGTTGGTGTTGTTCTTGTAGTACATGTAGTTCACGCCGTTGACGCTGACGAAGCTGCCGTCGATGGTGTCGTACCCGGGATCGAAGAACACCTGGGGCGCGGACGCCGTGACGAAGTCGGTCGTGTAGTTGACCATCAGGATGTTGTGGCCGCCGCTGACCGCCGAGTACACGACGGCGTACTGGCCGCGCGAAGCGTCCCAGAACGCCTCGGGCGCCCACGCGTGCGTCGCGAGCGAATGCACCTTCAGCAGCCGGTATCCGGTGAAACTCCGCAGGTCCGCGGAGTCCCAGATGTGCAGGTACTGGCTCTGGTAGTTCCAGTCGGTGCCCTTGAGGTCGGTGGCCATGACCACGAACGTCCCGTCCTGCTTGCGCAGGATGAACGGGTCGCGCAGGCCGGTGCTGCCGAGCGTCGGGGTCGCGACGGGATTGTTCTGGTTGAGCGGCGTCCAGTTCAGGCCGTCGGAGCTGACGGCGAGGTGCAGCCCGTAGTTCGCCGCAGTCATCGACGGGGATTCGGTGAAGTACGCCATCGCGTAGCCGGAGTAGGTGGCCGCCGCGGCGGCGCCGGGCCGGAGGAGGGCGCCGGCCGCGCCGGTGCCGACGACCACGGCCGCCTTGCCCACGGCGGAAAGGAGTTGCCGACGCTTCATCGCGTTACCCCGATCTGTGGGTCGCGGAACCGGGTGTTAGCGCTAACGTCCGCGAGTACGCCACATCCTCAGCGACCGGACGCCGCAAGTCAACGCCGGATTCTTCCGTGCGAAGGCCGCCACCGGCGCACCGGCGGCGGCCTCGGAAAAGCGGGAACGCTAGCCCTGCGAGATGTACGCCTGGAGCTGTTCCTGGCTGTGCTCCAGCTCTTCCATCCGGTTCTTGACGACGTCGCCGATGGACACGATGCCCGCGAGCCGGCCGTCGGCCAGCACCGGGACGTGGCGGATCCGCCGCTGGGTCATCAGCACCGACAGCTGGTCCACCGAGTCGTCGGGCGTGCAGCTCGCCACCAGTTTCGTCATGATCTCCGACACCGGCCCGTCGAGCAGCCCCGGCCCGCGTTCGTTCAGCCTCCGCACGACGTCGCGCTCCGAGACGATGCCCGCGATCGAGCCGTCCGGGTGCACGACCACCATCGCCCCCACGTTGTGTTCGGCCAGGCCGGCCAGCAACGTGGTCACCGTCGTCTCGGGGGTGACCGTCGCGACCGCCGACCCCTTCTTGCGCAGCAGATCCGCAATCCGCATGGCGATCCTTCCCGTCGGTGAGCTGGATCACCACAGGTTAAGGGCACCGGGACGCGGGCGAAAGTCCGGCAAACGGGGCGTGTTCGTGGTATGCGGAACGATTCAGCCGAGCCGCTCGGCCAGACCGTCGAGCGCCGAACGGATTCCGGCCGCGTAGTCGTCGTCGCCGAGCGCGTCGAGCCGGGACTGCGCCAGCGCCAGGTGCTCGCGGGCTTCCTCCAGCCGGCCGAGCTTGCGGTAGTCCTCGCCCAGATTCAGGTGCAGGGACGGGTAGAACCCGCGCACCGCCAGCGACGAGTGGTGCTCCTGGGCCCGGTCGTCGGTCAGGGAGTCCGCCGCGGCCAGCGCCCGCAGGTCCCACTCGAGCTCCTCGGCCGGGTCGTCGCAGACGTCGGCCATGTGGTGGGCGAGCGCGACGCGGTGCAGCGGATCGCCGTCCGGGCCGATCGACTCCCACAGCCGCGTGAAGGTCGCGTACGCCCCGGCCCGGTCGCCGCCGATGTGCTGCCGCAGGCCCGCGTCGATCGCCACCATCACGTCGTCGGTCATCCCGCTCCTTCGTCCGCCAGCGCCCGCAGCCGGGCCAGTCCCGGCTCGATCCGCTCCGCCGCAACCGCACCGTAACCGAAGACCAGCCCGTGCCGACGCTCGCCTGCCGCGAAGTCCCCCAGCGAATACAGCCGGACGCCGCGGCGCCGCGCGGCACGGACCAGTCCGCCGCAGCCGGACGGCGAGACCGCGCTCAGGTGCAGGCCCGCGCTCGACGGCAACGGCGTCAGGAAGTCCGCGAAGTCGCGGGCGAGCACCGCGGACAGCAGCTCGTGCCGCGCGCGGTAGACCTTCCGCATCCGCCGGACGTGCCGGGCGAAGCCGCCTTCGGCCATGAACGCCGCCAGCGCCGCCTGCTCGACGTTCGGCGCGTGCCAGTCGGTCAGGTAGCGCGCCTTGACCAGAGCCGGGACGAGCGACGGCGGCGCGACCAGGAAACCCAGGCGCAGCGCGGGCGAAAGCACCTTCGAGAACGACCCGACGTAGACGACCCGGCCGCGGGAATCCAGGCTGTGCAACGGTTCCAGCGGCCGTCCGGTGTAGCGGAACTCGGTGTCGTAGTCGTCTTCCAGCAGCACGGCGCCGGTGCGGCCGGCCCAGTCGAGCAGTTCGAGACGGCGCTCCAGCGACATCGACAGGCCCAGCGGGTACTGGTGCGACGGCGTCACGTACACCAGCCGCGTCCCGGACGGGATCTTCGCGACGACGATGCCGTCCTCGTCCACCGGCACCGGCGCGACCCGGACGCCGCGCGCGCCGAGCACCAGCCGCGGCGGCGGATAACCGGGGTCCTCGACGGCGGCCAGGTCGCCGTCCCGCAGCAGCACCCGCGCCACCAGGTCGGTCGTCTGCTGGGCCCCGGCGGTGACGACGACCTGCGCCGCGCTCACCCGCACGTCGCGCGCCACCCCGAGGTGCCGGGCGATCTCGGCCCGCAGCGCCGGATGGCCCTGCGGGTCGCCGTAGGTCATCAGGTCCGCCTGCCCGGCCCGCAGCCGCTGGGTCACCAGCCGCCGCCAGGTGTCGAACGGGAACCGCGTGAGGTCGGGGACGCCGGGCCGGAAGTCGAACTCCGGCGCCGGGGCGAACGGCGCGGGCGGCGGCGGGACGGCGTCCCACTCCGGCAGTGGCCGGACGCCGGAAACCGGCGCTGGTTCCGGGCGGGCCGCCGGGGAAGCCGTGACGAACATGCCCGCGCCGACGCGGCCGGCGAGGAAGCCCTCGGCGGTGAGCCGGTCGTAGGCCGCGCTGACCGTCGTCCGGGAGACCGCCAGCCGCTGCGCCAGTTCCCGGGTCGGCGGCAGCGCGTCGCCGGGCCGGATCCGGCCGTCCAGGATCGCCGCGCGCAGCTGCCGGTAGATCGCGTCGCGATGGCCGCGCGTGCCGGTCAGGTCGATGTGGATCTCCACCCCGGCCAGTCTAGATTGGCCCACGAAGGTTGCGGCGAATTTGGCACTGTTCGTGGTCCGCTCCCCCGCTTACCGTGCGGGACATGGATCTTCGCGAACTCGACCGCCGCAGCCTGCTCGTCCTCGACAAGATCGTCGCCGCCGCGACGCCCGCCGACCTCGCCCGGCCCACCCCGTGTGCCGGCTGGACGCTGGCCGACCTCCTGCGGCACCAGGTCGGCGAGAACCACGCGTTCGCGACCGCCGCCCGCCAGGGCTCGGCTCCCGGCTGGGCCGCCGGTGACCTCGGCGACGACTTCCACGCGGCCTACCGGGCGTCGGTCGAGGACTTCCTCGCCGCCTTCGCCGACGACGCCGTGCTGGAGCGGCGGCTGGCCATCAACCACTTCGGCACGTTCCCCGGCACGGTGGCCGCGCACATGCACCTGGTCGACACCGTCGCGCACGGCTGGGACCTCGCCCGCACGCTGGGCCTGCCCTACGAGCCGGACGCCGAAGCCGTCCGCGCCGCGCTGCGGCTGGCCGAGCGGATCCCGGACGAGGGCCGCGAAGTGAACGGCTCGTTCGCCCGCAGCGTCGCGGTCCCGGCGGACGCCAGCGAACTGGACCGCTTCCTCGCCCTCCTCGGCCGCGACCCCGCCTGGACCCTCAGCTGACCTCGGCGGCCGGCGCGCTCCATGTGTCGCACGACTTCGTGGTCTTGCCGTCGTAGCCGGCCTTTGCCCAGGACAGCTGGTGCGCGCGCGAGCCGTGGGTGTCGCTGTCGTCGGCGCGGCCGTAGTCGGCGACCGCCGCGTTCGCCAGCGAGCGGCTGATCGAGCCCGTGCCGGCGACCGCGGCCAGGAACAGTGCGCCGAAGCAGTTCGCCTGGAGCTCGATCCGGCGGACGATCTCCTTGTCGGCCGCGCTGTCCTCGTCCGGCGAGGTCATCCTGTCCGCCGCCGCCGACAGGATGCCGCTTTCTCTCTGCACGTGGTGGCCGTACTCGTGGGCGATGGTCGCGATGTGCCGGGCCTTGTTGAGCCCGGCGTCGGCCAGCATCCAGTCCGCCGGGGCGTAGATCGTCGTGTCGCCGCCGCAGTAGTAGGCGACGGCTTCGCTCTCGGTCGGCGCGTCACCGCAGGCGCTGTCCTTGGCGTCCTTGGGCAGCGTCACCGAGACGGTGACGAGCAGCCTCGGCTCGTTCGCCTTGTCCAGCGCCGGGCGCCAGGACTCCTGCAGGCAGTCGGCGAGCTTGCCGTAGTAGAACTGGAGCTGGTCGGGGTCCCGGCCGAGCTCGGGCAGCGTGCACGTCGCCGGCCCCGGCGTGATGCCGGCGTCGAGCAGCGGGTTGCGGGCCAGCTCGGGCACGGGCTTCACTTCCGTGCCGGAGCTGTGGGTGCGGCCGGTGCCTGCGCCCGGCGCGGCGAACGCGTGGCCGTCGACCCGGCGCGGGATGGTGGCCGCGACCAGGGAGATCGTCAGCACGACGATCAGCACGCCGGCGACCGCGCCCCAGAGCCGGTTGCGCGGCGGGGCGATCGGGACGGGCGGCGCGGCGGCCCAGTTGGGCGCCCACGGGTTCGGCTCCGGGACCCAGGCGGGTTCCGGCGGCCGGGCCGGGTCCGGCCACGGCGGTTCGGCGTCGTTCACGGTCTCCCCCTGCTCGGTCGCCCCAGCATACGGACCACCCCCGAGGCGGAGATCACGAAACGAAAACGCCACCGGGTGGCCACGGTGTCCGGCACCAGGCGAGACTGGGGTCATGAGTGTCGAGGACCCGTACCTGTGGCTGGAAGACGTGACCGGCGAGGACGCGCTGGACTGGGTGCGCGCCCGCAACAGCGAGACGCTGGCCGAGCTGACGACCGGAGCGCGCTTCGCCGAGCTGCGTGACCAGCTGCGCGAGGTGCTCGACGCGGACGACCGGATCCCGTACGTGCGCCGCCGCGGCGAGTACTTCTACAACTTCTGGCAGGACGCGAACCACCCGCGCGGCCTGTGGCGGCGGACGACGCTCGAGTCCTACCGGCAGGCCGAGCCGGAGTGGGAGGTGCTGCTCGACGTCGACGCGCTGGCCGAGGCCGAGGGCGAGAACTGGGTCTGGCAGGGCGCGGTCGTGCTGCGGCCGGGCTTCCGGCGCGGGCTGGTCGAGCTGTCCCGCGGCGGCGCCGACGCGACGGTGGTCCGCGAGTTCGACCTCGACGCACACGAATTCGTCGAAGGCGGCTTCACCGTGCCCGAGGCGAAGACGCGGATCGGCTGGATCGACGAAGACCGCGTCTACGTCGGCACCGACTTCGGCCCTGGCTCGCTGACCAGCTCGGGGTATCCGCGGCTGGCGAAGGAGTGGCGCCGCGGCACGCCGCTCGACGAGGCCGTCACCGTCTACGAGGGCAAGCCCGACGACGTCTCGATCGGCGCGTCCCACGACCCGACCGAAGGCTTCGAGCGCGACTTCGTCAGCCGCGCGATCGACTTCTACCGTTCGGAGCTGTACCTGCGGACGCCGGACGGGCTGGTCAAGATCGACGTCCCGGACGACGCGAGCGCGTCGGTGCACCGCGAGTGGCTGCTGGTGCGCCCGCGCACGGCGTGGCAGGTGGGCGGCACCGAGCACCCGGCGGGATCGCTGCTCGCCATCCGCTTCGACGCGTTCCTCGACGGCGACCGGAACTTCACCCCGGTGTTCACGCCCGACGAGCACACCTCGCTCGACTACTGGGCCTGGACGCGCCATCACCTGCTGCTGGGCCTGCTGCGCGACGTCCGCAGCGAGCTGCGCACCCTGACGCCGGGGCCGGACGGCTGGACCGACGAGCCACTGGCCGGCGGCCCGGAGTTCGGCAGCGCCGACATCGCCGACACCGATCCCGACGTCAGCGACGAGTACCTGCTGACATCCAGCGGCTTCCTCCAGCCGTCGACGCTGAGTTACGGGCACGTCGGCGAAGAAGTCGAAGTGCTGAAGCAGGCTCCGGCGTTCTTCGACGCTTCGGGGATGAGCGTCGCGCAGCACTTCGCGACGTCCGACGACGGCACGAAGATCCCGTACTTCGTCGTCCGGCCGTCCGGCGCCGAAGGCGGCCCGGCGCTGCTGACCGGCTACGGCGGCTTCGAGGTCTCGCTGACGCCGTCCTACAGCGGGATGATCGGCCGCGGCTGGCTGGCCCGCGGCGGCACGTACGTCGTCGCGAACATCCGCGGCGGCGGCGAGTACGGGCCCGGCTGGCACACCCAGGCGATCAAGGCGCAGCGGCACCGCGTGTACGAGGACTTCGCCGCGGTGGCCGCGGACCTGGTCGACCGCGGCATCACGACGCCGGAGAAGCTCGGCATCCAGGGCGGCAGCAACGGCGGGCTGCTGATGGGCGTCATGCTGACGCGGTACCCGGAACGGTTCGGCGCGATCGTCAGCCAGGTGCCGCTGCTGGACATGCGCCGCTATCACCTGCTGCTGGCGGGTGCGTCGTGGATGGCCGAGTACGGCGACCCGGACGAGGCCGCGGAATGGGAGTACATCTCGCGGTACTCGCCGTACCAGAACGTCCACAGTGGACGCACGTATCCGCCGTCGCTGTTCGTGACCTCGACCCGCGACGACCGCGTGCACCCCGCCCACGCCCGCAAGATGGTGGCGCGGATGCGCGAGCAGGGCCACGACGTCCGCTACCACGAGAACATCGAAGGCGGCCACGGCGCCGCGGCCGACAACGAGCAGCTGGCGTTCAAGTGGGCGCTGGTGTTCGAGTTCCTGTGGGAGCAGCTCACGAAGTGACGCGGGCGAGCACGACGCCGCCGACGATGAGGGCCAGCGCGGCCACCCGGCCGAGGCTCAGCGGGTCCTTGGCGACGACGACGCCGAGCACGATCGCGCCCACGGCACCGATCCCGGTGAACACCGCGTAGGCGGTGCCCACCGGGACGGTGTCCATGGCGCGCGAAAGCAGGTAGACCGCGGCGGCGCCGAGCACGAAGCACAGCAGCGTCGGCCAGGGTCTCGTGAAGTTCTCCGTCGGCTTGATGCTCTGCGACCAGGCGATTTCGACCAGTCCGGCGGCGATCAGCGTAATCCAGCCCATGGGGGCCTCCTCCCAGTTGTGCCGGATACAACTGGACGCCGTGTCCACTTATTCCTAGGCTGGCGGTCATGCCCGAACGCGCCGACGCCGCCCGCAACCGCGCCAAGATCCTCGCGGCCGCCGAAGAGCTGTTCACCACCCGCGGCGCGGCGGAGGTGACGATGGAGGACATCGCCCGCGCGGCGGGGGTCGGCCGCGGCACGCTGTACCGCCGCTACCCGGACCGCGCGTCGATCGCGGTGGCGTTGCTGGACGAGCACGAGCGCCGCCTGCAGGAGTCCCTGCTGCGCGGCGACCCACCACTGGGCCCGGGCGCCCCGCCGTCCGAACGGCTGGCGGCGTTCTACGAAGCGATGGTGGGACTGCTGGAGCGGCACGCCCCGCTGGTCCTCGGCACGGAGGTGGGCCAGTCCCGGTTCGCGACCGGCGCGTACGGCTTCTGGCGCACGCACGTCCGCGTCCTGGCGGCGGAGGCGGGCGCGGCGGACCCCGACGTCCTGGCCGACGTCCTGCTGGCCCCGCTCGCCCCGGACCTCTTCCTGCACCAGACGTCCCGCGGTGTATCAGCGGAGCGCTTCGCCGCGACTCTCCGGACACTGGCCGGACTGCTCGCGCGCTGAGTGTCCGGGGAAACTGCGGAGGTAGCCGATCGGCTACCTCCGCCGCGCGCTCCTTCCTCCGTTCCGGCGGCTCTTCCGAGGCCCCGCCGGCCGCTCCTAGGGTGACTCCGGAGCACCGCGGAATCGCTCACCACCCCAGGTCGCCGATGCATTCGCAGGAAGGGTTCCGGGCAGATGACCGAAAGCACCGTGGCCAGTTACGCCCTCACCGAAGCCGAACTCGAGCAATTCAACAGGGACGGTTACTACGGCCCGTTCGACGTCTACTCCCCCGACGAGATGGAAGCGAACCTGCAGGCGATCCGGCCGAAGCTGGTCGACGCCCGCCAGGGGGTCTACCACCAGGGCGAGGCCTTGTCCGGCACCACCAACCTCGCCAGCTACGACCGGCACCTCGACGTCGACTTCCTCGCCCGGCACATCGTGCAGCCGCAGCTGGTCGACCGCGTGAAGAGCGTGCTCGGCGAGAACGTGCTGTGCTGGCGCAGCGAGTTCTTCCCGAAGTACCCCGGCGACGAAGGCACCGACTGGCACCAGGCCGACAATTTCGCCAACGTCGGCAAGCACCCGCAGATCGTCTGGCCGGAGGACGCCAATTTCGGCGGCGCGCTGACCGTGTGGACGGCATTCACCGAGGCGACCGTCGAAAACGGCTGCCTGCAGATCATCCCGGGTTCGCACAAGACGATGAACTACGACGAGAACAAAATCATCGAATACGACTCGGAGATCATCAACAAGCAGCACAAGAACGGCGTCCGGCGTGGTTTCTACGGCTACGACTACAGCCAGCTGCAGAAGGACCCGAACTGGAAGCCCGACGAGTCGAAGGCCAAGTCGCTGGTGATGCGCCAGGGCCAGGCCGTGATGTTCTGGTCGACGCTGATGCACGCCTCGCACCCGCACGAGGGCAAGACCGACAAGATGCGCCTGGGCTTCACCGCGCGGTACGTGCCCACGTCCGTCCGCGTGTACCCCTACCAGGACACGCTCGCCGAGTACGGCGTCGAGGTCAGCCTGGAGAAGTTCGGCTGCGTGCTGGTGTCGGGCAAGGACGAGTTCGGGCACAACAAGTTCGTCGACCGCACGGTCAACGGCGTGCCGTTCACCCCGGTCCGATGACGGTGCCCGACACCACCGTGCCGGACGCCCCGGTCCGGGCCGTGACCTGCTCGGCCGCGGCACTGGCCGCGCACCGGCTGATCAACGGCACCGCCCGGCCGTATCCGCGCGACGCGAACGTGCCCGAGCGGTTCGAGTTCTGGGCGGCCCGCCGCCCGGACGCCCCGGCGATCGTGCAGGGCGAGCAGGTCCTCACCTACCGCGAGCTGGACCGCCGTGCCAACGGCCTCGCACACCGCCTGCGGGCCGAAGGCGTCGCGGCGGGCGTGACGGTGGCGGTGTGCATCCCGCGGTCGCCCGAAATGCTCGTCGCGCTGCTCGGGATCCTCAAGGCCGGTGGCACGTACGTGCCGCTGGACCCGGCGTGGCCGGACGAGCGGCTGCGCACGGTCGTCGCCGACGGCGGGTGCCTGCTCGTGCTCGGTCCCGGCGGCCCGGACCTCGCGGCGCGGTCCCCCGGTGCCCGGGTGCTCGCCGTCGGCCCGGACACCACGCCCGGCCGGGACACCGGGCCCGGCTACCCGGTGGACCCGACCGGCATCGCCTGCATCAACTTCACGTCCGGGTCCACCGGCCGCCCCAAGGGCGTGCCGATCTTCCACCGGGGCATCGTCCGGCTGGTGCACGCCGCCAGTTACGGGACGCTGGACGAGCACAGCCGGGTGCTGCAGGTGACGCCGGTGACGTTCGACATCGCCACCTGGGAGATCTGGGGCGCGCTGCTCAACGGCGGGACGTCGGTGCTGTACCCGGCCGAGTTCCCGCGCCTGTCGAAGATCGGCGAGGTGATCAAGCACGGCGGGGTGAACATCCTGCTGCTGACCACCGCGCTGTTCAACTCGATCGTCGACGAGGCACCGGAGGCGCTGGAGACCGTCACCACGATCACCACCGGCGGCGAGGCGCACTCCCCGCGGCACATGGCCAAGGCCGTCCGCACCTACGGTCCCGGCCGGGTGGTCAACCTGTACGGGCCGACCGAGTGCACCTGCATCGCCACGTCCTACCCGGTGGACGAGCCGCCGGACCCGGACACGCCGCTGCCGATCGGCAGGCCCATCCAGAACACCCGGGTCTACGTGCTGGCCGGCGACGCGGACCGGCTCTGCGCGCCCGGCGAGACCGGCGAGCTGTGCCTGGCAGGCGACGGCCTCGCGGCCGGATACCTCGGGATGCCGGAGCTGACCGCGAAGACGTTCGTGCACCGCGAGATCGACGGCGTGCCCGAGCGGCTCTACCGGTCCGGCGACCGCGGCAGGCTGCTGCCCGGCGGCGACCTCGTGTTCGAAGGCCGGTGGGACGACCAGGTCAAGGTGAACGGCTTCCGGATCGAGCTGGGCGAGATCACCCACCACCTCTCCACGCACCCGCAGGTCAAGCGCAGCTACGTGACCGTGCGGGACAACCGCGGCGACAAGTCCCTCGTGGCGTTCGTCGTGCCGTCGGCGACCGGCGCCAGTGCCGAGCGGCTGCGGGAGCACCTGGCCGCGCAGCTGCCGCGGTACATGGTCCCGGCGCAGATCCACCTGTGCGACACGTTCCCCCTCACCCCGAACGGCAAGATCGACGGCCGGGCCCTGCTGGCCGCGTTCGCGCCGTCGGCGACTTCAGGAGTGTTCTCATGACCGAAGCCAAGACCGGCACCGAAGCGGAACTGGCGGCGATGTGGCGCGACCTGCTCGGGGTGCCCTCCGTCGGCCCCGACGACGACTTCTTCAAGGCGGGCGGCACGTCGTTGACGGCGATCAAGCTGCTGCAGCGCGTGGAGAAGCGGTTCGGCCCGGACGCGCTGTCGCCTGACACGCTCTACGACGACCCGCGCCTGGGCAGCGTGGCCGCGGCGATCGACGAATCGGCACGGCACGAGTGAAGTCCGCGGCCCGGCCCGTGCCCGTCTGCTGGGACCTGGACGGCGATCCCGGGCAGGCGGTGACGGCCGTCGCGCGGGCGCTGGCCCGCGCGTACCCGGCGGCGCGGCACGAGCCGGTCCCGTGGCGGCGGACCTGCCTGCGGGGCACGCCTGCCGACCGCGAAGCCCGGCTCGCCCGGCTGGCGTGGCGGCTGGCCCGGTCCCCCGCGACCGCGCCTGCCCGGATCGTGCTGGCCGGGCACGGCGACGGCCGGTGGACGCTGCTCGCCGCCGACCGCCCGGATGTGGCGGCGAGCGGCTGGGCGGAGCAGCTGCTCGGGCTGCCGCGCCCGCCGGAAGCTGCCGCACCGGCCGTGGCGGGACCGCGGCCGGTGTGGCAGCGCGACCACCCGCTGCCGCCGTCGGGCCCGGTGGCGGTGCCCGTCCCGGTCGATCCCGCGCTGCTCGACCGGTTCCCGGGCAGCCGTGCGGAGTCGCTCGCGGCGCTGGCCGCGGCGCTGGTCGCGCGGCACGGGCGGTGCCGCGACGTCGTGGTGGGCCTCGCGCGCGGCGCCGGCTTCGGCGGGCGCGCGGCCCGGCCGGTGCTCGCGGCCGTCCGGGTCGCCGTGCCTGCCGACCAGCCGGTCGCGGAGCTGTTCGCCCGGTTCGCCCGCGCCCGGCCCGGCTCCGGCGTGCCCGTGGTCACCGTGGCCACGCCGGAGCCGCGGCCGCGTGCAGCCGGGCCGTTCACCCCGCGGCCGGTGCCGCGGCTCGACGGCGGCGGCGGGCTCTGGCTGACCGTCACCGACCGGGTCACCTGCTGGTTCGACCCCGGTCCCGCCGATCCCGAGCGGGTCACGGCGTTCGCCCGGCACCTCGCTTCGCTGGTGCGGGCCGCCGCGGCGCGGCCGGAGCTGCCCCTGGCCCGGCTGCGGGTGCTCGATCGCGACGAACGCGCCCGGCTGCTCCCGCGCGCGGTGCGGTCCGCGGCCCCGGCACCGGTGGCCGACCGCCTGCAGCACTGGGCGCGGGCCCGGCCGGACGCGGAAGCCGTGGTGGCACAAGGGGAAACGCTGACCTACCGGGAGCTGGCCGGCCGGGCGGCCGCGCTGGCGGCCCGGTTGCGCACGGCCGGTGTCGGCCCGGACGTGCCGGTCGGGTTGTGGCTGCCGCGCTCGGCCGACCTCGTCGTCGCCGCGGCCGGCGTCCTGGCCGCGGGCGGCGCGCACGTGGCGCTGGACGCCGCCGAGCCGTCCGGCCGGGTCCGCGCGCTGCTCACCCGCGCCGGTGCGGGCGTGATGATCACCCCGGGGCTGCGGATCACCGTGGTCGATCCCGATGCCGTGCCCCGGCGGATCGTCCGCGGCGCGCCGGGCCTGTGCTGCATCACGTTCACCGCGCAGGCCGACGGCGTGCTCGTCCCGCACGAGTGCGTGGCCAATGTGGTCAGTTGGTGCGCGACGGCGCTCGGGCTCGGTTCCGGCGACCGGGTCGCGCAGCTGGCGCGGGCGGGCACCGGCGAATGGGAACTGGAGACGTGGTCGGCGCTCGGCACCGGCGCGGCCCTGCAGATCGCGCCCGACGGCGCCGGCGCGGCCTGGCTGGCCCGCAGCGGGGCCACCGTCGCGTTCACCCCGCACCGGCTGCTGCACGTGCCCTGGCCCGCGGGCTCCGCGCTGCGCCTGGCCGTCGTCCCCGGGCAGGCCGACGCCGCCGTCCCGGCCGGGCTGCCGTTCCGGGTGTGGCAGGGCTACGGCACCCCCGAAACCGGGCTGCTGGCCACCTGCGGGGAGCTGCCGCCGGACGCCACCGGCGTCCCGATCGGCGCGCCCCTGCCGAACGTGCGGGCGTTCGTGCTCGACGAAGGCGGCGACCCGGTGCCGCCGGGCGGGGTCGGCGAACTCCACCTCGGCGGGGCCGGCGCGGCCCGCGGCCACCTCGGACGGCCGGGACGGCGGCGGTCGCCGTTCAGCGACGACCTCGCCGGCGGCGGCCGCCGGTACGCCACCGGCGACCTGGTCCGCCGTCTCGGCGACGGCACGCTGGAGCTGCTCGGCCGCGCCGACGACCGGATCACGTTGCGCGGCTTCCGGATCGCCCCCGCCGAGATCGAGGCGGCGTTGCGCCGCAACGAAGTGGTGGCCGACGCGGCCGTGGTCGCCCACGGCGACCGGCTCGTCGCCTACGTCACCCCCTCGGACGCCGACCCCGAGCAGCTGCGCCGCGACCTCAGCGGCGTCCTGCCGGTGTTCATGGTGCCCGACACCGTCGTCCCGCTCGCCACGCTGCCGCGGACCACGCACGGCCTGCTCGACCGCCGGGCGCTGGCCGGGTCCGGCGAGCCGCTCGCCAGCTGAGGAGAACCGTGGCCGCACATCCGTGGTACGCGACCTTCGAACCCCGCCCGGACGCGCCGGTGCGGCTGTACTGCCTGCCGTGCGCGGGCGGGTCGGCGGAGATGTTCCGCCCCTGGGCGCGGCTGCTGCCGCCGGAGTTCGAACTGCGCGCGATCCGCCTGCCGGGCAGGCACGCCCGGCACCCGCAGCCGGCGTTCACCGACTTCGACACCGCGGGCGAGGTCGTCGCCGAGGCGCTGGCGGCGGAACTGCGTCCCCCGTATGTCCTTTTCGGACACAGCATGGGCGCGCTCATCGCCTACCGCATGCTGCGCGCGCTCGAACGCCGCGGCCTGCCGGAGCCCGCGTTGTTCGTGGTGGCGTCCTGCCTGGTGCAGGGCATCGCGGTGGACCGCCTGCCGGACCCGGCCGGCTCGGACGAGCAGTTCCTGGCGGTACTGCGCCGGTTCGGCGGGATGCCGCCGGAGGTGCTGGCCGACGAGGAGGTCCTGGCGTTCCAGCTTCCCGTGCTGCGCGCGGACTTCCGGCTGTGCCGCTCGTACGTCTACCGCGGCGGCGAGCCACCGGTCCGGGTCCCGCTGCGGGTGCTGGGCGGCACGGCCGACCCGATCACGCCCCGCCGTCACCTGGCGGCCTGGCGCCACCACACCCGCAGGTACCTCGGGCTGCACACGTTCCCCGGCGGGCATTTCTTCCTCCGCGACCAGGTCGGCCCGGTGGTCGACGCCCTCGCCGAGGACATGGCCCAGCTGTCGTGAGCGGTCTGCCGCAGCTTGTCGTGAGTGAGAAACAGGGTTAGAACACTGTTTCTCACTCACGACCGCGGTCAGCGGATGATGTGGATCCCCATCCCGCACCGCCCCCACGTCGTCTGCGCCCCGGGCAGCGCGGGTGGCGGGGCCGTGCCGTCGCCGAGGACTTCACGGATCGCCGCGGCGTGCTCGGGGTTCAGCAGGAACTCGATCCGGGCCGGGTGCGGGCCGGGGCCGAGCACGATGTGGAACGAAACCTCCTGCCCGCTGCGGGGACACACGGTCAGGAATCCGTCCACGACACCGGGAATCGCGGCGGGGCGGGCGTCGGGCAGTTCGGTCATCGGATCGGCTCCGGAAGTGTCGAACGGCTGAGTGCGGTGGTGAGCAGGGGGACGACCGTGCGCCAGTCCCCGACGATCCCGACGTCCGCGGCGTCGAACAGCGGCGCCGCCGGGTCGGTGTTGATGCCGAGCACGAAGCCCGCGCCGCGGGTGCCGCAGAGGTGGTTGAACCGGCCGCTGGTGGCGAGGGCGACGTAGAGCCGCGGCGCCACGCTGCGGCCGGTCACGCCGACCTGGCGGGCGCGGGGCAGCCAGCCCCGGTCGGTCACCTTGCGGGTGGCGGCCAGGTCCGCGCCCAGCACGTCCAGCAGCGGCGCGAGCAGCGGGTAGTCCGCGGGTGGCACACCGGCCCCGACGCCGACCACCGCCGACGCCACGGCGAGCACGTCGATGTCGTCGTCGCGCTCCCGCGCCACCACCCGCACGCGCCGTCCCGGCGGCACGGGCAGGTGCGGGTCCTGGGCGGCGACGGCGACCCGCGGCTGCAGCAGCGGCAGTGCCCCGCCGCGCAGGGTGACCACCCGGGTCGGCGGGCTGCACGTCACCGCCGCCAGCGTGCTGCCGCTGAACGCCGGTTTCCAGCACACCAGGTCCCCGCCCGGCCCGGTTTCGACGTCGACGGCGTCGCCGGCCAGGCCCAGCCCGAGCCGGGCCGCCACCCGCGCGGCGACTTCGCGGCCCCACAGGGTCGCGGGTGCCAGCAGCGCCCACGGCCGGTGCCGGTCGCACCACTGCGCGAGGCTCGCGGCGACGTCCTCCTCGACCGTCGAGCCGTTGACCGCGACGACGGTGTCCGCGCCCCACGACCCGGCGATCGCCGCGGACAGCGCCCCGGTGGCCAGTGCGACCACCGGGCGGCCGGCGACGGCGGCGATCCGGGCGGCCGCGCCGAGCATCGCGCGGGCGTGCCGGTCGCGGCCCGGTTCGGTGAGCACGGCGACCGCACCCGCGGTGGTCGCCGCGACGCGGTCGGGCACCGGGGGCGCGGACGTCGCGGCCGCGCGGTCGAACGCGCCCAGCTCGGTCAGCGCCGCCACGGCCCGCTCGACCTGGGTGGCGACGTCGCCGGGAAACCGCAGCCGCAGCCGGGTGCCCGCCAGCAGGCGGGTCCGCCCGACGACGGTCCGGCTGCCCGCCTGGCCCCACGGCCCGGCACCCAGCTCGGCGGCGCCGACGCGGACGATCTTCTCCGCGGGGACGGCGGCCCGGGCTTCGGGCCGCGCCTTGGCGGGCGAGATGAGCCGCTCGGCGCAGCTGACCAGTGCGGGCAGCGGGAGTTCGAGTTCCACGAAGCCGTCGTCGTGCTCGCAGCGGGCCCGGACCCGGCCGTCCTCGACGGCGAGCCGCCGGACGCCCGCCGCCATCGGCAGCCCGAGCAGCTCGGCCAGCTGCGCCGGGGTCTGCGCGGTCTCGGCGTCGACGGAGTTGCGCCCGCAGAGCACGAGGTCGAACGGCCCGTACCGGCGCAGCGCGGCGGTCAGCGCGCGGGCGGTGGCCAGGGTGTCGCTGCCGGCGAAGGCCGGATCGCTGACGAGCACGCCACGATCGGCCCCGCAGGCGATCGCCTCCCGCAGGCAGTCCTCGGCGGCGGGCGGCCCGAGCGTGACGACCGTGCAGCTGCCCCCGGAGTCACGGGCGAGCTGGACGGCCTTGGCGACCGCGCGACGGCAGAAGGGGTTGAGTTCCAGCTCGACGCCGGTGCGGGAGAGACGCCCGTCGCTGCCGAGGGTCAGCTCTTCGGCCCGCGGCACCTGCTTGACGAGCGCGACGGTGTGCAGTGGACGAGTCATGCGGCTCCTCCCGCGGCAAGGCGGTAAGCGCGGTTGACCGCGCTGGCAATGGCTTCCAGCGACGCGCTGAGCGTGTTGCCGTCGATGCCGGCGCCCCACAGGGTCCGGCCGCCGACGCGGCATTCGACGTACGCCGCGGCCTCGGCGTCGCTGCCCGTGGCGATCGCGTGCTCGACGTACGCCAGCACCTGGACGTCGATCCCGGCGGCGGCCAAGGCGGCCGTGAACGCCGCGATCGGACCCGTGCCGGTCCCCGCCAGTTCGCGGGGCTCGCCGTCGACGACCACCTCGGCCGTCATCACGCTTTCGCCCGCTTCGGTCGTCAGGGCGTGGCCGCGCAGCCGCAGCCGGGAATCCGGGCCCGGGAGGTACTCGGCGGCGAAGATCTCCCACAGCCGCTTCGGCGGGATCTCCCCGCCGGTCTCGGTGTGCCGCTGCACGACGCGGGAGAACTCGATCTGCAGGCGCCGCGGGAGGTCGAGCCGGTGCTCGGTCTTCATCACGAACGCCACGCCGCCCTTGCCGGACTGGGAGTTCACCCGGACCACCGCTTCGTACGTGCGGCCGACGTCCCTGGGGTCGATCGGCAGGTACGGCATCGTCCACGGCACCGGCCCGTCGGCCTCCGCCAGGCGCGCGAAGCCCTTCTTGATCGCGTCCTGGTGCGA
Source organism: Amycolatopsis melonis (assembly GCF_040064235.1). Taxonomy (NCBI): domain Bacteria; kingdom Bacillati; phylum Actinomycetota; class Actinomycetes; order Pseudonocardiales; family Pseudonocardiaceae; genus Amycolatopsis; species Amycolatopsis melonis. Next base: position 80,178 of record NZ_JBDZYD010000016.1, read on the forward strand.
CCCCGAGAAGGAGGTGTAGACCAGATCGCCCGCATACGGATGCCGTTCCGGCACGGTGAGCCCGGTGCAGTGCTCGGCGACCCGGCGGATCGCGTCGATGTCGGAGAAGTCGATCCCGGGGTCGATGCCCTGGCTGAACAGGTTCAGCCCGAGCGTGACCAGGCAGACGTTGCCGGTGCGTTCGCCGTTGCCGAACAGGCAGCCCTCGACCCGGTCCGCGCCCGCCAGCATCGCCAGCTCGGCGGCCGCGACCGCGCTGCCCCGGTCGTTGTGCGGGTGCACCGACAGGCACACGTGCTCGCGGCGGCTGAGATTCCGGCTCATCCACTCGATCTGGTCGGCGTAGACGTTGGGGGTCGCGCGTTCCACCGTGGCGGGCAGGTTGAGGATGATCTCGCGGCCGGGGCCCGGCTGCCAGACGTCCATCACCGCTTCGCACACCTCCGCCGCGAACTCCAGTTCGGTGTCGACGAAGATCTCCGGCGAGTACTCGTAACCGAAGTCGCAGCCGGGCAGCTCCCGTTCGGCGTACCGCAGCACGTGCCCGGTGCCGCGCGTCGCGAGGGCCTTGCAGCCGGCGCGGTCGAGGCCGAACACGACGTCGCGGAACAGCGGCGCGGTCGCGTTGTAGAGGTGCACGGTGGCCGCGCGGGCCCCGCGCAACGCCTGCACCGTGCGTTCGATGAGGTCCTCGCGTGCCTGTGTCAGCACGGAAATCCGGACGCCGTCCGGGATCCGGTCCGCTTCGACCAGCGCGCGGACGAAGTCGAAGTCGGCCTGGCTGGCCGCGGGAAACCCGACCTCGATCTCCCGGTAGCCCATGCCCACCAGCAGGTCGAACATCCGGAGCTTGCGGTCGGGGCCCATCGGGTCGATCAGGGCCTGGTTGCCGTCGCGCAGGTCGGTCGACAGCCAGCGCGGCGCGCGGTGGAGCACCCGGTCCGGCCAGGTGCGGTCCGGCAGGTGGACCGGCGGGAACGGCCGGTAGCGCCGGAAGTTTTCCATGACGTCCTCCCCGTGCGGCCGGGACCCGGGCATCGTGTGCGCGCGGATCCCGGCCTGCGGACCCGCTCCTCGTGGGAGGCGGCGATCAGGCGGTGATGAGCTCCTCGGCCGGGCGGCCCGAGGCGAGCAGCGCGGCGTCGAGCACGTCCCACAGCGCGGCCAGCGAGTCGAGGAAGATGTCGACGCCCTCGACGATCAGCGCCTCCGTCTCGTCGTTGAGCACCGAGCCCACGGCGGCGATCGCGTTCTTTTCGTGCTGCTGCTCGGCCCCGATCTCGCCCCAGTGCTCCAGCAGGTAGTGCATTTCGGCGTCGGTCAGGTCGGCGTCGTAGGTGCCGGCGTCGACCAGCGCCGCCTTCTCGCCGGGGATGAGCTGGCGGTTGGAGATCATCTCCAGCGCGAGCGCGGTGCCGAGGTTGCGGATGGTCGACTCGCGGTCGACCTGCTGACGGCCGTCGAACGCGGCCCGCGCCCGGCGGGTCTGGGCCAGCAGCCCGGTCCGCGGGTCGTAGCCGGGCAGGCCTGCCAGCAGCTCGTCGGAGAACTTCTTCAGCCCGGCCTCCACCGACTCCTGGTCGTAGAGGTCGTCGAACACCTCGCGGCCCGCGGCGCGGTTGACGATGTAGCCCGCCATGGTGGCCAGTTCCGGCGCGTGGTTTTCTTCGCTTTCCACGATCTCCTGCAGCAGCGCGCTTTCCGCGGACAATTGGTGCATCGCCAGCGCCTCGGGGAATTTCCCGCCCGGCCGGGTCGCGTCGCAGAAGTTGCGGATCTGGTGGAACAGCGCGCCGACCGCGGCGGGCTTCGGCGGCTGTGCGGCCCAGTGCTCGAAGATCGGGTGGCTGTAGCAGCGGTGGGAGCGGATGCGGTTCACGAGGTCGTCGATGGTGATGGACATGGCGGTGCTGCACCTCCGTCGTGGAAAGGAGCGCCGATTCGACCCAGCGCGGGAAAATGTGCTGACCGGTCCCCAGAGGCGATCCCCGAGTGTTCCCGGTGTTGTCGAGAATACCGGAGAAAACCGGGCGGAGAACGCGACAGCCTTGCGACTTCGGCGCGGCGCGCGGCAGAATGTTGCGTCATGGACCGGATCGATCTGGCGATCCTCGCCGAGTTGCAGGGCAATGCGCGTCTGTCCAATGCGGAGCTGGCCGAAAAGGTCGGGCTCACCCAGTCCCCGTGCCTGCGCCGGGTGCGCCAGCTCGAGCGCAACGGGACCATCCTCGGCTACCACGCCCGGCTGGACCACGAAGCACTCGGCTGCAGTTTCGAGGTGTTCGTGGACGTGCTGATGCGGCAGCAGGACCACGCCACGATCGCGGACTTCGAGCGCGAGCTGACCGCGCTGCCGGAGGTGCTGGAAGCCCACCGGCTCTTCGGCGAACCCGACTACCTCCTGCGGGTCGCGGTGGCCGACATCGCCGCGTACGAACGGTTCTTCACCGAAGTGCTCTCGGCGCTGCCGGGCATCGCGAACCTGACCTCGCACCTGACGATGAAGAAGGTGAAGATCGACTCGGGGATTTCCCTGACCGGCTCAGGAGATTCCGGCGCGGGCTGAAAGGGACGTTCGTCTCATCCTGTGCAGCGAAAGGGACTTTCCTCGCGTCAGACGCCAGGAAAGTCCCTTTCAGCCCGCGATCGATGACTCCGGCGCCGGGGTCCCCCACGGCTGGGCCGCGCGGTAGGCCCGCAGGGCGGCGAGCGGGATGTCGGCCACCAGGGTCTGCGGCCGGTCACCGGCGAGCAGCACGGTGTGGTCGCGGGGTGCGCCGTCTTCGCCGAACGCGATGCCGTCGCAGACGATCGAGTGGCCGTGGCCCGGGTAGTTCGCCACGGCCACGGCGAGCTTGTGCTCGAAGGCCCGCGTGCGCACCTGCCACAACCGGTTCTCGCACAGCGGGCCCGCGTTGGGCACCAGGACGAGTTCGGCACCGGCGCGGGCAAGCGCCCCGGCCGCGTCCGGGAAGACGCGGTCGTAGCACAACAGCACGCCGGCACGGACGCGACGGCCGCCGGACAACGCGAGATCGGCGACCGGGAAACCCGTGCCTGCCTGGAGAACCGACTCCCCGGCGAAGGTGGCGAGGTGGACTTTCGCGTACCGCAGGACGATCTCGCCCGACCGGTCGACCAGCGCGGCGGCGTTGCGCAGGCCGTCCGCGGTGGCCTCCAGGTAGGTCGCCACGATCGCGAGCCCGGCTTCCACGGCGGTGCGCGCGGTGCCGGAGAGATACTCGGCCTGCGTCACCGCGGCCCAGGCACGGAACCGCGGGGACGCGGCTTCTTCGGCGTCGGGAAGCTGATAGCCGATGTTCCACATCTCCGGGAACACGACGACGTCGGCGCCGTGCGCGGCGGCCTCCCTGGCGTACCGCCGGGCCAGCTCGACGTTGTCCGCCACCGCCCGTCCGTATGGAAACTGCTGGACGAGAGCCACCTTCACGGCACCGCCTCCACCATCCTTTGTGGACGGTAGGCCCGCCGGACGACGAGCGCGTTCACCACCCATTCCAGGAGAAGACCGGCGGCCAGGGCGAGACAGGCGTTGGCGACCCCGGGCAGCGGCCCCAGTGCCAGCACCGCCGCCACGCCGGTGAGCGCCACGACGTGCGCGACGACGCCGTACAGCAGCCCGGAGGCCCGTTCCCCGGCGATGATGAACCCGCGCGATCCCGTGCGCAGCACCCACAACAGCGGGACGGCGATCGCCAGCGGCGCCCACTGCAGGCCGAGCGCGGTCGCCTCCGGCGGCGTCCCCAGCAGGCCGCCGAGGTAGACCGCGCCGAGCGGGCTGACCACGACCACGGCGTACAGCGCCGCGAAACCGAGCGCCAGCACCAGGGTCAGCCGGTGGGCGTCCCGCGGGTCCCCGCCGCGGCGCAGGTGCCCCGCGACGACCGACTCCAGGTCGCTGGTCGGCCCGGTGAACAACGACAGCAGGCCGTAGAGCCCCGGCCAGACCACCAGCGACGGCTCGGCCAGCGCCGAGTACGCCACCGCCGTCGTCGTGATCAGCTGCGGGGCCATGTTCAGCGCGCGGGTGCTCGTCAGCGCGGCGTGCCGGCGCAGCAGCGTCCCGATCCCGAGCGCCGGCGCGGTGACCGGGCGGCCCAGCCGGGCGACCGCGACGCCGAGGATGGCCGCTTCGGTGGCCGCTCCCGCGGTCAGCGCGATTCCGCCCAGGGCCGCACCGGCACCCGGAATCACGGCGAGCAGCGCCCACGCGACGCACGCCGACAACGCCAGCCGTCCCACGGTGGCCACCGAAATGCCGCCCGTGCGCCGGGCCGCGATGAGCCTGCCGTGGAAGTACCGCCGCACGGCCACCGCGACCGACGCCGGGGCGAGCGCGAGCAGGCAGGTGCGGACCTGCGCGGCGATCTCGTCCGGCAGGTTCGCCAGCCCCCGCACCAGCGCGAACAGCGGCGGCACGGTGACCAGCAGCGCCAAAGCCACCGCGGTCGCGAAGCCGACGGCCAGCGCGTAGCCGGACGTGCGGCGGTTGGGCTGGTGCTCGGCGTCGCTGACGACCAGCGGGGTGATGGCCAGTGCCGGGGAATTGGCCACGACCAGCACGGCGATCGAGACCCCGAACGCCGCCAGCCCGGCCGCGCCGCCGGTCCCGCGCGCGACGGCGGCCGCGGCGACCGGGATCTCCAGCACGAGCATGGACGATCCCAGCGCCGTCGGCAGCCAGGTGCGGGCCAGGCCGGCGGGCTCAGCGGCCATAGGTGGCGCAGGCGCAGCCCGGCCTGCTGGTGTAGCTGTCGAAGGTGAACGTCAGGCGCCCGGTGTCGATGTACAGGCTGCGCCCGGCGGTGGCGGCCTCCTTGGCACCGGAGATCTCGCCGATCACCTCGTTGACCGCGATGCCGGCGAGCATGGCCACCGTCGCGCCGGTGAGGCAGGCCGTCTCCTCCGCGCGCAGGATGTCCAGCCCGTGGATGCCGACGCAGTCCCAGCACGGGGTGCGGCCGGGGATCATCGTCGGCCCGACGCGGGCCCCGCGGTCGGTGGCGCCGATCGAGGTCAGCGGCACGCCGGTGGCCATGCTGGCCTCGCTGGACCACCGCGCCGCGTGCTCGCGCGGGCGGTCGAAGGCGTGGATGAAGAAGTCGGCGCCGTCGATCAGCTCGGCGAGGTCGCCGGCCGAGGTGACCGTGCGCTGGTGCGGGGTGAACTCGAGCCGGGAGTTCTGCCGTGCGAGGCGGCGCCGCAGCACCTCGACCTTGCGCACGCCGACGTCCTCCTCGTCGAGCGTGGCGTGGGTCGGGAGGTTGTCGAGGGCGAAGGTGTCGAAGTCGACCGATTCGAGCTTGCCGATCCCGGCCGCGGCGAGCAGCCGCACCAGTGTCGTCCCGCCCGCTCCGGCGCCGACCACGACGACCCGCGCGTCGGCCAGCCGCTGCTGTCCCTCGAAGCCGGTCCAGTCCTCGCGGTCGAACAGCCGCAGGTAGTTGATCTGCCTGCTCCACCGTTCGGCGATTTCGGGGCTGATGGCGGGTTCGGCCGCCGCGTCTTCGAGTGCGCCCGCCGCGTCGAGGGCGGCCAGCCACTTGTCCGACTCGGGATAGCGGGCCGCCAGCTGCTCGCTGGTGGCGCTGCCGTCGAGGCCGGTGACGAATTCGACGATCTCGTCGGTGGGGTCGGTGACGCGGATCTTGCTCGGGCCGAGCCCGAGGAACAGGTGCGGCTCCCCCTCTCGACGGTAGACCCGGAGGAAAGGTTTGACTCGCGGGTTTCGCACGCTGATTCCTTTCGACTTCCCCGTTCCTGGATGCGCTTTCCGGACCCATCGGCCCGGTGCACGGCGCGAACCGCACACCGGGCCGGGGCCAGGCGGATCAGATCTGGTTGGCGTGCCACTCCTTGACGAGGCCCTCTTCCTCGATGCGCTCGACGGTCATGTCAGTCCACCCCCTTCCCTGCCCTGTTTCCCGGTGGCCGGAACTGGATCCGCCCCGCGGCCGGGCGCGCGGGGCGGGGGACGGCAGGCTTGTTCGCGCCCGAACGGCGGCGAAGATCCCCCATGCCACAGCGTTTTCCGAGCGACTTGATCCTCGCTCATCGGCTGCGAACTATGGTTTCATGGGGAAAGCACGAGAGTCCATGTACGCCGCCCAACTCGCGTCATTCGTTCGGCGCGAGCCGTGCCGGCGGGCCGATTGCGAAACGTTCGGTGTGCACAGCCGGCGGGACAGGGCAACGGACGCCGGCTGGAGCCCGAGGCTGCTCAGGGGGACCAAAGTGTACGACCAATTGGATCTCGCACTGCTGCGGGAACTGCAGCGCAACGCCCGGCAGACCAACCGCGAACTGGCGAAGGCGACCCACGTGGTGCCGTCGACTTCGCTGCAGCGCGTGCGCGCGCTGCTCGACCGGGGCGTGGTCACCGGCTTCCACGCGGCGGTCGACCTGCGCACCATCGGGCGCGGGGTGCAGGCGCTCGTGTTCGTCAAGATCCGGCCGCCGTCCCGGCGCGTGATCGACCAGTTCCGGGCGTGGATCATGGAACTGCCCGAGGTGCTCGGGGTGTTCGTCACCTCCGGCGACCACGATTTCGTCATCCACATCGCGGTCGGCGACACCGGCGACCTCTACGGCTTCGTCCTCGACCACCTCACCCAGCGGCCGGAGATCGCCGACGTCTACACCAGCGTGGTGTTCGAGCACGCGCGCGCCACGGTGGTCGAGCCGGCGTTCGGCCGGGGCACGGAGAACGGGAAGCCGCGGCCGGCCGCGCCCGCCGGGAACGGCCGCGCCCGCCCGGGCGAACCACGCTGGAGCAGCCGGCTCTGAATCGCACCGGCCGGAACGGCCGGCTTCGAGCGCGATCGGGAGGACACGTGGGGGTTGTCGTTGATCGTGGGCCGGCACCGCCGTTGCCCGCGGGAACCAGGGTGCTCATCGTCGAGGAACAGGAGGTGATCCGGCGCGGCCTGCTCGCGATCACCGACGCGATCCCGGAGGTCTGCGCCTCGGCCGTGGCCGAGGTCGGCGCCGGCGACGTCGACACCGACGTCACGCTCATCTCCACCGCGACGCTGACGATCGCGGAACGGGCCGGGGTGTCGCTGGAGCGGCTGCGGCCGGTCATCGTGATCGCCTCGGCCATGCAGCCGGGCTCGCTCGACGTGGCCACCAGCAGGAGGGCCAACGGCTATCTGCTCCAGCGCGACCTCACGTCCGGGTCGCTGCGCGACGCGCTGGCGCAGGTGCTGCACGGCAGGCTGGTGATCCCCGAGCCGATCGCGGCGTACCTGCTCGACCGGGCCCGCGGCCACGGGGTGATCCCGCCGCCGCGGCTGGAACACCTCAGCGCCCGCGAAACCGAGGTGCTCAACATGCTCGTCACCGGTGCCAGCAACAAAGAGATCGCCAGCAGGCTCGGAATATCGATCCACGGCGTCAAACGGCACGTTTCGACGTTGCTGAACCAGTTCCACTCGCCCAACCGGGTGCATCTGGTCTCGCATCTCCTGCGCTCCGGTGTGCTATCTTCCCCTGACCCGGGCGCGTGATGTGACTCGTTCCGTGAATCGCCGAGGGGGCATGGGGGAAATGGGCTCTGCCGTCGACGAGCGCCGCAAGATCGGCATGCGTGAAGCCACCGCGATCGGGGTCGGAGGTGTCGTCGGCGCCGGCATCTTCGTCCTGAGCGGCACGGCGAGCGCCCTCGCCGGTCCCGCCGTGATCGTGGCGTTCGTGCTGGCCTTCGTGTCGTCGCTCAGCCTCGCCATGTGTTTCGCCGAGCTGAGTTCGATGCACGGCGATTCCGGCGGGCAGTACGCCTACGCGAAAGCGCACCTGCCCCGGTGGGTGGCGACCGTCGTGGGCTGGGCGAACGTCGGCGCCTGGACCTCCGGCGCCGCGTTCGTCGGCACCGGCTTCGGCGAGCACCTGCACCTGCTGGTCCCGGCGATCCCGGCGACCGCGGGCGCGGTGGTGCTGACCGCCGTGATCATGGTGGTGAACCTGTTCGGGCTCAAGGTGTCCGGCCGGGTGCAGTTCCTGATCATGCTGGTGGAGGTGCTCTTCCTCGGCGTGTTCATCGTCATCGGCGGCAGCAACGTCCAGGCCGCGCACTTCACGCCGTTCGTCACGCACGGCTGGTACGGCATCCTCGCCGCGGCCGTCGTCGGGTTCATCGCCCTGCTGGGCTGGGACGCGGTGGTCGTCGCGGCCGAGGAGATCGACCGGCCGCAGCGCACGATCCCGCGGTCCATCTTCGCCAGCCTGGCCATCGTCTTCGTGCTGTACCTCGGCCTGCTGGTGGTGATCAACGGCGTGCTGCCCGCCGAACGGCTCCGCGGCACGGCGACCCCGGTGGCCGACGCCGCGGCGGTGCTGCTGGGCCCGGCCGGGATCACCGCGGTCAACGTCATCATCGTCGTGGCACTGACGGCGACGGTGAACGCGTTCGTCATCGTGATTTCGCGCGCGGCGTTCGTGCTGGCCCGGGACGACCGGATGCCCCGCGTGGTGGCGCGGCACAACGCGCGGGGCGTGCCGTGGGTGGCGATCCTGCTGGCGGGGTGCAGCCAGATCTGCCTGACGGTGTTCGCCGACCTCGAATTCGCGGTGGCGGCCACCGGGTTCCTGTACATGATCACTTCGGTCGGGGCGATCGTGGCGTTGTTCGCCGCCCGCCGCCGGGGCTCGTCGGCGGCGTTCCGGACTCCGCTGTACCCGCTGACCCCGGCGATCGCGCTGGTGCTGTGCTCGCTGTTCGTCATCGGCACCGGGGTGACCGGGGTCGTGGCCGGTACCGCCTGGCTGGTGGTGGGCCTGCTGTGCACGGAACTGCTGCGGCGCCGGTACCGCCGGACCGGTTCCCCGGCGGTACCTCCCCTGGACTGAGCCGCCTAGGCCCCGACGACGATCGGTGCCTCGATCTTGCTGACCTCGTTGAGGTCCACGACGACCGAACGGTCGAGGCGGCCGGCGTTGAAGAACACGCGGTCCTGCTCCAGCAGCCGGGCGTCGATGCTCAGCGGCAGGCCGAAGATCGACCCGATGGAGGGCAGCTCGCCGAAGTGGCACCCGGTGGCCGCTTCGAGTTCGTCGACGCTGGCCAGCCGCAGCCGCTTCGCCTGCAGCGGTCCGGCGAGCTCGCCGAGGTCGCCCCGCGCGTCGCCGGGCAGCGCGTGGATGATCAGGTCCTTGCCGCCTTCGCGCTTGTACCGGCGCAGCAGCAGCGCCTTGGCCTGCTGCTGCAGCTGCGAGCCGACGATGCGGCTGTATTCCTCCGCTGACGCCGCGGGTGGATGTTCGACCACCTCGAACGGAATTCCGGCGTCGGTCAGATAGGCGATCACACGGTCGTGCGGGCTGCTCATCGGCCTCCTTCGGCGACGATTCACCGGCGGCCGGAAAACCGATCGGTCAATCGACAGGAAATCGCGGTGAGCCGGTGCACGGGATGGCGGGAGCCACCATATCGGGTGCGTGCCCGCCTCACCCCGAATGGCCCAGGAATTCCCGTTCCCGCTCGCGCTCGGTGGCCGTGATCGTCGTCCGCCGCATGACGGCACGCAATGTCGCCGGTGCCACCACGGACGTCACCACGGCCAGCAGCACGACGATCGTGTACGTCGCATTGGTCAGCACACCCAGCTGCAGGCCCACGGTCGCCACGACGATTTCCACTACCCCGCGGGCGTTGAGCCCCGCGCCGATGGCCAGTGATTCGGCGTGGCCGAACCGGCACAGCCGGGCACCCGCGTAGCCGCCGGCGAACTTGGCGAGCGTCCCGGCCAGGATGGTCGTGACGGCGGCGATCAGCACCGGCGGCCTGCTCAGCGCCGCGAGGTCGACCCGCATTCCCGCGCTGACGAAGTACAACGGCGCGAGCACCGAGACCACGACCGGCCGCAGCGAGTCCAGCATCCGCCGCGCGGCCGTGCCCGAGGAGCTGATCAGCAGCCCGCACAGGAACGCGCCGAGAATCGGTTCCAGGCCCAGCGCGTGGGTGCCGGCCGCGGCCAGCGCGACCAGCGCGACGATGACGGTGACGCCGATCCGCGGCCGGTCCGCTTCCCCGGCCCGGTCGGCCCGCCGCCCGAGTACCCGCATCGCCAGCAGCGTCGCGGCGACGACGACGAGCACGACACCCACGGACAGCAGCACCGAACCGGCGTCGACGCCCGCGTGGACCACCGTCGCGGACACCACCGACAGCAGCAGCCACCCGGCGACGTCGCTGATCGCCGCGGCCCCGATGATCATCTGCCCGACGTCGCGGTGCATCAGCCGCATGTCCAGCAACGTCTTGGCGATCACCGGCAGCGCGCTGACGGCGATCGCCACGCCGACGAAGAGGGCGAACGTCGGCCGTCCGACGCCGGGTGCCATGAGCGCACCGGGCAGCAGGAAGCCCATCGCCAGGCCGACGGCCAGGGGCAGCACGATGCTGCCGAGGCTGACCAGCCCGACGGCCCGGCGGCGTCGCCGGATGAGCGCGAAGTCCACGTGCGCGCCCGTGATGGCCACGAGCAGCAGCACCCCCACCTGCGCGACCGCACCGACCAGGTCGGACTGGCCGGGATCGGCGGGCAGCAGCCAGGCCGACGCCGACGGCAGCAGCGCCCCGAACACCGACGGCCCCAGCAGCACGCCCGCGGTGAGTTCGCCGACGAGGGCGGGCAGCCCGAACCGCGCGGCGAGCCGGCCGAGCAGCACCGCGCAGCCGAGCAGAACGCCGATCTGCAGCAGGAAAACGAGCAGCTGGTGCGCGGTGAGCGAAGCCGTCGACGCCGCGGCCATGGACATGTGGAAACCCCCGCTCCGGCACTGCCACCCCAGCAGAACGCTCAGGTCACGGTGGCACAGCGCGTCGGCGAGGGTCAATTCCCGGGCCCGCAGAACTGCCTGAAATTGCGGGCAAAGGCGGTTTCACCACACATCGGGAAGGCGGCCGTCACTTCGCGGCGAATTCCCTGTGTCCGCAACGAAAGAGCCGGGGCGACTGTCGCCGCCCCGGCTCTTCCTGCTCAGCTACATCCGGATGTCGCGCCGCAGCCTTCGCAGGCGTAGCACGAACCTGCCGGGCGCATCTTCGTTCCGCAGGTCATGCACAGCGGGGCGTCCGCCGCCTTGCCGAGCCGCAGTTCCATCAGCTCCGTCGTCGTCTGGGCTTCGCGGTGGGGGTGGTCCGGTTCCGCCGCGTGCGGTTCCGGCGAGGAGTCCACTGTGGACTGCAAGGCCTCGAGGTCGACGTTCGGGCTGCCGCCGTAGTTCGCCTCGACCTCGGCCGAGCGCTCGTCCGCCGACAGGATGCCCAGCTGGGACCGCTTTTCGTACGGCAGGTAGTCCAGGGCGAGGCGGCGGAACAGGTAGTCCATCACGCTCGTCGCGATCCGGATGTCCGGGTCGTCGGTCATGCCCGCCGGCTCGAAGCGGAGGTTGCTGAACTTCGAGACGTAGAACTCCAGCGGGATGCCGTGCTGCAGGCCGACCGAAATCGACATCGAGAAGGCGTCCATCACGCCGGCCAGTGTCGAGCCCTGCTTGCCCAGCTTGACGAAGATCTCGCCGAGGCCGTCGTCCGGGTATGAACCGGCGGTCAGATACCCCTCCGCACCCCCGACGGTGAACGACACGGTCTGGCTCGGGCGCTTCTTCGGCAGCCGCTTCCGGACCGGCCGGTACTCGACGACCTTCTCCGGCTCCGCGGCGGCCTGCTCCTTCTTGGCCGTCGACAGCGGCTGGCCGACCTTGCAGTTGTCGCGGTAGATCGCGAGCGCCTTGAGGCCGAGCTTCCAGCCCTGGAAGTAGATCTCCTCGACGTCCTCGACGGTCGCCGACTCGGGCATGTTGACGGTCTTGGAGATGGCCCCGGACAGGAACGGCTGCACCGCGGCCATCATCCGCACATGCCCCATCGGGGCAATCGAGCGCTCCCCGACGGCGCAGTCGAACACCTCGTAGTGCTCCGGCCGCAGCCCCGGCGCGTCGACGACGTGCCCGTGCTGCGCCACGTACTCGACAATGGCCTCGACCTGCTCGTCCTGGTAACCCAGCGCCCGCAGCGCCCGCGGCACGGTCTGGTTGACGATCTGCATCGAGCCGCCGCCGACCAGCTTCTTGAACTTCACCAGCGAGAAGTCCGGCTCGATCCCGGTGGTGTCGCAGTCCATCATGAAGCCGATGGTGCCCGTGGGTGCGAGAACCGAGGCCTGCGCGTTGCGCCAGCCGTGCTTCTCGCCGATTTCGATGCCCCGCTTCCACTCCTCGGTCGCCAGCGCGCGCACGGCGGCGTCGTTCGAGTGGTAGGTGCGGACCAGTTCGTTGGCCGCGGCGTGCTTGCGCATCACGCGCTGGTGCGCCTCGGCGTTGCGCGCGTAACCCTCGTACGCGCCGACGGCCTGGGCCAGTTCGGCCGAGCGCCGGTAGGACACGCCGGTCATCAGCGACGTGATCGCCGCGGCCAGGGCGCGGCCGCCGTCGGAGTCGTACGCGTGGCCCAGCGCCATCAGCAGCGCGCCGAGGTTGGCGTACCCGATGCCCAGCTGGCGGAACTTGCGCGTGGTGTCGGCGATCGGCTCGGTCGGGAAGTCGGCGAAGCAGATCGAGATGTCCATGGCCGTGATGACGAACTCGACGGCCCGCGCGAACAGCGGCGCGTCGAAGGTGCCTTCGGGCGTGACGAACTTGAGCAGGTTCAGCGACGCCAGGTTGCAGCTGGAGTTGTCGAGGTGCATGTACTCGCTGCACGGGTTGGACGCGGTGATCCGGCCGGACTCCGGGCAGGTGTGCCAGTCGTTGATCGTGCCGTCGTACTGGATGCCGGGGTCGGCGCACTCCCACGCCGCCTGCGCCATGGTGCGGAACAGCTTCTTCGCGTCGGTCCGGTCGATGACCTCGCCGGTCAGCCGGGCACGCAGGCCGAAGTCGGTGCCGTTCTCGACCGCCTGCATGAACTCGTCGGACACGCGGACCGAGTTGTTCGCGTTCTGGTACTGCACCGAGGAGATGTCCGCGCCGGAGAGGTCCATGTCGAACCCGGCGTCGCGCAGGACCTTGATCTTCTCCTCTTCGCGCGCCTTGGTCTGGATGAACTCCTCGATGTCCGGGTGGTCGACATCGAGCACGACCATCTTCGCCGCCCGCCGGGTGGCACCCCCGGACTTGATGGTGCCCGCGGAGGCGTCGGCACCCCGCATGAACGAAACCGGGCCCGAGGCGGTGCCACCGGAGGTGAGCAGTTCCCGCGAGGAGCGGATGCGCGAGAGGTTGAGGCCGGCCCCGGAGCCGCCCTTGAAGATGAGACCCTCCTCGCGGTACCAGTTGAGGATCGACTCCATGGTGTCGTCGACGGCGAGGATGAAACACGCCGAGACCTGCTGCTTCGACGGCGTGCCGACGTTGAACCAGACCGGGGAGTTGAAGCTGAAGACCTGGTGCAGCAGCATCCAGGTGAGTTCGTGCTCGAAGATCTCCAGGTCCTGCGGCGTGGCGAAGTAGCCGTGGTCGGCCGCGGCCTTGACGTAGGTCTTCACCACGCGGTCGATGAGCTGCTTGAGGCTGCGCTCGCGCTGCGGGCTGCCGACGGCGCCGCGGAAGTACTTGCTCGTGACGATGTTGGTGGCGTTGACCGACCAGAACTCGGGGAACTCGACGCCGCGCTGCTCGAAGTTGACCGTGCCGTCGCGCCAGTTCGTCATCACGACGTCGCGCTGCTCCCAGGTGACCTGGTCGTACGGGTGCTGCCCCTCGGTCGTGAAGACGCGCTGCACGCTCAGCCCGCCGGTGGCCTTGCTCTTCTTGCCGGCGGCCGCGCGGGCCCCTGTTCCCACGGTTTCCGTCATCGGTTGAACCCTCACTCCCGCGGCGGGACGGCTCAGGTGCCGTCTTCGCGCCGATCGCTCTCCTTCTGGGCAGCAGAACCCGCCATGGCCTCACGAAGGTCGGCGATCTCCTTCTCGAAGTCTTCGACCGAGGAGAAGGAGCGGTAGACACTGGCGAACCGGAGGTAGGCGACCCCGTCGAGTTCACGCAGCGGGCCCAGGATGGCCAGGCCGACCTCGTGACTCGGGATCTCCGCCAGCCCGGCGGAGCGGATCGACTCCTCCACGCGCTGCGCGAGCTGCTGCAGCGCGTCGTCGTCGACCGGCCTGCCCTGGCAGGCGCGGCGGACGCCGCTCACCACCTTGTCCCGGCTGAACTGTTCGGTGACCCCGGAGCGCTTCACGACGGCGAGCACCATCGTCTCCGACGTCGTGAACCGCCGTCCGCACGACGCGCACGAGCGCCGCCGCCGGATCGCCTGGCCTTCATCCACCTCTCGGGAGTCGACGACCCGAGAGTCCGCATGCCGGCAGAACGGGCACCTCATCCGCCGATCACCTTCCCCTCCGCGCTCGCCGCCCCCGGCCACCACGCGTGGCCGTGCCCGACCATCGGGAGCCTGCGGCGCCTGGTGATCGACTTGTGGACATCCGGTGGATGGAAGACAGCCAGCTGTGGACAACTGCTGCCCAGTCTACCCCAACCTGTGGACCAACTACAGCGGTGTAACTACTACATATAGCGGGCGAGAGTAGAACTCACGGGAGGGACGCGCAAGCCACACGGCCGCGTCGAACCCGCCCGGGTGACCTTGCTCCGGAGGCATGGCGCCACGGCGCGCGGACTGTCGGGACCACCGGGTCGCACCGGCCCTGCCACGGGCCTTCGCGCCGCACCGGCCGACCCAGCCCGGCGATTTCACCGGGGCGGGTGAAATTCTGCGAGAGGGTTCGTGGCTTCAGCGATCGGGGACCGCTGGGGTGGCATACCGGAGGTGCGTCAGCCCGGAGCCGCCGACGCCTGGACCTGCCCATCCGCGCCCGGGTGGACTGAAAGGCACTTTCGTCTCGTCCGGTGGCACGAAAGGGACTTTCGTCGCGTCAGACGCAAGGAAAGCGCCTTTCAGCACGGCCGCCGCCGCTCATGCCGCACGCTCGGCAACCGGGACGGCGAACGTGCCTGAGGGCCCGAACCGGCCCCTCCGACAGCTCGGCCCACTCCCCTCACGGCGCACGCTCGACAGCCGGAACCTGCCCGAGCACCCGAACCGGCCCTCCGGCGACTCGGCCCACTCCCCTCACGGCGCACGCTCGGCAACCAGAACCCGCCCGAGCACCCGAACCGGCCCTCCGGCAGCTCGGCCCACTCCCCTCACGGCGCAGGCTCAGCCACCGGAACCGTCAGTGCCAGCCCGGGCACCAGGACCGGCCCGTCCAGGCGGTTCAGCTCCTTGATCCGGGCCACCACCGCGCCCGGCTCACTGTCCGGCGCGAACCTCGCCGCCAGTGAGGACAGCGTGTCGCCCTCCTCCACCGACACCACCGCGGTCCGGGCCGGTACCGGTGCGCCCGCGCCACCGCCGGGGAACAGGCCCAGGACCGTGACCACCAGGCAGCTCGCGACCGCGAGCGCGGCCAGCCACGGCCAGCGCACCGGCACCCTCCGGGGCGCCGCGCAGGGTGCGCCCGCCGGGCGGCGGCCCGCCACGACCCTGGCGCGCGTCGGCGGGCGGTGCACCTCGCCGCGGCGTCCGCGCAGCAGGCGCACGGGGCGCGGCGGCGCCGGGACCGGGGTCGACGGGCGAGCCTGCCGGCGTTCGGCCAGAATGGACATCCGAACCTCCTCGAAACCCTGGTGTCCGCCCGATTCCCGGACCGGAGGCGGCCCGTGAATCAAGGTCGAACAGGCGTTCTATCGAACGCCCGTGCGAAGGTCTACCACCTACCACCGACAAAATCGAGCGGACACGGCGTGTCGATCGAACAGATGTTTGAAATCGTCGTGCCCGGGGGCTAACGTCGGTGACCAGGGCATCTGCCGGGCAGATGCCGCCGGCGAGCCTGCCCGCACCCCGCGGGCGGCGGCCGGCGCGCGATACGTGCAGCGAACGTCTGGGAGGCGACGCAGTGGCGAAGGAGAACAAGGCGGGCAGGACCAGCGGGTCCCCCGGTGACCAGGGCAAGGTGCGGGCCATGCCCGAGGTCTACGACGTGGACGAGACCCTCACCGTCCGCCAGCAGCAGGTGCTGGACGTGATCCGCACGTGGGTGAGCCGCTTCGGCTACCCGCCGAGCGTCCGCGAGATCGGCGAGGCGGTCGGGCTGACGTCGACGTCGTCGGTGTCGCACCAGCTGCGTGCCCTGCAGCGCAAGGGGTACCTGCGCCGGGACGCGAACCGCCCGCGCGCGGTCGGCGTGCTCGCGGCGACCGACGACAACCCCATGGGCATCGAGATGGACCAGCAGCCGGTCATGCCGAAGGCGGCGTACGTGCCGCTGGTCGGCCGGATCGCCGCCGGTGGCCCGGTGCTGGCCGAGCAGGCCATCGAGGACGTGTTCCCGCTGCCGCGGGAGATCGTCGGCGAGGGCGAGCTGTTCCTGCTGAAGGTCACCGGCGACTCGATGGTCGACGCGGCCATCACCGACGGCGACTGGGTCGTGGTCCGCCAGCAGCCGGACGCGGACAACGGCGAGATCGTGGCGGCGATGATCGACGGCGAGGCCACGGTCAAGACGTTCAAGCGCAAGGGCGGCCACATCTGGCTGATGCCGCACAACGAGGCGTACGACCCGATCCCGGGCGACGACGCGACGGTGCTCGGCAAGGTCGTGGCGGTGCTCCGGCGCCTCTGAGGACAGGACCCGGGTCTCGCACAGCCCGGGAAATTCACCGCATCGAGTGATCTTCGGCCGTGGGGAGCCGAAGGTCGGCGGACTGATGCCTGCGGACGAGCACCGTCCCGGCGACGGTGGACGAGAAGCCCGGTCCCGCCCCCGTCACGCCGGACGACGCGCTCACGCCGGTCGTTGCTCCGTGCGGTGCGCAGGACGCGCGGCCGAAGAAGCCGCACCCCGCACCGCACGGAGAACCGGAGACGAGGGCGGCCCTGCTCCGGTGCCGCGACCGCGCCCCGTCCGGACCACCGGTGACCAAGGCGGCGCTGCGGCCACGCCCCGCACCGCACGGAGAACCGGCGACCAAAGGCAGCCCGGCGCCGATTCCACGGCCACGCCCCGCACCGCACGGAGCGCCGGGGACGAGGGCAGCCCCGCTCCGGTGCCGCGGCCACGCCCGCAGCGCTGCGCCCCGCACCGAGAGCCGGCGACCAAGGCGGGCAGCCCCGGCGGCGCCCCGCCCCGCGAGCCAATGACGAGAGCCGCGACAGAGCGGTCTACCGCGGCTAGTCGTGAGTGCTAACAAGGGTTAGAACACTGTTATTCACTCACGACCGCGGTCAGCCCCGGCGGCAGCGCCGCGCCCCGCACGGCGAGCCAGCGGCGAGGGCCGTGTCCGGAGCGGCGGGTCAGCCCCGCCGCCGGCGCAGCCTGCTGAACCCGAACCACCCCAGCCCGACGACCGCCACCGCGATACCCGCGGCCGGCAGCACCGGTACTCCCCCGCCGTCCGGCGACCCGCCGCTCGCCTCCGCCGCGGGCTTCCCGCCCGAAGCAGACGACGCCGCCAGCGCCGCCGCGCCCTTCACCACGCGCAGGGGCTGGCCCACGCCCTCACTTCCCGAAATCAACGTCCCGTCGGGATCGAACGCGATCGCCTCGCCCTGCTTCTCCCCCGGCAACGGGATCCGGACCGGGTTGCGCTGCAACGCCGCCAGTACGTCTCCGTCCGGGGCCGCGTACAGGTAAGCGTCCGTGTACGTCCGCAACGCCACGACACTTCCGTCCGCCGTCGATGCGCCGCCCGTCACCAGGACCGAGCCGATCGAGCCCACCGGGCCGCCCTGGGTGTCCGTTGTGGCGATCTTGACCGTGCCGACCTTCTCCAGGTTCGTCGGGCCGGAACTCGCCAGCGGGCCCGCCGGCCGGTAGACGCGGGCCTCGCCGAGGATGTCCTTGGTGATCAGGTACGGCGTGCCCGCCTTGTCCATGATCAGCGCTTCGGTGTCGTGCTGGCCGTCGGGATACGTCAGCCGGTGCACCGTGACCTTGCCCTGGGGGCTCAGCTCCAGCAGCGCGACCGTCAGCCGGCCCTTCTTGTTGTCGCCCGTGTCCGACAGCCACAGCGTTCCGTCCGGGGTGCGGGCCAGGTCTTCGACGTCGAACGGGTCCGTCCGGTCCGTCATGACCTTCTGGACCTTGCAGTCGCGGCCGAGCACGAACACCTGGACCTTCGTGCCGCCGTCGTTGATCGCGTACAGCTGCGTGCCGTCCGATGCCAGGCCGGACAGCTCGCCGATCCGGGAGTCCTTCACCGTGCACAACGGCTCCGGAGCCGGAGCCGCCCAGGCGGGGACCGCCCCACCCAGCATGGCCAAGAAGACCAACGCGACCACCCAGCGCACCCAGCCACCTCCGTAGTGTGCGACTCCTCCAGCCGCACACTACGGAGACGTGTCAGGCCCGGGTCGAGTTGGTCTCGTACTCGCGCAAAGCCGCCGCGAGGTCCGGGCGGACCCGCACCAGCAGGCGCGTGCCCTCCTCGGCGTGCTCCTCTTCGAGGACCTCGCCGTCCGCGTGCGCCCGCGCGACCAGCTCGCCGCGCGCGTACGGCACCAGGACCTCGACCGTGACCTCCGGCCGCGGCAGGCGGTCGGCGATCACGTCGACCAGCTCCGCGATGCCCGCCCCGGTCCGGGCCGAGACCTGGACCGAACCGGCCAGCGCGTGCCGCAGCCGGGCGAGGCTGACCTCGTCGGACGCGTCGGTCTTGTTGATCACCAGCAGCTCCGGCGGGAGCGGTTCCTTGCGCTTGCGGGTGATCTCGCCGAGCACCTCGCGCACGGCGCTGACCTGCTCCTCCGGCGCCGGGTCGGACCCGTCCACCACGTGCAGCAGCAGGTCCGCGTCCGCGGCCTCCTCCAGCGTCGAGCGGAACGCGTCCACCAGCTGGTGCGGCAGGTGCCGCACGAACCCGACGGTGTCGGTCAGCGTGTACGCGCGGCCGTCCGCGGTCTGCGCGCGCCGCGTGGTCGGGTCGAGGGTGGCGAACAGCGCGTCCTCCACCAGCACCCCGGCCCCGGTCAGCGCGTTGAGCAGGCTCGACTTGCCGGCGTTGGTGTAGCCGACGATCGCCACGCTGGGCACCTCGTTGGCCAGCCGCCGCCCGCGCTTGGTCTCGCGGATGGTGTCCATGGCCGCGATCTCCCGGCGCAGCTTCGCCACGCGCTTGTTGATCCGCCGCCGGTCGGTTTCGAGCTTCGTCTCACCGGGACCACGCAGGCCCACGCCGCCGTTCGCGCCGCCGGCGCGGCCACCGGCCTGCCGGGACAGCGACGTACCCCACCCGCGCAGCCGCGGGATCAGGTACTGCAGCTGGGCCAGCTCGACCTGCGCCTTGCCCTCCTTGGACCGGGCGTGCTGGGCGAAGATGTCGAGGATCAGGGCGGTCCGGTCGATGACCTTGACCTTGACCTTCTCCTCGAGCTGCCGCAGCTGGCCCGGCGAGAGCTCGCCGTCGCAGATCACGGTGTCGGCGCCGGTGGACGCGACGATGTCCCGCAGCTCGCGCACCTTGCCCGAGCCGATGTAGGTGGCCGGGTCCGGCTTGGCCCGACGCTGGATGAGGCCTTCGAGGACCTCCGAGCCCGCCGTCTCGGCCAGGCGCGCCAGCTCGGCCAGCGACGCCTCGGACTGCAGGGCCGTGCCCTCGGTCCACACGCCGACCAGCACGACGCGTTCCAGCCGCAGCTGCCGGTACTCGACCTCGGTGACGTCGTCCAGTTCCGTGGACAGCCCCGCGACCCGGCGCAGCGACGCGCGGTCTTCGAGCTCCATCTCGCCTGTCGACGGGTCGTACAGGTCTTCGTCGTGGTCTTCGGTGTGTGTCAGTTCTGTCATCGTGCCTCCATGTTCCCACGATTCGCCGCGGGAACCGAACTGTTACGTGCTGGGGTAGGTGGCGAGGTAGATCGCGGTGCGCTCGGCGCCGGGACGGCGGGGGCGCGCACGGAACTCCTCGAGCAGGGCGTTGAGCCGTTCTTCCAGCTCCGCCCGCTCCTCGGGGGCCACCTGGACGACGAGGCGTGTCTGGTGCACGCCGTCGAATCCTGTCTCGGCGATCTCGGCCAGATACGCCTCGAGCATCGCCTGTTCCAAGCCCTTGTCACCGCATGCGTCGAGTGTCCACGAAAGCCCCGTCGAAAGATACGGAATTTCCCGGGCGCCCCGTGCCCCGCGGCGCGGCGGCTGCGCGGCGAGGAAGCCGGTCTCGACGAGCCTGCGCACGTGGTGCAGCGTCGTCGCCGGGTCTCGGCCCAGCCTTTCGGCCAGTTCCTTGTTCGTCAGCGCCTCCGCAAAGGTCAACCGGATGATGCGCAGCCGTATTCCGGAGGCCAGCGCGGCGGCCTCGGCTTCGGTCGCGGCGCGTCGTTTCGCAGGAAGCACGCGTACAGCCTAGAGCGAACAGTGATTGACACTTTCCAATCACTCACGGCAGACTCGCCGCATGCGCAGGGGGTCCCTCTTCTTCCACGCCGACTTCCGGCGGCTCTGGGCCGGCGACACGGCCAGCCAGTTCGGCACCGCGGTCGGGTACACCGCCGTGCCGCTGCTCGCGGCGGTGACGCTGGCCGCGACACCGTTCGAGATGGGCCTGCTCACCGCGGCCCAGACGCTCGCGTTCCTGCTCGTCGGCCTGCCCGCGGGGGTGTGGGTGGACCGGCTGCGCCGCCGCCGGGTCATGCTCACCGCCGACTTCGCCCGCTTCGCCCTGCTGCTGAGCGTGCCGCTCGCCTGGTGGGCGGGGGTGCTGACGCTCACCCAGCTCGTGGTCGTCGTCCTGCTGGTCGGCTTCGCGACGGTCTTCTTCGACGTCGCCTACCAGTCGTACCTGCCTTCGCTCGTCGGCCGGGAACGCCTCCTGGAGGGCAACGCGAAGCTGCAGGCGGTCCAGTCGGTCGCGCAGGTCGCCGGGCCGAGCGGCGCGGGTGTGCTGGTCCAGCTGATCACCGCGGCCAGCACGGTGCTCGGCACCGCCGTCGGCTACCTGACCTCGGCGCTGTGCCTGCTGCGGATCCGCGCGGTGGAACCGGAGCCGGAGCGGTCCGGGCACGCCCGGCTGCTGCCGCAGATCGCCGAAGGCCTGCGGTTCGTCTTCTCCGACAAGCCGTTGCGCGCGAGCGTGGCGTGCACGGCGACGGCGAACCTCTTCGGCGGCGCCTTCGTGGCGGTCCAGGTGCTGTTCTTCACCCGCACGGTCGGGCTGTCCCCGGCCGTGGTCGGCGTGATGCTGGCCGTCGGCGGCGCGGGCGGCATCCTCGGCGCCGTCTTCTCCGGGGTCCTCACCCGGCGGATCGGCCATTCCCGCACGATCTGGCTGATCCCGCTGCTGTCCTGGCCCGCGCACCTGCTGGTCCCGTGGACCGGCGCGGACTGGCGGCTCGTGCTCGCCGCGTTCGGCGAGGTGGTCTACGGCTTCGGCGTGATCGTCTACAACGTCGCGCAGGTCTCCTACCGGCAGGCGATCTGCCCGGACCGGCTGCTGGGCCGGATGAACGCGAGCGTGCGGTTCCTCGTCTGGGGCACGCTGCCGCTCGGCGGCCTGCTGGGCGGCGCGCTCGGCGAAGGTCTCGGGTTGCGCGGAGCGGTCTGGGTGGCGGTGGCCGGGGAGGCCGCCGCGGCGCTGTGGGTCGTGTGCTCGCCGCTGCGGCGGATGACCGACCTGCCGACCATCGAAAAAGCAGGTGCACCCACCGCCTAGGGTTGTTCCATGAGTACCCCCTACGAACGCCCGCGAGTCCCGGACAAGGTCGGTGTCGACGGTCTGGAGGCCAAGTGGGTACCCGTATGGGAGTCCGGCGGCACCTACCACTTCGACCGCACCAAGACCCGCGAAGAGATCTTCTCGATCGACACGCCGCCGCCGACGGTCAGCGGGTCGCTGCACATCGGGCACGTCTTCTCCTACACCCACACCGACGTGCTCGCGCGGTTCAAGCGGATGCGCGGGTATGCGGTGTTCTACCCGATGGGCTGGGACGACAACGGCCTGCCGACCGAACGCCGGGTGCAGAACCACTTCGGCGTCCGCTGTGAGCCGTCGCTGCCCTACGACCCGGGCTTCCGGCCGCCGGAGAAGCCCGGCAAGGACGTCGTCGCGGTGTCGCGGCGGAACTTCGTCGAGCTGTGCGAAACGCTGACCGAGACCGACGAGAAGGTCTTCGAAGAGCTGTGGCGGCGGGTCGGGCTGTCGGTCGACTGGACGATGACCTACCAGACGATCGGGCGCGAGTCGCGGGAGATCTCGCAGCGCGCGTTCCTGCGCAACCTCGCGCGCGGCGAGGCGTACCAGGCCGAAGCGCCGACGCTGTGGGACGTGTCGTTCCGCACCGCCGTCGCCCAGGCCGAGCTGGAGGACCGCGAGCGCCCCGGCGCGTTCCACGACCTGGCGTTCACCGGCCCGGACGGCGCGGACGTCGTGATCGCGACGACCCGGCCGGAGCTGCTGCCCGCATGCGTCGCGCTGGTGGCGCACCCGGACGACGAACGGTTCCGGCCGCTGTTCGGGAAAACCGTGCGGACGCCGGTGTTCGGCGTCGAGGTGCCCGTGCTGGCCCACCACCTGGCGGATCCGGAGAAGGGCCGCGGCATCGCGATGGTGTGCACCTTCGGCGACACCACGGACGTCACGTGGTGGCGCGAGCTGCGCCTGGCGACGCGGGTGGTGCTGGGCCGCGACGGCCGGTTCCTGCCCGACGCGCCTGCGGGCGTTCCGGCCGGGGCGTACGCGCCGCTGGCGGGCAAGACCGTCCACACGGGACGCGAGATCATGGTGCGGCTGCTGCGCGAAACCGGGGCCCTGCAGGGCGAACCGCGGCCGATCACGCACACGGTGAAGTTCTACGAACGGGGCGACAAGCCGCTCGAAATCGTCGCCAGCAGGCAGTGGTACCTGCGCAACGGCGGCACCGGCGCCGCGTTCCGGGAGAAGATGCTGGCCCGCGGCGAAGAGCTGAACTGGGTGCCGAAGCACATGCGTGTCCGGTACTCGGCGTGGGTGGAGAACCTGGCTGGCGACTGGCTGATCAGCCGCCAGCGCTTCTTCGGGGTGCCGTTCCCGCTGTGGTACCGGCTCGACGAGCACGGCGAGCCGGACTACGACGCGCGGCTGCTGCCGGAGGACTCGGCCCTGCCGGTGGATCCGAGCAGCGACGTCCCGCCGGGCTTCACCGAGGACCAGCGTGACGTCCCCTGCGGCTTCACCGCCGAAGCCGACGTGATGGACACGTGGGCGACGTCGTCGCTGACCCCGCAGATCGTCGGGCGGTGGAGCGTCGACGACGACCTGTTCGGCCGTGTCTTCCCGATGGACCTGCGGCCGCAGGCACACGAGATCATCCGCACCTGGCTGTTCTCGACGGCGGTGCGCGCGGAGCTGGAGCACGGCGCGCTGCCGTGGCGGGCGGCGTCGATCGCGGGCTGGGTGCTCGATCCGGACCGCAAGAAGATGTCGAAGTCCAAGGGCAACGTGACGACCCCGCTGGACCTGCTGGAGCGGCACGGCTCCGACGCGGTCCGCTACTGGGCGGCGAGCGCGCGGCCCGGCGTCGACACGGCGGTGGACGAAGGCCAGATGAAGGTCGGGCGGCGGCTGGCGACGAAGCTGCTCAACGCGAGCCGGTTCGTGCTCGGCCTCGGCGTGCCGATGCCCGGCGCGGTCGCCGCCGAACCGCTCGACCGGGCACTGCTGGCGTCGCTGTCCACGGTCGTCGCACAGGCGACGGCGGCACTGGAAGCGCTGGACTACGCGCGGGCGCTGCAGGTGACCGAGACGTTCTTCTGGACGTTCTGCGACGACTACGTCGAGCTGGTGAAGGGCCGCGCGTACGGCGATCGCGGGCCGGAGGCGGCCCAGTCGGCGCGGACGGCACTGGTGACGGCGTTGTCGGCGCTGCTGCGGCTGTTCGCGCCGTTCCTGCCGTTCGCGACCGAGGAAGTCTGGTCGTGGTGGCGGCCGGGTTCGGTGCACCGGGCCGCCTGGCCGTCGGCGGACGCGGCCGACGGCGACCCGGAACTGCTCGCGCTGGCGAGCCAGGTGATCGCGGCGGTGCGCCGGGCGAAGACGGACGCGAAGGTGTCGATGCGTTCGGCGGTGGACGCGCTGACGGTGACCGGCCCGGCGGAGGTGCTGGAGCGGTTCTCGGCCATCGAGCCGGACATCCGGATCGCGGGCGCGATCGCGGCGGTCGAGACCCGCGCGGGCGAGTTCGCGGTGGCAGCGAAGATCGGCAGTACCGACTGACCGGAAAAGCAACCCAACCGTGATTTCGCCGCCATTGTTGCCACGATCGAGTGGTCACGGTGAATCGAGAGGCCGAAATTTCCTGACGGCGGCCGCAAAAAGAATATCGGCCAGGAATGTATCAGGACGTGCCCGGCGCGCGTCTTCTCCATCGATCGTCGCCCGACGATCGGCGGGAGGTGCAGCATGGCCACGGTGGACGAACTCGTCGCCATCAAGGAGCGAGTCGAACAGGAACTGCTCGGCCGGCCCGGCGTGACCGGCGTCGACGTCGGCTACAAGGAGGTGGGCGGGGAACGGACCGACCAGATCGCGATCCGGGTGCACGTCGCCCGGAAAACGGACGACATCCCGCACGAGGAGCGTATTCCCGAGCAGATCGAAGGCGCCGTCACCGACGTCGTCGAGCGCCGGTACGAACTGCACGTCGCCACCGCGCCGCTCGACTTTTCCGCGCAGGCCGACACAACACATTACGCCACGCTCGAAGGCGGGATCAGCATGGGTCCCAGCCGCACGATCGACAATCACATCTTCGCCGGCACACTCGGCGCGATCGTGATCGACAACGCGACCCACGCGCACGCCGCGCTGACCAATTTCCACGTCGCGGCCGTCGATTCCGGCTGGCACACCGGTGACCGGATGGTGCAGCCGAGCCGGATCGACACCGGTGTCGTGCCGTCCGACGAGTTCGGCGCGATCCTGCGGGCCACCCTGTCCGGCCAGGTCGACGGTGCCGTGATCTCCATCGACCCGGGCAAGGACAGCGCCTGCAAGATCGCCGAGATCGGCAACGTGCGGGGCACCAGGGCGGCCACGCTGGGCATGGCGGTCCGCAAGCGCGGCCGCACCACCGGCCTGACCTACGGCACCGTCGACGGGATCTCGGCCACCGTCAACGTCGACTACGGCGACGGGCTCGGCGTGCACACCCTGACCGGCCAGCTCAGCATCGCCGCCGACACGGCCCGCAACGCGCTCTTCTCCGACCACGGCGACTCCGGCTCGGTGATCGTCGACGGCGACGGGTTCGTCGTCGGCCTCCTCTTCGCCGGCGCGGGCGCCAGCACGGTCGCCAACCCGATCGCCGCGGTGCTGGCCGAGCTGAACATCTCGATGTGCATCGGGAAGTCGATCATCAAGGACCTCAAGGACAGCCGCAAGGATTTCGTCAAGGACAAGGAAATCCGCAAGGAGCTGCAGAAGGAGCTGGTGATCGACAAGCGGGCCAAGGACATCCGGGACGTCTTCAAGAACGGCGAGCACGGGCCCGTCCCCGATCCCGGGCCGCTCGGCCCCGGCGGCCAGGCGGGCCTCGAGCAGCGGCTGCGTGCCATCGAGGACCAGCTGAGCAGGCTCGGCGGCTTCGTCGGGCCGGAGCTGCGGCCCGACCTGGTCTCCCCGCTCACCGGCCAGGAAACCCTGACCGATGCCGAGACCCGGCAGCTGCGCGGGGAGCTGGAACAGCAGGTCGCCGACGCCGTGGCCGCCAAGGCGGAGTTCGACGCGCCCCCGGCGTGACACTTTCCGAGGAGGCACCCGGTGCTGCTGGTCCTTTGCCCGCTCGACGACCCCGACGGCCCGTGGTTCGCGCACCGGGCCGCCGCACGGGGCCGGGCGTGTGCCGCGGTGACGGCCGAAGCCCTGTCGTTCGCCCGGCGGCACGACCACCGGCTCGGCCGGGCGGGCGAGGTCCGCACGCGCATCGAGCTGGCGGACGGCGTCGTGCTCGACGACTCGGCGCTGACCGGGGTGGTGAACCGGCTGCACGAGCCGCCGGCACTGGCCTGGTCGCGCGCCGAGGCCGCCGAGCGCGACTACGCGTGGGCGGAGCTGTTCGCCTACACGCTCAGCTGGCTCACCGGCCTGCGCTGCCCGGTCCGGAACCGGCCGACCCCGCAGTGCCTGGCGGGCCCGGCCCCGGACCCGGTGCACGCGTGGGCGGCCGCCGACGAGGCGGGCCTGCGCTGCGCCCCGCTCCGCCTCGGCACCGCCACGCCCTGGCCGCCCGCCGACGCGGCCCTCGCCGCCGCACGGGCGGCGTCGGCCGGGCCGGTCCGGCCGCGCCAGGTGATCTGCCTCGACCAGGAGGTGCTCGACCCGGACGTGCCCGCGGAAACGGTGGCAGGCGTCCGTCGGCTGACGAAGCTCCTGGACGCCGGAACGGCCCTGCTCGGCATCGACTTCCTGGTCGGCGCCGACGGCTGGTGGTTCGCGGGCCTGACGGCGACCCCGGCCCTGCGTCCCGGCGGCGACCTGGTGGTCGATCGGTTGCTGCAGACACTGGAGGGGCGATGACTGCGCTGACCAAGCTGCCCCGCAGCGACCGGCCCAGCCCACCCTCGGAGGCGCCATGACCGTCCTGCTGTGGGGGCTGCCCGACGAGTCCCCGATCCAGCTGGTCGCCACGGCGCTGGCGGCCCGGGGCGCCGACTTCGCCGTCGTGGACTGCCGCGCCGCCGCCCGCGACACCATCGAGCTGCTGCTGAACCCCGGAACCGACCTCGACGGCGTGCTGCGCACCCGCGACCGGACCGTCGAACTCGCCCGCGTCACCGGGGTCTACCTGCGGCCGGTCGAACCCGAACTGTTCCCCGGCCTCACCCCGCCCGAGCTGGCCCGCGCCCGGCGCTTCTGCGACGCGCTGACCTGCTTCACCGAGCTGACCGGGCTCTCCGGGCGCTGCCGGGTCGCGAATCGCCTCTCGGCCATGGGGTCCAACGTCTCCAAGCCGTACCAGGCCCAGCTCATCACCCGGCACGGCTTCGCCACGCCGGAGACGCTGATCTCCAGCGACCCGGCCGAGGTGCTCGCCTTCGCCGCGAGCCGCGGGCCGCTGGTGTACAAGTCGATCAGCGGGGTCCGGTCGATCGTCACCGCGTTCGACCCCGCCGCCGACACCGGGCGGCTGGCCCGGCTGCGCTGGTGCCCGGTCCAGTTCCAGGAGCGGCTCGCCGGGCCCGACGTCCGCGTGCACGTCGTCGGCGACCGGGTCTTCGCCACCGAGATCACGACGACCGCCGTCGACTACCGCTACGCCCGCCAGGACGGAACGTCGGCGTCCCTGCGCGCCTGC
The DNA here is from genome assembly GCF_040064235.1 of Amycolatopsis melonis. Classification (NCBI taxonomy): domain Bacteria; kingdom Bacillati; phylum Actinomycetota; class Actinomycetes; order Pseudonocardiales; family Pseudonocardiaceae; genus Amycolatopsis; species Amycolatopsis melonis. The sequence continues at coordinate 107,470 of NZ_JBDZYD010000016.1, forward strand.
GACCTCGACCCGGACGTCGCGGCGCGGTGCGTCGAACTGGCCGCGGCGCTGCAGCTGCCGTTCGCGGGCATCGATCTCAAGCTCGTGCCGGACGGGCGGGTCGTGTGCTTCGAGGTGAACCCCTCGCCCGGGTTCACCTGGTTCGAGCAGGAAACCGGCCAGCCGATCGCCGCCGCCGTGGCCGGGTGGCTCACCTCCTGACGGGAGCCGTCAGGAACCCGCGGCCGCCCACCACGCTTCGTCGATCTCGCCGCGCGCCACGATCTCCGCCGGCCCCGAGAGCGTCGACGCGCCGCGGGACACCGTCACCTCGACGCGGCCGCCCGGGATGTCCACAGTGGACCGGCCGGTGTCGGTGCCTGCCAGGTGGAACGCGGCCGCCACCGCCGCGACCGTGCCCGTGCCACACGCCCGCGTCTCCCCCACCCCGCGTTCGTGCACGCGCATCCGCAGCGCGCCCTCGCCGAGGCGGTTGACGAACTCCAGGTTCACCCCGTGCGGGAAGAAGTCGTGGTCGAAGTCGGGCTGCTCGCGCAGGTCGAGGCCGGCGACGTCGTCGTCGAGCACCGACACCAGGTGCGGGTTGCCGACGTTCACCGCCACGCCCGAGAACGGGCGGCCCGCCACCACGGTCACCGACGTGCCGGTGATCGTCGCCGGTCCCATCTGGACGGTCACCGAGCGGTCCGGGTGCACCACCACGGGACGGTCGCCCGCGCGCGTGCCGACGACGAACTCGCCCTCGGTCTCCAGGCCCGCGTCGACCAGGTAGCGGGCGAAGACGCGGGTGCCGTTGCCGCACATCTCGGCGATCGAGCCGTCGGCGTTGCGGTAGTCCATGAACCACTCGCCCGCGGAGGGCTCGTCGAGCGCGGCGGCGCGGACGACGCGCAGCACGCCGTCGGCCCCGAGGCCGCGGCGGCGGTCGCACAGCGCGGCGACCCGCGCCTCGGTCAGCTCGAGGCGACCCGCCGGATCGGGGAGCAGCACGAAGTCGTTCTGCGTGCCGTGCCCCTTGAGGAACTCGATTCCGCCCATGGCGTCAAGATTACCGGCCCAGGGTATCCAGGACGCGCGCGGCCAGCTCCGGATCGGCGCCGTCGAACCAATGGATCCGCTGGTCGCGCCGGAACCAGGAACGTTGCTTCCGGACGAAGCGGCGGGTGGCCTGCGCCGTCGCCGCGGCGGCCGCCTCGAAGTCGCCGTCGCCGTCCAGCTCGGCGAGCACCTGCTGGTAGCCGAGCGCGCGCGACGCCGTCAGCCCGTCCCGCAGGCCCTGCTTCTCCAGCTCGCGCACCTCGTCGACCAGACCGGCCGCGAACATCCGCCGGACCCGCTCGTCGACGCGCTCGTCGAGGTCCGCGGGCTCCCGGTCGACGCCGATGACGACCGTGCCGTAGCGGGCCGGGCCGGGCTTGGGCAGGTTCGCCGAGAACGGCTCACCGGTGATCTCGATGACTTCGAGGGCCCGCACGATCCGGCGGGTGTTCGTCGGCAGGATCGCGGCCGCCGCGGCCGGGTCGCGCTCCTGCAGGCGGGCGTACAGCGCCGGGGTGCCCAGCTCCGCGGCTTCGGCGTCCAGCCGCGCCCGCACCGCCGGGTCGGTGCCCGGGAACCGCAGGTCGTCGAGCACCGCCTGGACGTACAGGCCCGACCCGCCTGCGAGCACCGGCACCCGCCCGGCGGCCAGCAGCCGCTCGATCGTGGCACGCGCGTCGCGCTGGTAGGCGGCCACGGACGCCGTCTGCGTCACGTCCAGGACGTCGAGCAGGTGGTGCGGGACGCCGCGGCGCTCGGCTTCGGTCGCCTTCGCCGTGCCGATGTCCATGCCCCGGTAGAGCTGCAGCGCGTCGGCGTTGACGACCTCCCCGCCGAGGGCAAGGGCCAGCTCCACGGCCAGCGCGGTCTTGCCGGTGGCGGTCGGGCCGACCACGGCGACGGGGCTGTTCACGGCGGCTGACGATACCGGCGGGCCGACACGCGGCGTCCACCGGAAGTAGGATCACGTGCTTCGAGTGGCTCATCCGGTACCACGGTGCGCGCTGAGCTGCTTGAATGCCGCGTGGGGGCCGTTGCATCCGAGCACGGCCCGTGACGACCGCATTACCCGGCCCCGCTTCGCGGCGGGGCGCCCGCGCAAGCGGGCGTACAGGCGATAAGGAGCCTGCGATGGCCCAGGAGAACACTTCCACCGGTACCCCGGCCCCGCACCCGGTGCCGCACGCGCTGCACGCCGGGCACCCCGCCCCGCCCGTGCCGCCCGCCGAACCCACCCCGTCCACCTGGGGCCGGATCGACGACGAGGGCACCGTCTACGTCATCACCGCCGAGGGGGAACGTGCCGTCGGCGTCTGGCAGGCAGGCAGCCCCGACGAGGGCCTGGTGCACTACGCCCGCCGCTTCGACGACGTGCGCACCGAGGTCGAGCTGCTGGAAACCCGGCTGATCTCCGGCGCGGGCGACCCGAAGCACGCGCTGTCGAGCGCCACCCAGATCCGGGAGGGACTGGCCGAGGCCGCCGTGGTCGGCGACCTGGCCGCGCTCGCCGCCCGCCTCGACTACGTCATCGCGCACGCCGAGAAGGCGCTGGCCAGCGCGAAGGCCGAGCGCGAGGAAGCCCGCGCGGCGGCGATCGCCCGCAAGCAGGCACTGGCCGAGGAGGCGGAGAAGATCGCGGCCGACTCCACCCAGTGGAAGGCGGCGGGCGACCGGCTGCGCGCGATCCTCGACGAGTGGAAGACGGTCAAGGGCGTCGACCGCAAGACCGACGACGAGCTGTGGAAGCGGTTCTCGAAGGCCCGCGAGGCGTTCAACCGCCGCCGCGGCTCCCACTTCGCGGAGCTGGACAAGCAGCGCGCGGCGGCCAAGCAGCGCAAGGAGGAGCTGATCGCCGAGGCCGAGGCCCTCAGCGAGTCCGACGACTGGGGCGAGACGGCCGGTCGCTACAAGGACCTGATGACCGAGTGGAAGGCGGCAGGCCGCGCGCCGAAGGACAGTGACGAAGCGCTGTGGCAGCGGTTCCGCGCGGCGCAGGACAAGTTCTTCGCCCGCCGGTCGGCGGTGTTCTCCGAGCGCGACGCGGAGTTCTCCCAGAACGCCGCGCGCAAGGAGGAGCTGCTGATCGAGGCCGAGAAGATCGACCCGTCGGCCAACCTCGAAGCGGCCAAGAGCGCCCTGCGCCGCATCCAGGAGCAGTGGGACGAGATCGGCAAGGTCCCCCGCGAGCGCATCCGCGAGCTCGACGGCCGCCTCAAGGCGGTCCAGGACGCGGTCAAGGCGGCCGAGGACACCCGCTGGCGCCGCACGGACCCGGAGGCCCAGGCCCGAGCGGCCCAGTTCCGCGAGCGCGTCGAGCAGTTCGAAGCCCAGGCGGCCAAGGCCCGCGCGGCCGGAGACGAGCGCCGCGCCAAGAAGGCCGACGAGCAGGCGGCCCAGTGGCGCGAGTGGCTGCGGGCCGCCGAGGCCGCGGTCGCGGACCGGTAGGTCTCCGCTTTCCCTGTTTGGTGAAGGCCACCTTTGCTTGAGGTGGCCTTCACGGCTTTTCGCTGGCCGTTCCGGGGACTTGTCCACAGTGTCCGGGCAATGTGGACAAGTCCGCCACCGGACGGCGTTTTCGTACGGCAGTGTCGGGGGCCTCGATAGACTGGACCTGGGGACGCCCCCCTGGGAGTGGCGGGGGCTGCTGTGGGCCGGGGCTGCTGTGGGCCGGGGCTGCGGCAAAGTCTGGTGGTACCGGCCGATCCGCGCCCGGTGACCTGGCGGCGGGTACCCGGACGACATGAAAGAGTCTTTCATGTCGTCAGACGAGGTGAACGAGTCGTTCATGACACCGCAGCGGCGCGACCACCCAGCCCTCGGCCGGTCACGCGCCGGGGCCGGATTCGCGCAAGCCACACCGCGGCATCCGGTCTGGCCGCAGCCCCGCCCTGTCCCGGACCGGACCACCACCACATGGCCCGCAACCCCGCGCGGCCACTCACACTCTTCGGACCCCATGACCGGCACAAACGAAACCCTGCCGGGGAGTGACGGGGGCCGCGGTGGGCCGGGCCGCGGCGGGCCGGTGAGGGGTGAGACCGGCGGTCGGGAGCCGTCGGGCAGTACCACCGGCACGCTCGGCAAGCGGACGGTTAACGCTTCACCCGAAGCGGTGTGAGGCGCTCCACGGGCGGGGGTTTCCGGGCGCTTTCCGCCACCCCCGGTGCTCCACTTTGATCATGACCAGGACACCGTTCAGCGCCAGCCGGATCTTCTCCGCTCTGGTGATCAGCATCGCCGTCGCCGGGCTTGCCCCGGCTCTCGCCGCTCCCGCCACCGCCGCGCCGGGTACTGCCGCCGTCGCCGAAGCCGGCAAGGGCAAGGTGAAGCTCGACGGGAAGCTCGGGAAGGACCACGTCAAGGTCAACGAAAAGGTCGACCTCAAGGGCAACCTCAAGGTGCTCGACGCGGCCCGCGCCGACGGGACCCAGACCCTCGAAGCCGTCGTCGTGCAGCAGCTGCAGGCCGGCGTCTGGGTGGATCTCGCCAACACCTCGTGCCGCCCGAACGGGGGCTTCTCGTTCAGTCTCAGCTTCAGCCTGAGCGCCACCGTCTCGCTGCGGCTCTACCACCCCGAGTCGACGTTGTACGCCGCCGCGTACTCGTCGAGCACCCTCACCCTCCGGGTGGGCTGAAAGTCGAACTCCGGTCCCCGCCGGCCCTCAGGACCGCGAGAACGCCGTCCGCATCCACTGCACCGCCAGGCAGATCATCGCGATCCACGCGACGATCATGCCGAACCCGGGCCCGCCGCCCGCCGCGCCCGGCGCGTGGGACGACTGCTGGGACCAGATCGCCAGCAGGCCGTCCACCGAGGCGAACCAGCCGCCGGCCGCGCTGACCCACGCCAGCCACCAGCGCCGCGTCACCAGTGCCAGCGCCGAGGCGAAGATCCCGATGCCGGTCGACGTCGCCGCGAACAGCTGCGGGATGCCGCCGCCCTCGCCTGCCAGCACCTGCCAGCCCGCGTGGTCGCCGACCCACGGCAGGATCAGGCAGATCAGCAGCACGAACGTGAACACCGCGATGGTGAACCCGCGGCGGCCCAGCTCCACCGTGCGGGACGCGCGCGCCCCGGCCTCGTCGATCTCGGCGGCCAGCTCGGCCAGCTCACCGTTGCCCCGGGACTCCGTCACAGCGCACACCCACTCACCGGTTCGGGCCGGGCGGCCGGGGCACCGAAGCCCGGCAGGCCCAGCGTGACGCCGCTCGTCTTCGGTCGCAGCCCCGCCTCGGCGTTGTCGCCCGCCCGCGTCCGCCGGTGCGAGAGCAGGTCGCCGTCGGCGACCAGGTGGTGCGGCGCGCCGTAGGTGACGACCGTCTCGACGACGTCGCCCGGGCGCACGCCGCGGTCCACGTGCGGGCCGGTCGGCGTGAAGTGGACCAGCCGCCCGTCGCGGGCGCGGCCGCTCATCCGCTGCGTCTCGGCGTCCTTGCGGCCTTCGCCCTCGGCGACGAGCAGCTCGACGCGGCGGCCGACGATCTTCTTGTTCTCTTCCCAGGAAATCGCGTTCTGCAGCTCGACCAGGCGGTCGTAGCGCTCCTGCACGACCTCCTTGGGCAGCTGGCCGTCCATCGTCGCGGCCGGCGTGCCGGGGCGCTTCGAGTACTGGAAGGTGAACGCGCTGGAGAAGCGGGCCTGCGCCACGACGTCCAGGGTCGCCTGGAAGTCCTCCTCGGTCTCGCCGGGGAAGCCGACGATGATGTCGGTGGTGATCGCCGCGTCCGGCATGGCCGCGCGGACCTCGTCGAGGATGTTCAGGAAGCGCGCCGAGCGGTAGGACCGCTTCATCTCGCGCAGCACCCGGTCCGAACCGGACTGCAGCGGCATGTGCAGCTGGTGGCAGACGTTCGGCGTCTCGGCCATGGCGTCGATGACGTCGGAGGTGAACGCGGCGGGATGCGGCGAGGTGAAGCGGACGCGCTCCAGGCCGTCGATGGTGCCGCAGGCGCGCAGCAGCTTGCCGAAGGCGAGCCGGTCGCCGAACTCGACGCCGTAGGAGTTGACGTTCTGGCCCAGCAGCGTGACTTCGAGCACGCCCTCGGCGACGAGCGCCTCGACCTCGGCGAGGATCTCGCCGGGCCGCCGGTCGCGTTCCTTGCCGCGCAGGGAAGGCACGATGCAGAAGGTGCAGGTGTTGTTGCACCCGACCGAAACGGACACCCAGCTCGCGTAGGACGATTCGCGCCGCGCGGGCAGCGTGGACGGGAAGGTCTCGAGCGACTCGAGGATCTCGACCTCGGCCTCGGCGTTGTGCCGCGCACGTTCGAGCAGCGTGGGCAGCGACCCGATGTTGTGCGTGCCGAAGACGACGTCGACCCAGGGCGCCCGCTTGACGATCTCCCCGCGGTCCTTCTGCGCCAGGCAGCCACCGACGGCGATCTGCAGGCCGGGATTCGCGGTCTTGTCCGGGCGCAGGTGCCCGAGGGTGCCGTAGAGCTTGTTGTCGGCGTTCTCCCGCACGGCGCAGGTGTTGAACACGATGAGGTCAGGCTGCGTCCCAGCGGTGGCGGGGACGTACCCGGCCGCTTCGAGCTGCCCGGCGAGGCGCTCGGAGTCGTGCACGTTCATCTGGCAGCCGAAGGTGCGGATCTGGTACGCCCTGGGTGCCTGGTTCTCGGTCATCACCTCCCAGGGTAGACCGGCTGCCACCTGCTACCGAGTCGTCCCCTCTCGTCGGGGATCCAGGGCATATGCGCCCGCTCAGCGGGCGGCCCGCTGCCCGCCGGGCTTGGGACTACTCGGCGGGCCACTCGTACGAAAGTTCGTAGCGGTCGGCCGCCAACACCATGTCGTTCATCTCCAGGGGCGTGCCGTCCTCGCCGTAGGCGACGCGAGTGATCGTGACAACCGGGACGCCGTCCGCAAGCTGAAGAAGCGACGCCTCGTCAGGCGTCGGCATCCGGGCGCCGACATGCTCGACATACGACCCGATGCGGTGACCAGTCTCCTCCAAGCGGGCGTATGCACCGCCGGGACCGGTGTCGACCTGTTCGATTGCGGTGTCGCGCGTCAGCTCGCGCGGCAGGCGCGACACCGCAAGCTGGACCACCAGCCCATCGGCCCGCATCACCCGATCTCTCACGGTGACCTCGGCCCCCTCGTCTATCGCGAGGTGCGCAGCAGTGCGTCCGTCGGCTTGTTCGAAGCGGATCTTCACTGACGCGGACGGAGTGAAGCCGCGCGCGGCGGCGTCAGCCAGAAAGGCGCCACGGTTGCGCTCACGGGCAGCACGAGACAGCCGGGAACGCGCGATGCGCTGGATGCTGGCCGGTGGACGGACGAACACGCCGCGCCCGTGCTCCGAGGTGACCAGCCCTTCCGCGCGCAGCAAATTGACCGCATCACGCACGGTCGGCCGGGACACGCCGTAGGTGTCGACCAGCTCGCGTTCGCTCGGCAGCTGCGCGCCGGGCGCGTAGTCACCGGCGGCGATCTTCTGCCGCAGGTCTGCCGCTACCTGCCGAAACGCAGGGACACCGCTTCTGCGATCCACCATGCCCTCATTCTCCCACTGGTCAGCTTGTCTTGACCAGTTGACCCCACTGTGAGACCGTACTCGTCAAGACGTCCTGATGAGTTGACGGAGAGTAGCCGAAGGGCTATCGCTACCGAAAGAAATAAGCATCCTGATCGTTTTGACCTCACTGTTCGCGCTACCACCGACGGCACCGAACCAGAAAGAACGGGCGCGATGCCGAAACCGCGCAATCCCGCGGGGCCGGGGCCCACGAGGCCCGGACCCGGCAAGGACACCCCCTCCACTCCGACCCGCAGCAACCCGGCACCTCAGCCCCGTCCTGTCCAGCCGAAGCCCCCGGGGCGCTAGGAGGACTTACATGCCGAAGAAGCCGAGACGTCGGCGCGATCTGCGGAGCTGCCTCACCGGCGGTCAGCCGGGCAACGTGGCCTATCCGGGATCGGCGGGGCGCCACCCGCCGATCCAACCTGCCGGCCCGACCCACCCTGGCGGCCGTTACCGATCAAGCGTCTTCCGCTGGCTGCGGCATCCGCCGGAGCTCAACGACGAGGGCTAGAATCGGCTCATGCGGTCAAACCGGGAAATGCGAAAGCTGGCGGCAGTGCTCCTCGCCGGCGCGGCCGAAACCCGCTTCTCCGCTGAGGAATTGCGCCGTGCGACGCGCGTACACAGCAGGCGGCTGTACCCGATGCTGGCGACGCTGGAGCAACGCGGCTGGCTGACCGACGGCTGGGAAGATCCCACCAAGACCCAGCGCTACTACGTCCTCACCGAGGACGGTCGGCGCGAGCTGACCAGGCGTTAGAACCCTGAAACGCAAGAGCCCCTCCCCCGGTCCGAAGACCGAGGAGAAGGGCTTTTCTGTTGCTACTGAATGCACTTGGTGACGGTCTTCTTCTTGAATTCGTCGCGGTGATGTCCCCGATGGGCTGTTGTTGCGATCGAGGAACGCGAACAGCGCGGCCTCGCGGCCATGCATCATCGCCTTCCAGACGACCTGGCGGTTGAGTCCGGTCACGATCTTGTGCAGCGCGTTGTGGTCGTCTTGCGGGGTGCGCCGGCGCACCGGCGCCGATTGACGGACTCCGTCAACCCGCGTGCCACCGGGACCCTCCGGAGATCACCGTCGACGGCATGACGACCAAGATCGGGCCCCGCGTTCTCGTGCGGGCCTCCGGGGGCCCTCGCTATGCCGTCGCCTTGGCGGTCGACGCTCTCGGTACCGGGCTGCTGCGCCCCTTTCTGCTCCTCTACGGCGTCACCGTGCTGGCGCTGTCCGCGCCGGTGACCGGCCTGGCCATGACCGCCGGGGTTGTTGCGGGCCTGGCCTGCATGCCGCTGGTCGGGCGGTGGCTGGACCGCGGTGCGCGCAGTGCCGTCGTGGCCGCGTCGATGCTCGTGCGTGTCCTCGGCGTGGCGCTGCTGCTCGCCACCCCCGCCGGGCAGGCGTGGCCCTTCGCCGTGGCGGCGCTCTTTCTCGGCCTCGGCAACCAGGCGTGGCCTGCCGCGCATGCCGCGCTCGTCGCCACCGTCGCCCAGGGCCGGGAGCGGGACGCCGCCCTTGCCGCGGGACGCGCTCTGCGCAACGCCTGTCTCGGGGTCGGTGCCCTGCTCGCCACCGTGTGCCTCGCCGGTGGTCCTGCCGCGATGCGGCTCATGGCCGCCCTCACCGGGATCGCCTACCTCGCCGCGGCGCTGCTCGCGTGGTCGGTCCGCCTCCGCGCGGACCCCGCCGTCACCACCGCCGCCGCCGAGGAGGGGCCGGCGCCGCGGATGGGCGCGCTGCTGGCCGCCAACGTGGTCTACGTCTTCTGCCTCAACGTCCCGGAAATCGCGCTGCCGCTGGTGCTGGTGACGCAGCTGCACGCGTCCCCGGTGTGGCCGGCGGCCGTGTTCGTGGCCAACACCGTGCTGGTGGTCACCCTGCAGGTCCCGGTCACGGTCCTGATGTCCCGCTTCGCCCGGCGGACGGTGCTCGCCCTCGCCGGTGTCGTGCTCACCGCGTCCTACCTGGGCTTCCTCGCCGCCACGGCACTGGGCGGCGGCTGGGCCGTCCCGGCCGTCGCCCTCGTGTCCGTGGTCTGCACGCTGGGCGAGATCCTCTACGCGGGCAGCGCCACCGCGCTCGTCACCCACCTCGCCCCGGCCCGCACGCTGGGCCGGGCCCTCGCCCGCTTCCAGCTCTCCACGGGCTTCGGCCTCGCCGTCTCACCGATGGTCATCACGGCACTGGGCCCGACGGCCCTCTGGGGCACGCTCGCCGCGGGCACGCTCCTGTCGTCGGCCGCCGTCACGACCGGGAAGGACCCGGCGCCGCGTGCGGCCGTCATCGGAGGTGGGTGAGCGCGGCGGCCGCGACCGCCGCGCCCGCGCGGCACGTTCCGTCCTGCGGCACTCCGGGATCCGGGATGGTCGTGGCGGCGACCAGGTGATCGGGCCGGTCCACCGCGACGAAGACGAAGCAGATGTGCTGGAACTCGGCCTGCACGGCCATGTGCGGCCCGACGGGGACCTGCGTGACCCGGCCGTTGCGGGTCATGGTCTGCGCGTAGGACAACGGAGCGTCCAGCTGCAGGTCGACGTTCTGGCCCGCCAGTTTCCAGTGGCAGGACGGGCCGTTCCGGGTCGCTTCCTCCTCGCCCTGCCCGGCAATGCCGAGAGCGGCGAGGTCGCGGGCGTCGAGGGCGCGGCACGGCCGCTGCGCCAGTTCCGTCCTCGCGTACTTGGCCGGCTGCGACACGGTGGCGGACGAGGTGGTGGACGGCGGTGCGGTGGACGACGCCGGGGCAGGGGTAGGCGACGGCGCCGCCTGCCCGCCCGAGCACCCGGCGCCGAAGAACCCGGCGGTGAACAGGAGTACGAGCGCGGAAACCCGGTGTGCATCGAGACGCGGCATGTCCTCAAAGTAGGAGCAGGACGGGCGGCCGCGACCGCGATGACAGGTTCCTGCAACACCGCGGTCAGGACTCCCCGAGCGCCACCCTCACCTGTGCCCGCGTAGGGCCGCCCCGGGCGCCCGCCGTGGCCACCGACAGGGCTGCCGCCGCGTTCGCTGTGCGGACCGCGCGGTCCAGGTTGTCGCCTGCCGCGAGGCGGGCGGCGAGGACCCCGTTGAACGTGTCGCCCGCGCCCGTTGTGTCGACCACCTTTGCCGGGTGTGGTGCGACGTCGACCGCTTCGCCGTCCGGCAGTACGTACCGGACTCCGTCGCCGCCCAGCGTCACCACCACCGGTGCCCCGGTGCGTGCCGCCAGGGTGGCGAGGTCCGGGGCCAGTTCCGCTGCCTCGCCGCGGTTCGGCGTGAGCACCGGGCCGTGCCGCAGCAGCCGTGTCACCGCCGGGACGACCGGGGCCGGGTTGAGCACGCAGCGGACCCCGGCCGCCGTGGCCTCCTCGACCGCGGCCGCCACCGCCTCCTCCGGGACTTCGGTGCTGACCAGCACGCAGCCGCACGACGGCAGCAGCTCCCGCAGCGCGGCGCGGACGCGGTCCGGGGCGACGCGGGCGGTGGCGCCCGCGCCGCCCGCGAGCTGGGTCGCGCCACGGCCGTCGCCGCCGATGTCCGCGGCTCCGGTCGGGACGCCGTCGAGCCGGTCGACGTGTGCAACGTCCACATCGGACTCCACGAGCTCGGCGAGCGCGCCGTCGCCGACGTCGTCGCGGCCGACCGCGGCGACCAGGTGGACGCGGGCGCCGAAGCGGGCGGCCGCCACCGCCGCGTTCGCTCCCTTGCCGCCGCCGTGGCGCACCATTGCCGGGCCGACCACCGTCTCGCCCGCCCGCGGCAGCCGGCCGGCCACCACGACGTGGTCGACGTTCACCGCGCCGAGGACGACGACGGATCCGCTCACCACGCCACTCCCGCCCGCAGCAGGACGTTGGCGTACGGCGTCGCGTCCCCGGTGCGGACCACGAACCGGCACTGCGCGAGCCGCTCCTTGAAGTCCTCGTGCGCCAGCAGCTGCGGACCCACGAGGTCGGCCAGTGCCCGGTGGACGTCCGGGTTGACGTCGGCGACGTCGCGCGACGCCCACGCCGCCTCGACCGTCACCTCGGCCAGCACCGGGCGCAGCACGGTCAGGAAGTCCGGGATCCCGTACACGACACCGAGATCGATCACCTCGACGCCGCCGGGCACGGGCAGGCCCGAGTCGCTGACGGCGAAGAGGTCGGTGTGCCGCAGCCCGGCCAGCGCCCGGGTCAGCTGGCCGTTGATCAGGCCCGTGCGCTTCACGCGGCCTCCGCGATCGTCCCGGTGATCAGGCCGACCAGCCGGTCGCCCGTGACGTCGGCGACCGGGCGGCGCGCGACCGCCCGCCCGCGGCGCAGCACCACGACCGTGTCGGCCACGCGCATCACCTGGTCCAGGTCGTGGCTGATGATGAGCACGGTGACGCCGCGGTCGCGCAGCGACAGGATCAGCTTCTCCACGGCCGCGGTCTCGCGCACGCCCAGCGCCGCCGTCGGCTCGTCCATGATCACCAGCGACTTGCCCCAGGTGACCGCGCGGGCGATGGCGATGCTCTGCCGCTGCCCGCCGGACATGCGCCGGACGGTCGTGCGCACCGAAGGCACGTTGACGTCGAGCCCGCTGAGGATGTCGCGGCTCTCCCGGATCATCCGCGGCCGGTCGAGCACGCCCAGCAGCGGGATCGGCCGCAGCAGCTCGCGGTTGAGGAACAGGTTCTGCCACACCGCGAGGTCGTCGATCAGGCCGAGGTCCTGGTAGACCGTCTCGATGCCGAGGTCGCGCGCCGCCTGCGGCGAGGACAGCCGGATCGGCTCGCCGCGGAACAGCAGCTGCCCCTCGGTCGGCGGGTGCACGCCGGTGAGGCAGCGCACGAGCGTGGACTTGCCTGCCCCGTTGTCGCCGACGATCGCGGTGACCTCGCCCTCGGCGAAGCCCGCGCTCAGCCCGTCGAGCGCCCGCACGGCGTCGAACGTCTTCACCAGGTCGCGGGCTTCGAGCAGGTACTGCGTTTCGGATGTCATGTGCCGCCTCACTTCCGGAACCGGGCCAGCAGTGCCGCGAGCAGCACCACCGCGCCGACGGCGATCGTCTGGAAGTACTGGGAGATGCCGATGATCGTGAAGCCGTTGACCAGGCTGGTCAGCAGCACCGCCCCGGTCACCGAGCCGGCGACCGACGCCTTGCCGCCGAACAGCGACGACCCGCCCAGCACCACCGCGGCGATCGAGCTCAGCAGGTAGTTCGTCTGCAGCGAGGGGTCCGCGCCGCCGTTGCGGGCCACCAGCATCACGCCGGCGACCCCGCACAGCAGGCCGGACGCCGCGTAGGCGGCCAGGCGCACCCGCCGCACCGGGATGCCGGTGCCCAGCGCCGCGTCCGGCCCGCCGCCCACGGCGAGCAGGTGCGTGCCGGCGCGGGTGCGGAACAGCGTCGCCCACACCAGCACCGCGGCGGCGAGCGCGATCAGCCAGAACCAGCGCACCGGCCCGATCCCGTCGAGCGCGATCGCCTGCAGGAACGGCGAGGACACCGCGACGGTGTTGCCTTCGGTCAGCAGCAGCGTGATGCCGCTGACCACGCTCAGCGAGCCGAGCGTGACGATGAAGTCGGTCATCTTCAGGTAGCCGACGAGGAACCCGTTGACGACGCCGACGACGACGCTGCCGGCAATCGCGATCAGGATCGCCAGTCCCATCGGGACTCCCGCGGTCGCCGTCGCGCCGAGCAGCGCGGCCGCCCACGGCAGGTTGGCGCCGACCGACAGGTCGATGCCGGCCACCACGACGGCGAACTGCTGGCCCAGCGCCAGCACGGCCAGGATGGACGAGGCGACCAGCAGGTCGCCGATGTTGTCCAGGGTCAGGAAGTGCGGTGTCGCGATGAAGAACGCGAGCCACACCACGACCAGCGCGCCGGGTGCGGCGTAGTCGGCCGCGCGGGCGAGGTCGAACGAACGCGGCCGGGCCGCCGTGGCCGTCATCCGGCGACCAGCGGGGCGAGCGGGTTGTCGAACGGCGCGAACGGCTTCGGGAACGAAGCGATCTGCTGGTCGACGACGGCGTTGTCGATGAAGGCGATCGGCGCGACCACGCGCTGCGGGATCTGCTTGCCGGAGTGCGCGGCAATGCACGCCTGCACGGCGAGCTGACCTTCGGCGTACGGGTACTGGGTGATGGTGCCGTAGAGGTCGCCGCTCTTGACCGAGGCGAGGGCGTCCTTGATGCCGTCGACCGAGATCACCTTGATCTTGCCTGCCAGCCCGGCGTTCTTGATGGCCTGGACGGCGCCGAGGCCCATGGTGTCGTTCGCGGCGAAGATGCCGGTGATGTCCGGGTGCGCCTTGAGGATCGCCTCGGTGACCTGCAGTGCCTTGTCCTGCTCGTAGTCGGCGGGCGCGCGCTGGACGATCTCGAGCTTGCCGCCGGTCGCCTCGGTGAAGCCCTTCTCGCGGTTGATGCCGTTCTGCTCACCGGCGATGCCCTGCAGGATGACGACCTTGCCGGTGCCGTTCAGCGCGGTGAGCATCTTCTGGCCGGCCAGGGTGCCCGCCGCGACGTTGTCCGAGCCGATGAACGACGCGTACGACACGCCCGCCGCGCTCGAGGCCGCGGGGTCGATCTGCGAGTCGAGGTTGAGGATCGGCGTCTTCTTGCGCGCCACCGGGACGAGCGGGGTGATCACGTTGCTCGCGTTGACCGGGACGACGCCGAAGCAGTCGTAGCCCTGGCCGGCCAGGGTGGAGATCTTGGCGTTCTCGCCGTCGGCGTCGGTCTCGGACGTGCCCGCCTGCACGTTGACCTCGACGCCGCGCTGCTTGCCCTCGGCCAGCGCGCCGTCGCGCAGCGCGGCCCAGTACGGGTTGGTGAAGTTGCGGGTGACGATGGCGATCCGCGGACCGCTCGCCTGCTTGACGTCGTCACCACCGCGGCCACAGGCGGCGGTCATTCCGGTGACCGCGGCGGCCGCGACCGTCACCGCGACGATGCGGCGAAGGTTCCATCCCATGAGCATTCTCCCTGGTCTCAGCGTTTCAACTCGTGTTGATCAGCTATCAACTCGTGTTGATGAGCCATCGTGTGCTCTGGCACACTGCTTGTCAAGACTGTGCTTCGAAGAACGGAGTTCTGGATGGCGGTGACGCGGGCGGACGTCGCCCGGCGGGCGGGGACGTCTCCGGCGCTGGTCAGTTACGTGCTCAACGACGGGCCGCGGCGCGTCGCCCCGGAAACCCGCGAGCGGATCCTCGCCGCCATCGAGGAACTGGGCTACCGGCCGAACACGGTGGCCCGGTCCCTGCGGATGGCCCGCGGCCACGCGCTCGGGCTGGTCATCCCCGACAGCGCGAACCCCTACTTCGCGCTGCTCGCCCGCGCGGTCGAGGAAACCGCGCACCGGTTCGGGTATCCCCTGCTGGTCGGCAACGCCGCCGACGACGAGACGCGCGAACTCGGCTACCTGCGGGCGTTCCTGGACCGGCAGGTGGAGGGCGTGCTGGCGATCCCGTCGACGACGAGCCCGGTGCTGCGCGCGGAGTACGCGAAGATCCCGACGCCGGTGGTGTTCGTCGACCGGTCCTTCGACGACGGCGAGCTGCCCACGGTCGTGGCCGACGCCGTCGACGGCGCCCGCGAAGCCGTCGCGCACCTGGTCGGGCACGGGCACACGCGGATCGCCTGCCTGAGCGGGCCGGACGTTTCGACCTCCCGCGACCGCGTCGCCGGATACGAGCGCGCGCTGGGCGAAGCCGGGCTCACCGGGCTGCCGGTGCTGCGCCGCCCGTTCGGCGGCCGGGCCGGGTACGAGGCACTCGACACGCTGCTGGCCGGCCCCAACCCGCCGACCGCGCTGTTCGTCACCAGCGACCTCGCCGCGCTCGGGCTGCTGCGCGCCGCGACCGACCGTGGCCTGCGGGTGCCCGACGACCTGGCGGTCGCGTCGTTCGACGGTATCGAGTACGCGGCCTACACCACCCCCGGCCTCACCACCGCGGAGCAGCCGATCTTCGAAATGGGCAGGCGGGCGGCCGAGCTGCTCGTGGGCGCTCTCGCCAGCGAGTCGCGCCCGAGCGGGCTGCAGAAGCTGCCGACCCGGCTCACGATCCGGGGCTCGTGCGGGTGCCCCGACACGTTCGTGCGGTCGTCGAACGCGCTGCTCGGGCGGACCACCGGCACCGAGCGCGGCTGATCTGGCACGATCAGGCCGTGGCCAGGACCCGGCGGAGGCGCGGACTCGCGATCGCGGCCGCCCTGCTGCTGGTGCTGTCGGCGTGCAGCTCCGGCTTCGCGGGGCTGCAGCTGCGGATCGCCGCCGGCAACCCCGGCGGCGTCTACGACAAGCTCGCCCAGACGCTCGCCACCGCGTGGCAGAACGACCTGGACATCGGACGGCCGCAGGTGCTGCAGACCCAGGGTTCCCCCGACAACGTCGCGAAGGTGCTGGCGGGCCAGGCCGACGTCGCCTTCGTGGCCGCCGACGTCGCCGCCGAGCAGTACCGGACCCACCACGACCTCGCCGCGCTCGCCCGCATCCACGACGACTACCTGCACGTCGTCGTCCGCGACGACTCCGGGATCCGGTCGGTGACGCAGCTGCGCGGCCACCGGATCGCCGTCGGCTCGCCGGCCTCCGGCGTGGAGTTCATCGCCAAGCAGCTGCTCGCCGCGGCGGATCTGACCGGCTCGGTCAGCACGACCACCCGCGGCCTCGAAGACTCCATCGCCGCGCTGCTGGACGGCGAAGTGGACGCGTTCTTCTGGTCCGGCGGCCTGCCGACGCCGAAGCTCACCGAGAACCAGAGCCGCCTGCGGCTGGTCGACATCGCCGACGTGCTGCCGAAGATGCAGGCGACCAGCGAGGTCTACGGCACCGCCACGATCCCGGCGAGCACCTACGGCCAGCCCCGGCCGGTGACGACGCTGGTGGTGCCCAACTTCCTGGTGGTCCGCCCGTCGATGGCCGACGACGTCGCCGAGGCACTGACCCGCGGCCTGTTCGCCGCCCGCCAGCAGCTGGCCCTGGCCAACCGGGCGGCGCTGTCGATCGACGTCCACCCGGGCATCGAGACCCAGCCGATCCCCCTGCACCCGGGCGCCTTGCGCTACTACCGGAGCCAGAAAACCTAGGCCGCCGGGCCCGCCAGGGAAGCGCCCCAAGGTGGCCTTCGGTGCGTTGAACGCACCGAAGGCCACCTTGGGTGCATCGCCGCACCCGCGGGACGCAACCGCGCGACTGTGCCGAAGTCCGGTCAGGCGGCCGGGAAGGTCATCGTGATCCGCAGGCCGCCGCCGTCGGGGAGGTCCAGGGCCAGGTCGCCGTCCGAATGGGCCACCAGCTCGCTGACGATCGCCAGGCCCAGCCCCGATCCCGGGACGTTCTGGTGTGCCGGGCTGCGCCAGAACCGGTCCAGTGCGCGGTCCAGCTCCTCCGGCCGCAGGCCCGGGCCGTGGTCGCGCACCGACAGCCGGACGCGGTCGCCGTCGCGGGCCACCTCGATGCGGATTTCCGTGCCCGACGCCGTGAACTTGAGCGCGTTGTCGAGCAGCGCGTCCAGGATCGTCTCCGCGCCACGCGGGGGCAGGCGCACCCGCAGGTCCTCGCCGTCGGTGGCGACGACCAGCCGCACGTCGCGGGCCTCGCCCACCACCGACCAGTCCGCGACGCGCTCGGCGACGGCTTCGTCCAGCACCACCGGGTCCAGCTCGCCGCCGGACGCCTCGGCGCGGGCCATCGACAGCAGCCCGTCGAGGATCTGGTGCAGCCGTCCCGCGTCGACCCGCGCCGCCTCCAGGTCGGCCGCGGCCGTCTCGTCGTCGACGTGGCCTTCGAGGTTGCCCAGCCGGATCTTCAGCGCTGTCAACGGGTTGCGCAGCTGGTGGGACGCGTCGGCGACGAACGCGCGCTGCGCGGCCAGCGCCCCGGACACGCTCTCGGCCATCCGGTCGAAGGAGCGGCCGAGCTGCCGCAGCTCCGGCGGCCCGCCGCTCTCCCCCACCGGCTCGGCCTCGCGCCCGCTGACCACGGACGCCACGAGCGCGCCGGTCGCGTCGTCGAGCCGCTGCACCGGCCGCAGGATCCAGCGCACCACCGGGACCGCCACGGCCAGCGCCAGCGTGAAGGCGAGGATGCCGCCCGCGGCCAGCAGCAGCCACCACCACAGCACGTCGGCCCGCTCGGCGCCGGTGTCCGACACGGTCACCACCGCGCCGCGCACCTCGCCGTCGGCCAGCACCGGTTCGGCGAGCACCAGCGGCGTGGCGTCCCACGGCATCAGCAGGCCGCCGGGCTGGGAGCGGCGGCCCGCCAGTGCCTCGTGGACCGGGCCGGTGATCCGCTCGGCGTGCATGTCGAGCCGCGCGGTGCCGCCCAGCGAGCTGAGCACCGGCCTGCTCTCCTGGTCGAAGACCAGCACCTGGACGCCGTAGACCTCGGTGTAGCGGCGCAGGTCGGGATCGAGCAGCCGCGGCTTGTCGTCCAGCAGCGGCCGCTGCGCCAGCGACGCGAACCGGGCGGTGTCGGTCAGCCGGTCGAGGAACAGGTCCTGCTGCGCGCCCGCGGCGATCGTGATGGCCAGCGGGATGCCGAGGCCGAACACCAGCAGCGCGACCAGCGTCAGCACGATGCCCTGCAGCCGGACGCGCACGGCTCAGCTCCGCGCGACCTGGCCGCCGAGCCGGTAGCCGACCCCGCGGACCGTCTCGATCAGCGCCGGGCGGCCCAGTTTCGTCCGCAGCGTCGCGACGTGGACGTCGAGCGAGCGGCTTTCCGCGGCGCCGCGGTGGCCCCACACCTCGGTGAGCACGTGCTCGCGCGAGCACACCGCGCCGCGGGCGTTCGCGACCAGCGCCAGTACCTGGAACTCCTTGCGGGACAGGGCGACCGCGCGCCCGCCGACCAGCACCTCGTGCCGGGACAGGTCGACGCTGACGTCCCCGACGCGGATCACCACCGGCTCCGCGGCGGTGTGCTCGCCGCGGCGGCGGCGCACGGCCTCGACCCGCGCCAGCAGCTCCTCGACGTCGTAGGGCTTGACCAGGTAGTCGTCGGCGCCCGCGCGCAGGCCCTGGATCCGGTCGTCGACCTCGCCACGCGCCGACACGACGATGATCGCGACGTCGCTGACCGCGCGGATCTGACGACAGAGCGTGACGCCGTCGATGTCGGGCAGGCCGAGGTCGAGCAGGATCACGTCGACCTCGTGCACGCGGTCGAGCACCCCGGCGCCGGTCGCCAGCCGGGCGATCGCCAGGCCACGGCGGGTCAGCGCCGGGATCAGCGCGCCCGCGACCCGGTCGTCGTCCTCCACCAGCAGCACCCGCACCCGTCGCCTCCCATGGTGACCTGCTTCACCGGCCGGTAGCGACGAACTCTAGGACCTCGGAGCCGGACCCGCACCGGCCACCCGGACGGTCACTCCCCGTGACCCCGGGTGGACACCCCCCGAAACGGACATCGATACTCAGTTGAAACCCTAAGTATTGCTCAAGCAGCCTTGCCAGCCGGTAAAGCAACGGTAGGTTCTCGCCATCGCGTGGTGACCCCTGCCGCACCGTGCCGGCACGAACGACCCCTGGAGGCCAGATGACCGCGGAGGTGGCGGCGCCGATGATCAAGGCGTCCGCCGTGAACAAGTACTTCGGCGACCTGCACGTGCTCAGGGAGATCACGCTCGAGGTGCCTCGCGGCCAGGTCGTCGTGGTGCTGGGCCCGTCCGGGTCGGGCAAGTCGACCCTGTGCCGGGCGATCAACCGGCTCGAGCCGATCAACTCGGGCGAGATCGCCGTCGACGGCGTCCCGCTGCCCGCCGAGGGCAAGGCGCTCGCGGCGCTGCGGGCCGACGTCGGCATGGTGTTCCAGTCCTTCAACCTGTTCGCGCACAAGACCATCGTCGAGAACGTCATGCTCGCCCCGGTCAAGGTCCGCAAGATCGGCCAGGCCGAAGCGCGCAAGACGGCGATGGAGCTGCTGGACCGCGTCGGCATCGCCAACCAGGCCGACAAGTACCCGGCACAGCTGTCGGGCGGGCAGCAGCAGCGCGTCGCCATCGCGCGGGCGCTGGCGATGCGGCCCAAGGTCATGCTGTTCGACGAGCCGACCTCGGCGCTGGACCCGGAGATGGTCCAGGAGGTCCTCGACGTGATGACCGGGCTGGCCAAGGACGGCATGACGATGCTCGTCGTCACCCACGAGATGGGCTTCGCCCGCCGGGCAGCCGATCGGGTGATCTTCATGGCCGACGGCGAGATCGTCGAGGACACGACGCCCGAAGAGTTCTTCACCGCGCCGAAGAGCGAGCGCGCGAAGGACTTCCTCGGCAAGATCCTTACCCACTGAGGTTCTGCCCCGTTTGGCGGCGCGGCACGTGCCGCATCGACGACAGATACGGAGAAAGCTGAAATGAGGATCCGCACCCTCGCCGTGGGCCTGCTGGCCGGCGGGCTGATGCTGACCGCCTGTGGCAAGGAGGGCGCGCCCGGCGACAGCGGCGGCACCGCCCCGCAGCAGACCGCGGCGGCCGGTGTCGACGTCCCGGGTTCGCCCGACTTCGCCAAGATGAAGGCCGCGGGCAAGGTCGTCATCGGCGTCAAGGAGGACCAGCCCGGCCTCGGCTACAAGGACCCGACGACGAACAAGTACACCGGGTTCGACATCGAGATCGCGAAGCTGGTCGCGGCGAAGCTGGGCTTCGGCGAGGACAAGATCCAGTACAAGGCCGTCCCGTCGGCCGGCCGCGAGCAGGCGATCGCCAACGGCGACGTCAACTACTACGTCGGCACGTACACGATCAACGACAAGCGCAAGCAGCAGGTGTCGTTCGCCGGCCCGTACTTCATCGCCGGCCAGAGCCTGCTGGTGAAGAAGGACAACAACGACATCACCGGCAAGGACACGCTCAAGGGCAAGAAGGTCTGCTCGGTGACCGGGTCGACCCCGATCCAGCGCGTCCGCGAGCAGGGCCTGACCGAGCCGGGCAACATCGTCGAGCTGCAGAACTACTCGCAGTGCGTGTCCCAGCTGGACACCGGCCAGGTCCAGGCCGTCACGACCGACGACGCGATCCTCAAGGGCTACGCGGCACAGGAGCCGGACAAGTTCAAGGTCGTCGGCGAGCCGTTCTCGAAGGAGCCGTACGGCATCGGCCTGCCGAAGGACGACAAGGCCCTGCGCGACAAGGTGAACGACATCCTCCAGGCCGCACTGGACGACGGCACCTGGCAGCAGATCTACGACAACACGCTCGGCAAGTCCGGTTCGACCGCGACGAAGCCGACGCTCAACCGGTACTGATTCCCGGTTCCCGGCCGGTGGTGGCAGCCCGCTGCCCCACCGGCCGGCCCCTATCCACCTCGACGATCCGTGAAACTGCACCGAGGACACGATGGACGTCTTATTCGACAACCTTGACCTGTACGGTCCGGGCTTCCTCACCACGGTCGAGCTGTTCCTGATCTCCGCGGTCGGTTCGGTGGTCCTGGGCACGATCCTGGCGATGCTGCGGGTGAGCCCGGTGCCGGTGTTCCGCGCGGCGGGCACGACCTACGTGACGCTGTTCCGCAACACGCCGCTCACCCTGCTGTTCTTCTTCTTCGCCTTCGCCTTCCCGCTGCTGAAGATCGTGAAGATCTCGTTCTTCACGGCCGCCGTGGTGGCGCTGACGATGTACACCGCGGCGTTCATCTGCGAGGTGATCCGCTCCGGCATCAACACCGTGCCGGTCGGCCAGGCCGAGGCCAGCCGGGCGCTGGGCCTGAGCTTCGCCCAGACACTCGGCACCATCGTGCTCCCGCAGGCCGCCCGGTCGGTGGTCCCGCCGTTCGTCAGCACGCTGATCGCGCTGCTGAAGAACACCACGATCGCCGCCGGTTTCTCGGTCACCGAGGCCGGCTCGATCCAGGCCTACCTGTCCGAACGCGGCTACAACGTGTTCGTCGGCCTGCTGTGGGTGGCGTTGTTCTTCGTCATCCTCGTCGTCCCGATGACGCTGTTGCAACGCAGCCTGGAGAAGCGCTGGAGCGTGTCCCGATGAGTTCGGTCCTCTTCGACACCCCCGGCCCGAAGGCCCGGGTCCGGTACCGCGTGCTCGCGGTCGTCGGCGTGGCCGCCATCGCCGCGCTGATCGCGTTCGTGATCTACCGGTTCGCCGCGTCCGGGCAGTTCGAACCCAAGCTGTGGAGCTGGCTGGAGTACAAGGTCGTCCAGGAGGACCTGGTCGCGGCCCTGCTCAACACGCTCAAGGCGTTCGCCGCCGGTGCGGTGCTGGCGCTGGTCTTCGGCGCCGTGTTCGCCGCCGGCCGTCTGTCGGACCACGCGGTGATCCGGGTGCCGTGCACCGCCGTGGTCGAGTTCTTCCGCGCGGTGCCGCTGGTCGTCATGATCTTCGCGTTCCACTACGGCCTGAGCCTCGGCGCGCCGTTCTATTCGGTGGTGCTGGGCCTGACGCTCTACAACGGCTCGGTGCTGGCCGAGGTCTTCCGGGCGGGCGTCCTCTCGCTGCCCAAGGGCCAGACCGAAGCCGCGTACGCGCTGGGCATGCGCAAGACGCAGGCGATGACGCTGGTGCTGCTGCCGCAGGCGCTGCGCGCGATGCTGCCGACGATCATCAGCCAGCTGGTGGTGCTGCTGAAGGACACCGCGCTCGGCTTCCTCATCACCTACGAGGAGCTGCTGCGCTACGCCCGGTACCTCGGCAGCATCACGGAGTTCGGCCGCCCGCTGGTCCCGATCACCATCGTGGTCGGCGCGATGTACATCGCGATGTGCCTGCTGCTCACCGGCCTGGCCCGGTACCTGGAGAGCCGCAACCGCCGGGCGAAGAAGGTCATCAAGACCGAGGCCAAGCCCGAGGACGACATCGCGCTGGCGTCCGCCGCGAGCTGACGCGGTCCGTGCAAGGGCCCCCGGTGGACTCCACCGGGGGCCTTTTCACGGGCGCCGGTCTTCCGTAGCGTCGGGCGCATGGGTGTCGCACTGGTGACCGGCAGTTCCCGGGGTCTCGGGCGGGTGATCGCGCGGCGGCTGGCCCGGGACGGGTTCGCCGTCGCGGTCAACGGACGCCACGACGACGCCGATCTCAAGACCGCCGCGGAGGGCATCGCCGCCGAGGGCGGCCGGGCGGGTGCCTTCGCCGCGGACGTCACCGACCGGCGGCAGGTCGGCGAGCTGGTCGACGCCGTCACCGCGGTGCTGGGCCCGATCTCGGTGCTGGTGGTCAACGCGACCGGCCCGCAGCCGGAAGCGCCGGTGTCCCGGGTGGACTGGCCGGATCACCTGGCACAGCTGGACTTCTTCGTGCGCTCGCCGGTCCTGCTGGGACACGCCGTGCTGCCCGGGATGCGGGCCCGCGGGTACGGCCGGATCGTCCACCTCGACTCGGAGGTCGTGGACCGCCCGCCGCCCGGCCGGTCCGCCTACGCGACGGCGAAGAGCGCGCAGACCGGCCTGGTCCGCGCCTGGGCGCGCGAGCTGGCGCCGGACGGGATCACGGTCAACACGGTCGCGCCGGGTTTCGTCCCGGTGGAACGGCACGCGGACGTCCCGGAAGCCGAGCGCGAGGCCTACCGCGCGTCCGTGCCTGCCGGGCGGCTGGGCACGCCGGAGGACGTGGCGGCGGCGGTGAGTTTCTTCGCCTCGGCGGAGGCGGGCTTCGTCACCGGCCAGCGGCTGGTGGTCGACGGCGGCCGCACCCTCGGCTGATCCGGTCCCGCGGGTCGTGAGTGCTAATTCGCGTTAGAACCCTAATTATCACTCACGACAACCCGCGGCAGACCTCTCAAGAAACGATTCCACAACCCGCGGGTTGTACCATTAAGGCGCGAAGCACGCTTCATTGTGCGAAGCTGCTTCGCGACGCTTCGCGCGCAGAACCCGTTGTCGCACAGGCAGAACAGCGACATCCGTTCTGGTGAATCCCCCGCGCGGCAGAAGCCGTTTTGTCAGTGGTTGCCTTTACCGTCCGAGGCATGACCGAAAAGAGCACGGTGCGCACGCGAGAGATGGGCATCGAGTTGAAGGCCCAGCGCGAGGAGAAGCAGATCTCGCTGCGCGAGCTGGCCCGCCGCGCGGACTGGTCGGCGTCCAAAGTGTCCGGTTGGGAGAACGGGCGCCGCATCTCGCCGATCGACGCCGCGATCTACCTCGCCCACTGCGGCACCCGGGCGCCGGAACGCGACCGGCTGCTGGAACTGACCCGTCCCCCGAGCGACCTCTACTGGGTCCGCCCGTTCTTCAGCAAGCTCGTCGACCCCGCGAAGTCCCTGATCGTCCAGGAGAACGTCGCGACGACGGTGATCACGAACAGCCCGACGGCCCTGCCGGGCATGCTCCAGACCGAGGACTACCTCCGCAGCGTCTACGAGCTGTCCGGCCGGTACACCACCGACCGGCTCCAGCACCTCGTCCAGGCGCGGATCGACCAGCAGCAGCTGCTCCAGCGGCGCGACCCGCCGCAGTGCATCTACTTCGTCTACGAGCACACGCTCCGGTCGGTCCTGCGCGACCCGGCACTGATGCACGAGCAGATCCAGTCACTGGTGCTGGCCACCAACCTCCCGCACTGCACGATCCGGGTCGTGCCCGCCTCGGCGCCGCCGTACCACCTCGTCGGCAGCCGGTTCACGATCCTGGAGTTCGCCGAGCATCCGCCGGTGGCGTACGAGGAAACCTTCGCCGCCGGGCTGTTCATCGACGAGCGCGTCGCCGTCGAAGCGTTCTACGTGCTGCTGACCCGCCTGGAACAGGCGGCGCTGTCCGAACGGGAGTCGCGCGAGTTCCTGGTCCGGCTGGCCGAGGAGTTCGAGCTCATGGCGACGTGACGGTCCCCGCCGGTTCCCCGTCGTGCCAGACCGCCCGGATCCGGCCGGGCAGGTCGGCCAGGTCGAGGCCGGTGCCGTGGAGCAGGACGAGATCCGCGCGCAGGCCGGGCTGGATGCGGCCGCGGTCGTGGTCGAGGCGGAGCAGACGCGCCGCCTCGGAGGTGGCTGCCTTCAGGGCCGCCGCCTCGCCGAGCACCGCGGCCAGCAACCGCAGTTCGGTCGTCAAGTCGACATGGGGACGCGGAGCCAGATCCGAGCCCGCGGCGACGGGGACTCCGGCGGCCACGGCGAGGCGGACCGAACGCCGGTGCGCCTCGGCGAACTCGCTGCCGCTGATCGGCGCCAGCGTCGGCACGTACCACGCGTTTCCCAGTGCGGCCACGGCTTCGTCGTCGAGGAAGGTGCCGTGCTCGATGCTGCGTGCCCCGGCGCGGGCCGCCGCGACGACGGCCGCGGACGTGTGGGCGTGGGCCAGGACGTCCCGGCCGCAGCGGCGGGCCTCGCCGACCAGCGCGGCGAGTTCGTCGTCGGCCGGGCGGACGTCCCGGCCTTCGCGAACGGTCCGCAGGGCCCCGCCCGCGCCGACCTTGATCCAGTCGGCCCCGGCCCGCACCATCCGGCGGACCGCCGCGCGGGCCCCGTCCGGCCCGTCGAACACGGGGTCCGGCAGCGACGGGTCGCCGTAGTGGTCGACGGCGCCCGCGGGCGGCTCCCAGCTGTCCCCGAGTCCCCCGGTCGGGCCCAGCTGGCGCAGGCTGACCAGGACGTCGGGCCCGGTGATCCAGCCTTCGCGCAGCGCGTGCTGGATCCCGGCGTCGGCGCCCCAAGCGTCCCGGACGGTGGTGATCCCGCGGGCGAGCAGGCGGCGCAGCACCGGCACGGCTTCGAGGATCCGGGCACTGCGCGGCAACGGCTCGGGGCGCGGGAAGGCGACGTGGACGTGGCAGTCGATGAGCCCGGGGATGAGCAGCCCGCCGGAGCAGTCGACCCGCCGGTCGCCGTCGAGGCCGGTGCCGACCTCGGCAATGCGGTCGCCGTCGAGCCGGACGTCGGCGCGGGTGGTCTCGCCGGTCTCGGGGTCGAACACCCGCGCCCCGGCAAGCACGGTCACGCGAGTTCCTTGCGGTAGACGAGAAAATCGCACGGCGTGGCCAGCGACGGCACCAGGTGCGGGTAGTCGTCGGCGAGGTCGCCGCGGTGGGTCACGCGGTAGCCGAGCCGGCCGTACCACCCGGCCAGGAACTGCTTCGCCGGATGCGTCCAGCCGCGGGGCACGAGCAGTTCCAGCTGCATCTCCCGGCAGCCCGCGTCCCGGCTCGCCTGTTCGGCGAACCGGACCAGCTCCCGCCCGGCCCCGATGCCCCGCCGCGCGGGATCGGCGGCGAGCATGCCGAACTCCCCGGTGGCGTCGTCGAGCCGCCGCACCCGCACGCACCCGGCAAGATCCCCGTCGACGCGGGCGACGGCGATCTCCCCGTCCCGCACGAACCCGGCCACCTCGGCCGCCGACGTCCGATCGGGACTGCCCTGCCAGAGCCCCTTTTCCGACTCGGCGTAGACCTGGTTGACCAGGGCGGTGATCCGCGCGATCACCGCCCCGTCGTCCGCCGCGGACGGCGGCAGCAGCTCGATCTCCATGTCCCCACCATGCCAGCACGGCAGGCGGGAAGGTCACCTGTCCCGGCGGAAGAGCTTGTTGCCGAGCCAGACGATCGGGTCGTACTTGCGGTCCGCGACGCGTTCCTTCATCGGAATCAGCGCGTTGTCGGTGATGTGGATGCCCTCCGGGCACACCTCGCTGCAGCACTTGGTGATGTTGCAGTACCCGAGCCCGTGCTCGTCCTGCGCCGCGTCACGGCGGTCGGCGACGTCCAGCGGGTGCATCTCCAGCTCGGCGATGCGCATCAGGTACCGCGGTCCGGCGAAGGCCTCCTTGTTCTCCTCGTGGTCGCGCACCACGTGGCAGGTGTTCTGGCACAGGAAGCACTCGATGCACTTGCGGAACTCCTGCGAGCGCTCGACGTCCACCTGCTGCATCCGGTACTCGCCCGGCTTGAGGTCCGGCGGCGGCGTGAACGACGGGATCTCGCGCGCCTTCGTGTAGTTGAACGACACGTCGGTGACGAGGTCGCGGATCACCGGGAACGTCCGCATCGGCGTCACCGTGATGACCTCGTCCTCGGTGAACGTCGACATCCGCGTCATGCACAGCAGGCGCGGGCGGCCGTTGATCTCCGCCGAGCACGAGCCGCACTTGCCCGCCTTGCAGTTCCAGCGCACGGCCAGGTCCGCGGCCTGGGTGGCCTGCAGCCGGTGGATGATGTCGAGGACGACCTCGCCCTCGTTCACCTCCACCGTGAAGTCCTGCAGCCCGCCGCCGTCGGCATCGCCGCGCCAGACCCGGAAACTCGCCTTGTAACTCATGCCTTGCTCCCGGGGTGCGTCTCCAGCTCCGCGTCGGTGTAGTACTTCCCGAGCTCGGCGAACTCGAACAGCTCCAGCAGGTCCTGCCGCAGCGGCACCTGCTCCTTCACCTCGACGTCGATGTCCGGCACCACCGGGTTGTCCCCCGGCGTGGCCGAGCACACGAGGAGCTTGTTGCGCCACTGGGCGTCCATGCCCGGGTAGTCGTCGCGCGTGTGCCCGCCGCGGCTTTCGGTCCGCGTCAGTGCCGCCTTCGCGACGCACTCGCTGACCATCAGCATGTTGCGCAGGTCGATCGCGAGGTGCCAGCCGGGGTTGAACTGCCGGTGTCCTTCGACGGTGACGCGCAGGATCCGCTGCCGCAGCTCGTCGAGCTTCGCCAGCGCCTGCGCCATCTCCTCCGCCTTGCGGATGATGCCGACCAGGTCGTTCATCGCCTGCTGCAGCTCGGTGTGCAGGGTGTACGGGTTCTCCGCGACGCCGTCTTCCGGCGGGTCGAACGGTGCCAGCGCCATCTTCGCCGCGGCGTCCACATCGGACTCCCGCACCGCGGGCCTGCCGTCGAGGCCCTGCACGTACTCGGCGGCGCCGAGTCCCGCGCGGCGGCCGAACACCAGCAGGTCCGACAGCGAGTTGCCGCCGAGCCGGTTGGAGCCGTGCATGCCGCCCGAGCACTCGCCTGCCGCGAACAGGCCGGGCACGCTCGCCGCGGCCGTGTCCGGGTCGACCTCGATGCCACCCATGACGTAGTGGCAGGTCGGGCCGACCTCCATCGGCTCGGCCGTGATGTCGACGTCCGCCAGCTCCTTGAACTGGTGGTACATCGACGGCAGCCGCTTGCGGATCTCCTCGGCGGGCAGCCTGCTGGCGATGTCGAGGAAGACGCCGCCGTGCGGGGAGCCGCGGCCCTCCTTGACCTCGGAGTTGATCGCGCGGGCCACCTCGTCGCGGGGCAGCAGGTCCGGCGTGCGCCGGTTGTTGTCCGCGTCGGTGTACCAGCGGTCGGCTTCCTCTTCGCTTTCGGCGTACTGGCCCTTGAACACCTCGGGCACGTACTCGAACATGAACCGCTTGCCGTCGGAGTTCTTGAGCACGCCGCCGTCACCGCGCACGCCCTCGGTGACGAGGATGCCCTTGACGCTCGGCGGCCAGACCATCCCGGTCGGGTGGAACTGGACGAACTCCATGTTGATCAGCTTCGCGCCCGCGCGCAGGGCCAGCGCGTGGCCGTCGCCGGTGTACTCCCACGAGTTCGACGTCACCTTGAACGACTTGCCGATGCCGCCGGTGGCGAGCACGACCGCGGGCGCCTCGAAGAGGACGAAGCGGCCGCTCTCGCGCCAGTAGCCGAACGCGCCGGCGATGCGGCCCTCGGTGGTGAGCAGCTCGGTGACCGTGCACTCGGCGAAGACCTTGATCTTCGCTTCGTAGTCCCCGGTCTCGGCGAAGTCCTCCTGCTGCAGCGAAACGATCTTCTGCTGCATGGTGCGGATCAGCTCGAGGCCGGTGCGGTCACCGACGTGCGCCAGCCGCGGGTAGGTGTGCCCGCCGAAGTTGCGCTGGCTGATCCGGCCGTCGGCGGTGCGGTCGAACAGCGCGCCGTAGGTCTCCAGCTCCCAGACGCGGTCCGGCGCCTCCTTGGCGTGCAGCTCGGCCATCCGCCAGTTGTTGAGGAACTTCCCGCCGCGCATGGTGTCGCGGAAGTGGACCTGCCAGTTGTCGTTGGAGTTCGCGTTGCCCATCGAGGCGGCGCACCCGCCCTCGGCCATCACGGTGTGCGCCTTGCCGAACAGGGACTTGCACACGACCGCGACGCGGAAGCCGCGTTCGCGGGCTTCGATCACGGCGCGCAGACCGGCGCCACCGGCACCGATCACCACCACGTCGTAGCTGTGCCGTTCGACCTCGGTCATGAAGGGATTCCACCTCGGAACTGGGGGACGTCGTTGTCGGGAGAAAGAGGAACTAGTTCACGAACCGCAGGTCCGCGATCGCGCCGCTGGCGACGAGCATGACGTAGAAGTCGGTCAGCACCAGCGTGCCGAGCGTCGTCCAGGCCAGCGTCATGTGGCGGGTGTTGAGTTTCGTGACCTGCGTCCAGATCCAGTAGCGCACCGGGTGCTTGGAGAAGTGCTTGAGCCGCCCGCCGGTCACGTGCCGGCAGGAGTGGCAGGACAGCGTGTAGGCCCAGAGCAGGATCACGTTGCCGAGCAGGATGATGTTGCCCAGCCCGAACCCGAAGCCGCCGGTCTTGCCGTGGAACGCCGTGATCGCGTCGTAGGTGTTGACCAGCGAGACGATGAGGGCAACGTAGAAGAAGTAGCGGTGGACGTTCTGGACGATCAGCGGCAGCCGCGTCTCGCCGGTGTACTTCGCGTGCGGTTCGGCGACGGCGCAGGCGGGCGGGGAGAACCAGACGGACCGGTAGTAGGCCTTGCGGTAGTAGTAGCAGGTCAGGCGGAAGCCGAGCAGGAACGGCAGCACGACGAAGCCGAGCGGGATCCACCCGGGCAGCTCGCCGAACCAGTGGCCGAAGTGGCTCGACCCCGGCACGCAGGACGTGGACAGGCAGGGCGAGTAGAACGGCGTCAGGTAGTGGTAGTCGGGCACCCAGTAGGCGGTGCGCACGAACGACCGGACCGTCGCGTAGATGACGAACGCGGCCAGCCCGAGCACGGTCAGCAGCGGCTGCAGCCACCACCGGTCCGTGCGGAGGGTCCGCTCGGCGATCCGGGCCCGCTTCGGGGCCCGGACGCCGGTGCCGACGCCGTTGTCAGCCGGAGCGCTCACCGCTGGTCGCGCTTGTAGCCGCCGACGCCTTCGTCATCGGCGCCGTGCCACAGCGACGGGTCGTACGGGGTGTCCGGGACCGGGACGCGTTCGGCCGCCTTGGCCTGGGCGGGCACGGCGAGCGGGACGCCGTCGAGGTCCGCGGTGTCGATGTCGAGGCGCTCGACGTCGTTGGCGAGCCGGCGCACCGCCGAAGCGTCGCCGTACCGCGAGCGCAGTGCGCCGACGCACTGCCGGAGCTGGCCGATGGTTCGCCGCAGCTCGGCGATCTCGGAGGTGGACATCATGCCTCCCGTGTGGTGGGGCTGGCAGGGAACCGCAACGGCTGTGCCACGCGTCGTGCAGTGTGACAACTAGCACACTATCGGCTCCGAAGGTGATCGGGGTCACGCGGGTGGATCTTCTGAATCGATTTTGTTTCCGCGTTTCCGGAAGGTAGTGTGGCCAGTGTCACGACCCAGAGGCGTCAACGCTGCCGTCCCGCGGACCACCCCACACCAGTGATCCGGAGCCGGACATGAGCCCCACCCCGTCCCCATCGTTGCATCCCGTCGTCGCCGAGGTCACCGCGCGCATCGCCGCGCGCAGTGCCGCCACGCGCTCGGCGTACCTCGAGCGCACGGCCGCCGCCCACGCCGAAGGCCCGGTCCGCCGCGGCCTCGCGTGCAGCAACCTCGCCCACGGCTTCGCCGCCATGGAGGGCGTCGACAAGGAAGCGCTGCGGGCCGCGCGCGCCCCCGGCGTCGCGATCGTGTCCTCCTACAACGACCTGCTCTCGGCCCACCAGCCGATGCACGAATACCCGGCGTGGCTGAAGAAGTCCGTGCGCTCGGCAGGCGGGGTCGCCCAGTTCGCCGGCGGCGTGCCCGCGATGTGCGACGGCATCACCCAGGGCCGCGCGGGCATGGAGCTGTCGCTGTTCAGCCGCGAGGTCATCGCGATGTCGACGGCGATCGCGCTGTCCCACGACATGTTCGACGCGGCGCTGCTGCTCGGCGTCTGCGACAAGATCGTCCCCGGCCTGCTGATCGGCGCGCTGTCGTTCGGGCACCTGCCCGCCATCCTGGTGCCCGCCGGGCCGATGAACTCCGGGCTGCCGAACAAGGAGAAGGCCCGCGTCCGGCAGCTGTACGCCGAGGGCCGCGCGACGCGCGAAGACCTCCTCGACGCCGAAGCGGCGTCCTACCACTCGGCAGGCACCTGCACGTTCTACGGCACCGCGAACTCCAACCAGATGGTCGTCGAGGTGATGGGCCTGCACCTGCCGGGCGCCAGCTTCGTCCAGCCCGGTTCGTCGCTGCGGCGCGCGCTGACCGAAGAGGCCGGGCGGCGGGTCGTCGAGATCTCCCGCGGCGAGCAGTACACGCCGGTCGCGCGGATCCTCGACGAGAAGGCGTTCGTCAACGGCGTCATCGCGCTGCTGGCGACCGGCGGCTCGACCAACCACACGATGCACCTGGTCGCCGTCGCCGCGGCCGCGGGCATCCAGCTGACCTGGGACGACTTCGCCGACCTGTCGGCCGTCGTGCCGCTGCTGGCGCGGGTCTACCCGAACGGCAGCGCCGACATCAACCACTTCCACGCCGCCGGCGGCATCCAGTTCCTCGTTGGCACGCTGCTCGACGCCGGGCTGCTGCACGAAGACGTCCACACGGTCGCGGGCTTCGGGCTGCACCGCTACCGCGCCGAGCCGATCCTGTCCGACGGCGAGCTGGTCTGGCGCGACGTGCCCACCCGCAGCCTCGACGAAGAGGTGCTGCGCCCGGTGTGGCGGCCGTTCGCCGCGGACGGCGGGCTGCGGATGGTCGAGGGCAACCTCGGCCGCGCGGTGGTCAAGGTGTCCGCGGTGGCGCCGGAACACCGCGTCGTCCAGGCCCCCGCGCGGGTGTTCACCACCCAGGAGGCGTTCACCGCCGCGTTCGAGGCCGGCGAGCTGGACCGCGACGTCGTCGTGGTGCTCCGGCAGCAGGGCCCGCGGGCCAACGGCATGCCGGAACTGCACGGCCTGACCCCGGCGCTGGGCGTGCTGATGGACCGCGGGTACGCGGTGGCGCTGCTCACCGACGGCCGGATGTCGGGCGCGTCGGGCAAGATCCCGGCGGCGATCCAGGTGACGCCGGAGGCCGCGGCGGGCGGCCCGATCGCCCGCATCGCCGACGGCGACGTCATCCGGCTCGACGCGTCCGCGGGCTCGCTCGACGTGCTCGTCGGTGACGAAGAACTCGCCCGGCGTGAGCTTGTGGACGCGCCGCCGTCCGAAGCATCCTGGTCCGGCACCGGCCGAGAGCTGTTCGCCGCGTTGCGCCGTGCCGTCGGCCCCGCCGACCGGGGCGCTTCGGTGTTCGGCGGCCTGACGCCGGAGCACTTCGGAACGCCCGCTTTCGCAACACAGGAGGTCGGTCAGTGACCACCGGTCAGGACCTGCTCGAGCTGTCCCCCGTGATGCCCGTGGTGGTGATCGACGACGCCGCCGACGCGGTGCCCACGGCGCGGGCGCTGCTCGCCGGCGGGATCGGGGTCATCGAGCTGACCCTGCGCACCCCGGCGGCACTGTCCGCGATCGAGCGCGTCGCGGCCGAGGTGCCGGACATCGTCATCGGCGCCGGCACTGTCGTCTCGCCGGACCAGGCGAAGCAGGCGGCCGACGCGGGCGCGAAGTTCCTGGTGACGCCGGGCAGCACGGACGCGGTCGTCGACGCGTGCTTCGAGACCGGGCTGCCGTTCCTGCCCGGCGCGAGCACGGTGTCCGAGGCGATGCGGCTGGCCGAACGCGGGCTGACGGCGCTGAAGTTCTTCCCGGCGGAGGCGTCCGGCGGGGTCGCGTACCTGAAGTCGATCGCGGGCCCGTTGCCGTCGCTGCGGTTCTGCCCGACCGGCGGGATCACGGTGGCTTCGGCGCCGAAGTACCTGGCGCTGCCGAACGTCGGCTGCATCGGCGGTTCCTGGCTGACGGCCTCGCTCGATCCCGCGACGATCGAGAAGCTGGCCGCGGAAGCCGCGGCGCTGTAGCGGAAATCACCCCGCGTCACCGCCGCACCCGAACGGCCGAACACGCGTCCGCATTCCGGGAGCACCGTTCCAGCGCGCTGGAACGGTGCTCCGAGCGGGTGTGGCGCCGGTCATGAAATCCGGAAGTGTGCCGCTGAATGGCGCAACCGGGGCACTGGTGGGTTATTTACCTGCCTGTTATCGTTCCTCTTCGCTCTTTCCAGCGAGGAGAATCCGTGTCCCTGACCAGCGTGGTCGCGCCCAGCCCTGCCTCCGGCACCGTCGCCGCACTCGTCGGCGAACGCCTTTCCGTGTCCGCACTCCAGCAGCTGGGCGGCACGCTCGGCGGTTATTCGTTCGTCAAGGTCGTGGTGGACCGCGAGACGTCCTCGATCCACTTCCTGAACGACGCCCGCTATTCCTTTCACGCGATCTATATCGCCGAAGAGATCCTCGGCGTCGGCGAAGAACGCGTCCGCGCCGAGATCGACTCCTACAACGAGATCTTCTACCACGCGCCGGACCGCCGGTTCCTGCTCGGCATTCTCTCGCTGCACCCGCAGCTGCTTTCGCTGGAAACGGTCGAGGTCGACACCATGCCTGCCGAGCTGATCCGCGAGTTCCACGCCTTCGTCGCGGAATACGTCGATCCGTCGTTGCCGCTGGTGTTCAAGCCGGCGAACCAGCTGCAGGAACGGATCGTCCGCGAGATCCCGGCGAGCGAGCTGCCCCGCGTGTTCGCGCACGAGCTGTTCTCCAGCGCGCCGTTCGTGGCGCTGAACCCGGGCACGGCCACCGGGCGGCTGCGCGCGTTCCGCACCGAGGCCGAGTACCGGGCCGCGACGCTGGACTGGACCGACATCATCGTGATGGACCGCGTCCCCGACGACATCCCGCGGCTGGCCGGGATCGTCAACGCGCGGCACACGACACCGCTGTCGCACACCAACGTGCTGGCCACGGGCTGGCAGATCCCGAACGCGGTCCAGCTCGGCGCGCTCGCCGACGTCGAGCGTCGCGGGCTCGACGGCAAGTGGGTCGAGTACACAGTGGACGCCCACGGGCTGTCCCTGCGGGAGATCGCCGAGCCTGCCGAGGCGGCGGCCAAGCCGCGCTGGTACGCCCAGCGCGTCACGCTGGAGCAGCCGGAGGCCGACCACAGCCCGATCGTGAACCTGGACCGGCTGCGCGCGGCCGACCGGCACCGGTACGGCACCAAGGCGGCCAACCTCGGCGAGCTGCACCACGTCCTCGCGCACGGGTCCGAGCGGCTCCTCGGCTTCTACCAGGTGCCGCGGCCGCCGCGGGAGAACCTGCTGCCGTACCTGGCCCGGCTGCTGGACGTCCCCCGTGACGCCGGACTGGGCGCCGCGGCCCACCGGCTGCTCTCGGAGCACGTGCGCGTGCCGCGCGGGATCGCGCTGCCGTTCTCGCTGCACCGGCGGTTCCTGGAGTCGTCGCCGCGGATCCAGCAGGCCATCGGCAAGCTGAAGATGGCACTGGAGCTGGACGCGCGCGAGGTCGAGCCGCTGTGCGTCGAGCTGCAGGGGCTGATCCGCTCGGCCCGCCTGCCGGGTGCGCTGGCCAGCGAGATCGACTCCGCGCTGGTGTCCCAGCTGGCGGGGGTGCGGTCGTTCGTCGTGCGGTCGTCGTCGAACGCCGAGGACCTGGCCGGGTTCTCGGCGGCCGGGATCTACGAGTCGCGCAACCACGTCACCACGGCCGAGCGGATCTTCGCCGGCGTCAAGGAGGTCTGGGCGTCGCTGGTTTCGGTGCGCAGTGTCCGCCTGCGGCAGCAGGCCGGGATCTCCCTCGACGAGTGCTACATGGGTGTCGTGATCCAGGAGCAGGTCAAGGCCGATTTCGGTGGCGTGCTGGTGACCACGAACCCGTTGAACCGCAAGGACTTCCGCACGGTGTACGTCAACGTGTCCCCGCACGTGACGGACGTCGTCGACGGCACGGCCCTGCCGATGCAGTACCTGTATTCGACGGTCGAGGGCGGCGGCCGCACGGTGTCCCTCGGCGACGCGGCCGCGGACCTCGACGAGCGTGCCCACGCGCAGCTGCAGCGGCTCGCGGTGGCCGGCCGTCTGCTGCAGGGCCACTTCTGCCCCGACTACATGTTCGACGCACCGGTGGACATCGAGTGGCTCGCCGACGGCGAGCACCTCCACCTGGTGCAGCTGCGCCCCTATTCGGCCTGACCTTTCCCGGGAGAAAACGACCATGCTGGGCCTTCGCCTGCCCGCGAAACCCGAAGTGCAGCGCACCGTCCGGCTGACCTACGGGTTCCAGTTCTTCTTCGGCCTGCTGCTGTGGGTGCCGATCTTCTACCAGTACCAGAAGCTGGCCGGGCTGTCCGACGGCGAGATCTTCGGCATCCAGAGCATTTATTACATCGTGTTCTGCCTGCTGGAGATCCCGACGGGCCTGCTGGCCGACCGGTTCGACTACCGCACGTCCCTGGCGGCGGGCGCGGGCGTGCTGGTGGCGGCAAACCTGGTGCCGGTCATTTTGGGCTCGTACACGGGTTTCCTGCTGCACTTCGTCCTGATCGCCCTGGCACGGTCGCTGGTGTCCGGCGCGCAGAGCGCGTACCTGTACGAATATCTGAACGCTTCGGGCGCCGGTGCGCATTACCTGCGAGTGGAAGGCGTCGGCCGCGCGTACAGCCTGATCGGCAAGATCGTGTTCTGGCCGGTGATCGGCCTGCTGATGACGTGGAACATGCCGTCCCCGTACTGGCTGACGGCAATCAACGCGGCGGTGGCACTGGCATTCGCGGCCAAGCTCCCCCCAATCCCCGGCGGCCGCCGGGCAACGGGCAAGACGGCCTCCCTGGTCGCGGGAGTCGGCGGCGCCCTGTCGGCGTTGCGCTCGTCCCGGTGGCTGGTGTTGCTGATGGTGCAGGGCATCGCGATGTTCACGCTGGTGAGGATCTGCCAGGTGAATTTGTTCCAGCCGATCCTGGAGGCCAAGTCCCTGCCGGTGAACTGGTACGGAGCAGTGCTGGCGGCGATGACGGTCTTCGAGGCACTGGGCGCGGCCCGCCCCCATCGGCTCCGCCGCGCGATCGGCCCGGTGGGTTCGGTGTTCACGCTGACGATCGTGATGGCCCTGTGCCTGGGCGCAACGGTGTTCGCAGGCGCGTTCCCGGCGGTGGTGCTGCTGTGCGTTTTCGCGGTGGCGACGGGCATCGCGTTCCCGGTGCAGAAGCAGCTGCTGAATGATTCCATTCCGGATTCCCGCTACCGGGCGACACTGCTGTCCATGGAGTCCATTGTGGACAGGGCAGTGTGCGCCCTGGTGGCGTTGGCCCTGGGCGCCTACCTGGCGGCGGGGCAGCTGAGCGAGTTCCTCCTCCTGACGGCGGCGGTGACATGCGCCGCGATGGCGGTACTGGCGGTGTTGCTGCTCGCGGTCCGCAAGCACCGATCGGATCGCCGTGTCCCAGCCCTCGGCCGCAGGCCCCGCACGGACCGGAGTTGGCGGGTCCGAGTGCCCCCGGCAGGCCCGGAACGACGATGCCACGGCTCGGAACTCCGCCAGACGGCCAGCCCCGCAACCGAGTGACCCCGCGCGGGCCCGGCTGTGTCCGGGCACCCCGGCCACCTGTGCACACCGCCCGGCAACCGCGGCAACCCAACTCCCGGGCCACGCCCGCCCACACCACCACCGGCACACCGCGCGGCAACCACCGGCCACACGGGAGCCCCAGCCGCCGAGCACACCCGCCCGCTGCCCAGCCCACGCCACCCGCAGGTCGCCGCTCGCAAACCCCACCGCCGCAGCAACGCCAACCCTCTCGGCCACCGACCCGGCCAGCCGTGGCCCTTCCCGCGCCTCAGTCGATGACAGCGTCGTCGAGCAGGGTGGACTCCGCGCCGTACTCGCGGAGTTCCTCCCTGATCACCGTGTACGCCAGTCCTTGCGGGTAGCCCTTGCGGGCGAGGAAGCCGAGCAGCCGCCGCAAGGCTGTCTGTTCGTCGACGTTGCCCAGCGAGCCGAGGCGCTTGCGGACCAGTTCCCTGGCCATCTGCTCCTCGGATTCGCGGTCGACCTCTTCCGCCGCCTGCGCGGCGACCTCGCCGTCGACGCCCTTGCGCCGCAGCTCGGCCACCAGCGCGGTGCGGGACAGGCCCTGGTTCGCGTGGCGGGACTTCACCCATAGTTCCGCGAACTCCGCGTCGTTCACCAGGCCGGCCCGGTCGAGCTTGCCGAGCAGGGTTTCGCTGGTCTCCTCGTCGAATCCCTTGCGGTGCAACGCCTGCCGCAGTTCCTCCTGGGTCCGCGGCCGGGCGGCCAGGAGATCGAAACAGATCTCCTTGGCCTTCCGGTACCGCTCCTCGGGAGGCAGTTCGGCGGGCGGGACCTTGGGCTCCCTCGCCATCGGCTACCGCTCGCTCAGAAGTCGACCGGTGCCGGGACGGCCTCGACGGCCGCCGCGTCGACCTGCGGGCCGATGCCGAGCTTCTCCTTGATGCGCTTCTCGATCTCGTTGGCGATGTCCGGGTTCTCGCGCAGGAACCGGCGCGCGTTCTCCTTGCCCTGGCCGAGCTGGTCGCCCTCGTAGGTGTACCAGGCACCCGACTTGCGCACGATCGACTGGTCGACACCCATGTCGATGAGCGAACCCTCGCGGGAGACGCCCTGGCCGTACAGGATGTCGAACTCGGCCTGCTTGAAGGGCGGGGCCACCTTGTTCTTGACGACCTTGACCCGGGTCCGGTTGCCGACCGCCTCGCCGCCGTCCTTCAGCGTCTCGATGCGGCGCACGTCCAGGCGGACCGACGCGTAGAACTTCAGCGCCTTGCCACCGGTGGTGGTCTCCGGCGAGCCGAACATGACGCCGACCTTCTCGCGCAGCTGGTTGATGAAGATCGCGGTGGTGCCGGAGTTGGAGAGCGCACCGGTGATCTTCCGCAGCGCCTGGCTCATCAGGCGGGCCTGGAGGCCGACGTGCGAGTCACCCATCTCGCCTTCGATTTCGGCGCGGGGCACGAGCGCGGCCACCGAGTCGATGACCAGGATGTCGAGCGCGCCGGAGCGGATCAGCATGTCCGCGATCTCCAGCGCCTGCTCACCGGTGTCCGGCTGCGAGACCAGCAGCGCGTCGGTGTCGACGCCGAGGTTCTTCGCGTACTCCGGGTCGAGCGCGTGCTCCGCGTCGATGAACGCCGCGATGCCGCCGTTGCGCTGGGCGTTGGCCACCGCGTGCAGCGCGACCGTGGTCTTACCGGAGGATTCCGGGCCGTAGATCTCGATGACGCGGCCGCGGGGCAGGCCCCCGATGCCGAGTGCGACGTCGAGCGCGATGGCGCCGGTGGGGATCACGGCGATGGGCGGCCGGGTGTCCTCGCCGAGGCGCATCACCGAGCCCTTGCCGTACTGCTTGTCGATCTGCGCGAGCGCGAGCTCGAGCGCCTTGTCCTTGTCGGGTGCTGCAGGCATGGAAGTCCACCTCGCTGGTCGGAGCCCCGTCGAGGGCTCTGTGTCGGTTCTTCAGCTGTCCGGTCCGACGCTAGCGGCGGGGACCGACAATTCCAGGCGCGGCGCCCAATCTGTGGATCGCTGGACCCGATGTGGACAACACCATAGACGAACACCTGTTCGAGGTCGGCAGCGACACACCCTTACGGTAGGATTTTCGCCCGCACGGGTCAGGACCGGTGCGTGTTCGCCCAGGTCAGCGCCGTTCCGCCGGGACGTCGAAGGCGTCGCAGACCTCGCGCCAGATCTCCTTCGCCGGGATTCCGGCGGTCAGCGCCTGGTCGACGGTGCGCCCGCCGAGCCCGCTGAGCACGTGGTCACTGGCCAGGACCTGCGCGCGCCCCGGGCCGAACTCCTCGGCCATCAGCCGTCGGAAAACCGTGATCCGCATCGGCCCCACTCTAACCGGTCGGGCGCGAACGGTCCGTTCGCGCCCCAGCCGGGCAAGCGGTCACGGATGCCGCGAATGACCAAGGCCGGGCAGTCTGCCGCGGCAACGTCACTCCCCCGGCTGGACGCTCGCCTCGAAGTAGTCGGCCAGCGTGCCCGGCGTGGTCGCCTGGGCCTGGTCACTGGTGTTCAGCTGGTAGATGAACCCGGCCAGCGGCCGGTCCGCCACGGTGAACACGAGCACCGCCGACGTCTTGCCCGCGGCCGAGGAGTAGTGGCCCTTGAGCCCGTTGCCCGCCCAGTCGGCCTCGGTGCGGTCGCCGCCCGCCGAGGCGAGCAGGCCGTCGGTGTACTGCTTGAGCGTGGCGGCGTCGTCGGCGTGGACGTAGGTCACCTGCGTGCCCGCCCGGCCCGGCGCGGAGCACGTCGACGCCGCCCCGAGGCTCTGTGCCGGCGCCGCCGGGCCGTTGCCCATGCCCTGCTTGCAGTCGCCCGTTTCGGCGATCTTCCCGGCGAGCTGGCGCAGGCAGCCGGTGAAGCCCCGGTCGTCCGCGTGCCCCGGCTTCTGGCACTGCTCCGCGGTGTAGGTCGTCACCGAGGACGACGACGTCAGGAAGAACGTCAGCCCGGCCGCGAGCGCCACGACGACCGCGGCCGCGATCCCGATGAGCAGCTTCTTCTTCCCCGCCGGCTTCGACTCGGCCTTCTCCGCTTGCGGGGCGGGCGAGTAAGCGGGGAAGTTCGACGGCACCGGCTGCGGCCCGCTCGGCGGGAAGTTCGACGGCGCGTAGCCGGGGTACTGCGGCGGGGGCGGCGGCGCGTACGGCGGCCGCTGCGGCGGACCGCCCGCCGCCACCGCTCCTTCGACGTTCTGCGTCCGCACGGAAAGCCCGTCGCGCGCCACGTGCTGGGCGCCGAGCGCGACGGCGGTCTCCGGCTGGTCGAGGCTGCCCGGCACGACGCCGAGCTTCTCCGCGATCATCGTGCCGACCAGCGGCAGCCTGCTCGACCCGCCGACGAGGTAGATGCCCGCCAGCCGGTCCGGGGTCAGGCCGGAGGACCGCAGCGTCCGCGACAGCAGCTCGACACTGCGCAGCATCGCCGGCCGGACCAGGCCTTCCAGCTCGCCGCGCGTCACCAGGACGTCCTTGAACGGCTCGGGCATCGGCACCTCGGTCTGCGGATGCCGCGACAGCGCCTCCTTGGCCGCCTTGACGTCCTCCTGCAGCGCGCGCCGGGTGCGCCGGTCGG
Source organism: Amycolatopsis melonis (assembly GCF_040064235.1). NCBI lineage: Bacteria > Bacillati > Actinomycetota > Actinomycetes > Pseudonocardiales > Pseudonocardiaceae > Amycolatopsis > Amycolatopsis melonis. The sequence continues at coordinate 147,105 of NZ_JBDZYD010000016.1, forward strand.
CGGTGGACTCCGGGCGCAGCAGCCGCTGCCAGCGCTGCGGGTCGGAGTGCGAGACCTCGCGGCCGACGTGCACCATCAGCGCCTGGTCGACGTCGAGGCCGCCGAGGTCGGGCAGGCCGTCCTCGGCGAGCACGGTGAACCCGTTCTGTGTGGCGCCGACGACCGCGACGTCGAAGGTGCCCGCGCCGAGGTCGTAGACCGCCAGCGCCTGGCCGGGGGCCAGCGACTTGCCGGGGAACGACGCGAAGTGCGCCGCGGCCGCGACCGGCTCGGGCACCAGCAGGATGTTCGGGCCCATCCCGGCGAGCCGGGCGGCCGACAGCAGCACGTTGCGGCGCGTCTGGCCCCACTGCGCGGGGTGGGTCAGCCGGACCTCGTCGGGCTGTTCGCCGCCGAGCTGGCGGGAGGTTTCGTCGAGCACCCGGCGCAGGATCGCGGCCAGCGCGTCGGTCACCGGGACGACGTCGGTGCCGAGCAGGAGGGTCTGCTCGTCGATGCGGCGCTTGGGGTTCGGCTCGAAGCGCGTCGGGTCGAGGCGGGCGCGGCGCTCGGCGTCGCGGCCGACCATGATCGTGCCCTCTTCGGTGGCGAACACCGCCGAGGGCATGTTGGCCGAGCCGTCCACTTCGACGACCCGGGGCGGCATGCCGTGCGCCGAAAGCACGGCCACGGTGTTGGACGTCCCGAGGTCCACCGACAGGATCCGCACAGCACTCCCCTTCGCGAAAACACGCCGTGACGGCGCTCGGCGGTGATGCTGCCATGTGCGCGATCACCGTGCGTGCAGACCCGGGAAAGTCACTGCTCCTTGACGCCGGAGGCGATCAAGGTGCACGATAGTTGCGCAGTTCGGTCATCCGAGTTGCACAGTCTGCGCAAAGGAGCGAAGGATGCCGAAGCTGCTCGTCCTCGGGGACGACCTGACCGGCTCCAACGCGACGGGAGCGCTGTACGCCCGCTTCGGGCTGCGCGCGGTTTCCGTCAACGCACCGCTCGAACCGGACGCGCCCTGCTTCCGGCCCGGCAACGGGATCGACGCGCTGGTGGTGAACCTTGGTACCCGGCACGCCCCGCCCTCACACGCCGAGCAGGCGGTCCGGCACGCCCTCGAGCTGGCCGGGCCGGTCGAGCTCACGGTGAAACGCGTGGACACGACGTTGCGCGGCAACGTCGGCGTGGAGACCGGGGCCGTCCTCGCGGCGGCGCCGTCGGCCCGCGCCCTGGTGGTGCCCGCGTTTCCGGACGCGGGCCGGGTCACCCTCGGCGGGCTGCACCTCGTCGACGGCCTGCCGCTGGCCGAAAGCCCGGCCGCCCGCGACCCGCTCGCCCCGGTCAGGACGTCCAGGATCCGCACGCTCCTGCAGCCGGCCGGCCGGGAAGTCGCCGAGCTGCCCCTGGACGTCGTCGAGGAGGGCGTGGACGCGGTCGTGGCCGCCCTGCGCCGTCCGGCCGGGATCGTCGTCTGCGACGCCACGACCAACCGGCACCTCACCACGGTCGCCAGGGCCGCGGCCCGGCTCGCGGCTGAAGGCACGCAGTGGGTGTCGGTGGACTCCGGCCCGTTCGGCGTGCGGCTCGCCGCCGCGCTGGGCCTCGCGCCCGGCCACGGCACCGTCCCGCCGGTGCTCGCGGTGGTCGGCAGCATCACCGGGCAGACCCACGACCAGCTGCTGGAAACCGAGCTGGTGCTGGACGCGCGGTACGTCGACGTCGATCCGGACCGGCCCGATCCACCCGGTACCGCCGCGGCGGTGGGTGCGTTGCTGGAGGCCGGGCACCGCGTGGTCGGCATCCGGACCAGGGCACCCGCCCCGGGCACGCCGGTCGACCCGGGCGTCGCGGCCCGGATCCCGCCCGCCCTCGGCGAGGCGGCGCGGCTCGTGCTGGACGCGCACCGGATCGGCGGCCTCTACGCCACCGGCGGCGACATCGCCGTCGCCGTCACGAAGGCACTCGGGGCCGAAGGCTTCGAAATCGACACCGAAGTACTGCCCCTGGCGGTGGCCGGGCGGCTGTCCGGCGGCCCGTACGCCGGGCTGCCCTTCGCCACGAAGGGTGGGCTGATCGGGGGCCGCGACGCCGCGGTCGCCTGCCTGGAACACCTCAACCACGTCCTGGCCACCGGAAGGAAGAACCCTTGAGCGACCTCCCGATCCTCGCCGTCACCCTCGGCGACCCCGTGGGCATCGGCCCGGAGATCACCTTGAAGACGCTGATGGAGCCGGAAGCACTGCAGCTGGCGCGCGGGGTCGCGGTCGGCGACGCGATCGTGCTCGAACGCGTCGCCCGGCACCTGGGCCTGTCCGTGGAGATCAACCCGATCGCCACGGTCGCCGACGCACGCTTCACCAGCGGCGTGATCGACGTCCTCAACCTCGGCGTGGTCACCGAAGACCTGCCGTGGGGCGAGGTGAACGCCACCGCGGGCGCCGCGGCGGTCGGGGCGATCGAGGTCGCCACCCGGCTGGCGCTGGACGGCGAGGTGGACGCGGTCGTCACGGCGCCGATCAACAAGGAGGCCATCTGGGCGGCCGGTTCGCGCCACCTCGGGCACACCGAGATGCTCGGCGAGCTGACCGGCTCGGCCCGGTTCAACACGATGTTCTGGGTGTCCGGCCTGAAGATCTTCTTCGCCACCCGGCACTTGTCCCTGCGCGAGGCGATCGCGCGGATCACCCGCGAGAACATCGAGCACGCGATCCGCGAGGCGTACACCGCGCTGGAGGTGTTCGGCACGGAGAAACCCCGGCTGGCGGTGGCGGCGCTGAACCCGCACGGCGGCGAGGGCGGCAAGTTCGGCGACGAGGAGATCGTCGCGATCGCCCCGGCGGTGGCCGCCGCCCGGGCCGCCGGCCTCGACGTGGTCGGCCCGATCCCCGCGGATTCCGTGTTCCACCAAGGAATCCAGGGCCGGTTCGACGGCGTGCTGTCGCTGTACCACGATCAGGGGCACATCGCGGCGAAGACGTACGACTTCGACGGCACCGTCTCGGTGACGGTCGGCCTGCCGATCCTGCGCACGTCGGTCGACCACGGCACGGCGTTCGACATCGCCGGCACCGGCCGCGCGTCGCACGGCACGATGAAGGCCGCGTTCAAGGCGGCGGCGACGCTGGCGCCGTACGCGCGGAAGCTGCCCGCGATCTACCCGCCGAGCGCCCGATGATCCCCCGCAAGCGCTGGGCGTACGTCATCCCGGTCGCGGTGGTCATGTACATGCTGGCCTACCTCGACCGCACGAACGTCGCGGTGATCCTGCCCTACATCGGCGACGACTTCCCGTTGTCGGCCAGCGCGAAGGGGCTGGCGAGCGGCATCTTCTTCGTCGGCTACCTCGTGCTGCAGATCCCGGCGGCCGTGCTGGCGGCGAAGTGGAGCGCCCGCAAGACGGTGGTGCTGCTGATGATCGCCTGGGCGCTCGCGGCGGTGCTGTGCGGCCTGGTGCAGAACGAGACCCAGCTGCACCTGGCCCGGCTGCTGCTGGGCCTGTTCGAAGGCGGCGTGTGGCCCGCGGTGCTGATCCTGCTGGCGTCGTGGTTCCCGCAGGCCGAACGCGCCAGGGCGAACGCGCTGTGGATGACGTGCCTGCCGATCTCGGCGATCCTCATGTCGCCGCTGTCGGGGTTCATGCTCGACCACATGTCCTGGCGCTGGGTGTTCGTCCTGCAGGGCCTGCCGCCGCTGCTGTGGGCGGTCGTCTGGTGGTTCGCGGTGGCCGACCGGCCTGCGAAGGCCCGGTGGATCTCCCCGCACGAACGCGACTACCTCGAAACCACCTTGAAGGCCGAGGAAGACGCGAAGCCGGCGGTCGTGAAGCAGGGCTACCGGCAGGCACTGGCCAACCGCCAGGTGCTGCTGCTGGTCGGCGTCTACTTCTTCTGGATCACCGGCTTCTACGGGTTCAGCCTGTGGCTGCCGAGCGTCGTGAAGACGATGACGGGCGGCTCGGCGACGGCCGTCGGGTTCCTGTCGGCGGTGCCGTACGTGCTGGCGCTGGCCGGGATGGTCGCGTGCGCGCACTGGTCGGACCGCACCGGCAACCGGCGGCTCGCGGTCACCGTGCCGCTGCTCGTGGCGATCGCCGGCCTGCTGCTGGGCAACCTCGTGCACTGGCCGGCCGCCGTGCAGCTGGTGCTGCTCTGCGTGGTCGCGACCGGCGTCTACATGCCGTACGGGCCGTTCTGGGCGATTCCCAGCCGCATCCTCGGCCTCGAAGTGGTCGCCGTGGCGATGGGCCTGATCAACGCGCTGGGCAACCTCGGCGGATTCGCCGGGCCGTACCTGGTCGGCTGGCTCACCGACGTCACCGGCAGCGCGACCACCGGGTTCGTCGTACTGGCCGCGTTCCTCGCCGTGGCCGCCGGGCTGGCGTTCTTCGGGCTGAAACCGGCCGTCGTGGAAGACTCTGCGCATGTCCCAGCCGCGCCCAGGAACCCGTGACCGGCGCGCGATGCTGCTCGAAGCCGTCCGGCACGGCTCGGGCGGCATCGCGGAACTGGCCGAGGAGTTCGGTGTCTCGGAGTCGACGATCCGGCGTGACCTCGCCTCGCTCGCCGGCGCCGGGCACGTCGTCCGCACGTACGGCGGTGCGCTCGACACCGAACGCAGTCCCCGAGAGAAGGACCGGGAGCACGCGGCGGCCAAGGACGCCATCGCCCGGGAGGCCGCCGCGCTCGTCCAGGACGGCGAGGTGGTGCTGCTCGACGCGGGCACGACCACCGGCAGGCTCGCCCGCCACCTCGCCCATCGCGAAGGCCTGACGGTGGTGACCAACGGCGTCACCGCGATCCGCGAGCTGGCCGGCTTCCCCGGCATCGACCTGGTCGTGCTCGGCGGCCGGGTGCGGCATCCCAACGAGGCCATCCTCGGCGAGACCGTGCTGGCGCAGCTGCGCCACATCTCACCCGATCGGGTGTTCCTGGGTGCGGACGGCGTGGTGCCCGGACGAGGACTGTGCTGCCCGTCACTGGAGCAGTCCGTGGTCAAGCACGCGATGCTCCACGCGGGCGCCGAAGCGTACGTGCTGGCCGACCACTCCAAGCTGGACCAGGCCCCCTTTTCCTACTGGACGCCGCTGGACCGCGACTACCGGCTCGTCACGGACGAGCCGGAGATCGACGTCCTGTTCCCGCAGTTCGCCGGCAGCGTGATCCTGGCCGGGCCCTCCGAAATTGTCGGTGGTGCCGCGCATCATGGACGACGTGGCAGCTGACGTTCTCGACCTCTTCTCCCCCGCGACCCGGGACTGGTTCGCGGGAGCCTTCGCCGCGCCCACCGCGGCACAGGAAGGGGCCTGGCGGGCGGCGCACGCGGGCGAGCACGCCCTCGTCGTCGCCCCGACCGGGTCCGGCAAGACGCTGTCGGCGTTCCTCTGGGCGCTGGACCGGCTCTCCGTGGAACCGCCGCCGGCGGAAGCGACGAAGCGCTGCCGGGTCCTCTACGTCTCGCCGCTGAAGGCCCTCGCGGTCGACGTCCAGCGGAACCTGCGTGCCCCGCTCGCCGGCATCTCGCAGGCCACCCGGCGGCTCGGGCTCCCGGTGCCCGGGATCGAGGTCGGCATGCGCACCGGCGACACCACCGCGGCCGAGCGCCGCACGTTCGCCAGGACCCCGCCGGACGTGCTGGTGACCACGCCCGAGTCGCTGTTCCTGATCCTCACGTCGTCGGCGCGGGAGTCGCTGCGCGGCGTCGAGACCGTGATCGTCGACGAGGTGCACGCGGTCGCCGGCGGCAAGCGCGGCGCGCACCTGGCCCTCTCGCTGGAGCGGCTGGACGCGCTGCTGCCCAAGCCCGCGCAGCGCATCGGCCTGTCGGCGACGGTCCGCCCGATCGACGAGGTGAGCGCGTTCCTGGCAGGCGGCCGCCCCGTGCGGGTGGTCCAGCCGAAGCTGGCGAAGACCATCGAGGTCCGCGTCGAGGTCCCGGTGGAGGACATGGGCAACCTCGACGCACCCCGCGGCCCGGCGCCGAGCCCGCTCGACGAGCTGGAGTCGCTGGGCGAGGCGTTCCCGCCTGGAGACATCGCACCAGGCGGGCTGGGCACGCTGGAGGAGATGGCCGGCAACCCGGTGCAGCGGCCGTCGATCTGGCCTGCGGTCGAGGAGCGGGTGCTGAGCCTGATCCGCGCCCACCGCTCGACCATCGTGTTCGCCAACTCCCGACGGCTCACCGAGCGGCTCACCGCCCGGCTCAACGAGCTGGCCGCCGAGCAGACCGAACTCGCCCCGGCCGGCGCCTTCCCGGCAGAGGCCGTCGGGCAGTCCGGGGTGAGCACCGGCGCGCCCCCGGTGATCGCGCGGGCACACCACGGGTCGATGTCGCGGGAGCAGCGCACGCACGTCGAAGAGGCGCTCAAGTCGGGGCAGCTGCCGTGCGTGGTGGCGACGTCCTCGCTGGAGCTGGGCATCGACATGGGCGCGGTCGACCTGGTGGTGCAGATCGAGGCGCCGCCGACGGTGGCGTCCGGGCTGCAGCGGGTCGGCCGGGCCGGGCACCAGGTCGGCGCGGTGTCCTCGGGGGTGATGTTCCCGAAGTTCCGCGGTGACCTCGTCTCCTGCGCGGTCGTCGCGGAACGGATGGCGAGCGGCGCGATCGAAGCGGTCCGCTATCCCCGCAACCCCCTGGACGTCCTGGCCCAGCACGTCGTGGCCATGGTCGCGCTGGAGCCGTGGACGGTGCCGGACCTGGCGGCGCTCGTGCGTCGGGCGGCGCCGTTCGCCTCGCTGCCGGACGACGCGCTGCACGCAGTGCTCGACATGCTCGCGGGCCGGTACCCGAGCGAGGAGTTCGGCGAGCTGCGGGCGCGGATCACCTGGGACCGCATCAGCGGCGAGCTGCGCGGGCGGCCGGGCGCGCAACGGCTGGCGGTGACCTCGGGCGGCACGATCCCGGACCGCGGCCTGTTCACCGTCATGACCCCGGGCGGCGACGACAAGCCCGGTTCACGGGTCGGCGAGTTCGACGAAGAAATGGTGTACGAATCCCGCGTCGGCGACACCATCCTGCTCGGCACGTCGTCGTGGCGGATCACCGACATCACGCACGACCGCGTCATCGTGGTGCCCGCGCCGGGCGAACCCGCGCGGATGCCGTTCTGGAAGGGTGATGCGCCGGGGCGTCCGCTGGAACTGGGCCGGGCACTGGGGAAGTTCGTCCGCGAACTGTCCACATCGGACGAACAGAAGGCGCGCGAGCGGGCCGAGGCGGCGGGACTGGACGAACGAGCCTGCGACAACCTGCTCGCCTACCTGGCCGAGCAGAAGGCCGCCACCCGGCACGTGCCCAACGACCGGACGATCCTGCTGGAGCGCTACCGCGACGAACTGGGCGACTGGCGGATCGTCGTGCACTCGCCGTTCGGCGCGCAGGTGAACGCGCCGTGGGCACTGGCCATCGCCGCGCGGCTGCGGGAAAACCGCGGGGTGGACGCGCAGGTGGCGCACTCCGACGACGGCATCGTCCTGCGGCTGCCGGACGCGCTGGACGCCGACGGCGGCGAGGTGACCATCGGCGCGGACGACGTGCTGCTGGACCCCGAAGAGGTCGAGCAGCTGATCGTCGCGGAGGTCGGCGGCTCGGCGGTGTTCGCGGCCCGGTTCCGCGAGTGCGCGGCGCGGTCGCTCCTGCTGCCCCGCCGGGACCCGCGGCGGCGCACCCCGCTGTGGCAGCAGCGGCAACGCGCGTCACAGCTGCTCTCGGTGGCGGCGAAGTACGAGCGGTTCCCGGTCGTGCTGGAGGCGATGCGGGAGGTGCTGCAGGACGTCTACGACGTCGGCGGCCTCCGTGAGCTGATGGCCGACGTCCGGGCCCGCAAGGTCCGGCTGGTGGAGGTCGAGACGCCGGCCGCGTCGCCGTTCGCGCGCAGCCTGCTCTTCGGCTACGTCGGGATGTTCCTGTACGAGACCGACGCTCCGCTGGCCGAACGGCGGGCGGCGGCGCTGTCGCTGGATTCGGCGCTCCTGGCCGAGCTGCTCGGCACCGAGGCGATCCGCGAGCTGCTCGACCCGGAAGCCGTGCGCGAGGTGGAACGGTCGCTGCAGCGGCTGGAGCCGGACAGGCACGCGCGCTCGGCCGAGGACGCCGCCGACCTGCTGCGGTTCCTCGGCGACCTGACCGTCGAGGAGGCCGCCGACCGCGGGATCCGGCCGGAATGGCTGGCCGAGCTGGAAGCGGCCCGGCGGGCGATCCGGGTGCGGATCGGCGGCGCGGAACGGTTCATCGCGATCGAGGACGCCGGCCGGATGCGGGACGCGCTGGGGACCGCGCTGCCGGTGGGCGTGCCCGAGGCGTTCACCGAACCGGTCGCGGATCCGCTCGGTGACCTGCTGTCGCGCTACGCCCGCAGCCGCGGCCCGTTCGCCGCGGCGGACGCGGCCGCGCGGTTCGGGCTCGGCACCGCGGTCGTCACCGGCGTGCTCGACCGGATGACCGGGGAAGGCCGCCTGGTGCGGGGTGAGCTGAGTCCCGTCGGCCACCCGGAAACCCACGGCGTCGGCGTCGAATACTGCGACTCGGCGGTGCTGCGGCGGCTGCGGCGGGCGTCGCTGGCGAAGCTGCGGGCCGAGGTGGAGCCGGTCGAACCGGCGGCGCTGGGCCGGTTCCTGCCGGCCTGGCACGGGTTCGGCGGGCGCGTCCGGGCGGCCCCGACGGCGGACGACGTGCTGTCGGTGATCGAGCAGCTCGCCGGGGCGCCGTTGCCGGCGAGCGCGGTGGAGTCGCTGATCCTGCCCGGGCGGCTGCCGGGTTACTCCCCCGCGCTGCTGGACGAGCTGACGACGGCGGGCGAGGTCACGTGGGCGGGCTGCGGCGCACTGTCCGGCGGCGACGGCTGGATCGCCCTCGCCCCCGCCGACGTCGCGGACCTGCTGCTGCCGGAGGTCGTCGAGGACATCCCGGCCGGTCCGCTGCACGAGGCAATACTGTCCACTTTGGAGGGTGGCGCGCTGTTCTTCCGCCAGCTGGTGGACCGCGCGACGGTGCTGGTCGACAAGGCCCCGAACGACGCCGACGTGGTGGCGGCGTTGTGGGATCTGGTGTGGGCAGGGCTGGTCACAGGCGACACGCTGGGACCGTTGCGCGCCCAGGTGGCCGGGCACGGCGCACACAAACCCCGGCGCCAGGCACCCCGCGGCCGGTACGCACGGCTGCGGGCGGGGCGGCCCCAGATGCCGTCCCGGTCCGGGCCGCCGACGGTGGCCGGCCGCTGGGCACTGACCCCACCCCGCGAGACCGACGCGACCCGCCGCGCCCACGCCCGCACGGAGGCATTCCTGGAACGCCACGGCGTCCTGACCCGCGGCGCGCTGGACACCGAACGCATCACGGGCGGCTTTTCCGGGATCTACAAGGTGCTCCGCGGCATGGAGGACACCGGCCAGGTGATCCGCGGATACGTGGTGGAAGGGCTGGGAGCGGCCCAGTTCGCGGCCAAGGGCGCAGTCGACCGCCTCCGGGCACTGTCCGGCCCAGGCCGCCCGGCCCCGGGCGGCGCAGTGGTCCTGGCAGCGGCAGACCCGGCCCAGCCGTACGGCGCAGCCCTCCCCTGGCCGGCGGCAACGGGCGACACAAAGCACCGCCCGGCCCGCAAGGCGGGCGCACTGGCGGTCCTGGTGGACGGGGTCCCGGCCCTGTACGTCGAGCGAGGAGGAAGGTCCCTGCTGAGTTTCACGGACGACCGCAAGGCACTGTCGCAGGCAGCACAGGCATTGTCGGCAGCGGTCCGCGAGGGCTGGCTGGGCCAGCTGGCAGTCCAGCGCGCGGACGGCGAGCAGGCCCTGACCTCGGAACTGGCGGAAGTACTGCAGGAGGCCGGTTTCCGGGCAACACCCTCGGGCCTGCGCCTACGAGCCTGAGCCTCCGGACGGCGGCGAGGCTTCGTTGGGAGGGGCGCGGCTGCTGCAACGAGCGCACCCGTCGGCAAGGCGCGCCCGGCATGCCGCCCACACGCGCAGGCACCTCCCCCGCGATGCCGCTTGGCCATGCGCCCCTGCGGCCAGCCTTCGGCGTGCCCGCAGTCCAGCCACCACGCACCCGCGGCTTCGCAAAATGCCGATTCCGCGGCGACCGCCTTCCCCCGCAGTCCGGTCGCCGCACACACCCGCCGCCCCAGCGAGTGCCGGATTGCTCGGCGACCGCCTCTCCGCAGTCCGGCCACCACACACCGCCGCCGCCCCAGCAAATGCCGGTTCCTCGGCGACCACCATCCCCGCAGTCCGGCCACCGCGCTCCCCCGCGGCTTCGCGAGTGCCGGATTGCTCGGCGATCGCCTTCCCTGCTGTCCTAAGCTGCCAGTCCGACACCGCACGAAGGATGTTCTGCTCATGGCGATGCGCGAACTGCGCTATTTCGGCGATCCGATCCTCAAGTCCGTCTGCGATCCGGTCACCGTGTTCGACGAAAAACTCGAGGCACTCGTGCGGGACCTGCTCGACTCCGTCAAGCCCGCCGGGCGGGCGGGGCTTGCCGCGCCGCAGATCGGCGTGGGGTTGCGGGTCTTCAGCTATGACGTCGGTGGGCTCACCGGGTACGTCATCAACCCCGAGATCGTCGAGCTGTCCGAGGAAACGCACGAGATCGGCGAGGGCTGCCTGTCCGTGCCCGAGCTGTGGTTCCCCACCAAGCGCGCCAAGCACGCGAAGGTCCGGGGCGTCGACGTCCACAACGAGCCGATCGAGGTCGAGGGCGAAGACGTGCTGGCCCAATGCCTCCAGCACGAAACCGACCACCTCGACGGCATCCTCTACCTCGACCGGCTCACCGCCGAGCGCAAGAAGTCCGCCCTGCGCGAAGCCCGGGACAAAGACTGGTTCTGGAAGCGCTGACCCCTCTCACGCGGGCAGGAACATCCGCAGCTTCGCGCCGTCCTCGACGCCGCGTTCGGTGCGCAGGCCCGCGCGGGCCGCGGTGCGGGGCAGCACGTCGTCGCCCGGAAGGCAGTCCGCCGCCAGCTCCGTGATGCCCTGGGCCTCCGCCAGGACCGCGAGCCGCGCCAGCAGTGCCGTGCCGATGCCCTGCTGCTGCCAGTCGTCCTCCACCAGCAGCGAAATCTCCGCGCCGCCCGAGGCCGACGGGATGAGCTGGCCGAGGCCGATCACCTCGCGGCCGAAGACGGCCAGGACACTCGTGCCGCGCGGGGGCACCAGCAGCCGGTGCAGCCAGCGGCGCGGGACCGTCCGCACTCCCGTGTGGTAGCGCCGGAACAGCGTCGCCATCGAGCACCGGCGGTGCAGCTCCGACACCGCGTCGGCGTCGCCGGGGACGCCCTTGCGCAGGACGATCGCCGCGCCGTCCGGGCGGTCGAGCACCACCGGGCCCGACACGTTCCGGGCCGCCGCCGTGAGCAGCGTCACCAAGGCCCCGGCGCGGGTCAGCTCCAGCTGCACGAACGGCGCCCACTGGCGGCGCGCCACCAGTGCGCTGCCGTCACCCAGCTCGAACACCGCCCGGTGCCCGCTTTCGGTGCGCGCCGGGTTCGCCTCGGCGATCGGGACGAGCGTGACGACGTCCGCGGCCAGCACCTCCTTCAGCACTTCGGCGAGGCGGCCCGGGTCGTCGACCGCGCGACGGGCCGCGAGCAACGTCGACGACGACGGGTCGACCAGCTCGTGGACGTCGGCGTCGACGATCGCGGTGCATTCGCAGCCCTCCGCGCGGATCGCGTCGGCCAGGTGCCGTCGGGGCAGGCCTGCCGCCGGGCGCAGCACGATCTCGTCCAGCACCCCGCCGGGCACCGGCAGCACGCTCAGGCTCAGGATGTTGCACTCGAGATCGGCGAGCCGGATGGCGATGCGGGCCAGGGTGCCCGGGTGGTCGTGCATGCGGATCCGCACCCGCCACGCCGACGGCGTGACCGGCTCCTCGACGGCCGTCCGGCCCGGCTGGCGCACTGCTCTGGAGGTTTCCATGCCTCCACGGTCTCCCGCGGTTGTTGCCGGGCCAGCACGCCGGTGTTTCGCGCAGGTCAGCGTTCGACGCGGCCCGGCAACCCGGCCGAAACACGCGTCAGCCACGACCGCAGCCCGGCCGCCAGCGCGACCGGGGCGTCCAGCTGGACGAGGTGGCCTGCGCCGGGGACCGCGGTGAACGTCGCCCCGGGGATGCCCGCGGCGAGGCGTTCGCCCGTGGCCTGCGGGATCCAGGTGTCCTCGGCGCCCCACAGGACGTGCACCGGCAGATCCACCCGGCCCAGGCGCTCCTCGTTCTCGACCAGGTAGCGCTCGTCGTACGCCGCGATCTGCCGGTAGAAGGCGGGCTGGCCCTCCTCGCCCAGCCACGGCGCGGCCAGCTCGGCGAGGTCGGCCTCCCGCAGCTCACGGAAGCTCGCGTTGCCGATGTAGGCGCGGACCAGCGCCTCGTGGATGTACGGCGGCACCTGGGCGAGCACGTCGGGATGGTCCTTGACGAGCCGGAAGAACGGCGAGCCGGACGGCGGGATCGCCACGACGTCGGCCATGAACAGCGACGCGTACGGCACGCCGTGCACGAGGTGGGCGCGCAGCGACACGGCACCGCCGTAGTCGTGGGCGACGACGTGCGGCCGGTCGAGGCGCCAGTGCGCGAGCAGCGCCCGGAACGCCTCGGCCTGAACACCGAAGTCGACGGGATGCTCCGCGTCCTTCGAAGATCGGCCGTAGCCGGGCATGTCCCAGAGGTAGACGGTGAAGTCGCCGCTCAGCGCCTCGGCGAAGGGCCGCCACAGCCAGGACGACCAGGGGGTTCCGTGGCAGAACACCACCGCGGGCCCGGATCCGGCGCGCTCCCAGGCGATCCGGCGGCCTTGCCAGTCGAAGGTCTCCATGATCTTCAAGCTAGGTCAGCGCGGGGGCAGCACGCAGAACTCGTTACCCTCCGGATCCACCAGCTCACCCCAGGACGACGCCGGGTCCGCGGCGACACCGAGGTACACGCGGTTCCTGTGCCGCTTGACGTCGTCGTTGCGGAGGAATTCCAGCCACGGCCCGCGGCCCGACGGAGCGCGCAGGCCCACCAGGACGTCGCCGTCCCGCGCCCGGACCGGCCAGCCGGTGACCGACGCCCAGAAGGCCGCCAGGCTTTCGGGATCGTGGGCATCGACCAGGATCGCGGCCACCGCACCCGTGTCCGAATAACGCGCACGGGGTTCGAGCACGCAGAATTCGTTGCCTTCCGGGTCCGCCAGCACGACCCAGGGCACGGCGCCCTGCCCGAGGTCGACCCGGCGGCCGCCCAGCTCCAGGGCGCGCGCCACCAGCTCGGCTTGGTGCGCGGGGGTCGTGCTCGCCAGGTCCAGGTGGATCCGGTTCTTCACCTCCTTCGGTTCGGCGACCGGGACGAACAGCAGGTCCAGGTCCCCGATGTCGGTTCCGGGCACGCGCGCGCCGGGCGCCGCTACGGCGACGCGCCGGCCGAGCAGCGCGGCCCAGAAGTCTGCCAGGACTTCCGGCCGCGCCGCACCGATCACCAGGTTCACCAGGCGGGTGCTCATGCGCTGCAGGCTAACCGCCACCCCCGACAGTTCCGGTTCGGCTTCCCCACCGGCCGGATCATCGGGTCGCGAGCCGCAGCAGCGCCCAGAGCTGGGCCGCCTGGTCGTGCACGCCGCGCACGGTCACCGAGGTCAGAGACGCCCGGCCCCAGAGCCACAGGTAGATCCGCGCGGGTTCCGCCGTGACGACGTCGTCGGCGTTTTCGGCCTCCTCGGCCGAACAGCGCCACGCTTCCGTGGTTTCGGGACCGGCCCGCGCGATCCAGCTGTGCGCGCCGGCCCGCACGCCGACCGAGCCCGCCTTCGTGCCGGTCAGGCCGAGCATCGGCAGCTTCTGGCCGAACCACAGGGTCAGCGCCTCGTCGATGCCGTCGACCGCGAGGTCTTCGGCGATCTCGCGGGTGTCCGCGCCCGCCGCCTGCTCGACGTCGACGCGGTGGACGAGCGTCTCGTGCAGCATCCGCCGCCGCCAGAAGCCGTAGGTCGGATCGGCCGGCCACCAGGTGTCGGCGTGCTCATCGGGGTCGTGCGCGGCGAGTTCGTCGAGCAGCTCGGCCAGGCCGGTCTCCAGGAACTCCTGCAGGCTCTGGCCCGGTTGCGGCTCGCGTGGCCAGTCTTCGGGGTTCCGGCCCTCCGCCAGCCGGCGGCGGACCACCCGGTAGAGGCTCCCGACGTGCCGGGCGACCTCGCCGAGCGACCAGCCAGGACAGGCGGGCACGGGTGCTTCGGCCGGGCCGGCGTGCACTGCTTCGGCGAGCACCCGGCCTTCGATGCCCAGTGCCGTGAGCAGCCGCCCCTGGTCGACCGGGCCGTGCTCACGCGACATGGGCTTCCCCGGTGATCGGGAGCCCGTGCACGAGACGGCGGACGAGCTCGAGGAACGAGGTGGCGGTCCGCACCAGTTCGGCAGCGGACTCGGCGGTGACCTTCCCGGTGATCCCGGCCTGCGCGGCGGCGCGCGTGGCGGAGTTGCTCGCGAAGAAGGCAGACCACTCCCGCAGCTCGGGGGCGACGGAGTCGAGCAGCACCCAGGTGCTGGCGGGCCGGGCCCGCCCCCGGTGCGGACGCCCCCGCGCCGCGAGCACGGCGGCGGCACCCCGCAGCGAGGCAAGGTAGGCGCCGATGAACCGTTCGGCGGGAGCGGTTTCCCGCTCGGCTTCGGCAAGGCCGCGACGAGCCTGGGCGAGAAGACCGGCGGCCGCGGGTGGCGCCGGTGGACGCAGGGGCATGGGGAGCTGGGGATCCGCCGCGGGTGGAGGTGAGAGCGGCATGGGGAGGTGGTGCTCGCCGGAGGTGGAGGTGGACGGCCGGGGTGGTACGGGCAGCTCGGCCCCGCCGGAACCGGCCCCGGCCGCGCGCACCGGAGCGGACAGCGGCATGGGCTGGTGCGACTCACGGGAATCGCTCGCGGCCGCGGACAGCGGCATGGGCTGGTGCGGCTCACCGGAACCGCCCTCGGCCGCAGGCACCGGCATGGGCAACTGCAGCTCACCCGAATCCGCCACCGGCACCCCCGGCTCACCACCGCGTGCAGCAGGGACGAACGGCGCCAAAGGCAGCTCAGGCTGTCCCGTCTCCTCCCCCGGCAGGTTGATCGGCAGCTCAGGCTGTTCGAACACCGGAGCCGATGGGCGCAGGGAGATCGGCAGCTCGGGCTGCGCCGCATCCGCCGCTGGGCGGGGACGGGGCTCGGACGGCGGTGTCAGGCACTGCCGGGTCCTCCCGCGGGCCGGGGTGGTCTGCGGGCGCAGCGACATGGGCAGCTGGGGCTGCCCGGACTCCGTGGGGGACACGACCTTGACGGACATGACGACCCTCCTCCTGCGCGGGGTGAGCCCGATCCGGTACCCGGCGCCGAGACGCTTCCCCCGCCCCGGAGCCGGGCACCTGACCGGTGCGCGCTCACCAGATGTCGAACGTCTGTTCGAACAATTTCCAGAGTAACCCCCGACCCGGCGTCCGCTCAACCCCGGGGGCCGAATCCCGCGGGACACCAGGTCGGCGACGTGATCTCATAGGTTCATGAGTTCGCTGGACCACCCCGCCGTCGCCAAGGTGGCGGCCGCGCTGGCCGAAGCCGGGCAGCACGCCGCCGCCGAGGGCATCCGCGTCCTGCCCGCCGAGGTGCGGACCGCCGCGCAGGCGGCCGAAGCGCTCGGCGTGCCGGTCGGGGCCATCGCCAACAGCCTCATCTTCCGCCTGGGGTCCGACAAAAAAGCGCTCCTCGCGCTGACCTCCGGCGCCCACCGGGCCGATCCGGCCGTCCTCGCCCGGCTGGCCGGTGCCGAAATCGGCAAGGCCGACGCCGATTTCGTGCGGGCCTGCACCGGGCAGGCCATCGGCGGCGTCGCCCCGGTCGGGCACCCCGCGCCGCTGCCCACGCTGGTCGACACCGCGCTGCGTGCCCACGACGTCGTGTGGGCCGCCGCCGGGCACCCGAAGACCGTGTTCCCCACCACCTTCGCCGACCTCGTCGCGTTGACCGGGGGCACCGCGGGCGCGCTCGGCGCCACGGAGGAAGATGGACAGCCGTGACCGCGATGCCCGCCGGCTGCTCCCGCTACGTCCAGCTCACCGCGGACGAGTTCCGCGCCCGCCTGCCCGAAGCGCTCGACATCTACGTCCGGGCGATGCGGTACCCCGCGGGCACCGCCGAGCAGCGCGCGCCGATGTGGCTGACCCACGCCCTGCGTGAAGGCTGGCGCTGCATGGCCGCCCTCGACGCCGACGACGTCCTGCTCGGCGTCGCGTACGGCTACCGCGGCCGGGCCGGGCAGTGGTGGCACGAGCAGGTGCGGCACGGCCTGAGCCGCCGGGCCGGGACCGCCGAGGCCGACCGCTGGCTGTCGGACTACTTCGAGCTGACCGAGATCCACGTCCGGCCGGAGAACCAGGGCCACCAGATCGGCGAGGACCTGCTGCGCGGGCTGCTCGACGGCGTGCCGAGCGCGAACGTGCTGCTCTCCACGCCGGAGGGCACCAGCCGGGCGTGGAAGCTCTACCGGCGCACCGGCTTCGTCGACGTCCTGCGTGACTACCACTTCGCCGGTGACCCGCGGCCGTTCGCGATCCTCGGGCGGGCGCTGCCCCTCGACCCGCGCTGAGCCGAGGGGCAGCGCCGCGTCACCGCGGTTCGGGCCGCCAGTAGCCGACCGCCAGCGCCGCGACCAGCACGGCGGCGCCGCACCACGCTGTGACGCCCAGCCGTTCCCCGAACAGGACCGCGGCCAGGACCGCCGCCGTCAGCGGTTCGAGGACCGCCGACAGCGCGCCGAGCACCGGGTGGGCGTCCGCCAGGCCGCGCAGGTACGCGGCGTAGGCGAGCGCGGTCGGGACCGCGCCGAGGTAGCAGGCCACCGCGAGGACGTCGGCGTGCAGCGGCAGGGCCATGCCGAACCAGCCCGCGACCGGCGACAGCAGCAGGCCGCCGGTCAGGCAGCCGAACGCCGTCGTGGACAGCGGTTCCAGGCCTTCGACCGGCTTCGCGGTGACCAGGGTCAGCACCGCGAACCCGGCCGCCGCGAGCAGGGCACAGGCGAGGCCGCCGAAGAGGTGGGCCGGCTCGTCCGGTGACCAGCGGAGCAGCACCAGCCCGGCGACGGTGCCGAGCATCGAGACGAGCGTCCAGGGCTGCGGTTTCCGCACGGACGCGAGGGTGACCATGACGGGCGCGGCGCCGATCGTGGTCATGGTCGCGACGCTCACCGAGCTGAGCGCGACGGCGGCGAAGTAGCTCGCCTGGAAGAGGGCGAACAGGCCGCCGACGACGAAGACGCGCTTCGCCGCTTCGGGCGTGCGCGGGAGGGCGCCGCCTTTCAGCAGGACGAAGAGGGTCGCGACGCCGCCGCCGACGAGCAGCCGGTACGCGGCGACGGCGAGCGGATGGAGGCCGGCGAGGTCACCGAGCAGCGACCCGGCAAGACCACCGGTGCCCCACAGGACACCGGCAAGAACCAGCGCGGCCGACGAACGGGCGCGCGTGGGCAGGACGAGAGACATCGGAAGAACGCTCCTGCGTCGAAGGAATCGGAGTTCGACGACGCGGGGCGGTGCGCAAGCCAAAGCGGCCGCGGGCCTGGTCGGCCACGCGGCGAGGGACCACCCCGCTCAGGCGCGGGGCGGTGGGGTGACGAAGAGAATCCGGCGCACGGGAGCAAGCTAGCCGATCAGGGTGCCGGGGCGCGACGGGATTTCCGGTGCCATGCTCGCGGGATGAGCGAGATCGTCCTGATGGCAGATCCACGGGTGTCGGCCGTTCCCGTCCGCGAGTGCGGCGAACCGCTGATCGACATCCGGACCGGCGGCAGGCTCCTGGTGGACTCACGGAAGCAGAAGGACTCGGACGCTTTCCACTACCTGCGGGCGGGAGTGCTGGAGCGGCTTCTCGAGGCACAGGACCGGCTTCCCGGCGGGCTGCGGTTCCTGGTGGTCGAGGGCTATCGCCCTCCTGAGCTGCAACGCCGTTATTTCGACGACTACGCGGCGAAACTGCGCGCCGGGCAGCCGGAATGGTCCGGCGAGCAGATCCGCTCGGCGGCGAGCCGCTTCGTGTCGCCCCCGGAAATCGCGCCGCACAGCGCGGGCGCGGCGGTGGATCTGACGCTCGCCGACGCGGACGGCCGTGAGCTGGAACTGGGAACACCCATGAACGCCACTCCCGAGGACAGCGGCGGAGCTTGTTACACCGACGCCGCCGGGATCGGCGAGCAAGCGCGCACCCATCGGCGGATCCTGGGGCAGGCACTGAAGACCGCGGGTTTCGTGAACTACCCGACGGAGTGGTGGCACTGGTCCTTCGGGGACCGCTACTGGGCACTGACCACCGGAGCCGGCAGTGCCCGCTACGGGACGCGTTCGCTCGACGCTGGGACCCACGCGTGAGGAAAGGGTCTTTCCTTGCGTCTGACGCGAGGAAAGACCCTTTCACTGCACCGGATGCACCTCAGTCCAGGTGGGCCAGCTGCTCCCGCAGGGTGTCGAGCCCCATGCCGCCCATCTTCAAGGCCTCCGTGTGGAACCTCTTGATGTCGAACGATCCCGCCGCCCGTGCCTGGGCCTCCGCGCGTGCCGTCAGCCAGAGGCGCTCGCCGATCTTGTACGCCGGGGCCTGGCCTGGCCAGCCCAGGTAGCGGTCGATCTCGTCGCGGATGTGGGCCTGGTCGGTGATCGTGCGGGTCAGCATGAACTCCAGGCCCAGGTCGGGCGTCCAGCGCTCACCCTCGTGGAAGCCCGTTCCGGCGGGGATCGGCAGTTCCAGGTGCATGCCCAGGTCCACCACCACGCGGGCCGCGCGGAACAGCTGCTCCGAGAGCATCCCCAGCAGGTCGCCGTCGTCGGAGAGGTAGCCCAGTTCCTCCATCAGGCGCTCCGCGTATAGCGCCCAGCCCTCCGCGTGGCCCGAGGTGAACGCCAGGAGGCGCTGGTACTTGTTCAGCCCCGCCGACTGGTCGACCGCCGTCGCGATCTGGAGGTGGTGGCCCGGGGCTCCCTCGTGGTACACCGTGCTCGTTTCGCGCCAGGTGATGAACTCCTCGCGGCCCGCGGGCAGGGACCACCACATGCGCCCGGGACGGCTGAAGTCCTCGCTCGGGCCCGTGTAGTACGCGCCGACGCCGCCGCCCGGCGGGGCGATCCGGCACTCCAGGGCCATCACGCGGTCGGAGATGTCGAAGTGCTTGCCGCGCAACGACTCCAGTGCGCCGTCGGACAGGCGCTGCATCCACGCCTCGAACTCCGCGCGGCCGCGGATGCGGTACCGCGGGTCGGCGTCGAGCACCGCCGCCGCCTCGGCCGGGGTCGCGCCCGCCTTGATCCGGTTGGCGACCGCGCGCATCTCCGCCTCGATCCGGGCGAACTCCGCCCAGCCCCACTCGTACGCCTCGCGCAGGTCCAGCGCCGCGCCGACGAAGTAGCGGGACCACAGTCGGTAGGCGTCCTCGCCGACCGCGTCCTTGACCGGGGCCTTCGGGGCCAGCTCGGCGCGCAGGAACCCGGCGAACTCCGCGAACGCCTCGTCCGCGGCCCGCGCGCGGTGCGCGAGGTCCGCCTTCAGCGCGTCACTCTGCCCGGACGCGCCGCCGACCAGCTCGGTGAAGTAGCCCTTCTCCTCCTTCAGACCGGCCCACGTCTCGCACTGCTCCGCGACCTTCGCGACCTGACGCAGCGCCGAGACACGTCCCGCGTCGGCCGCCGTCAGCAGGCCGCTGCGGAGGCCCGCGAGTGCGCGGGGGACCTCGCCGATCCGGGCGGCGACGACCGACCAGTCCTGCTCGGACTCCAGCGGCATCAGGTCGAACACCATTCGCAGCTCCTGCACCGGGCTGGAGATGGTGTTGAGGCTCGCCACGTCGAGGCCGGCCTCGTGGATCTCCAGCTCCAGGCCGACACGCTCGGTGAACACGGCCTTGGCCAGCCGTTCCGCGGCGTCGCGCGGCTCGGCGGCGGAGACGGCGGCGTGCGCACGCGCGGCCAGGCCGGCGCGCTCCGCGTAGCCGTCCGCCGAGTAGTCGGTCAGCCGGTGGTCGTGCCCGGCGATGCCGCCGGCGGTCGCCGCGACCGGGTCCGCGGCCGCGTAGTCGTCGACGTAGCGGTCACAGATTTCGTGCACGCCTTCGGAAGCAGAAGAAGCCATGGGCCGCACCGTACCGGTCCACAGGTACCCAGTGGTACGGACTTAGGCACGAGCCGGGACTAGTCCGAGCCGGGCAATCACCTCGCGCGTGGCCTTCGAGCGGTTGAACGTGTAGAAGTGCAGGTTCGGCACGCCCTCGGCGATCAGCCGCTCGCACAGCTCGGTGATCACGTCGATGCCCGCCGCGCGGAACGCCTTGGGGTCGCCGGCCAGCGGTTCGAGCCGGTCCAGGAGCTTGCGCGGGGCCGGCGCGCCCGACAGCTTGATCGTCGTCTGCAGGGTCCGCGGCGTGGTCAGCGGCATGACGCCGGGCAGGACCGGGACGTCGCAGCCGGTCGCGGCCACCCGGTCGCGCAGCCGCAGGAAGTCCTCGGCGTCGTGGAACAGCTGGGCGATCGCGAAGTCCGCGCCCGCGCGCAGCTTGCGGACCAGGTACTTCGTGTCGGTCTCCAGGTCGGGTGAGCGCGGGTGGCCGTAGGTGTAGGCCGACACGCCGACGCAGAAGTCGCCCAGCGAGCGCACCAGCTGCACCAGCTCTTCGGCGTAGGTCAGGCCTTCCGGGTGCGGGATCCACTCGCCGTAGACGTCGCCCGGCGGGTCGCCGCGCAGGGCGAGGATGTTGCGGACGCCGACCGAGGCGTACCAGCCGATCACGTTGCGCAGCTCGGCGACGGAGTGGTTGACCGCGGTCAGGTGCGCCATCGGCACCAGCGTCGTCTCGGTCGCGACGCGGGCGATGCTGCGGATCGTGCCGTCGCGGCTGGAGCCGCCCGCACCGTAGGTGATCGACATGTAGGCCGGGTCGTACGGCTCGAGTTCCCGGATCGCCTTCCACAGGACGGCCTCGTCCGCCGTGTCCCGGGGTGGGAAGAACTCGATGGAGAACTTCGGCCCGTCTCCTCGCAACCGCTCGATCACCGACGTCATATCCGCATGTTAAGGGCCAGTGCCCGGCATGCGGGAGCCCCCGTCCGCGTCCCGAGACAGTCATTCGAGTCACCTTCGAGGACTAAACTGCGGTGATGCGGGCCGACGACGCGAGCTGGGACGAGGACGTGCGCCTCGCGGTCTACCGCGCCTTCGCCCGCCACGGCCGCGCTCCGACCGCGCCGGAGCTGGCCGACGCCGCGGGCGGGTCGCTGGCCGTCGCGAAGCAGGCCCTGCACCGCCTCGCCGGCGCCCACCACCTCGTGCTCGACGAGTGCGAGCACGTCGTCCTGGCCCATCCGTTCGCCGCGCGGTCGTTCGGCTTCTCCGTGATGGGCGCGCACACGCTGTGGTGGGGCGGCTGCGCGTGGGACTCGTTCGCCATCCCGCACCTGGTCGACGCCGAGCCGGAGGTGCTCGTCGCGACGCGCTGTCCCGGCTGCGGGCAGCCGCACGCGCTGGTGGTGAACCGCACAGTGCCGCCCGAGGGCGTCCAGGTCGCGCACTTCCTGGTGCCCGCGGCGCGGATGTGGGACGACGTGCTGCACACGTGCGCGAACCAGCGCCTCTTCTGCTGTGAGTCCTGTGTGGACGCCTGGCTGGCGGAAACCGGGCACGCCAAGGGATCGGTGCTGGACCTGGTCACGCTCTGGCGGCTCGCGCGCGGCTGGTACGCGGGCAGGCTGGAGCGCGGGTACGCCCGGCGCGAGCCGGACGACGCGGTCGCGTACTTCGCCGAGGCGGGCCTGACGGGCCCGTTCTGGGCTCCCGCGCCGGCAGTCTGATTCGCCACATCCGGGGTGCCCCGGCCGACCGCCCGCGCGCGGGTTCGGCGAGGATGGCCTCATGTACGCCGACGCCGAGCTGCCCGCCCACGTCGAGCGCGCGCTGGCCGGGTTCCTCGACCGGGCGAGCGCGGCGATCCTGGACACCGAGCCGACCGTGGCCGCGGGGATCGACGCGCTGCGCGGGTTCGTGCTGAACGGCGGCAAGCGGCTGCGCCCGACGTTCGCCTGGTGGGGCTGGCGCGGCGCGGGCGGCGACCCGGCGGGCCCGGACGCCGAGGGCGTGCTGCAGGCGGTCGCCAGCCTGGAGCTGATCCAGGCGTGCGCGCTGATCCACGACGACCTGATCGACTCCTCCGATTCCCGCCGCGGCTTCCCGACCGTGCACATCGCGGGCGCGAAGCTGCACGCCGACCAGGGCTGGCTCGGCTCGCCCTCGACGTTCGGCCTGGCCACCGCGGTCCTCGTCGGCGACCTGGCGCTGGCCTGGGCCGACGACATGTTCGCCGAGGCGCCGCTGCCCGCCGGGACGCTCGCCGCGGCCCGCCCGGCCTGGCGCGCGATGCGCACCGAGGTGCTCGCCGGGCAGTACCTCGACGTCCGCACGCAGGCCACCGGCGACGCCTCGGTCGAGGCCGCGCTGAAGATCGACAAGCTCAAGACCGCCGCCTACACCGTGCAGCGGCCGCTGCACCTGGGCGCCGCGCTGGCCGGGGCCTCGCCCGAGCTGATCGCCACGCTGCTGGAGTTCGGCGGCGAGGTCGGCGTCGCGTTCCAGCTGCGGGACGACCTGCTGGGCGTGTTCGGCGACCCGTCGGTCACCGGCAAGCCCGCGGGCGACGACCTGCGCGAGGGCAAGCGGACCCTGCTCGTGGCGCTCGGCCTGCAGCTGGCCGCCGAGAAGGGCGAGCAGGCCGCGGCCACCGTGATCGCGGACGCGATCGGTGACGCGGACCTGTCCGACGAGGGCGTGGAGACCGTCCGGATGGCGCTGCAGCAGGTCGGCGCGGTCGACGCGGTCGAGCGGCGGATCGACGAGCTGACCACCGCGGCGCTGGCCACGCTGGAGCGCGCGCACCTGGCCGAGCCCGCGCCCGCGGCGCTGACCGGGCTGGTCGCCAAGGCCACCCAGCGGACGTACTGACGTGCGGACGATCGACGCTCACGCCGAGCACGTCGTCGTCATCGGGGCCGGGCTGGCCGGGCTCTCGGCGGCCCTGCACCTGCTCGGCGCGGGACGGCGGGTCACGCTGCTGGAGCAGGCCGACAGCCCGGGCGGGCGGGCCGGGCAGCAGCGCTTCGGCGGCAACGCCGTGGACACCGGCGCGAGCGTGCTCACCATGCCGGAGCTGCTGGACGAGGCGTTCGCCGCGGTCGGCGAGCCGCTGGGCAAGCACCTGCGCCTGACCCGGCTCGACCCGGCGTACCGGGCGCGGTTCGCCGACGGCAGCTCGCTCGCCCTGCACACCGACGGCGACGCGATGGAAGCCGAGATCCGCGCCTTCGCCGGTCCGCGCGAAGCGGCGGGCTACCGGGCGCTGCGGCGCTGGCTCACCGAGCTGTACGCGGTGCAGAAGGACCACTTCCTGGCGGCGAACTTCGACTCGCCGCTCGACCTCGCCCGCCCGGAGCTGGCGAAGCTGGCCGCGCTGGGCGGGTTCGGCAGGCTCGGCCCGCGCGTCGGCCGCTACCTGCTCGACGAGCGGGTCCGGCGGCTGTTCTCGTTCCAGGCGCTCTACGCCGGTCTCGACCCGGCGCGGGCGATCGGCGCCTACGGCGTCATCGCCTACATGGACACCGTCGGCGGCGTGTACTTCCCCGAAGGCGGGATGGGCGAGATCGGCCGGGCGATGGCCGCCGCGGCCTCCCGGGCGGGCGCCGACGTGCGGTTCGGCACCGAGGCCGCGTGGCTGGAGCGGGTGGCGTCGCGGGTCCGCGCGGTGCGCACGCGCTCGGGCGAGCGGATCGCCTGCGACGCCGTCGTGCTGGCCACCGAGCTGGGCACGGCGTACCGGCTCCTCGGCGCGCGGCCCCGCCGTCCGCTGCCGCTGCGCTACTCGCCTTCGGCCGTGGTCCTGCACGGGCGGACCACCCGGAAGTGGGATCTCGGCCACCACACGATCTTCTTCGGCCGGGCCTGGGAGCGGACGTTCGCCGAGATCATCCGCGAAGGCAAGCTCATGAGCGACCCGTCGCTGCTGGTCACCCGGCCGACGGCGACCGACCCGGGACTGGCCGGGGACGGCGGCGAGATCGTCTCGGTGCTCGCGCCCGCGCCGAACCTGCGCAGCGGCCGGATCGACTGGGACCACCTGCGCGGCCCGTACCGCGAAGAGCTGCTGCGGACTCTGGAGGCCCGGGGGCTGACCGGGTTCGGCAGCGAGTTCACCGTCGACGAGACGATCACCCCGGCGGACTGGGCGGCCCGCGGGCTCGCGGCCGGGACGCCGTTCTCGCTGGCGCACACGTTCGCGCAGACCGGCCCGTTCCGGCCGGCGAACCTGGTCCGCGCGGCGGGCAACGTCGTGCTGGCCGGCAGCGGCACCACTCCCGGCGTCGGCATCCCGCCGGTGCTCATCTCCGGACGACTGGCAGCGGAAAGGATCACCGGCCGGTGAACGAACTCGACGCCGCGGGCATCACCGAGCCGGCCCTGCGCGCCGCCTACACCGAATGCCGCCGCATCAACGCCCACTACGGGCGCACGTTCTTCCTCGCGACGCGGCTGCTGCCCGCCCGGGCCCGGCCCGCGGCGCACACGCTGTACGGGTTCGCGCGGATGGCCGACGAGCTGGTCGACAACCCGGAACCGGGCAGCGACCCGGCGGCTTCGCTCGATCGGGTCGGCGCCATGCTCGACGTCGTCTTCGACGGCGGCGACCCGGCCGAGCCGGTGCTGGTGGCGCTGGCCGACACCGTGCGGCGGTACGGCATCCGGCGTGAGCTGTTCGACGCGTTCCTGAAGTCCATGCGGATGGACCTCAAGCCGCTCGAGTACGAGACCTTCGCCGACCTCGGCGAGTACATGTACGGCTCGGCCGCGGTGATCGGGCTGCAGATGCTGCCGGTCTTCGGCACGACCGGCCCGCTCGCCGACGCCGAGCCGGGCGCGATCGCGCTGGGCGAGGCGTTCCAGCTGACCAACTTCCTGCGCGACATCGGCGAGGACCTCGACCGCGGCCGCCTCTACCTGCCGCTGGCGGAGCTGGCCGCGTTCGGCGTCTCGCGCTCGCTGCTGGAGCAGCGGCGGCCCGACCCGCGGATCCGGGCGGCACTGGCGTACTTCGTCGCGCGGACGCGGGCGGTGTACCGGCGGGCCGAAGCCGGGGTCTCGTCGCTGCGCCCGGAAGCGCGGCCGTGCGTGCGGACGGCGCTGACGCTGTACGAGGGCATCCTCGACGAGATCGTCGCGCTGGACTACGACGTCCTGACGCGGCGGGCGGTCGTGCCGAAGCGGCGGAGGCTGGCAGTGGCGCTGCCACCCTTGGCCGCGACATGGGCGCGCGAGACGTTCCGCGGCGGTCGTAGGCTGCGATCATGACCTCTCGACCGATCCGGATCGGCCTGCAGCTCCAGCCGCAGCACGCCGACTACGACACCATCCGGCGCACCGCGTCGGCCGCCGAGGACCTCGGCGCCGACATCATCTTCAACTGGGACCACTTCTACCCGCTCTACGGCGACCCCGACGGCCTGCACTTCGAGTGCTGGACGATGCTCGGCGCGTGGGCGGAGTCGACGTCGCGGGTGGAGATCGGCGCGCTCGTCACCTGCAACAGCTACCGCAACCCCGAGCTGCTGGCCGACATGGCCCGCACGGTCGACCACATCTCCGGCGGGCGGCTCATCCTCGGCATCGGCTCCGGCTGGTTCGAGAAGGACTACCAGGAGTACGGCTACGAGTTCGGCACCGCGGGCGGCCGCCTCGACGACCTCGCCGAGGCGCTGCCGCGGATCGAGTCGCGGCTGGGCAAGCTGAACCCGGCGCCGACCCGCAAGATCCCGGTCCTCATCGGCGGTGGCGGCGAGAAGAAGACGCTCAAGCTGGTGGCCAAGCACGGCGACATCTGGCACGGCTTCGGCGACCCGGAGGTCGTCGGCCGCAAGGTCAAGATCCTCGACCAGCACTGCGCGGACGTCGGCCGCGACCCGGGCGAGATCGAGCGCTCCTGCGGCGTGCAGGGCGACCCGGACGAGCTGGGCCCGAAGCTCCTGGAGCTGGGCGTCACGACGTTCACCGTCGGCGTCGGCGGCCCGGACTACGACCTGGACGCCCTCAAGTCCTGGATCGCCTGGCGCGACAAGACCAACGGCTGAGCTTCACCGGCGGCCCCGGTGCGCGGCGACCCGTTCCCGCGTCGCGCACCGGGCCGAGCAGTACCGCCGGGTGCTGCCGCCGCCGGTGTGCGCGAACGGCTTCCCGCAGGACGGCGACGCGCACAGCCCGCCCGGCAGCGCCTGGCGTTCGGCCAGCCGGGACGCCAGGCCCAGCACCGAAGACGTCACGAACCACGCGCCCCACGGCCCGTTGTCGGCCGCGTCGGCGTGCAGGTGCCAGCCGTAGCCGTCTTCGTGGTCGGTCAGCCGCGGCGGGCTCGCGTACGCCGCGAAGAGCCGGTTGAGCACCGCGGCCGCCGAAGCCACGTCGGGCGCCGCGAACACTTCACGCAGTTCCTCCGCCGCCGCACGCAGTTCCTCGACGTCCGCGGCGGACAGCTCGACGCCGGTCTCGCCGTGGTCGCGCAGCACCCGCGCGACCGCCGCCGGGTCGGGCTCGGGAAGCAGGACGTTCAGCAGGTCGGCAGCGCGCTGCACGGAATCCCGGTGCGGAAAGGCCATACCCCACTGTAACGTCTTGTCCATGGCAAGACGTTACGTGGGCTACCTTGCCGGAGCCACGCTCGCCCGGACCGGTGACGAGCTGTCCGGCCCCGCCTTGCTGCTGCTGGGACTCGCCACGGGACCGCACGCCGGTTCCGCGTTGCTCGCCGGGCTGACCGCGGCGGCCGCGATCGGCGGGCCGGTCTTCGGGGCGCTGCTCGACCGCAGCCCGGCTCCCGGACGGCTGCTCGCCGTCGCCCTCGGCGGCTACGCGGGCGGGATCGCGCTGGTCGCGGCCGTGTTCGGGCACCTGCCGCTCGCCGTGGCCGTCGCGCTCGCCGTCGTCACCGGCCTGCTCAACCCCGCCATCGCGGGCGGCTGGACCGCCCAGCTTCCCGCGGTCGCCGGGCCGGACCTCCCGGGCGCGAGCCGCTTCGACGCCATGACGTTCACCGCGGCGGCGCTGGCCGGACCGGGGCTGGCCGGGCTGCTCGGCGGGCCCGCCGGGCTCGCGGTGGCCGTCGCGCTCGTCGCCGTGGCCACACCGGTGGCCTGGCGGCTCCCGAAGCGGCCGCGCCCGCGGCAGAAGACCCGGCTCCGGGACGGGCCACGATCGCGTCCACGATCTCCTGCGCGGGCGCCGGCATGGTCACCGTCTGTTACCCCCTGCTCGGCGCGGCCCACCTGCGCGGCCCCGCGGACGGCGCGCTGCTGCTGACCGTCCTGGCCGTGGCTTCCCTGCTGGCCAACGCGGTGCTCGCGAAGAAACCCCTGCCGTGGCCGCCGGACCGGACCGTCTGGCTGAGCACGCTGCTCCTCGCGGCGAGCTGCCTGCTCGCGGCCGCGGCCCGCGACGTCACACTGCTGCTCGTGGCCGCCGTGCTGGCCGGATTCGCCGAAGGCCCGCAGCTCACGGCCCTGTTCGCGATCCGCCACCGGGAAGCACCCGAGCGCGTCCGGGCACAGGTGTTCACGACGGCGGCGAGCGTGAAGATCACCGGGCTGGCCGCGGGCGCGGCCCTCGCCGGCCCGCTCGCCGCGTGGTCGCTCCCGGCGTGCCTCACCGCGGCCGCGGCCGTTCAGCTCGTCGCCGCGGTCAGCTGTCTGCGCAGGTCAGAACGCCATCGCCTGGGCGCGGCGCTTGACCTCGGTGCCGTGGCTGGTGCGCAGCGCGTTGATGGGGGTGCTGCCCGGCAGCGTCTCGTCGGCGGTGAACAGCCAGCGCAGCATCTCCGTGCGCGAGAAGCCGGAGTCGGCGAGCACCGTGATCGTCCCGGACAGGCCCTTGACGATGCCGTCCTTGACGAAGAAGTCGCTGGGCACGCACAGTTCCCCGGCACGCTTGAACGCGATCAGCTGCCCGTCGCGCAGCATCTGACGGACCTTGTTGGCCGAGGTCCCGAGAACGGCCGCCACCTCCGGCAGGGGCAGGACCGCAATGGCGGCGTCGAGGACGTCTTCGGCGACAGGAATCCCACTCACACGTGACACTGTGCCACATTCCGTCCCCTCACCCGCTAGTACGCACGGGTGACCCGCGAGGTCTCCTCCACCGGGCGTGTGCGGTTCCGTACGATTCATACCTGTGACACGCACCCACCCCAGCCTGGTCGGCACGCTTCTCGAGCGGCGCTACCGGGTGGACCGGCTGCTCGCCCACGGCGGAATGTCGTCCGTCTACCGGGGGACCGACACCCGGCTGGACCGTCCGGTCGCGATCAAGATCATGGACCCGCGGTTCGCCGACGACCGCTCGTTCGTGGACCGGTTCGTGCGGGAGGCGCAGTCCGCGGCCCAGCTGCACCACCCGCACGTCGTGGCGGTGCACGACCAGGGGTTCGACCTGCCGCAGGGTGCGGAGTCCGGGCTGGCCTTCCTGGTGATGGAGCTGGTGGACGGCGGGACCCTGCGTGACCTGCTGGCCGAGAAGGGCCCGCTGGACGTCGCGCTGGCGCTGAGCGTGGCCGAGCCGGTGCTGTCGGCGCTGGCGGCCGCGCACCGGGCGGGACTGGTGCACCGCGACGTCAAGCCGGAGAACGTGCTCATCGGCCGGTCCGGGCCGCACACCGGCGGCGTGGTGAAGGTCGCCGACTTCGGCCTGGTGCGGGCCGTGGCGAGCGCGGGCACGACGAGTTCGAGCGTCATCCTCGGCACGGTCGCCTACCTGTCGCCCGAGCAGGTCGCGACCGGCTCGGCGTCCGCGCGCGGCGACGTCTACTCCGCAGGCATCCTGCTGTACGAAATGCTGACCGGGCAGGTGCCCTACACCGGCGACACCGCGATTTCCGTGGCGTACCGGCACGTCAACGACGACGTGCCGCGGCCGGGCACGCTGCGCCCGGACCTGCCGCCCGCCCTCGACGACCTGATCACGCGCGCGACGCGGCGCGACCCGGAGCTGCGCCCGGCCGACGCCGGCGAGTTCCTCCTCGAACTGACGGCGGTGCGCGCGCAGCTGGGGCTGCTGCCGGTGTCCGTGCCGATCCCGGCCGCCCACGCCCAGGACGACCTGGCCGACACCGAGCGGACGCTGCCGCGGATCCCGCAGGTGCCCGACACCGAGAAGACGATGCCGGTGCACCGGCCCCACCCGACGCGGGCGCTGACCCACGCCGTTCCCGCGGCCGCCGCACCGGTGCCGCCGCCCCCGGCGCCGCCGAGGCGCCGCAGCGAGCCGTCGCCGGAGAAACCCCGGGACAACCGGAAGCGGATCGCCCTGATCGCCGCCGCGGTGCTGCTGTTCGGCGGGCTGATCGGGGCGTTCGCGTTCATCCTCACCGACACCGGCGGCGACAAGACCGCGACGGTGCCGACGCTGGTCGGGCTGAACCAGGCCGCGGCGGGCGACGCGCTGCGGGCGGCGAAGCTGACCCCGCAGTTCAGCCAGGAGTTCGACAACACGGCGCCGTCCAACACCGTGCTGCGCGCCGACCCGCCGGAGGGCACCCGGCTGGCGCCGAACTCGACGGTGGCGGTGGTGCTGTCGAAGGGCCGCCCGACCGTGCCGGACATCCGGCCGGGCACCGCGGTGGCCGACGCCGAGCAGGCGATCAAGACGTCGAAGCTGACGCCGGTGCGCGGCACCGAGGACTACGACGCGGAGGTGCCGCAGGGCGCGGTGATCCGCACCGAGCCCGCCGCGGGCAGCCAGCTCAACATCGGCGGCCAGGTCACGATCATCGTGTCGAAGGGCCCGATCCCGCTGCCGCCGGTCCCGGACGTCACCGGCCGGTCCAAGGACGAGGCGTTCCAGCTGCTGCAGCAGGCAGGCTACGAGCCGTTCCAGGCGGGCGAGGAGTTCAAGCAGGACGTCCCGGCCGGTGCGGTCACCCGGACCGACCCGCCGTCGGGTGCGCAGGCGAAGGCCAAGCGGATCGGCGTGTTCGTCAACAACGCCGTCCAGGTCCCGGACGTGCGGTTCCGCCCGTTCGGCGACGCGCAGAAGATCCTCGAGCAGGCGGGGCTCAAGGCCGACCGCGACGGCAGGGGCGGCCGCGGCGGCTTCGACTTCGTCTTCGAGCAAGACCCCCAGCCGGGCACGTTCGTGCAGAAGGGCTCGAAGGTGAAGCTGAAGGGCTTCGGCGGATGATCGGCAGCCGCGGCCGCGTGTCCGGCACGATCGGCCCCGGCCTCATCGGCGAGGTCCTGCTCAACGTCCGCGGCGGCACGGAGGCGTTCTACGCGTACCCGGCGAACGCGGAGGAGACGTTCAGCCCCGGCACGCAGGTGCTGGTGGTCGACTTCGAGCCCCCGCGGACGGTTTACGTCGAACGGTGGCAACCGCTGACCCGCTGACGGCGTGGAAGAGGCACCAACACACCCACAACAGAAAAGCGAGGGGGTCGGTGCCATGAGCCTCGTGGAAATCCTGCTGGTCGCGGCGGGCGGGGTCATCGCCGCGCTGATCTTGGTCTTCGGCGTGCTGCGGCTGCTGTACAAGGTCGCCGAACCGAACGAGGCCCTGATCATCTCCGGGCTGGGGGTCCGCGTCGACCGGGCCGAGACCGCGGACAGCCTGGGCTTCAAGATCGTCACCGGGCGCGGGGTGAACGTCATTCCCGGGTTCCAGACCGCCCGGCGGCTGTCGCTGGACACCCGCGGCGTCAACCTGCAGGTCTCCTGCGTGACCAAGCAGGGCCTGCCGGTCACCGTGCGGGCCGTCGTCATCTACAAGGTCGGCGACGACTACGCCTCGATCGCCAACGCCGCCCGCCGGTTCCTCGACCAGCAGAAGGGCATGAACGACACGATCCACGAGCTGTTCTCCGGCCACCTGCGCTCGATCGTCGGCGGGCTGACCATCGAGGACATGATCCACAACCGGGACGCGCTGACCGGCGAGGTCCGGCAGTCCTCGGCGAACGAGATGATCAAGCTCGGGCTGATCGTGGACTCGCTGCAGATCCAGGAGATCGAGGACGAGTCCGGCTACATCCTCAACCTGGGCAAGCCGCACGCCGCCGCGGTGGCCGCGGCGGCCAGGATCGCCGAGGCGCAGCGCGACCAGGAGGCCGCCGAGGTCGAGCAGGTCTCCGCCGCGAAGAAGGCCGCGGCGGTCCGCGAAAGCCAGATCCAGCAGGCCGGCTACCAGGCCGAGGTCGACCAGGCGCGGGCGAAGGCGTCGCAGTCCGGCCCGCTGGCCGAGGCGACCGCGCGGCAGGAGGTCGTCGTCCAGGAGACGCGGGCGGCGGAACTGGAAGCGGCGCTGGCCGAGCAGCGGCTGCAGTCGCAGGTCCGCAAGCCGGCCGACGCGAAGGCCTACGACACGCGGACCACGGCCGACGCCGCCCGTGACGCGTCGATCGCCAAGGCACAGGCCGAGGCGAAGGAGACCGAGCTGCGGGCCGCCGCGGACGCGACCCGCGTCAAGACGGCCGCCGAGGCCGAGGCGCAGGCGACGAAGGCCCGTGCCGAGGCGATGGCGGGCGCGACCCGGGCGACCGGTGAGGCGGAGGCGGCCGCGGCCAAGGCCCGCGGCCTGGCCGAGGCGGAAGCCGCGAAGGCCCGCGGCCTCGCCGAAGCGGAGGCGGCGCGGGCGAAGGGTCTCGCCGAGGCGGACGCGATCAAGGCCCGCGCGGCGGCGCTGGCGGAGAACCAGGAAGCCGTCGTCGCGCAGCAGCTGGCCGAGCGCTGGCCGGAGATCGTCGAGGCGGGCGCGAGCGCGTTCGGCAACGTCGACCACATGGTCGTGCTCAACGGCGCCGACGGCATGTCGGACATGTTCGCCAAGGCGCTGTCGCTCGGCGGAACCGGTCTCGGCCTGGCCCGGCAGCTGATGGACGCCATGGGCAAGCCGACCGAGAAGGAGCTCGACAAGCAGGCGCGGGCGAACGGGGAGCTCAAGCTGAGCGACTGACCGGCGGCCGCGGTGAGCGTGCCGTGGTGCCGTGAAGGACTCAGCGGATCACCGGGTTGGGTGGTCTGCCGCAGCTGGTCGTGAGTGGTAATGAGGGTTCTAACGCGAATTACCACTCACGACCGCGGACCGGCGGCGGGCACGGTCACCGGGCCGACCCGGGCACCCTACGGGTGGGCCGGGACGTGCACTGAAGGGCACCTTGCTTACGTCACATGCACCGAAGGTGCCCTTCGGCACACGCCGATCGGTGGCTCCAGGTCAGACGACATGAATGAGTCATTCACGACATTCCGTCCGGAGCCCGGCGGCGGTTGCAGTGGCGGTACCTGATGGTCACGCTCCGTACGGCCCTTGCTCCCGGATGCCGGGAAGCAAGGGCCGTACGCCCGATCGGGGGCCGCAATTCTCGCGCCGGTGTCCTACCGTGGGCGCATGGTGCCGGACCCTGCGTCGCGGGCCGTCCGATGAGCTTCTTCACCGGCGGTCCCCGTGAGCGTCCCCTCTTCCCCGTGCCGGAGCAGGAGCTGTACGCGTTCAACGGACGGCACTGGACCGACGCCCCGCGCGAGTACATCGTCCCGGCCGTGCTGCCGTGGGCGCAGCCGCTGGGCCGCTCGGATCGCACGATCATCGCGCTGCGCGCCATCGAGGTCTGGCCGGAGGCGCTGACCCTGCGCGTCACGGTGTACTCCCGGGACAGCCTCCTCGACGACCCGGCCGAGGGCCTGATCGACCACCGGCGGAAGCCGGACTACAACGCCCTGCTGATCGGCGTGCTCTACGCCGACGGCAGCCGGGCCAGCTCGGAGACGATCTCGGTGCCCTCGGCGTCCGAGCCCGAAAGCCCGGTGCTGCGGGCCCAGCCCGCCGGCGGCACGCGCTTCGCCGTCGAGCACGAGGTGTTCCTGTGGCCGCTGCCGCCGGCCGGCCCGCTGAAGCTGGTCGTGCAGTGGCGCGACCGCGACATCCCGGAAACCCGCACCACCCTCGACGGCGGCGCGATCCGGGCCGCGGCGAAGGACGCCGCGGAGCTCTGGCCGGGGCTGGACAAGCGGCAGGCGAACGGCCTGCCGGTGCGCCGCGTCGGCAAGCAGGTGGCGCTCACCCCCGAATGGGGGCCCGCCGTCGTGCGGGCGGAGCAGCCCGAAACCGGCCCGGCCGAGTGAATCCTTTTTGATCTGTGACTCCGGGCACCGCACCCCGGGGTATCTCGAATGGATGAATGGGGTGGGTAGTTAGCGTCGTGGAAACACTTCGACCACCCGCCCGTCATGTCCGGCTGGTGCAGTGGATTTCCTCCTGACGCACGTGGCCGTGCACACCCGCGAATCCGGAAGGTCGCTCATGGCAGGCTCGCCGCTCAGCGCACTCGACGTCGCTTTCCTGTGCCTGGAAAGCGAAACCTCTCCGATGCACATGGGGGCGGTGCTCACGTTCACCGCCCGCGGCCCGGTGGATCCCGCGGCCCTCACCGCGCTGCTGGCCGATCGCGCCGCCCGGCTGCCGAAACTGCGCCAGCGGGCGCGCGCGGAACTGTTCCCGCCGGGTTCGGCCAGCTGGGCCGACGACCCCCATTTCGTTGCGGCGGACCACATTCACCACGTCGTGCTCAGCTCGCTGTACGAGCCGGACCCGCTGACGACGTACGCGTCGCGCTGGATCGCCGAGCCGCTCGACACGTCCCGGCCGCTGTGGCAGCTGACCCTGGTCACCGGGCTGCCGGACGGCCGGTTCGCGCTGCTGCTGAAGCTGCACCACGCGCTCACCGACGGCGCCGGGGCGTACGCGGTCGCGTCCGGGCTGCTCGACGGCGTCAAGCTGCCGGAGCGGATCTCCGCGTCACCGCGGCCGGTTCCGGCGCCACGGTCTCCTTTGGACACGGTGAAGGACGCGTTGGGCTCGGTGTGGGACCAGGCGGGCATCGCCTCCTCGGTGGTGCGGGCGGCGCGGCCGCCGCTGTCCCCGGTGTCGGCGCCCCCGTCGGCCGAGCGGCGGCTCGGGTTCGTGCGGCTGCCGCTGACCGAGCTGCGCCGGGTGCGCCAGGCGCACGGCGGCACGACCAACGACGTCGTGCTGGCGATCCTGTCCGGCGCGCTGCGCGAATGGCTGGTCAACCGCGGCCAGCGCGCCGACGGCCGCACGCTGCGCGCGCTGATCCCGGTGAGCGTGCGCGGCCGGGCCGCCGGCCAGCTCGGCGGCAACAAGCTGTCGGGCTACCTGTGCGACCTGCCGGTCGGCGAGGACGACCCGGTCGAGCGGCTGCGGGTGGTCCGCCGGGCGATGACCCGCAACAAGGCGGCGGGCCCGGCCCGCGGCGCGGGAGCGCTGCCGCTGCTCGCCGACAGCGTCCCGCCGCTGCTGCACCGCCTGGGCACCCGCACAGCGGGATGGGCCGCGCCGATGCTGTTCGACCTGGTGATCACGACGGTCCCGCTGCCCCCGGCCCGCCTGTCCCTCGACGGCGCCCGGCTGGCCGAGGTGTACCCGTTCGTGCCACTGGCTCCCCGGCACGCGGTCGGCATCGCGGTGGCCACCTACCGCGACGCGGTCCACGTCGGCCTGCAGGCCAACGGCGAGGCGGTCCCGGACGTGGGTTCCCTGCGGGACGCGGTCCTGAAGTCGGCCGCCCGCCTCCTCGACGCCTGCTGAGAACCCGGCAGCGCTTCCGGCGGCACCCGGACGTCATGAACGACTCGTTCATGACATCGGACGAGGTGAACGAGTCGTTCATGACACCGCGGCGGGGGTCCGTCAGCCCGGCGTCCCCTCCGCACCGGCCGCCTTGACCAGCGCCTGCGCGGCCCAGCGCATCACCTCCGTGGCCTCCTCGGGGTCCAGGTGGCACGCATCCCGGGTCACGATCAGCGACTCCGCGCCGTAGACCAGCATCAGCGCCATCGTCAGCCTGCGGTGCACCTCCGGCGGGAGCTTGCCTTCGAGCGGCGCCAGTGCCTGCCGGGTCATGCGGATGCGGCTCTCGCCGCGGACCGGGGCCTCCGGGGAACCGCCGCCCTGCTCGAACCAGCGGTCGAGGTTCGCCCGGACCAGGGCCCGCCAGTACGCCTCGTCGCCGAACTGCAGGTCCGCGACGTAGCGGATCACCGCGTCGATGCGCTCGGCCGGGTCGTCGCCCGTGCGGCCGACCAGCTCTTCGATGTGGACACCCTCGGCCGAGCGCTCCGCCAGCTCCGACCACAGCGACTGCGGGTTCGGGAAGTACCGGTAGGCCGTCGCGGTCGAGACCATCGCCGCCTCGGCGACGTTCGCCACCGTCATCGGACGGCCTTCGCGGATCAGGCCCGCCGCGGCGTCGAGCAGCGCCGTGCGGGTGCGCTGTTTCTGGTTGTCGCGGCTCATCGTGAGAATCTCTCCTTGACATGAGAACGATCTCTCATCACGATAGCATTATCCCAGGAGGGGGAGATCATGACACCGGAAGAGATGGACAAGGTCCTCGGCGCGCACTTCGCGGCCGAGGCGGCGCACGACCTCGACGCGATCCTCGCGACGCTCACCGACGACGCCGAGCACGACGCGGTCGGGTTCCCCGTCGAGAAGCTGCGGGACGCCGAGGCGATCCGCGACCGCTACCGGCAGCTGTTCACGGCGATGGTGGACGAGCGGATCGAGCCGGTTTCCCGGCTGTACGGGGACGGCTTCCTCGTCGACGAGGCCCGGGTCACCTGCCGGACCGGCGAGGGGTTCCCCGGCGCGCCCGCCGGGCAGTGGGTGACGTTCCGGCTGCTGCACGTCTGCGAGTTCCGCGACGGCCGGATCAGCCGCGAGAACGTCTGGCAGGGCCCGCCAATCCCGGTCGGCGGGTGACGACCGTCGTCCTGGCCGGTGCGCGCCCGCTCGCGGTGCGGGCGGGGCTCACCGGCGTGACGGTGGCCGCCGCGGTGGAGACGGGCGCGGCCGAGGCCGTCCGGCGGCACCGGCCGGACGTCCTGGTGCTCGACCTGGCGCTGGGCGCGGACGTGGCCGCGCAGGCCGAAGCGCCCGTGCTGGCCCTCACCGCGCCGGCCGACGACACGACCATCGCCGCCGCCCTGCGCGCCGGGGTCCGCGGCTGCCTGCCCGCGCACGCCGGACCGGCGGACGTCGTGCGCGCGATCCGCAACGTCGCGGCCGGCGCGGCCGTGTTCGGCGACGGCATCGCCGAACGCGTCGCCGCCCTGCTGCTCGCCCCCGCCCCGCTGCCGGAACTCAGCCCGCGGGAACGGGAGATCCTGGCGCTGGCCGCCGGCGGCGTCGCCGACACGGCGATCGCGCGCCGCCTCGGGATCGCGCCCAAGACGGTACGCAACCGGGTGTCGGTGATCAGCGTGAAACTGGGCGCCAGGGGACGCGCGGAAGCCATCACCCTGGCCCGGACGGCCGGGCTGGCCCGCGCCTAGCCGCGCAGCATCTCCGCGACCAGGAACGCCAGCTCCAGCGACTGCTGCGTGTTCAGGCGCGGGTCGCACGCCGTCTCGTAGCGGCCCGACAGGTCGATGTCCGAGATCTCCTGGGCGCCGCCCAGGCACTCCGTGACGTCCTCGCCCGTCAGCTCCACGTGGATGCCGCCCGGGTAGGTGCCCAGCTTGTTGTGCACCTCGAAGAAGCCCTGGACCTCGTCGACGATCCGGTCGAAGTGGCGGGTCTTGTACCCGGTGGACGACTCGTGGGTGTTGCCGTGCATCGGGTCGCACTGCCAGATGACCTTGTGCCCGGACGCCTCGACCTTCTCCACGATCGCCGGGAGCACCTCGCGGACCTTGCCGTTGCCCATCCGGGAGATGAGCGTCAGGCGGCCCGGCTCGAAGCGCGGGTCGAGCCGCTCGACGTACTCCAGGGCCTGCTCGGGCGTGGTCGTCGGGCCGATCTTCAACCCGATCGGGTTGGCCAGCAGCTCGGCGAACGCGATGTGCGCGCCGTCCAGCTGGCGGGTCCGCTCGCCGATCCAGAGGAAGTGCGACGACAGGTTGTACAGCTTCGGGTTCTTCGCGTCGGCCTGGTCCAGGCGCAGCAGCGCGCGCTCGTAGTCCAGCAGCAGGGCCTCGTGGCTGGCGAAGATCTCGGTCGAGTGCAGCGACGTGTCGGTGACGCCGCAGGCGTTCATGAACCGCAGGCCGCGGTCGATCTCGCCGGCCAGCTGCTCGTAGCGCTCTCCCGCCGGCGACGACGAGACGAAGTCCTTGTTCCAGTCGTGCACCTGGTGCAGGTCGGCCATGCCGGCGCCGGTGAGGGCGCGGACCAGGTTCATCGCCGCGCCCGCGTTCGCGTACGCGCGGATCATCCGGCCGGGGTCCGGGACGCGCAGCTCGGGCTTGGCGACCAGCGAGTTGATAATGTCGCCGCGGTAGACCGGCAGACCCAGCGCGTCGGTCGCGGCCGAGCGCGGCTTCGCGTACTGGCCGGCGATGCGGCCGACCTTGACCACCGGCAGGCTCGCGCCGTAGGTCAGCACGACCGCCATCTGCAGCAGCGTGCGCAGGTTGGCGCGGATGTGCGGCTCGGTGTTGGACTCGAACGTCTCCGCGCAGTCGCCGCCCTGCAGGAGGAAGGCCTCGCCGCGGGCGACCATCGCCAGCCGGTCCTTGAGCCGGTCGATCTCGGCGGGGACGGTGATCGGCGGCACGCTCTCCAGCACGCCGCGGACCCGGCGCGTGGCCTCCGGATCGGGCCACTCCGGCTGCTGCGCGGCCGGGAGCGCCAGTGCCTTGTCGAGCCGCGCCCGCAGTTCGGGCGGGAGCGGCGGCAGCTCGGGCAGTGTGTCGACGGGGACGTCCACAGTCCAGTTCACGCAGACCAGGATAAGGTTCGCGCCGTGCTGCGCTTCGCCCGGTTAGCCACCGAAATCCTGGCGCCCTGGGTGTGGGTGCTCACGCTGCCCCTCGCCGTGGCCTGGTCCGCCACCGGCCATCGGCCGATTCCGGCGCTGAGCTGGGGCCTGCTGATCTCGGTCACCGGCTCGCTGCTGCCGATGGCGCTGATCGTCCGCGGGGCGAAACGGGGCAGGTGGGACGGCCATCACGTGACGGACCGGGCCGGGCGCCGGGTCCCGCTGCTGTTCGCCGGGCTGTCGCTCGGCGTGGGGTTCGCCGTGCTGCTCGTGGGCGGCGCACCCCCGGCGCTGATCGCCCTCGCCGCGTCGATGCTGGCAAGCCTGGTGGTCGCCGTCGCGATCACGTTCGGCGCGAAGTTCAAGATCTCCCTCCACGCCGCGGTGGCGTCGGCCGCCGTCGTGGTGCTGACGCTGACGTACGGCCCATGGCTGCTGCTGCTCGCCGTGCTGGTCGCCTGGGTGGCGTGGTCGCGGGTCGCGCTGCGCGACCACACCACCCCCGAAGTGCTGGCCGGGCTGCTGATGGGAGTCGTCGTGGGCGGGGGCGGCTACTGGGCGCTGCTCACCGCCCTGACCTGACCCCGGTGCTCAGCAGGGCCGCGCCGAGGCCACCGTCACCTGGACGTTGGCCTGCGAAAACGCCGGGACCCGCAGCACTTCCCAGACGTAGTTCGGCTGGGAGTACAAGCACCAGGCGAACTGGCTGCCGTTGCTTTCGCGGTAGACCGGCAGCGGCGGGGTGATCGACGGCGTCGGCCCCGCCGTGCACATCGTGCGCCCGTCCAGCCCGTAGAGCCAGATCGCCTCCGTGATGCAGACCGGGCCCGCGGGTGCCGGCTGCGCGGACGCCGCCGGTGCGGCGAACAGGATCGCCGCCAGCGCGGACACGGCGAAGAACACCATTCTTTTCATGATTCTTCCCCTCATTTCCCCATCGATACCTCTCCACGCCCAGAATGGCAGGCACCGTCCGCCGCGGGGAAGACTCCGTCACGCAGATAGCCCAGCACTGCTTCGTTTCCGCAAGCGTTTTCCCGGGTGAAAACGCCGTGCCCGCCGTCGTCGACGGTGATCATCCGCGCGCGGGCCCCGAAGGCCGCCCGCGTTTCCCGTGCCCCCGAAAGCGGGGTCGCCGGATCGCGGAGGTTCTGCACCAGCAGGACGTTCGCCGGGCCGGGACCGCCCACCCGCACGGGCGGTTCCGCGCGCTCGACGGGCCAGAACGCGCACGGGTTCACGTTCGCCGCGGCCGGGCCGAACATCGGGTGCCGCGCCCGTTCCCGTTCGACCGCAACCTGGTAGTAGCCGAGCTGCCCGGGCCAGTCGTTGTCGTTGCAGAGCACCTGCAGCTGGAGCGCGGCGTGGTTGTCGCCGTCGAGCGGCCCGGCCGCGGCGCGTGCGGTGCCCGCCCATTCCCGGGCCACCGCGGGGAAGAACGCGTCGTCGTAGAGCCCGTTCCACGTGTCGGACCGGAATTCCGGGCCGCGGACGGCGGCGAGTTCGAAGAACTTCGCCGTCACCGCCGCCGGGGTCCGCCCCAGGTGGTAGACGTCGTCACGCTGCGCCGCCCACGCGGCGAAGTCGGGGAACCGGTCGTCGAAGCCTTCGGCGAACCGCTGGTTGGCGCGGACGTCGAGGCCGTGCGGCCCGAGGACGCTGTCGAGCACGATCCGGTCACCCTGCGCCGGGAAGATTGAGGCGTACGCGGCGCCGAGGTAACTGCCGTAAGAGACGCCGTAGTAGGAGATCTTCCGCTCCCCCAGTGCTTCCCGGATCCGGTCGAGGTCCCGCGCGGTGTTCGCGGTCGTCATGTGCGGCAGCAGGTCCTTTGTGGACGCCGAACCACACTTTTGCGCCACAGCACGCGCTTTGGCAGCCGTGGCGACGACGTCCCGCGGCCCGTCCGCGTACGGGCCGAGCACGGCGCCGCGTTCCTCCGCCGTCGTCATCCCGCAGCTGACCGGGGTGCTGTAGCCGGTGCCGCGCGGGTCGAACCCGATGACGTCGTAGGCGTCCGGCAGGCCGGAGCCGCCCATCCGCTGCAGCAGCTGGGCGGGCATGGCGAGCCCGGGACTTCCCGGCCCGCCGGGGTTCATCAGCAGCACCCCGCGGCGCTTGCCCGGGGTCCCGGCGTGCCGGGACAGCGTGAGTTCGATGGTGCGGTCCGGATGTGCGTAGTCGAGCGGAACGCGCAGGGTCGCACACTCGAGCCCGGCCGTCGGCGACGGCGACATGCCGTAGTCCGGGCACGGCGTCGACCACTTCAGCGCCGGAGACGCGTCGGCTTCGGGCGCGGCGAGCAGGGGCAGGAAAGCCAGTGCCACCAGGAGTTTTCTCATGGGCCCAGCCTGGCCGGGCCGGGCCGCGCGGACGTCAGCCCAGGGGCCGGAACCGTGGCTCCGCCCCTGGGCTGAGGCCGGGTCAGGCTGTGCGCGCAGGGTGACCGGACGTCATGAACGAGTCGTTCACCTCGTCCGACGACAGGAAAGAGTCGTTCCTGTCGTGGGGTGGAGGCTCGCCGGGTCCGGTCTACCGAAGGTGCCACGGCACAGCGTGACTTTGCCGGGACCCTGACCTCACGCGGCCTGCGCGCGGTTGTACAGGTTCTGCGCGTCGGTGCCGAAGTACGGCCCGAACATGTAGCCCGGCAGGAAGTTGTAGCCGAAGCTGTTCACCGAGGCCTGCACGCCGGTGCCGGTCGCCTCGTTGAACGACAGGAACCACGGGCCGCCGCTGGAGCCGCCGGTCATGTTGCACTGCATGCCGTGGTCCTTGGTCAGCAGGAAGTCGGTGAACGTGCTGCCGCTGCAGTAGATCAGCTTCGTGCCGTCGTAGGGCGAGGCGGCCGGGTAGCCGAAGGTGTACATGCTCTGGTTCTTCGGCTGGTTGAACGCGATGCCCTGCGCGCCGACGACGTCGGTGAGCCGCTGCCCGTTGAGCGGGTTCACCACCGCCATGCCGACGTCGTAGTTGATGTCCTCACTGGCTTCCCACTGCGGCGTGGTGAGCGTGGTCTTCGCC
Organism: Amycolatopsis melonis; assembly: GCF_040064235.1. Classification (NCBI taxonomy): domain Bacteria; kingdom Bacillati; phylum Actinomycetota; class Actinomycetes; order Pseudonocardiales; family Pseudonocardiaceae; genus Amycolatopsis; species Amycolatopsis melonis. The sequence continues at coordinate 187,938 of NZ_JBDZYD010000016.1, forward strand.
GCCCACTGGCCGTAGGGCGCGTTGCCGTTGTTGTAGCCGGGCACGAACACCCACTGCGTGTGCCAGCTGCCCTGGTACTTCACGCAGTGCCCGGCGGTGACGACGACACTGCCGTTGGTGCTGGTGACGGCGTCCCCGGAGCAGGAGGCCTTCTGGCCGTTGAAGAGGAAGAACACCCGGCCCGCGGTCTGGGTGACCTTGCCGCCGCCGGTCCAGGCACCCCCGCCGTTCGGGATGCTCCGGATGACCGCGCTCTGCCCGCGCGCGACGTCCTTCGGCGTGAACGCGGGGGATTTCACCAGGGTGTCCATCGGGATGGCCGCCCGCATCGCATCGGGCGTCCAGAACGGTTTCGGCGCGGCCTGGGCGGGCATCCCGACCAGGGCGAACGCGAGGGAAAGGACGGCGGTGACGACCGCGGCCCGGAGTTTCGTGTGCTTCAAGACGCCCACCTTCCCGGAAGTGAACCGTCGCAAAGGCGACACAGCTACTCGAAAGTAATTGCCCGGCAACAGAGCGCACACCGCCATCCGGCCGTAGCCGCGGCGGCCGTTCAGAGCAGTTCTTCGACGGCGTCCGCGCCCGCGGGCGGGCCGCCGGCGGCCCGCAGGTACCCGGCCATCCGGTCGAGGGCGGCGCGGATCGCCGGGTCGGCGGCCACCTCGTCCACCGTCCGGCGCAGCACGGCGGGCTCGGCGGTGCGCAGCACCCGGCCGAGGCCCAGTTCCTCGACGCGGCGGCCGTTGGCCTCCTGCTCCGGCGTCTGCGGGTACGACACCAGCGGCACCCGGCACAGCAGCGACTCCATCGTGGAGTTCATGCCCGTGTGCGACAGGAACACCGCCGCGTGCGCCAGCACGGCGGGCTGCGGGAACGACGGCCGGACGTCGAAGTTCGCCGGGAGCGGGCCGAGCGACGCGGGGTCGACGCGGTCGCCGACCGCCATCAGCACGCGGCGGCCGGTGCCGGCGAACGCCGTCACGCACGCGGCGAAGAAGCCGGGCCGGTCGTTGACGACCGTGCCCAGCGACACGAACAGCACCGGTTCCGGCGGCGGTGTCCAGTCCGCGGTGCCCGCCCGGGAGCCGAACGCCGGGCCGATGAACCGGTAGTCGTCGCCGAAGGTGTCGCCGGCAATCTGGAACTCGCGGGGCAGGAAGACGAGCTTGCGGTCCGCCTGCCGCCCCACCGACGTCAGGATTCCGGCCGGGACACCGGTTTCCGCGGCGAACCGGGCCTGTTCGGCGGCGTAGGCGGCCATCCGCGGGTGAGCGGGGTCGAACCCGGCCGGGGCGAGCAGCGTCGCGGGGTCGAAGACGTCGTTGCCCGCGAAGGTCGGCACGGTCGCCACCGACGGCCGGTCCAGCAGGCAGGCCAGCACGGGCCCGAACGGCGTCAGCGCGTCGTGGCACACGACGTCGGGGCGGTCGGCGCCGAAGACCGCGGTCAGCTGCGGCACCACGGCCCGCGTCACCTCGAGCGCGCCGGAGAGCGTCTCGGCGACGTCCTCGGTGGTCCGGCTGGGCGCGGCGGCGACCTTCGCCCACGGCGCGTCCGGGACGACGGGGTCCGCGCCCGCCGCGGCGACCGCGTCCCGCATGGCGGGCCCGGTCGCGTAGGTGACCCGGTGGCCGCGCCGGACCAGCTCCTCGACCAGCGGCAGCGTCGGGTACACGTGCCCCGCCGACGGAACGGCGAGCACCGCGATGTGTGCGCCCATGTGCCCCCTTTCCCGCTTCAACCTACGGGAAAGCCGTGAATGGCACATTGACGGACGCCGAGTCCCTCAATGTGCCATTCACGGACCTCGGGCTAGACGACGGCGAGCGGGAGTGCCGTCGGGTGGACCGGGGCCGGGAGGTCCGAGGCGCCGGTGAGATAGGCGTCGACCGCGTGGGCCACCGAACGGCCTTCCGCGATCGCCCACACCACCAGGGACGCGCCGCGGTGGGCGTCACCGCAGACGAACACGCCCGGCGTCTCGGTCTGCCAGTCCGCGCCGCACGACAGCGTGCCGCGGCGGGTCAGGGACAGGCCGAGGCCGTCCAGCAGCGGCATCTCCTCGACGCCCTCGAAGCCGATCGCCAGCAGCACCAGGTCCGCGGGCAGCGTCTCGACCTCGTCGCTGACCGGGATCACCTCGCGGCGGCCGGTCTCCGGGTCCTTCTGGACGCGGACCTGCTGCAGTTCGACCGCGCGGACGTGACCGTTCTCGTCGCCGACGAACCGCTTGACCGCGACCGCGAACTTCCGCTCGCCCGCCTCCTCGTGCGCTGGGTAGGTGCGGAGGATGTACGGCCAGGTCGGCCACGGCGAGCGCGCGTCGTCCCGGGTGGACGGTGGCATCGGGTACTGGTCGAGCTGCGTCACCGACAGCGCGCCCTGGCGGGTCGCGGTGCCGTAGGAGTCGGCGCCGGTGTCGCCGCCGCCGATGATCACCACGTGCTTCCCGCGCGCGTCGATCCGCGGCGGGCCGTCGCCCTCGACGAACTTGTTGGCAGGCACCAGGTGTTCCATGGCCAGGTGGATGCCGGCCAGCTCGCGGCCCGGCGTCGTCGTGTCGTCGCGGCCGCGCAGCGCGCCGACCGCGAGCACGACGGCGTCGTACTGCGCCCGCAGCTCCTCCACCGAGAGGTCGACGCCGACCTCGCAGCCGGTGACGAACCGGGTGCCCTCCTTGCGCAGCTGGGCCAGGCGCCGGTCGAGGACCTTCTTCTCCATCTTGAACTCGGGGATGCCGTAGCGCAGCAGCCCGCCGAGCCGGTCGTCGCGCTCGTACACGGTGACCTCGTGGCCGGCGCGGGTCAGCTGCTGGGCGGCGGCCAGCCCGGCAGGCCCGGAGCCGACGATCGCGACCCGCTGCCCACTGGACACTTCGGACACCTGCGGCTGGACGTAGCCCGCTTCCCAGGACTGGTCGGCGATCGTGGCCTCGACGCGCTTGATCGCCACCGGCCCGCCGGACAGCGGCGAGATCGACAGCACGCAGCCTGCCTCGCACGGCGCCGGGCACAGCTTCCCGGTGAACTCCGGGAAGTTGTTGGTGGCGTGCAGCCGGTCGCTCGCCGCGGCCCAGTCGCCGCGACGGACCAGGTCGTTCCACTCGGGGATGAGGTTGCCCAGCGGGCAGCCCGAGCTGCCGGAGTGGCAGAACGGGATGCCGCAGTCCATGCAGCGCGACGCCTGCTTGCGCACCTTTTCGTTGCGCTCGCCCGGGTCGACGTCCGCGTAGACCTCGCCCCAGGTGGCGAGACGCTCCTCTTTGGACTTCTTCTTCGGCTCTTCGCGTTCGTACTTCAGGAAACCGGTCGGGTCAGCCACGAGCGGCCTCCATGATCGCCTCGTCGACATCGCGGCCGGCAGCACGCGCTGCCTTCGCCGCGTCCAGGACCCGCTGGTAGTCGCGCGGCATCACCTTCGTGAACGCCGCCGACCGGCGCGGCCAGTCGCCGAGCAGCGACGCCGCCACCGCGGAGCGGGTGAGATCGTAGTGCTGTTGCACGGTTTTCTTCAGCCACGCCAGGTCGTCGGCGGTCGGCCGCTGCAGGTCCACCATGTCCTGGTTGACCTTCTTCGCGTCGACGTCGAGGACGAAGGCGATGCCGCCGGACATGCCTGCCGCCAGGTTCCGCCCGGTCGGGCCGAGCACCACCGCGCGACCACCGGTCATGTACTCGAAGGCGTGGTCGCCGACGCCTTCGGCGACGACCGTGGCGCCGGAGTTGCGGACGCAGAAGCGCTCGCCGACCTGGCCACGCAGGAAGATCTCGCCGCCGGTGGCGCCGTAGGCGATGGTGTTGCCCGCGATCGTCTGCGCCTCGGCGGCGAACGGCGCCTCCGGGTCGGGGCGGACGACGATCCGCCCGCCGGACAGGCCCTTGCCGACGTAGTCGTTGGCGTCGCCGACCATGTCGAGGGTGATGCCGCGCGGCAGGAACGCGCCGAGCGACTGGCCCGCCGACCCGGTGAGCGTGACGTGGATGGTGCCCTCGGGCAGGCCGTCCCCGCCGTAGCGGCGGGTGATCTCCGAACCGAGCAGCGTGCCGACGGTCCGGTTGACGTTGCGCACCGGCAGCTCGATGTTGACCTGGTGCGCGTCCTCCAGTGCCGCCTCGGCGAGCTGGATGAGCGTGCGGTCCAGGGCGTGCTCGAGGCCGTGGTCCTGACCACGGGTGCGCCGCTTCGCGCCGCCGTACGGGGTCTCCTGCGGCATCTCGAAGATCGGCTTGAGGTCCAGCCCGGCCGCCTTCCAGTGCTCGACGGCCTCGTCGGTGTCCAGCAGCTCGGCGTGGCCGATGGCCTCGTCGAGCGTCCGGAAGCCCAGTGCCGCCAGCGTTTCCCGGACTTCTTCGGCGACGAACCGGAAGAAGTTGACGACGTGCTCGACCTGGCCGGTGTAGCGCTTGCGCAGGTCGGGGCTCTGCGTGGCGACCCCGACCGGGCAGGTGTCGAGGTGGCAGACCCGCATCATGATGCAGCCCGCGACGACGAGCGGCGCGGTCGCGAAGCCGTACTCCTCGGCGCCGAGCAGCGCCGCGATGACGACGTCGCGCCCGGTCTTCATGGCGCCGTCCACCTGCACGGTGATCCGGTCGCGCAGGCCGTTGAGCAGCAGCGTCTGCTGGGTCTCGGCGAGGCCGATCTCCCACGGCGTGCCCGCGTGCTTGAGCGAGTTCATCGGGGACGCGCCGGTGCCGCCGTCGTGCCCGGAGATGAGCACGACGTCCGCGTGCGCCTTGGACACGCCCGCCGCGACCGTGCCGACGCCCAGCGAGGACACCAGCTTCACGTGGATGCGGGCGCGCTCGTTGGCGTTCTTGAGGTCGTGGATCAGCTGGGCCAGGTCCTCGATGGAGTAGATGTCGTGGTGCGGCGGCGGCGAAATGAGGCCGACGCCCGGCGTCGAGTGCCGGGTCCGCGCGATCCACGGGTACACCTTGTTCGGCGGCAGCTGGCCGCCCTCGCCCGGCTTCGCGCCCTGCGCCATCTTGATCTGGATGTCGTCGGCGTTGACCAGGTATTCGCTGGTGACACCGAACCGGCCCGAAGCGACCTGCTTGATCGCGCTGCGGCGCTCGGGGTCGTAGAGCCGCTCGGGGTCCTCGCCGCCCTCGCCGGTGTTGGACCGCCCGCCGATGCGGTTCATCGCGATGGCGAGGGTTTCGTGTGCCTCGGCCGAAATCGAGCCGTAGGACATCGCGCCGGTGTTGAAGCGCTTGAAGATCGCTTCCACGGGCTCGACCTCGTCCAGCGGCACCGGCTCGCGGACGCCTTCCCGGAACGAGAACAGCCCGCGCAGCGTGCCGCCCTCGCGGTAGAGGCGGTGCACCTCGTCGGTGTACTTGCGATAGACCTCGTCGCGGCCGGTCTTGGACGCGTGCTGCAGCAGGAACACCGTTTCCGGCGTGAACAGGTGCAGCTCGCCCTCGCGGCGGTAGGCGTACTCGCCGCCGGTCTCGAGTCCACGGTGGACGCGGTCGGTCGGGTTGTCCGGGTACGCGCGGCGATGCCGCGTCGCGACCTCTTCGGCCAGCACCTCCAGGCCGACGCCGCCGAGCTTCGACGACGTCCCGGTGAAGTACTCGTCGAGCAGGTCCTGGCTCAGGCCGAGGGACTCGAAGGCCTGGGCGGCGGTGTACGCGCCGACCGTCGAGATGCCCATCTTGGACATGATCTTCAGGACGCCCTTGACGAGCGCGTGGACGTAGTTGCGGACCGCCTTGGCGGGCTCGATCCCGGTGACCGCGCCCTGGGAGATCATGTCCTCGATGGTCTCGAAGGCCAGGTAGGGGTTGACCGCGGCGGCGCCGTAGCCGAGCAGCAGCGCGATGTGGTGCACCTCGCGGGCGTCGCCGGACTCGACGACGAGCGCGACGCGCAGGCGTTCCTTGGTGCGGACCAGGTGGTGGTGCACCGCCGACACCAGCAGCAGCGACGGGATCGGCGCCATCCGGTGGTCGGAGTCGCGGTCGGACAGCACGAGCGTGCGCGCGCCCGCCGCGATCGCCTCGGACGCCTCACGCCGGACGCGCTCGATCGCCGCGGCAAGAGCCGCCGCCCCACCGTCCACTTCGTACAGTCCGGAAAGGACACTGCACGCGAAGCCGGGGAGGTCGCCGTCGTCGTTGATGTGGATGAGCTTGGCCAGCTCGTCGTTGTCGATGACCGGGTACGGCAGCTTGAGGTGACGGCACGACGCGGGACCGGGGGCCAGGAGGTTGCGCTCCGGGCCCATGATGCGCGCCATGCAGGTGACCAGCTCTTCGCGGATCGCGTCCAGCGGCGGGTTGGTCACCTGCGCGAAGTTCTGCTTGAAGTAGTCGTAGAGCAGCCGGGACCGCTTCGACAGCACCGCGGGCGGGGTGTCCGACCCCATCGAGCCGATCGGCTCGCTGCCCTTCTCGGCCATCGGCGCGAGCAGGATCTTCAGCTCTTCTTCGGTGTAGCCGAAGGAAAGCTGGCGGCGCAGCACGGAGTCGTGGCTCTGCACGACGTGGTCGCGGTCGGGCAGCTCGGCGATCTTGAGCAGCCCGGCGTGCAGCCAGGAGTCGTACGGAAGCTCGCTCGCCAGCGCGGACTTGACCTCTTCGTCGTCGACGATCCGGCCGGCCTCGGTGTCGACCAGGAACATCTTGCCGGGCTGGAGCCGTCCCTTGGCGACGACGTCCTTCGGCGAGACGTCCAGCACGCCCGCCTCGCTGGCCAGCACGACCCGGTCGTCGGCCGTGCGCCACCAGCGCGCCGGGCGCAGGCCGTTGCGGTCCAGGACCGCGCCGACCAGGCTGCCGTCGGTGAAGGTGACGCACGCGGGGCCGTCCCACGGCTCCATCAGGCTGGCGTGGAACTGGTAGAACGCGCGGCGCTGCGGGTCCATGGTGGCGTGGTTCTCCCACGCCTCGGGGATCATCATCAGCACCGCGTGCGGCAGCGACCGGCCGCCAAGGTGCAGCAGTTCCAGCACCTCGTCGAAGGACGCGGAGTCCGACGCGTCCGGCGAGCAGATCGGGAACAGCCGGGACAGGTCGCCGGGGATGAGGTCGGACTCCAGCAGCGCCTCGCGGGCCCGCATGCGGTTGCGGTTGCCGCGGATGGTGTTGATCTCGCCGTTGTGGGCCACGAACCGGAACGGGTGCGCCAGCGGCCACGACGGGAAGGTGTTGGTGGAGAAGCGGGAGTGCACCAGGGCGATCGCGCTTTCCAGCCGCTCGTCGCGCAGGTCGGCGAAGAAGGCGGGCAGCTGCTCCGGCGTCACCATGCCCTTGTAGACGATCGTCCGCGAGGACAGCGACGGGAAGTACGTGCCGCAGCCGGCGTTGGCGCTTTCGTGCTCGACGCGCTTGCGCAGGCAGAAGGCGAGGCGGTCCAGCTCCAGGCCCGCTTTCCCGTCCGCGGCCACGAAGAGCATGGCGAAGTGCGGCATGACCGAGCGGGCGGTCGGGCCGATGTCGGCCCGGTCGGCGTCGACCGGGACCTCGCGCCAGCCGAGGACCTCCAGTCCTTCTTCGACGGCAATGCGCTCGGCCAGCTCGACGGCCTTGCGACGCTGCTCGGCCTCCTGCGGCAGGAACGCGATGCCGGCGGCGTAGGTGTGGTGGCCCTGCTCGTCGGGTTGGGGCAGCGCGAAGCCGGCTTCGGCCCGCAGCAGCGCGTCGGGCAGCTGCAGGAGGATGCCCGCGCCGTCGCCACTGGTGGGCTCGGCACCCGCGGCGCCGCGGTGGTCGAGGTTGGTCAGCGCGGCCAGGCCGTCGGTGACGATGCCGTGGGAACGGCGCCCGCGGATGTCGGCCACCATGGCCACACCGCAGGAGTCCTGCTCGGTCTCCGGGTCGTACAGACCCTGCTTGCCGGGCATGGCGGAGAAGATCAACGGGACCTCCTTCGTCGTCTTGTCGTGCGGGGCCGGGCTACCGGCCGGGGAGCGCACGGGACGACGATGGCCCGCTTGTTAGCGCGACTTTAACACCTGGGAAACACGCCGGCAGCAATTCAGCGCGCCCCGAACGGCGTCGGACGGTAACGATCTGGCTGCGCGGAACGACGTAGTTCCTGATGGGTTCCCGGTAGTTCGTTCCGCTAAGTATAGGGTCCGGAATCTCCCGTCAAGCTTAACGTGACGGGGTCGACGCCGCGCGACGGCGGTGTGTTCGCGCTCACTAGAACGTGTTACATTTTCCGGCATGATCCTCGACCGCTTCAAGCTCACCGGCCAGGTCGCGGTGGTCACCGGCGCCGGACGCGGGATCGGCGCGGCCACCGCCGTGGCCCTCGCCGAAGCGGGCGCCGACGTGGTCATCGCCTCGCGCACCGAGTCCCAGCTCGCCGAAGTCGCCGCCCGGGTGGCGGCCGCGGGCCGCCGGGCCCACGTCGTGCCCGCCGATCTGTCCTCCCCGGACGCGGCGGCCGCGCTGGCCTCGACCGCGGTCGCGGAGTTCGGGCGGCTCGACCTGGTGGTCAACAACGTCGGCGGCGCCTACCCACGTCCCCTGCTGGAGACGACCGCCGAGTTCCTGGAGGAGGCGTTCCGCTTCAACGTCTCGACGGCGCACGCGCTGACCGCGGCGGCCGCGCCGTCGCTGCTGGAGACGGGCGGCTCGGTGGTCAACATCTCGTCGGTGATGGGCCGGGTGAGCGGCCGCGGCTTCGCGGCGTACGGAACGGCGAAGGCGGCCCTGGCCCACTACACGCGCCTGGCGGCGGCGGACCTGGCCCCGCGGGTCCGGGTCAACGCGATCGCGGTCGGCTCGGTGGCGACGTCGGCACTGGAGATCGTGGTCGGCAACCCGGAGCTGCGCGAGAAGATGGAGTCGGCGACGCCGCTGCGCAAGATCGGCGAAGCGGAGGACATCGCGGCGACGGTGGTGTTCCTGGCCTCGCGCGCCGGCGCCTACGTGACCGGCAAGGTCCTCGAGGTGGACGGCGGCCTGCAGGCCCCGAACCTGGAGCTGGGCCTGCCGGACCTCTGACCCGCCCGTTCGTCCCCTTTTACCCGTTTTCGCAGGCCAGGCGGACCGGATTTCCCGAACCGCCCACGCGGTGTGCGCACCCGGTGGCATAGTGTTGCCCGTCCGAGTGGATCACCGGGGTGAAACGAGGGGGAGATCCGTGGCCGATTTCGAAGTCGATCCTGCCGCGTTGCGCGAGTACGCGCAGGTGGTGGACGGCCTGCACCAGGCCGTGAACAAGGTCGGCGAGTACATGCAGACGACAGCGTGCGACACGTCCGGCTTCACCGGCCTGTTCTACCTGCTGCGACCGGTCGTGGACCTGGTCGGCAAGCTGTACGGCGAGACGCTGCAGTTCGGGCACGACCGGCTGACGTCGCTGAGCCAGGGCATCCAGTCCGCGGCGAACGCGTACACGGCACACGACGAGCACGCGAAGAAGATGCTGGACGAGCTGCGCGCGATGCTGGAGTCCGCGGGCGGGCGGCCCGGCGAGCCGGGCGGGGTACCGGACGACTTCCCGACGATGCCGCACCCGGCCGGACGCTGACGAGGGGGACCCGACATGGCGAAGTCACCGCACCACGGCGGGACGTCGACGAAGGAAAAGCCGGAGAAGCAGCCGGAGAAGAAAAAGAAGGACAGTCCCGAGCCGAAGGAGCACGCGCCCGCGCCGGGCGCAGGCAACCAGACGTCCTACGGCTTCGACGACGGCAGCTCGATCACCGAGCCGCTGCAGCAGCCCGAAGACACCTCGGGCGAGGACATCCAGGACCTGCTCAAGGACGCCGGTGTCCAGGTGCTGGCCGTCGAGTGGGTGTACCAGAAGATCACCGGCACGACGCTGACCCAGCAGTTCATCGAGCCGCTCACCGGCGACTTCTCCAAGATGACCGCCAACGCGACGGCGTGGCGCAACATCAGCGAGACGATGAAGGCCTTCTCCACCGTGATGACGGAGAACGAGAAGGTGCTCGGCGAGCACTGGCACGGCCCGGCGGCGCTGGCGCACAAGGCGTACGTCGACCTCGGCTGGAAGGCCGGGCTCGCCGCCGAAGCGGGCATCGCCGAGCTGATCGCCAAGGGCTTCGACCTGCTCGCCGAGACCTCGAAGAAGCTCGCCGCGAAGGCACTGGACCTGCTCAAGCAGCTGATCGACAAGCTGCTGCGGATGGCCGCCGAGGCGTGCATCCCGGTCGCGGGCTGGGTGGCCGACGCCATCGAGGGGGTCGCGACGCTCATCCCGCTGATCGACGCCCTGATCGCGATCGTCGACATGATCAAGGACATCGTCGAGAAGGTCGGCGACCTGTGGAACTCGCTGAAGGACATCGGGTCGCAGCTGGCGAAGATCAAGGACGTCCAGAGCGTCGGCGACCTGGTCGGCATCGGCAAGAACATCGCCGGGGACGTCGGCGACATCCGGGACGACGCGAAGAGCATCTCCGGCAGCGTCGGGGACATCAAGGACCGCGCCAAGGAAGGCGTGCAGGAGGCCCGCGACGTCAGGACGAAGTACGCCGAAGACCGGGAGAAGCACAGCAAGCACCCGGCGAGCGGGCGCATCAGCGGAACGATCGACTAGGAGCCCCTGCCATGTCCCAGCCCAGCGACTCCTGGAAGACACCCGAGATCCGGGAGGCCGAGGCCGCGCTCGACCGCAGCGTCGGCAGGTCCCGGCAGCTGCTCAAGGAACTCGACAAGATCCCGCTGCCCCCGCCCGAGCCACTGGCGACACCCGAGCGGATCGCGGCGCTGAAGGCCGCCGCGTCGCGGCCGGACGCGCCGCCGCACCTGCGGCTGGTCAAGCGGAAGATCGACGCGGGCGAGCTGACCTGGGAGGACGTCGCCTCCGGGCGCGCGTTCGCCGACCCCGAGGTGCGCGCGCTCGCCCTGCCGCAGCTCGGCGAGGCGGCCGAGATGTACCAGGAACTGCGGGAGGGCGCGACGCCCGAGGAGGTCCTGGAAGCCCGCACCGGCGGCCGTCCCGCGGACCCGCTCGCCGACCAGGGCTGGACGTCCTACCCGGCCGCGCCCGAGCAGCCACCTGCCCCGCCTGCTCCGCCCACTCCGCCCGCTCCGCAGCCGCCCCCGGCGCCGCGTCACCGGGCGGAGCCGGAGTGGGAGGACGACGACTTCGCCGACCCCCTCGCCGAGGACGACACCCCACCCCCGCGCTCGTCGCCCTCGCACCGTCCCCGCCGCGACGGCGACGACGACGATTTCTTCGGCCACTCCCCGCTCGGCTGACCCCGGCCCGCAATGCGCTGAAGGCCACCATCAGGGCACCTGATGCCGTGATGGTGGCCTTCAGAGGCTTGCGGGTCAGCTTTCGTCGGGCTTCTTCGCCTCGTCGGGCGTGTCCTCGGCGGGCTTCTCGGCGGTGACCGTGGCGGGCTCCGGCTCCTGCGGTGCGGCCGTCGTGTCCTTGCTGCGCAGGGTTTCGGGTGCTTCGCGCGGCCCGCGCTTCGCGGCGAGCACGAAGTACGCCACCGCGCCGAGGAACAGCAGGATCGACGTCCAGACGTTCACCCGCAGGCCGAGGATGTGGTTGGCGGTGTCGGTCCGCATCATCTCGATCCAGCCGCGGCCGACCGTGTAGCCCGCCACGTACAGCGCGAACGCGCGCCCGTGCCCGAGCGTGAACTTGCGGTCCGCCCACACCACCAGCGCGGCGACCAGCAGGTTCCAGATCAGCTCGTACAGGAACGTCGGGTGGACCGGGCTCTCCGGCAGCGGGATGTGCCCCGTCGCGACGCCGTTGAGCAGGTTGTTCGGGTCGTCCGGGTTGAACCGCTGGTAGACCTCCAGGCCCCACGGCAGGTCCGTGTGCGCGCCGTACAGCTCCTGGTTGAAGTAGTTGCCGATGCGGCCGATCGCCTGGGCGACGACGATGCCGGGGGCGATCGCGTCCGCCATTGCCGGCAGCGGGATGCCCTTGCGGCGGCACGCGATGAGCGCGCCCACCGCGCCGAGGGCGATCGCGCCCCAGATGCCGAGGCCGCCGTCCCAGATCGCGAACGCGTTCCACGGGTTGCGGCCCTCGGTGAAGTACAGCTCGGGGTCGGTGATCACGTGGTACAGCCGGCCGCCGACCAGGCCGAACGGCACCGCGAACACCGCGACGTCGATCACCGTGCCCTTGGTGCCGCCGCGCGCGGCCCAGCGGCGCTCGCCCCACCAGATCGCCACGATGATGCCGGCGATGATGCACAGGGCGTACGCGCGGATCGGGATCGGCCCCAGGTGCCAGACCCCACGGTCGGGGCTGGGGATCGTCGCGAGGTAGGCGCTCATCACGCGGTCACCGTAGCGCTACCGGCCCGGATGCTCCAAGGCGGCCAGGTACCCCGCCACCAGCGCGTGCGCGACCTGGGTGACGGCCTCGTCCCGCGGCAGGAACCGCTCGTCGTGCAGGCTAGGCACGCCCGCGGTGTCGCCGAGGCCGACGAACAGCATCAGCCCGCGGGTCCCGTTGCCGCAGTAGTGGGCGAAGTCGTCGGCCCCGAACGACCGGAACGTCTCGTCCACCCCGAAGCCCGCGTGCCGCAGCCACCGCTGGGCACCCGCCGCCAGCGCCGCGTCGTTGTTCAGCACCGGCTCGCACGGGCTGATCTCCAGCTCGGCCGTGCAGCCGTGGGCCCGTGCCGTGCCGTGCACGATGTCCGCGAGCGCCTCCAGCGCGCGGTCGCGGTCCTTCTCGCGCATCAGGCGCAGCGAGCCGAACGCGCTCGCGCTGTTCGGGACGACGTTGGCCGCGGAGCCCGCCTGGATCCGGCCGATCGAGCAGACCGCGCCGAACACCGGGTCGATCCGCCGGGACGCGAGCTGCTGCAGGCTCACGACCAGCTGGGACAGCGCCAGGATGGGGTCGCGCAGCAGGTGCGGGTAGCCGGCGTGGCCGCCCTGGCCGTGCAGCGTCACCTCGAACTCGTCGGTGGAGGCGTTGACCGGGCCGGGTGCCGCCGACACCACGCCGTGGGCGATCCGCGGCTGGACGTGGGCGCCGATGACCGTGTCCACGCCGCAGTCGGCGAGCACACCGGACTCGACGACGTCCAGCGCGCCCGGCGGGGAGGTCTCCTCCCGCGGCTGCAGCAGCGCCAGGATCGGCCGCGGCACGCCGACGCGCACCGCCGCGCGGCCGACCGCGACCAGCGCGGCGAGGTGAACGTCGTGGCCGCAGGCGTGCATGAGGTTGTTCCCCGACGCCCACGGCACGCGGGTGCCTTCCAGCACCGGCAGGGCGTCCAGCTCGGCCCGCAGCGCCACGGCCGGGCCGCCGTCGGTCCCGGGCAGCTTGATCGCGCGGCCGGTCTTGGCGACCCGCACACCCTCGCCGGCACCGAGCGCCTCGGTCACCCGGCGCGCGGTGTCCTCTTCGTCCCCGGAGCCGCGCGGGTCGGCGTGCACGGCGTGCCGGAGCTCGACGGCGGCGGGCAGTTCCTCGGCGATGGCCAGGGTCCACCGGTCCCACAGGTCGTTCACACGTGCTCCCAGCGGTAGATCCTCTGCGCGTTCTCGTGTCCCACCAAAGCACACAGCCGGACGGCGTCCACTTCGGACATGGCGTCGGCGTCGAGCGCGGCGCGCACGAAGTCGGAAAGTCCCTGCCGGAACAGGGCGGTGCCCAGGTGGTACAGCTCGGCCAGCCCGAACGCGTCGGTGGAGAAGAGCACCTTCCCGAACGGCGCGATCTCCAGCAGCTCGGCCAGTACCGCCGGCGCCCGGAACCCGGCGTTGTGCGTGATGAGCCCGGCGTCGACGAACACGTGCTCGAAGACCTGCGCCAGATACGCGGCCTGGCGGTGGAAGGGGTAGTTGTGCAGCAGCAGGATCGGCACGCCCCGGTCGCGCGTGGCCCGCAGCAGGCCGGTGAGCAGCAGCGGGTCACAGCGGTGCAGGTCGACGTCGGAGTCGCCGTACCCGACGTGGAACTGCACGGGCAGGCCGAGGTCGAGCCCGGTGAAGACGAGATGCCGGTGCAGCACCTCGTCGGCAAGCCGTCCCCCACCGGAGGAAAGCCACCGCCCGGCGGCGGCTTCGACCTCGGCAGGCGACGGCCGCTCCCCCGCCAGCCCGAGGCCGACCCGGTAGGCGGCAATCGACTTGAGCCCGACGGCAGCCGCGGCCCGTTTCTCCAGCTCATCACCGAAGGCGGCGGCGAACCCGCGTGCGGTGGTCCCCCGGATGACGGCCTCGGCGACCTGTTCCAGCCGGACGACGTCGTGCGCGCGGGTGCCGGCCAGCCGCGCGAACTCCGCGGTGGTGGTCAGCGATTCGGGCAGGAAACCACCGTCCAGCAGGAAGTCGGTGGTCCCGGTGGCCCGCAGGAACCGCCGCGCAACCTCATCGGCCCCCAGCTCGGCCCGCCGGGCAAGGTAGTCCTCGACGGGGGCATGCCGGGGCAGACCGAGCACGGGAGCACAGCGTTCCCGACCGGCCAGCCCGATGAGCGAGTCGAAAAGGCTGGTCCCGAGCGGCGAGATGGTGTCGGCCTCGGTAAGCATCGCCTCGAAGTCCGCGCGGCCGACGTCACGGGTGACGACGCCGTGGCAGTGGTGGTCCACCAGCGGCAGCTCCGCGACGAACGGGAGCAGATCGGTCATGCGCCTCCGTCCGTTGTGCCGGGCCCCTCCCCCACCCTACGAGCGAAGCCCGCGGCGGACAGAACCAAGATCGCCGCTAACGCTCGCGCCCGCGTGCGACCATGTCGGTGTAGGACTCGTCGACCGCATCGTCTTCGGTGACGCCGAGGTCGTCGAGAACGGCACGGACCGACGCGAGCGCGGCCGTCAGGTCGTCCGGGTCGGCCATCGTTTCCACCTCGATGAACGTCCGGCCGTCCAGTTCTGGCACCGTCACGACGGTGGCGAGCATTTCGCGGCCGTCGGCGGTGAACCGGTAGTTGTCGCAGTGTTTCTCCAGCGAGATCAGCTCGACCAGGCCGAGGCCTTCGAAGATCGTGCCCATCACCTCCGGGTCGGCCACGGTGGTTTCGTGCTCCGGTTTGGACCGCGACGCCTCGTCCACCGGCGGTTCCTTGTAGGTGAGGACGACGCGCCGGTCTTCCCCGGTGGTGATCCTGCGAACCCGTAGCTCGTAGCCGTCGCGGTCCATCGAGTGATCCGGCCGGTCGTAATAGGTGTCCGCGTAGACGCTGTGCTCTGCCGCGGCCCGTTCGGCGAGCTTGGCCCGCACGCGCTCGGGCTCGCGGACAACGGCGGTCAGCTCGGCCTCGACGGACACGGAAGGCTCCTCTCAGACCACGCGACGCGCGGTGCGCCGCAGCTCGTCTGTGAACCTATGGAACCCACGGTGCAGTGCGCCATGCGGCGACCCGGTGAGCTTGTACATCGGCGACGTGTGGCCCTCGTGACTCTCCCCGAAAGCGGAGAGGAACAGGGTGGCGTCGAGCCCGATCAGCCGCCATGTGGGCAGCAGGTCGTAGACGTGGACCTCGATGTCCGCGCCTTCGGAGGCGAGATCACGAAGCCGCTCGATGGACAGCCGGATACCGGCGGTGAAGCTCCCGTGGGTCTCGCCGATCTCGCCGGCCCGCCGGTGTGCGGCCTCACCGTCGGGATCGAGCAGCAACACGCGGACGACGGTGGCTCGCCGCCGGATGCGCGAGCGCAGTAGTGAGTCGTTCATGCCGATGATCCCGAGGCCACGGACGGCGAGGATCTCGATCGCGGTGGCTTCGCACGCGCGTTGCTCGATCTCGGCGCGGGCGATGCTCTGTGACGGGAAGACCGCCAGGATTTCGGCCCGGCCGCCGGCACTCAGGTGGTCGAGACCGGCTGGATGCCGGGGCGCCAGGCCGAGCAGCATACGGGCGTCATCAGGCATCGCCAGGCCGTCGGCGATGCGTTCGAACAACTCCAGCGTGGTGACGGTGCGGCGGCCGCGCAGGATCTCCGACACCCGGCCCTGGAGAACGCCGACCGCAACGGCCATGCGGCTCTGGCTGGCACCGGTGTACTGCTGCACCGAGCGCAGCAGGGCTCCGACATCGCGAGTCTTGAGAGCCAAGCGGACGTCCGGCCGCTGCCACGCCCAGTCCGGAAGCGAGAGCGGGCCACTCTTGCCGGCCGGTGCATTCATCTCACGATGGTACATCTCATGGTGAGATACCCAGCCTGGTATGGGTTCTGGCCCCTCCGCGACCGACGATCGGCTCATGGGGCAAGCACGCGCCGCCGGAGGTCGCCGTCCGAACGAGGCAGCCACCGACCTCCGGCAGTTCGAGATCGGGTGGAGCCTCCGATGACGGCCGTGATCTACATCGACTTCGAAGCGATCCACCCAGTCATCGACGGAGAGTGGCACCGAACCCGGCTGACGGGGATCCCGAAGCCCGGCCAGGGCATCACCATGCTGTGCGGCGCCACGGCCACCGCCGTGTTCCAGCCGCTGAATCGGCGCCGAGACCGGGGCGTGGCGACGGCGTGCCCACAGTGCGACGCGATTTACCGCCGTGAGCGCGGCATCCCACAGCAGAGCACGCGGCAAGGTCGTTGAGCGCATCTCGGTCGGTGTAACTGGACCTGATGCCGTCACGATCTCCGGCCAGACGCCGCAGAGATCGCCGCGCCGCCCTGGACGGGTCTTGTCAATGTCTGACACGATCTGCACTTCGTTTCGCGCAGGAGCACCAGCGGACAGCGACGGGGGCAGGATGAGCCGGCTCGATCGGGCAGAACTCGCGCAGCAGGGTGCGCTCCGGGCGGACGGGCTGCGGGCCGCCGGGGTCGAGCTCGTCGCGCTGACCTTCGTGGACAACAGCGGCGTTGTGCGGGTGAAGGCCGTTCCGGTGGACCGGTTGTGGTCGGCGGCCGCGTGGGGTGTGGGCGCGTCGAACTCGTTCGACTTCTTCCTGGCCACCGATGACATCACCGGCGGGACCTACTCGCGCGGGCCGGTCGGGGATCTGCGGCTGCATCCGGATCTGGACGCGCTCGTGCCGCTGGCCGCGCAGCCCGGCTGGGCGTGGGCGCCGGCGCTGCGGTTCGACCAGGAAGGCGAGCCGCATCCGCAGGACGGGCGGGCGCTGGCGGCGGCCGCGGCCGCCCGGCTCGCGTCGCTGGGCTACAACGCGCGGATGGCCTTCGAAATCGAGTGGGTGATCACCGCGGCCGACGCGCCGGACGATCCCCGCTCGGCCACGGCAGGCCCGGCCTACGGCTACGCGCGGCTGTCGTCGCAGGCCGCCTATCTGCGCGCGCTGGTGTCGACGCTGGCCGCGCAAGGCATTGCGGTGGAACAGATCCATCCCGAATACGCGGCGGGGCAGTTCGAGCTGTCGGTGGCCGCGGACGACCCGGTGCGCGCCGCCGACCGGGCCGTGCTGACGCGCGAGACGATCCGGACGGTCAGTGCCCGGCACGGGCTGCGGGCGTCGTTCACGCCGAAGTTCGAGCCGGGCGGCGTGGGCAACGGCGGGCACGTCCACCTGAGCGTCTGGGACGGCGACCGGAACCTGTGTGCCGGCGGGGACGGCCGGTTCGGGCTGACGCCGACGGCGGAGGCGTTCGGTGCCGGGATCTTCACGCGGCTGCCCGCCCTGCTGGCGATCGGCGCGCCGTCGGTGGTCAGCTACCTGCGGCTCGAACCGCACCACTGGGCCGGGGTGTTCCGCGCGTGGGGCCTGGAGAACCGCGAGGCCCCGCTGCGGCTGGTCCAGGGCCCGGCCGGGCAGCGCGACCGGGCGGCGAACTTCGAGGTCAAGTGCTTCGACCTGACGGCCAACCCGTACCTGGTGGTGGCGGCGCTGCTGTTCGCGGGCCTCGCCGGGATCGCCGACGAGGCCACGCTGCCGGAACCGGTCGACGTCGACCCGGGAACCCTCCCCACAGCGGAACGGCTGCCGGCGTCGCTGGCCGACGCGGTGACGGCGTTCGAGGCTGACTCGGCGTTGACGTCGGCGTTCGGCCCGGAGCTGGCGACGACGCTGATGGACGTCCGCCGCGGCGAGATCGACCGGCTGGGTGCGCTGCCGCCGGAGGAGCTGTGCGCCGTGATGCGGTACCTACACTAGGGCTTTCGCGACCTCCCGGCGCAGCTGCGGCAGCTTCGCGTAGAGGCGGTCGCCGGGGCATTCGGTGTTGTAGAAGTCCCGGTGGCCCTTGATTTCCTCGACGGGAATGCCGTACTGGCGGCAGATGTAGGCACAGAAGACGACGAGCGACGCCCACTGCGCCTCGGGCGGCTCGACGCTGGTGTAGAGGCCTTCGTTCTCGATGCCGATGGCGTTGGTGTTCTGGCCGGGACAGTGCGCGCCCTGGATCATGGTGGTGCGGCCGCGCAAGGCGTCGAGGCTGCCGTGCCGCCCTTCGAGCCGGTACCCGCCGCGGCTGACGGTGAAGTGCTGCCCGGTGTCGGACCAGCCGTTGTTGTCGATGTGGTCGTGCTGGTCGTCCCGGGCGACCTGGAAGGCGTGGGCGAGCGAGTAGTCGGTGCTGTTGGCGCTGGCGATGTGATGGATGAGAATCCGGTTGGCGGGATGGTCGAGAGTGGTGAGCACATCGGCAGGAGGCCGCGCACCCCATTCGGCACAGCTGTAGATCCGCGGTTCCCCGGCGGCATGGGCGGCGGACGGGAGGACGAGGCCGGCAGCCCCGGCAACGGCGAGCCCGGCGGCACCGCGGAGAAAGGTGCGCCGCGGAAGAGGTGCGATATCCATGCGGCGGACTCTGCCGCGGGGGCGTACAGCTTTCGTACAAAGGCCTTCAGAGGCGGAGGGTGGCCTCGAAGGGGCGGGTGAAGCGGAGTTCGCCGTTCTCGGTCTTGGCGATGGGGACGTAGTCCTCGCCTTGGAGTTCGAAGAGGGTCACCGCGACCGGTTCCACGGACTCGACCAGGAGGTAGTACGGGATGAGTGCCTCGGCGTAGAGGGCTCGCTTGAGGACCCGATCCTGTACCTTGCTTGAGGGGGAAACGATTTCCGCCACGAGCACAACTTGCCTCTCGGTGACGCTGACACCGTTCAGCCCCGGCTCGTCGGTCACCACCAGATCGGGGATGACCAGGCGGTCACCACGGTTGCCCAGCACCAGGTTCGCGCCAGGGAACACTTCGAAATCGGGCTCCGCTCCCGTGCTGAGCTGCACGGTGAGGACGCGAACCAGGCGCTGGTGTTCCAGTCTCGGCCACGGGCTCACGAGCAGAGCCCCGTCCACGAGTTCGATCCGCTGCAGTGAAGTCTGGGCTTCGGGTAAAGCAAGAACCTCGTCGACCGTCCAGCCTTCCGGCCGGAGCGGGATGCTGAACTCCGTTCCGGGCTCAGTCGGTGCCGCCATGGCGCTTCACCTCCGCTCCAGCGCGTCGCCGCAGGTCTGTTCCAGTGTGCCATGCCCGCTCGGTCCCCTCGCCGTAGATCATCACACGAGGAGTATGCGGACCACCACCGACAGTTCTGGATCAGGTGAGGGTGTCACCTCGGCGCGACAAGCTCCGGAAAGCCGTGAATGGCCCATTGACGGACTCTAAGTCCCTCAATGGGCCATTCACGGAACTCGGAAAGCTCAGGCCGGGGTGACAGCGCGCCGCACGCCGGCGGCCAGTTCCTCCGACAACGCCCGGACTCCCCCGGGGCCTTCGGCTGCCGCCGTGACCAGGGCCGAGCCCACGATCACCGCGTCCGCGAACGATGCCACCTGGGCTGCCTGGTCGCCCGAACGGACCCCGAGGCCCACTCCGATCGGCAGGGTCGTGTGTGCCCGGGTGCGGCGGACCAGCTCCTCCGCTCCCGCTCCGACCTGGTCGCGCGCGCCCGTCACGCCCATCACCGCCGTGGCGTACACGAAGCCCGAGGCCGCCGACACCGTGCGGGCGATCCGCTCCTCCGACGACGACGGTGCCACCAGGAAGATCCGGTCCAGGCCGTGCTCGTCCGACGCGGCCATCCACGCCGAAGCCTCGTCCGGGATGAGGTCCGGGGTGATCATGCCGAGCCCGCCCGCCGACGCGAGGTCGCGGGCGAACCGGTCGACGCCGTAGCGGTTGACCGGGTTCCAGTACGTCATCACCACCGCGCGGCCGCCGCGTGCGGACACCGACTCCACCACCTCGAACAGGTGCTTGAGGCGGAAGCCGTTGTCCAGCGCCGTCACCGAGGCGGCCTGGATGGTCGGGCCGTCCATCACCGGGTCCGAATACGGGACGCCGACCTCGATCAAGTCCGCGCCGCCGTCCACGCACGCCGCGATCAGGTCCTTGGACCCGGAAACCGTCGGGAAGCCCGCCGGGAGGTAGCCGATCAGGGCTCCGCGGCCCTCCGCGCGCGTCGCCGCGAAGAGATCGTCCAGCCCGCTCATTCGTTCACCAGCCCGAACCACTTCGCCGCCGTGTCCATGTCCTTGTCGCCGCGGCCCGACAGGTTGACCACGATCAACCCGTCCGGACCCAGCTCGCGGCCCAGGTCCAGCGCGCCGGCCAGGGCGTGGGCCGACTCGATCGCCGGGATGATGCCCTCGGTGCGGGACAGCAGCCGGAACGCGTCCATCGCCTGGGCGTCGGTGATCGGCCGGTACTCGGCGCGGCCGGTGTCCTTGAGCCACGCGTGCTCCGGGCCGACGCCGGGGTAGTCCAGGCCTGCCGAGATCGAGTGCGACTCGACCGTCTGGCCGTCCTCGTCCTGCAGCAGGTACGTCATCGCGCCGTGCAGGTTGCCCGGGGACCCCTTCGTCAGCGTCGCGCCGTGGCGGTTGCCCTCGATGCCCTCGCCGCCCGGCTCCAGCCCGACCAGCCGCACGGACGGGTCGTCGTAGAAGCCGGAGAAGATGCCGATCGCGTTCGACCCGCCGCCGACGCACGCCGCGACGACGTCGGGCAGGCGCCCGGCCTGCTCGAGGATCTGCTCGCGGGCCTCGGTGCCGATGACGTGGTGGAAGTTGCGCACCATCGCCGGGAACGGCGCCGGGCCGGCCGCCGTGCCGAACAGGTAGTGCGTGGTGCCGGAGTTGGTGACCCAGTCGCGCAGCGCCTCGTTGATCGCGTCCTTCAGCGTCCGCGACCCGGTCTTCACCGGGATCACCTCGGCGCCGAGCAGCCGCATGCGGGCCACGTTCAGCGCCTGCCGCTCGGTGTCGACCTCGCCCATGTAGACGACGCAGTCGAGGTCGAGCAGCGCGCACGCGGTGGCCGTCGCGACGCCGTGCTGGCCCGCGCCGGTCTCGGCGATGACCCGCTTCTTGCCCATCCGCTTGGTGAGCAGCGCCTGGCCCAGCACGTTGTTGATCTTGTGCGAGCCGGTGTGGTTGAGGTCCTCGCGCTTGAGGAACACCCGCGCGCCGCCAGCGTGCTCGCCGAAGCGCTTGGCCTCGGTGAGCAGCGACGGACGGCCCGCGTACTCGCGCAGCAGGCGGTTGAACTCGTTCAGGAACTCCGGGTCGTGCCGGGCCTTGTCGTACTCGGTGGCGACCTCGTCGACGACGCCGATCAGCGCCTCCGGCATGAACCGCCCGCCGTACGGGCCGTAGTAGCCGCGCTCGTCCGGGTCGTGCTTGCCGTGTTCTTCGGTCACCGCGACGGCCTCGGGCAGGCGGGGTGCGAACCGGCCGTGACCAGCTTGACCAGGGCGCCCTTCGGGTCGCCGGAGGCGACGAGCCCCTCGCCGACCAGCACCGCGTCGGCGCCGTGCCCGGCGTAGGACATCAGGTCGCCCGGCCCGCGGACCCCGGACTCGGCGACCTTGTAGACGTCCATCGGCAGGCCGGGGGCCAGCCGCGAGAAGACGTCGCGGTCCACCTCGAGGGTGTGCAGGTTGCGCGCGTTGACGCCGATGACCTTGGCGCCCGCCTCGAGGGCCCGGTCGGCCTCCTCGGCGTTGTGGATCTCCACCAGCGCGGTCATGCCGAGCGACTCGACGCGGTCGAGCAGCGCGACGAGCGCGTTCTGCTCCAGCGCCGCGACGATCAGCAGCACCATGTCGGCGCCGTGCAGGCGGGCCTCGTGCACCTGGTAGGGGCTGACGATGAAGTCCTTGCGCAGCACCGGGATGTCCACGGCCGCGCGGACCGCGTCCAGGTCGGCCAGCGACCCGCCGAAGCGGCGCTGCTCGGTCAGCACGCTGATCACCCGCGCGCCGCCGTCTTCGTAGTCCTTCGCCAGCGCGGCGGGGTCGGGGATGTCGGCCAGCGCGCCCTTGGACGGGCTGCGCCGCTTCACCTCGGCGATGACGCCGATGCCGGACTCGCGCAGGGCGGCCATCACGTCGCGCGGCGCCGGGGCGGCGGCCGCGCGGATCTTCAGCTCGTCGAACGGCAGCGCGGACTCCCGCGCGGCGAGGTCTTCCCGCACGCCGGCGACGATGTCTTCGAGCACGCTCACCGGACGCCCCTGCCCGGGGACGTGCTCACGGATTCACTCGCAAGGTCGCTCACAAAAACCTTCCCCTTCCCGCCGAAACGATGCTAACCCCCGCATCCGGGGCGCCCGGTCCCGGGTGTGCGCGTTACTCCGAATGCCTGCCCTTCACGTCCGTGGGATCCTCCCCGTCGGACAGCGCCTCCCACAGCTCGGCGTCGGGATCGCGCACCTTCTTCCGCGTGGCCGGGGCCGCGTACTTGGCGCCCAGCCGCGCGGCCCGGCCGGCACCCTTGACGGCGGCCAGCCCGCCGGCGGCGACGAGAAGCCCGCCGAGCACGGCCAGCCCGCGGCCCAGCAGCATCTGGAGCACCGGCAGCCCGTCGGCGTACCCGCCGAACCGGATCCCGGCGACGCCCGCCCAGACCGCGGCGGCGCCCGCCAGCGCGAGCACCACGCCGAGGACGCGCCGCGCCCAGCCGCCGGTGGCCACCACCCCGGCCACGCCGGCCAGTGCGAGCAGGGCCAGCGGCACCAGCGCCGTCACCCGCTGTTCGCCGGTTTCGCGGTACAGCACCGTGCCGCGCACGCCGCCGTCGCGGAACTCCGCGAACCACGTCAGCCGTGACGCACCCCACAGCGCGAGCGCGCCCAGCAGGAGCGCGGCCACGATCATCCACAGTGGACGGCGCGACGGTGGTTCAGACATGAGCGGAATCCGCGGCTGGGTCGAGGGGCCCCGCCGCGGCCATCGTCTGCGCGGCGGCCACGGCCGAGAGCACGGTCCTGGCCTTGTTCAGCGATTCGGTGTCCTCGTAGTCCGGCACCGAGTCGGCGACCACCCCGCCCCCGGCCTGGACGTGCGCGATGCCGTCCTTCACCAGTGCCGTGCGGATCGCGATCGCGGTGTCGGCGTCGCCGGCGAAGTCGAGGTAGCCGACGACCCCGCCGTACAGCGCGCGGCGAACCGGTTCGAGTTCTTCGATCAGCTCCATCGCGCGGACCTTCGGCGCGCCCGACAGCGTCCCGGCCGGGAAGCAGGCGGTGACCGCGTCGAACGCCGTCTTGCCCTCGGCCAGCTCGCCGGTGACGGTGGACACGATGTGCATGACGTGGCTGTAGCGCTCGATCTGGAAGAAGTCGACGACGCGCACGGTGCCCGGCTTGCAGACCTTGCCGAGGTCGTTGCGGCCGAGGTCGACGAGCATCAGGTGCTCGGCGCGCTCCTTCTCGTCGGCCAGCAGGTCCTTGGCCAGCTGCGCGTCCTCCTCCGGGTCGGCGCCGCGCCAGCGGGTGCCCGCGATCGGGTGCGTGGTCGCGCGGCCGTCCCGCACGGTGACCAGCGATTCGGGGCTGGAGCCGACGATGTCGAAGCCCTCCAGCCGCAGCAGGTACATGTACGGGCTGGGGTTGGACGTGCGCAGCACGCGGTAGATGTCGAGCGCGTCGGCGGCGGTCGGGATCTCGAACCGTTGCGACGGCACGATCTGGAACGCTTCGCCGGCCTTGATCGCCTCGACGGCCTTCTCGACCGCGGCGTGGAAGTCCGCCTTGGACCGCTTGCGGGTGAACTCCGGCGCGGGCCGGTCGAACGCGGCGACGGTGGCGGGCGCGGGCACCTGCAGCTGCTCGGTCATGGCGCTCAGCCGGGCGACGGCGTCGTCGTAGGCCGCGTCCACGCGCTCGGGCGAGTCGTCCCAGTTGACGGCGTTCGCGATGAGCGTGACCGTGCCCTCGTGGTGGTCGAAGGCGGCCAGGTCGGTGGCCAGGAGCATGGTGAGCTCGGGGATGTCGAGGTCGCGCTCGGCCAGCTCCGGCAGCTTTTCCAGCCAGCGCACGGCGTCGTAGCCGATGTAGCCGACCATGCCGCCGGTCAGCGGCGGCAATCCGGGCAGCGGCTCGGTGTGCAACGCTTCGATCGTTTCGCGCAGCACCGCGAGCGGGTTGCCGTCCGTCGGCAGGCCGACCGGCGGCGTGCCGGTCCAGACCGCTTCGCCGTCGCGGACGGTGAGCGCGGCCGGGCTGCGGACGCCGATGAACGACCAGCGCGTCCAGGAGGCCCCGTTTTCCGCGGATTCGAACAGGAACGTGCCCGGCCGGTCGGCGGCGAGCTTGCGGTACACGCCGATCGGCGTTTCGCCGTCGGCGAGGACCCGGCGCACGACCGGGATCACGCGGCGGCTCTCGGCGAGGGCGCGGAAGTCTTCGCGGGACGGGCTGACCGAGCCGGGGCCGGCGGAACCGGCGGAAGCGCTGACCATGGGGCTCATTGTGCCGTCCCGGCCGGATCCCCCGTCGGCGGGTCCGCAATTCAATGAATGTTGAATTCGAGGCGGGTGTGCGTCATGATGAAGCCGTGAGCACCACGGAGAACCCCGAGACTACCGCCCGGCGCCGCGGACGGCGGCCGGCCGGCCAGGACACGCGCACGGCGCTGGTGGAGGCCGCTCGGGCCGTGTTCGCCGAAAACGGCTACGACGGCGCGACGGTGCGCGCGATCGCCACGCGCGCCGGCGTCGACGCGGCGATGGTCAACCACTGGTTCGGCAGCAAGGAAGGCCTGTTCGCCCATGCGGTGCTCGAGCTGCCGTTCGACCCGCTGGAGCTGCAGGCGGCCCTGCGCGACGGCCCGGCGCACGAGCTGGGCGAGCGGATCGTCCGCACCTTCCTCACCCGCTGGGACGGCGCGGGCGGCGACGTCTTCCAGGCGCTCATCCGCAGCATCACCGGCCACGAGCAGGCGGGCCGGGTGCTGCGCGACTTCTTCCAGCGCTTCTTCACGGCCCTGATCACCTCGATCGGCTCGGACCGCATCCCGCTGCGCATGACGCTCTGCGCGTCCCAGCTGGTGGGCATGGGCATGATCCGCTACGTGGCGAAGTTCGAGCCGATGACGACCGCGGACATCGAGACGCTGGTGCGCGCGGTGGCCCCGAACCTGCAGCGCTACCTCACCGGCGACATCGGCTGACGCGCCGACCGGGCGTACGCCGGGACCGCGTAGGGCCGCCTGTGCAGCGGCGCGTCCGGGAACAGCACGACCATGTCGCGCCCCCAGCCCCCGACCCACGCGGGCCGGTCGGGACGGCCCTTCATGATCGTGGCGCCGTGGGTGGACATCGACGCGCGCAGCGCGATCTCCGAGCCGTCGCGGAAGCGGACGTGGATGTCCGGGGTGTGCCGTCCCTTGCGGACGGGATAGTCGGGCACCACGGTGACTGTCGCGGAGCGCCAGCCGGTGTGCCGCACCGCCTGGTACCGCTGTCCCCAGCGCCGGATGGCCACCAGCGCCATCGGCACAGCGCCGAAGGACAGCAGCATCGGCACGACGAACAGTCCCATGAGGTAGGGGTTGTCGTTCTTTTCTTCGGGGGTGCGGACGTGCCCGGGATCGGCCGGGTCGTACACCACGGTGACCGGTTCGCCGACCTCGTAGGCGTGGTCGCTGTCCCGGGAGATCTCCGCGGTCAGCGTGGTGCCGGCGGCGTAGTAGCGCACCTGCATCGACGGCGTGCCGTGCCCGCTGCGCGGCGTGTGGACCGCTTCGACCACCCCCGCGGTGTGCGTCCCGGTGGCCAGCAGGCGGGCGGCCGCACCGTCGAGGGCGTTGATCCCCGCGACACAGCCGGCGAAGACACCGCTCCAGAACAGCGCGACGACCGCAGCCCGCCGGCTCAGCATCCGCAGCCGCGCGGTTTCGGCACCGGCCCCGCTGTCGTGGTCGTCCTGCGGCGGCAGCCAGGTCCCCAGGTCCGCCTGGGCGAGCAGAGCCTCGGCCCGCCTGGCGAGCACGCGCAGCCGCGCGAGCGCCAGTGCCACAAGCGCACCGGCCGCGGCCAGCGTGCCGAGGTCGGCGGCGAGTTCCCCGTCGTCGAAGACGTACCCCGGATCGAGCAGCGTGACCGACGTGCCGACGGCGAAGAGCAGGAAAACCGCCCCACCGAGCGCGACGGCGCAGTGCCAGGCCGTTCTCCGCCGCCCCAGCCGCCGGACAGCCTTCCCCAGGTCCATTGGAGAAGCTTAGAGCGGAAACACGCAGGTCAGCGTGGAAACGGGGAATGCGCACAGCGGGGCAACCGCCGGTGGCCGTGGAGCGTGCAAGCAGGCAGGCGCGGCACCTACGGTGAGCCCATCAGCTGCGGGAACCACAGCCGCGCGACGGCATCCCTGGCGACGAGGAATCCGGCAATGGCCAGGATCCAGCCGGTGGCAGCACCGGCCTTCTCGGTGATCCAGGCGTTCATCCGGCGGAGGACGGGTTCGACCCGGGCTCGGGCGGCGATGCGTCCGGTCAGCAGCACTCCGGCGGGCAGCACCATGACGACGCAGTAGCCGGCGAGCAGCACCGTGACGGTCACTGCGTCGAGGTGCGACGTCGTCAGCATTCCGATGGCACCGAGGAAGGGCAGCATCGTCGCGATCTCGGCCAGCCCGGCCAGCATGGCCAGTCCGACGAGCCACGCGATCGACGTCGAATCCGCAGCCGCACGGTCCCGCCACCGGGACAGGCGGCCGGTTCCCTTGCAGCGCCGGGGATCGAACCGGAAGCTCAGCGCGAACAGGCCCACCCCGGCGGCTAGCTGGACGACGAGTGCGGCCCGGCTGTCGAGTGCGCCGCCCACCGCGCCGGCGCCGAGCACGACCAGCAGCCCGGCCCCGAAGTAGAAGACCGTGATGGTGCCGAGGTAGGCCAGAATCCGGCCGGCCCGGACCCGGCCCGGCGTCAGCAGCAGCCAGACGGGGATGAACAGGGTCCCGATGCTGGTGCTGTCCACCAGCGCGAGCCCCGCCAGGGACAGCATCAACCCGGCCGTCACGGCGTACCCGGGTTTCGGAAGATCCGCGCGAGGTGGTCACGCAGCAGGCGGCGGGCGACGTGCCGGGTCACCACTTCGGGCTCGAGGACGCGCTGGAGCGCGACACCGTCGGCGAACGCGGCCAGTTCGAGGGCCGCAGTGTGCGGCTCGAGATCGCGGTCGACCTGGCCACGGGAGCGCGCCAGCTCGAAGGCCTGGCGGCACCGGTCGCGGACCTCGCGCACCCCGGCGACATGCGCTTCCCGCAGTGCGGGGTGAACCACCGCGCGGGCAAGGAAGGCGAGCCAGATCCGCCCTTCACCGTCCTGCTCGCTTTCGTCCGCGCCGGCCAGCACGCTCATGCCACGGAAGAGCCGCTCGCCGATGTCCTCGCCGGTGCTGTCACCGAGCGCGGCAGCGACCCGTTCGTTGACCAGCTCGCCGAGGTGACCGAACGCGAACAGCAGGAGCTCGTCCTTGCTGCGGAAGTAGGTCTGCACCAGGCCGGCCGTCGCGCCCAGCTCGCGCGCCACGCGCGGGATGCTCGCCGCGTCCAGTCCCTCGGCCCCGACGACCCGGAGCAGTGCCTGCGCCACTTCCCGGCGGCGCTGGACGGGGTCGGCGTGGCGGGGCACGAACGTAAGATTAAGGTCTTAATCCTACGGTGTCCACCGGTACGTCTCAGCCCGCGCGGCCAGGAGTTTCGGGCGGTCCCACCACGGCGGATTCGGCAGCACGAGCACTGCCATCACCGATCCGTGCCCGGCCACCAGGGCGGGCAGGTCCGGCAGGCCGGCCAGCGCCCGCGTGCGGAAGCCACCCTCGGCGGCCAGTAGTTCGATGCGGCTGCCGTCGGCGAACGTCACCGCGATCGGCGGCCGTCCGGTGTTCGCCCGGACCGGGTCGATCGTCACCGTCGCGGTGCGCCAGCCGGTGGCGCGGATCGTGTCGAGGCGCCTGCTCCAGGCGAATGCCCCGTACACCGCGAACACACCGGCCACCACGCACAGGATCACCAGGACCACGCCGCCCAGGAACGAGCCTGCCGCGGCGAGCGGGATCAGGGCCACCGCCGCGATCATCGCGCGGCGGAACTGCCCGGCGGCGATGGCCGTTCCCTCGGCCGATCCGGCCGGGACAGGTCGTTCCGGTGGTGGCAGCCAGTCCGCCGTCCCCATCGGGCGAGGGTACGCCCGGTCAGCGCGCCAGCAGCAGCGCGATGAGTGCCAGCCCGCCCGGGACCACCTGGACGAACAGGATCTTCTTGCTCGCCGTCGCCGCGCCGTAGAGGCCCGCGATGATCACGCAGACCAGGCCGTACAGCTGGAGCTGGAACTGGCCCGCGATCAGGCCCCACACCAGTGCCAGTGCCAGGAAGCCGTTGTAGAGGCCCTGGTTGGCGGCCAGGGTCTTCGTCGATTCCGCGAACTCCGGTGTGGTGCCGAAGCCGGCGCGGGCACGGGCGCTCGTCCACAGGAACATTTCCAGGACGAGGATGTACAGGTGGATCAGGGCGACCAGCCCGACCAGGACGTCGGCGACGACTGTCACGCCAGCTCTTTCTCGTCGGCCAGGAGCAGGCGCTCCTCGGTGTCGAAACAGGTGTGCGTGCCGGTGTGACAGGCCGGGCCGGTCTGGTCGACGCGCAGCAGGACTGTATCGCCGTCGCAGTCGATCCGCACTTCGCGAACGTGCTGGTAGTGGCCGGACGTCTCGCCCTTGACCCACAGCTGCTGCCGGCTGCGCGACCAGTACGTGCCGCGGCGGGTGGCCAGCGTCGCGGCGAGCGCGTCGTCGTTCATCCAGGCCATCATCAGCACGTCCGAGGTGGCGTGCTCGACGACGACCGCGGCGATCAGGCCGTCGGCGTTGCGCTTGAGGCGCGCCGAGACGGCCGCGTCGAGGGTCATGCTTGCGCTCCCAGGAGGTGCCGCTTCAGCGGCATCGAGTTCAACAGGACGAACGCGTAGCCGTAGCCCGCGAAGGACAGGCCGGAGAACAGCTTCACCCACCACAGTTCCGCGCCGAGCAGCAGGAACGCGTGCAGCAGCGCGAACCCCACGGTGACGACCAGCCCGCCGATGCGGGCGCTGCCCAGCTTCAGCACCAGCCCGGTCGTCACGACGCCGCCGAGGAGCAGCGCGAGCGCGGGCATCCGGTAGATCGCCAGGCCCGCCCCGGCGCCCAGCACCGGGATCAGGTCGAGCAGCGCCCACGCCACGGGCAGCCCGGCCAGCAGGCCGGCGACCACCTTCACCTCGACGGGTGCCTGCCAGGACCTCACCGGACCTCGACCCCGCCTTCGCGCAGCGCGGCCTTGACGTCGCCGATCTTCAGCTGTCCGAAGTGGAACACGCTGGCGGCGAGCACCGCGTCGGCGCCGGTGCGGACCGCGGGCAGGAAGTGCTCGACCGCGCCCGCTCCCCCGCTGGCGATGACCGGGACGCGCACGGCCTTGCGGACCAGCTCGATGAGTTCCAGGTCGAAGCCGTTCTTGGTGCCGTCGGCGTCCATGGAGTTGAGCAGGATCTCGCCGACGCCCAGCTCCTCGCCGCGGGCGGCCCACTCGACGGCGTCGATGCCGGTGCCGCGGCGCCCGCCGTGGGTGGTGACCTCGAAGCCGGACGGCGTGGGCTCGCCGCCCTCGGGGACTCTGCGTGCGTCGACCGACAGGACGATGCACTGGGCGCCGAACCGCCGGGACGCCTCGCTGAGGAACTCCGGCCGCGCGATGGCGGCGGTGTTGATGCTCACCTTGTCCGCGCCGGTGCGCAGCAGCCGGTTGACGTCGTCGTTGCTGCGGACGCCGCCGCCGACGGTGAGCGGGATGAAGACCTGCTCGGCGGTGCGGCGGACCACGTCGTAGGTGGTCTCACGGTCGCCGGAGGAGGCCGTGACGTCGAGGAACGTCAGCTCGTCGGCCCCTTCGGCGTCGTAACGCCGGGCCAGTTCGACCGGGTCGCCGGCGTCGCGGAGGCCGGCGAAGTTGACACCCTTCACGACCCGGCCCGCGTCGACGTCGAGACAGGGGATCACCCGCACCGCGACAGACATGGCCACCAGCGTAGTCAAGGGGGTTCTAAGCTCGGCCAATGGCACGGGCGGGACGGCGGCCGGGGCAGACCGAGACGCGCGAGAAGATCCTCGACGCGGCCCGGCACCGGTTCGCCGAGCTGGGATACGACGGCGCGACGATCCGCGGGATCGCGGCCGACGCGGGCGTGAACGCGGCCCTGCTGCACCACTTCTTCGGCAGCAAGCAGGACCTGTTCGCGGCGGCGATGAACCTGCCGGTGAACCCGGCGTCCCTGGTCCCGGCCATCCTGGCAGGCCCGCGAGCCGGCCTGGGTGAACGCCTGGTGCGGGCATTCCTGAGCGTCTGGGCGGCCCCGGAGGGCCGCACCCCGTTCCTGGCCATGCTGCGCGCGGCGGCGACGAACGAGCAGGTGGCGCTGATGATGCGCCAGTTCATCGAGCGCACGGTCCTGGCCGAGGTGGCGCGGGCGCTGGACGTGCCGAAGGTGCGGGTGACCGGCATCGCGGCCCAGATGATCGGGGTGGCACTCCTGCGCTACGTGATCAAGCTCCCCCCACTGACGGCGGCCGACGACGAGGAGATCGTGGCGCTGCTGGCCCCGGTGGCCCAGTACTACCTGGACCCACCCGCCTGAGCGCCCCCAAGCCCCAATGTGACGTTCGGTGCGTTGGGTGGTCTGCCGCGGCTGTCGCGGACCGGCGGCGAGCACGACCACTCGGCCGGTCCGGGCACTGTGCCGGGGCCCCGCACCAGCTGCCTGGGCGCCGTGACGGCACCGGGGCCCGACCATCGCCACCGGGCGCTCGAGCCCGGAACCCCCGGAACTGTCGGTCCCCTCCCGTAGGCTGGAAATCGGGGGCTGCTCATCACGGCACGTTCACGCCCAGGTCACCCGATCCGGCTACTTTCCGCCCGTGCGCAGACTTCTCCCGGTGGCCGTCGCCGCCGTTTCCCTGCTGTCCGCCGTTCCCGCCTCCGCCGCGACCCGGGATCCGGCGCCCGTCCTGCAGACGCAGGCCTTCGCCGACGATCCCGCCGCCACTCCGGCCAACGCCGACGCCGACGATCCCGCCGTCTGGGTCCACCCGCACGATCCCGGGCGCAGCGTCGTGCTGGGCACCCTCAAGAAGGGCGGGCTCGCCGTCTTCGACCTGGGCGCGCGGACGCTGCAGCTGGTTCCCGCCGGGCCCGGCGGGCGGTTCAACAACGTCGACGTCGTCGGGGACCTGGCCGTCGTCAGCGACCGCGGCCGCGACCGGGTGCGCGTCTACCGGATCGACCCGGACGGCTCGGCCGCGGGCGCGCACGTCCTGCGGGACGTCACCGATCCGGCCGCGCCGCCGGTGTTCTCCGCGTCGGAGTCCGAAGTGGACGGACAGCGGACCGCGTACGGCCTGGCCGCAGGCCGGGATCCGCGTACCGGGCTCAAGTGGGTGGCGGTGACCCGGCGCCACGAAACGCGCGTCGCGCTGCTGAAGCTGGTCGACCAGCCCGGCGGGACGGTCGGCACCGTCCCGCTCGCCACCGTCGACCTGCCGTCGCGGTTCCGGCTGCCCGACGGCACCACCTGGGCGCCGTGCGAGAAGCCCGGCGAAGGACCGCAGCTGGAGGGGTCGGTCTTCGACGGCCGCGTGCTCTACACCGCCCAGGAAGACGTCGGGATCTGGCGGATCCCGGTGACGCCGTCCGGCTTCGGCCGTCCCGGGCTCGTCGACCGCGTGCGCTCGTACGGTGTCCCGCAGCGCTGGGACGCCGCGACGCAGGAGTGCGTCACGGACGGCGCCGACCCCGGTTTCGGCGGCCGGTGGCTGACCGCCGACGCCGAGGGGCTCGCACTGGCCCACGGCACGCTGTTCGCCTCCAGCCAGGGCGACTCCCGGTTCGTCGTCTACGGCAAACATCCGCGTGACCTGCGGATCGTCGCCGGCCGGGGCACCGACTCGGTCGAGCACTCCGACGGCTCGGCGATCAGCACGGCCTTCCTCGGTCCCCGTTTCCCGCACGGGCTCCTGGTGGTCCACGACGGCGAACGCCGCCCTGCCGACGGCGACCGGCCGACCACCGGATTCGCCTTCGTCCGCCTGGACGACGTCATCCCCCGTGCGGGTCATGAAAACGGATGATTCCCATTTTCCGGAATTTCCACCGCCCGGTCCGGTGATTCTTTAACCGTACCCGGCCGTGCGGAAGTCGCCACTTATGGCGGTATATCCGCGCGCGATTTCCCGTAGGTTCACGGCATGCCGCGCCTCCATTCCGGTCTTGCCGTCCTGCTCGGGGCCGCCCTCGTCGTTCCCGTTTTCCCGGCCGCCACGCCCGCCGCCGCGGCAGCCGCGACGGGTGCGGTCTGCGACCACCAGCCCGCGCTGAACGTCACGGCACCGGCCGGCGCCGTGGCCGTCGACCCGGCCGTCGAGGGCGACCTCAGCGTCAAGACGCAGGCCTCGCCGCCCGGGACCACGTTCTGGCTGCCGCCGGGCACCCACCTGCTGGCCGCGGACCAGTTCGGGCAGGTCATCCCCAAGGACGGCGACGTCTACCTCGGCGCCCCGGGTGCCGTGCTCGACGGCCGCGGGCTCAACCGGGCGGCCTTCACCCAGCTGGCGAAGAACGTCGTCATCCGCGGCCTGACCATCCGGAACTTCGTCGCCCCGCAGGACCAGGGCGTGGTCAACCACGACTCCGGCGAGCACTGGGTGATCGAGAACAACACCATCGAGAACAACCGGGGCGCGGCGCTGATGGCCGGCGCCCGGCAGGAAGTGCGGGGCAACTGCCTGCGCGGCAACGGGCAGTACGGGATGAACGCCTACCGGCCCGACAACGCGATCACCGGGCTGGTCGTCGAGGGCAACGAAATCGCGGCCAACAACGTCGACGACTGGGAAACGCGCAGCCCCGGCTGCGGGTGCAGCGGCGGAATCAAGTTCTGGTCGGTGAACGGCGCCGACGTCCGGGGCAACTGGATCCACCACAACCACGGTGCCGGCGTGTGGGCCGACACCAACGACAACGATTTCCTGATCGAAGACAACCTCATCGAGGACAACGACGCCGAAGCGATCTTCTACGAGATCAGCTACAACGCCGTCATCCGGCACAACACCATCCGCCGCAACAACCTGGTGGCGGGCGGCAGGCGCGCGTCCCGCGGCGACAATTTCCCGTCCGCGTCGGTGTACCTGTCCGAGTCCGGCGGCGAGCCGCGCGTGCCCGCCCGCACCGACCTCATCGACGTCTACGGCAACGTCTTCGAGGACAACTGGTCCGGCATCACGCTGTGGGAGAACGCCGACCGCTTCTGCAACAGCCCGGCGAACACCTCCTACGCGACGTGCACCAAGCTCGTCTCCGACCGGAACCTGTGCGCGGCGCCGGGCATCGACGACGAGCCGCTGTTCTCCGACTGCCGGTGGAAGACCCAGCGGGTCGAGATCCACTCGAACACCTTCCGCTTCGACCCGGCGAGCCCCGGCTGCGCGGGCCTGTGCGGGCGGATGGCGGTGCTGTCGAACTACGGCACCTACCCGTCGTGGTCGCCCTACAAGGGCACCCTCGTGCAGGACGCGATCACCCGCGAGCAGGACAACTACTGGTACAGCAACGACTACACCGGGCCGTGGACGTTCGTCACCGGCGACAACTCCCGCACCCTCACGCCCGCCCAGTGGCAGGCCTCGCCGTGGTACAAGGACGACTGCTCGTCCTTCGACGGCGTGACCCCGCAGTGCTGAAAATCTCCCACCCGCGTGCAGCAACCCGGCCCCTCGTGCGTCCATAGGGAGGACAGCGCAGGCGAAGGGACGGGTGTGGGCTTCGAAGAGTTCGTGGCGGAGCGGCTGGACGGGCTGCTGCGCTACGCCACCGTCCTGACGAACGACCCGCACCTGGCGCAGGACATCGTCCAGGACGTGCTGCTGCGCGCCCAGCAGCGGTGGGACGCCATCGACGCCCCGCCGACGTACGTGCGGCGGATGGTCACCAACGAGTACCTGTCGTGGCGGCGGCGGGCGGTGCGCCGGATGGTGCCGAGCAGCCACGACGTCCTCGACGCGCTCGGCCCGCCCGAAGCCGACCCCTCGGCCGCCTACGACGAGCGCGACGCGATGCTCGGCCTGCTGGCCACGCTGCCGCGCAAGCAGCGCGCCGCGATCGTGCTGCGGTACTACGAGGGCCACTCCGACGCCGAGATCGCCGCGGTCCTGCGCTGCGGCGTCTCCACCGTGCGCAGCCAGATCTCCCGCGCACTGGCCACCCTGCGCCAGGCCCCGCACCCGACGGCCATCACCACCGGAGACCACGGATGACCCGCACCGAGCACGAGACCGAGACGCTGATCAGGGAGAGCCTGGACCGCCTCGCCGCCCGCGCCCCGGACGGCCGGGCGGTCCGCGACGCGCTGGCCCGCGCCGGGCGGAACCGGCGGCCGTCGGCCCGGCTGGCCCTGGTCGCGGCCGCGGTGGTCGCGCTGGTCGCCGGGGTCGTCGCCGGCACCCAGGTGCTCACCAGGACCGACCTGGCGCCGGCCGCGGGCCGCCCGGTGCTCGGCTACAGCCCGGAGTGGCTGCCCGACGGCTTCACCGAGCAGTACCGCGAAGGCGGTCCCGGCATCGCGCCGCAGGTCCGGCGGTGGTTCGCCGGGCCCGCCGAGATCACGCTGTCGGCGTATTCGACGGCCGATCCGGAGTGGTCGCAGGCGGCGCTGCGGATCGCGTCGATCAAGGACCAGGTCCTGGTGCGCGGCCGGGTCGCGATGGTCACCGGCAACACCGGCACGGCGGCGCTGCTGACCTGGCTGGCCGACGAGCGGCACGTGCTGACCGCGCAGGTCACGGGCGTGCCGGACGCGCGCGCGGTGGCCCGGCGCGTCGCGGAGTCGGTGACGGCCGAGCCGGTCGGCGTCCGCGGCGAGCTGCGGTTCGGCCCGCTGCCAGCCGGGCTGGCCGAGCGGTCCGCGGCGGTGCGGGGCACCGGCCCCGGCGACGCGAGCACCGAGCTGACGGCGGCGTCCCCGGACCACCCGTCGGTCGCGGCGGTCCGGGCCACGGCGAGCGCGGGCTCCCCCGGCATCGGCGGCGCGGCACCGGTCACCGTCCGCGGCGGCCAGGGGTTCTATCTGGCGCCGAAGGACGGCGACGAGGCCATGGTCGCGGTCCGGCTGCCGTCGGGCCGCTGGCTGACGGTGTCGGGACGGCAGCCGGAGGCGGTACTGGCCGCCGTCGCCGACGGCATCCAGCTCGACCCGGCCCCCGACTACCGGTGGCTCGGCCGGGCTACCAGCTGAGCATCGGGAACCAGATGATCCCGAGCCGCCCGAGCACGCGGACGTCCCAGTAGAGCAGCGTGAACGTGCCGCCGACCAGGAGGGCCACGCCGGTCACGGTCGCGATCCGGGCCGGTTTCGCGGCGAGCCAGCGCTGGACGCGGCCGCCGGTCGCGTAGGTCAGGATCAGGAACAGCACGGCCATGACGACGATGTTGCCGAGGGACTGCAGCGCGAACGCGGCGGCGCCGTAGAGCACGTTGTGCTGTTCGGCGGCGCTGCGGAACATGATCCGGAACAGCGGGTAGGGCCGTCCGACGAGGAACCCGCCGATGAGCGCGCCCATGAGGACCAGCGGCGCCGCCGGGTGGCGGCGGGTGAAGGCGGCGAAGGGGTTGCGCAGGATGCCGAGGGCGACCAGGCCCATCAGCAGGAAGACCAGGCCGACGACCCCGAAGGCGACCATGGACTGCACGCTGCGCGGCGACAGGCCGGTGGTCTTGGCGGTGGAGAACTGCGGCATCCGCGTGCCGGCGAGCGCGACGAGCACGCCGTAGCCGACGGAGACGGCGAGCATCCCGGCGGCGATCCAGCCGAGCGGCTTCAGTGCGTTCCGCCTGCGCCCGGCCTGCTCGCCGACCAGCGGCGCAACGGCCCCGAAGGCGGCGATGTTGCAGGCGGTGAAGGAGCCGGCGAGCCCGGAGACGAAGGCGAACAGGGTCCCGGCGAGCACCCCGCCGATGGGGGTGGCCTTGGCGTCGTGGCCGAGCAGCCCGTTGGCGACGCTGTCCCCGATGACGGAGTCGACGAAGGGAGCGGACCAGACGCAGGTCAGCGCGAACCCGGCGAGCACGGCAACGACGGCGATCGCGACCCGGCGGGCGGGATAGGGCCCCTCGCCGAAGAACCGGGCTTGCGGGTGAACGGGTACTTCGTGAGTGACGGCCATCGACATCCCTCCGGTCGCGGGAACCCCAGTCGGAGAAGCGTTTCAGACTCAAGCTTTGAAACGCTTCCTCCGGCCGTGTGGGGTTTTGCCGCCGAAAGGTCTAGGCATTTTTCCCGTTGCCTGCCGGGGCGGGCCACCCGCTTGCCGCACGGCAGGGAAACGCCCCGCCAGGTTCCACTCCCGCACTGCGAGTCCACAATGGCCCCTGAAGTCCTCGCACATCACCGGCGCCGGGAACTCCACGTCGAAGCGGACGGCCGGGACCACTGGCGGCTGAACGGAACCCCACCACACCTGGACGGCCGCCGTGCCGAGGCGCCCGCCGCCTCCTGCGTCCTCGAATACGACGATGCCGGGCTCGTCACCCGCTACCCCGGCATCGCCGTCCGCCACCCCTTGACGACCCGAACTCATCAGGCGCAGAATTAAACGCATGACTAATTCTGCGCTGACGGTCACCGGCCTCCGGGTCCGGCGCGGGGGACGGCTCGTCGTGCGGGACGTGAGCTTCGAGATCCCGCGCGGCGCCGTCACCGGGCTGCTCGGCCCGAGCGGCTGCGGCAAGACCACGCTGATGCGGGCGGTCGTCGGCGTGCAGATCGTCGAGGGCGGCGACGTCACCGTTCTCGGCCTGCCCGCCGGGAGCCCGCCGCTGCGGCGGCGGATCGGCTACGCCACGCAGAATCCGGCGATCTACGCCGACCTGACCGTCCGCGAAGCACTCCGCTACTTCGCCGCGGTCCTGCGCGCTCCCGCGTCCGATGTGGACAGAGTCGTCGCCGAGGTCGGGCTGGCCGAGCACGCCGGGAAACTCGTCGGGTCGCTCTCCGGCGGGCAGCACAACCGCGCGAACCTCGCCGTCGCCCTGCTCGGCGAGCCGGAACTGCTCGTGCTCGACGAACCCACCGTCGGGCTCGATCCCGTGCTGCGCGACGAACTGTGGGCCCTGTTCCGCCGGCTCGCCGACGGCGGCGCGACGCTGCTCGTGTCCAGTCACGTCATGGACGAAGCGGCACGCTGCGACCGGCTGCTCCTTATGCGCGAAGGCACCCTGCTGGCCGACGACGCGCCGCGCGCCCTGCAGGAACGCACCGGGACGGCCGACCTCGAGCAGGCCTTCCTCCACCTCGTGCGGGCCGCGTCGTGAACCCCGCGCTGACGCTGGCCACCACCCGCCGCATCCTCACGCAGCTGCGCCACGACCCGCGCACCGTGGTGATGCTGGTCCTGGTGCCCACGCTGCTGATGATCCTGCTGCGGTACGTGTTCGACTCGGCCGCGATGTTCAGCCGCGTCGCGCCCGCGCTGCTCGGCGTGTTCCCGTTCCTGATCATGTTCCTCATCGCGTCGATCACGACGTTGCGGGAGCGGACCACCGCCACCCTCGAACGCCTGATGACGCTCCCCATCGGACGGCTCGACCTGCTCTTCGGCTACGCGCTGGCGTTCGGCGCGATCGCCGTCGTGCAGGTGACGCTGGCCGCGGGCGTCTCGCTGTGGTGGCTCGGCCTCGACCTGGCGGGCTCGGTGGCGATGCTGCTGGTGATCGCGGTGCTCGACGCCCTGCTCGGCATGGCGCTCGGGCTGTTCGTGAGCGCGTTCGCCCGCACCGAGTTCCAGGCGATCCAGTTCATGCCGGTGTTCGTGCTGCCGCAGATCCTGCTGTGCGGGCTGTTCGTGCCGCGGGAGCAGATGGGCTGGCTGCTGCGGTGGCTGTCGGACGTGATGCCGCTGTCGTACGCGGTCGAGGCGCTGACCCGCGTCACCGCGTCCGCGACCGTCGACGCGGTGATCCTGCGGAACCTGGTGGTCGTGGGGTGCTGCGCGCTGCTGGCGCTGGTGCTCGGCGCGGCGACGCTGCGGCGCCGGACGCCGTGACTACCGTGGGCGCATGGCATCCGAAACCGACCGGCTCGCCGCCGAGCGCTATGTCGTCCTGACCACGTTCCGCCGCGACGGCCGGGCGGTGCCGACACCGGTCTGGGTGGCGGGCGACGGCCGCGAGCTGCTGCTGTGGTCGGAGCGCAAGGCCGGCAAGGTCAAGCGCATCCGCAACACCGGCACGGTCGAGGTGCAGGCCTGCGACCTGCGCGGGCAGAAGACCCACGGCGCGAAGGTGAGCGGGCAGGCCCGGCTGCTCGACGCGGCGGAGACCGAACGCGCGCGGAAGCTGATCGCCCGCAAGTACGGGATCATCGGGCGCGTCACGATGTTCTTCTCGAAGCTGCGCGGCCCGGCCGACCGGACGGTCGGGATCGCGGTCAGGCTGGACGGCTGAAGCTGCGGAAGCCGCGCCGGAGGTAGTTCGGCAGCGCGTTCGGGTGATCGAGGGTCGAGGTGTGCAGCCAGACGCGGCGCGTGCCGGGCAGCGCCCACGCGCCGGCGACGACGAGGGTGAGCGCGTAGCCGCCGAGTCCCTTGCCGACGAACTCCGGCAGCAGCCCGAAAGTGGTGATTTCGACGTCGCCGTCGCGCTGCGGCTCGAAATCCGCGGCGCCGGCGATCTCGCCGCGGTATTCGATCAGCCGGTACTGCCGCCCCGGTTCGGCGAGCCAGCGCGTCCACTCGTCGTCCGTGCGCGTCACGCTCGGCCACCGGTACGGCGTCCCGATCCGGACGTGCAGGTCGCGGATCAGCGGTCCCGGACCGGTGGCGCGCAGCGCGACGCCGTCGACCACCGGCGCCGGGTTGAGCTGATCGGCGGCGGTCATTTCCAGCTGCGTGACGATCTCCTCCACCCGCGGCAACCTACGACGCGGCCGCGGCGGTGTCAGCCCCTTTTCGCCGCGGCGCGGCGGCTGCCCGCAGTTGCGCCGCCATCGCCGCCGAGTCGTGGTCCGGGCCGCAGCCCTCGACCAGCACCAGGTCGCCCGGGATGTGGTCCGCGCGCAGCCGCAGGATCTCCTGGTACGCGGGCGAGCCGTACCATTCGCGCGCCGCGGCGAGGCTGGGGAACTCGATGATCACGAGCGCCCCCGGCCACTCCCCTTCCATCACCTCCACTGGCGCGCCGTGCACGACGAACTTGCCGCCATACGGGTCGAGCGTCGCCTGGATCCGTTCCAGGTACCGGAAAACCTCCTCGGGCAGCACGGCGGGCGGGCGCAGGTGGGCGAGTCCGTAGGCGTTCATGGCGGTCCTTTCGCTGTCCTGAAAGGAATCCTGACGCCCGCCCGGAACGAAGTCGATTACGTGGGAGGTAACGCCAGCGCCGCACGGGTCGCGTCGTCGGCGGGCACCAGGATCCGCAACCGCAGCTCCGGATGCCCCGCCGGGACGCTCTGCAGCTGGTGCACCACCAGCGCGCCCAGCCTCGCGTGCCGGATCGTCTTGCGCGCCGGTTCCATCGCCCGGACGTCGTGGGCCGCCCACCACTCCCGGAACGTCGCGCTCTCCGCGGACAACGCCGCCACCAAGTCCACAAAGGACTGTTCGCCGGGCCGCCGGGCGTACTCCGCACGGAAGTCCGCGAGGTTCGCCCGCGCCGTCTCGGCCCAGCCGTCCACTCCGGACCAGTCCGTGGCGAACAGCCACCACAGCAGGTTGGGACGCGGCGCCGCCACCAGGTCGTGCAGCACCAGGGCCGCCGCCGCGTTGTGAGCGAGGACGTCCAGCCGCGGGCCGAGCAGGTACGCCGGGTGCGGGAGCAGCCCGCCGACGATCTCGGCCAGCTCGGCGGGCGCGGCCCGCGGGAAGTCCCCGGCAGGCCGGGAGAGCCCGGCGAGCTGGAACAGGTGCGCGTGCTCGGCAGGCGTCAGCCGCAGCGCCCTGGCGAGCGCGTCGACCACCTGCGGCGACGGCGTGACGTCCCGGCCCTGCTCCAGCCACGTGTACCAGGAGACGCCGACTCCGGCGTGCTGCGCGACCTCCTCGCGCCGCAGCCCCGGCGTCCGGCGGCGGCGCCCGTCGTCGGCCAGCCCGATGTCGGCCGGGCGGACGGCGGCGCGGCGCGTGCGCAGGAAGTCCGCCAGCTCCTGGCGGCGGACGGCCGAAGGTGGTGGTGCCGGACCCACGATAACCGCTCCTCTCCCCCTTTCCGCGGTCCTGCGGAAGCGTGGGGATCATGACACAGGCATCCGACATTCCCGGCTACGTAGCCGGCACGTGGACCATCGACCCCGGCCACTCCGAGGTCTCCTTCACCGTCCGCCACCTCATGCTGACCAGGGTCCGGGGCCGGTTCAGCCGGTTCTCCGGGCAGCTGACCACCGCCGAGAACCCTCTCGAATCCCGGGTCACGGCCGAGATCGACATGACGTCGATCGACACGAACAACCCGCAACGCGACGACGATCTGCGCTCCCACGACTTCTTCGAAACCGCGAAGTACCCGGTGATGACGTATCGCTCGACGTCCCTGGAACCCGGCTTCCTCCTGCGTGGCGACCTCACCTGCCACGGCGTCACGGCCGAGGTGCCGCTGAGCCTGGAACTCAACGGCTTCGGCCGCGGCCGCTTCGGCGACACGCGCGCGGCGTTCACCGCCACCGGCGAACTCAGCCGCAAGGCGTTCGGCATCAGCATCGACCTGCCGCTGGAGGGCGGCGGCGTCGTGATCGGCGACCGGATCGCGCTCACGCTGGAGATCCAGGCCGTACTCAGCGGTGCGGCACCGGCCGGTAGGTGAGTTCCTGGGTGTGGCCGTCGAGCGTCCGGCTCTCCAGCAGTTCGAGGTCGAAGTCGGGCACTCCCTGGAAGATCGGCGCCACCCCGGTCCGGCCGGTGAGCACGGGGAAGATCGTCACCTGGACCCGGTCGACCAGGCCGGCGGCCAGCAGCGCCCGGTTCAGCGCGAGGCTCCCGTGCGAACGCAGCGGCACGTCGGACTCCTCCTTGAGCCGGGCGACGACCTCGGCGGCGTCCCCCGGCAGGATCGTCGCGTCCGGCCAGCCGAGCGGCTCCCGCAGCGTGTTGGACACGACGAAGGCCGGCAGCTCGCGCATCCGCGCGATCCAGGGGTCCAGTCCCCGGGTGCTCCCGCCCAGGATCGCGGCGTTCTCCCGGAAACCGGTGGCCCCGAAGACCATCCGCTGCTCCTCGTCGTACTGGCGGCGACGGCGGTCGAGGAACTCCGGGCCCTGCTTGCCCCAGTAGCCGCCCCAGTCGCCATCGTGGGCGCCGAAGCCGTCGAGGCTGGAAAAGACGTCGAACGTGTAGGTCGCGGTCATCGTGCTCTCCTCGGGTCTCACCCTGGCTACGAACGGCTCCGGCGCCGTTCGACAACGGCCGTGCGAATTTCTTCCGACGCCTGCCGGTAGGCCGGCGCCGCGCGCGCGAAGTAGTCGAACAGCAGCTCCTGCTGTTCGGGTGAATACGCGCCGAGCACCTCGGCGATGCGGCCGCGCGCCGGGCCGACGATGTCCTCGACGCCGGCGAGCGCGTCCGGCACCGGCTCGACGAGCACCTTGCGCCGGTCGGCCGGGTCGGCGGCGCGGCGCACGTAACCCGCGCGTTCGAGCCGGTCGATCAGCCGGGTCGTCGCGCCGGTCGTCAGCCCGGTGCGGGCCGACAGCTCGCCCGAGGTCAGCGGGCCTTCCAGGTCGAGCAGGCTGAGCGCGTACCACTCGGTCGCGTGCAGCCCGGCGGCTTCCGCACCGGCCAGGCCGTGCAGGCCCACCGCGTCCAGGTACCGCCGGAAGACCACCCGCCGCTCGTCGGGACTTGCCATCTCGTCGTCCTCCTGCCTAATATCTGCATGTGTGCAGATACTGCACACGGGAAGCTAAGTATAGGAGACGACCATGCAGACCACCGACCGGACGACCGTCACCGCCGTGCTCGACTTGCTCGCCGACGCCTGGGGCCGCGGCGACGCCGACGCCTACGGCGCGCACTTCACCGAAGACGCCACGTACGTCACCTTCGTCGGCACGAAGTACTCCGGGCGCGACGACATCGCCGGCAGCCACCGCGTCCTGTTCGGGAAGTTCCTCAAGGGCACCAAGCTCGCGCACGAAGTCCTGGACGTGCGCTTCCTCGGCGCGGACGTCGCGGTCGTGACCAGCCGCGGCGACACCTACACCGGCGCAGCACCGAAGAAGCTGTCGAAGGTGCAGACGTACACGCTGGTCCGCGACGGCGGCCGCTGGCTCGTGGCCGCGTTCCAGAACACCCAGCGCAAGCCGCTGCTGGAGCGCGTCTCGTTCGCGTTCGCCCCGGAAACGAAGCCGAAGCAGTGAAGGCACTGGTCACCGGCGCCGGCACCGGGATCGGGCGCGCGTTCGCCACGGCACTGGCCGCGGCGGGATACTCGGTGACGGCGGCGGGCCGCCGCGAAGACCGGCTCAAGGACGTCGTGCGCGCGCTCGGGCCGGGCCACGACCACCTGGCGGCGGACCTGGCCACCGCGGACGGCCTGCGGGCGGTCACCGACCGGCTGGCCGAAGCGCCGTGCTCGACCTCAACTGCCGCGCGGTGGTGACGCCGGCCCACACCTTCCTGGCCCGGGCCAGGCCGGGAGCCGCCTTGGTGAACGTCTCGTCGACACTGGGGTTCGCCCCCAAAGCCGGGGCTGGGCGTCTACAGCGCCACCAAAGCGTTCGTGACGTCGTTCCCGGAAAGCCTATGGCACGAGCAGAAAGACCGCGAGGTCCACGCGCCAGGGCGTGACCGCGACAGGGTCCCAGCAGACAGGCGACGTCCCGGCCTGGCTGGTGCAGACGCCGGAGGAAGTCGCCGCCCGCTGCGGGACTGGGAAGGGCCCAAAGTGGTGTCCGGACAGCACAACGCCGCGATCACCGGGCTGCTGACCCGGCGAACCGAGGTTAGGCCTTCGCGACCGCGGCCAGCGCCTCGGGCAGCGTGAACGCGCCCGCGTACAGCGCCTTCCCGACGATCGAACCCTCGACGCCGTCGGAGGCCAGGCCCGCCAGCGCGACCAGGTCGGCCACGCTCGACACCCCGCCGGAGGCGATCACCGGCGCGTCGGTGCGGGCGACGACGTCCCGCAGCAGCTCCAGGTTCGGGCCGCGCAGGGTGCCGTCCTTGCTGACGTCGGTCACGACGTAGCGGGAGGCGCCGTCGCGGTCGAGGCGGTCCAGGACCTCCCACAGGTCGCCGCCGTCGGAGGTCCAGCCGCGGGCCGAGAGCCGGTGGCCTGCCTCGGTGATCCGCACGTCCAGGCCGATCGCGACGCGGTCGCCGTACTCGCCGATCACCCGCGCGGTCCACTCCGGGTCCTCGAGCGCGGCGGTGCCGAGGTTGACGCGGCGGGCGCCGGTGGCCAGCGCGGCCTTCAGCGACGCGTCGTCGCGGATGCCGCCGGACAGCTCGACCTGGACGTCGAGCTTGCCGACGACCTCGGCGAGCAGCTCGCGGTTGCTGCCCTTGCCGAAGGCGGCGTCGAGGTCGACCAGGTGGATCCACTCGGCGCCGTCGCGCTGCCAGGCGAGCGCCGCTTCGAGCGGGCTGCCATAGGAGGTCTCGGTGCCGGCCTCGCCCTGGACGAGTCGCACGGCCTGGCCATCGGC
Organism: Amycolatopsis melonis; assembly: GCF_040064235.1. NCBI lineage: Bacteria > Bacillati > Actinomycetota > Actinomycetes > Pseudonocardiales > Pseudonocardiaceae > Amycolatopsis > Amycolatopsis melonis. The sequence goes on from NZ_JBDZYD010000016.1 coordinate 231,702, forward strand.
CACATCAACGGCGGGAAGCAGCGTGAAAGTCACGCCGGTAACTCTAAGGCGGAGACGCCGGCCACCCGGTCAGAGGGTCGCGAGCCAGTTCCGCAGCAGGTGCGCCCCGGCGTCGCCGGACTTCTCCGGGTGGAACTGGGTGGCCCACAGCGGCCCGTTCTCCACCGCCGCGACGAAGTCCTCGCCGTGGTTCGCCCAGGTGACCTTCGGCTCCTGGCCGGGCAGCCCGTCGAGCTCCCACTTGCGCGCGGCGTAGGAGTGCACGAAGTAGAACCGCTCCGCCGGGTCCAGGCCGGCGAACAGCTGCGAGTCCGACGGCGCGCGGACGGTGTTCCAGCCCATGTGCGGCAGGACGTCGGCGTGCAGCCGGTCGACCGTGCCGGGCCACTCGCCCGTGCCGTCGGTCTCCTCGCCGTGCTCGACGCCGCGCGAGAAGAGGATCTGCATGCCGACGCAGATGCCCAGCACCGGGCGGCCGCCGGCGAGGCGCTTGCCGATGATCCGGTGCCCGCCCACCCCCAGCAGCCCCTCCATGCAGGCGGAGAAGGCGCCGACACCGGGCACGACCAGGCCGTCCGCCTCGATGGCGGCATGCGGGTCCGCGGTCACTTCGACGTCGGCTCCCGCGCGCGCCACGGCGCGTTCGGCGGAGCGGAGGTTGCCGGAACCGTAGTCGAGGATCACCACACGAGACACAGTGCTCAGCGTAGCCGCCGGGTCCACCGAAAAACGTGGGGGAGAGACGTTTCGACGTCCCCGTGACGGGGTATCAAGTCACCCGATCGTGTGGCCTCAGACCGCGCGACCGGACGCCGAGGAGGCGAAGATGGCCGAGGACGATCTGCTGTCCCGCATGCTGAACGCCTGGCGTGACGACATCGACAGCGTCCCGTTCCCGCAGTTCAGCGAGCTGCTGATCCCTCGCCAGCAGACCTGGCCGCGCCGGCCCGCCCCTGCTTCTGCTGCGCGCGTGACGAACGCCACGCCGAGGACAGACGCCTGACTGTGGTTTCCTGCGGGGGCCGCACCGACGCGTCCCCTGGGAGCCCCTCATGAGTGACCGCCCCGACCCGCACGACTTCCTCGACCTCGACGCCGGGCTCGCCGAGGAGGAACGCGCCATCCGCGACGCCGTCCGCGCGTACGCGAAGGACCACCTGCTGGACCGGGTCGCCGACTGGTACGAAACGGGCGCGCTTCCCGCCGCGGAGCTGGCGAAGGGCTTCGGCTCGCTGGGGCTGCTCGGCATGCACCTGGAGGGCTACGGGTGCGCCGGCACCAGCGCGGTCGCCTACGGCATCGCCTGCCGCGAGCTCGAAGCCGTCGACTCGGGGCTGCGCAGCTTCGTCTCGGTGCAGGGGTCGCTGGCGATGTACGCGATCCACCGGTGGGGCAGTGAGGAGCAGCGGCAGGAGTGGCTACCGCGGATGGCCACCGGCGACGCGCTGGGCTGCTTCGGGCTGACCGAGCCGGACGCGGGCAGCGACCCGGGCTCGATGCGGACGCGCGCGGTGCGCGACGGGTCCGACTGGGTGCTCTCGGGCACGAAGATGTGGATCACCAACGGAACCGTCGCCGACGTCGCGGTCGTCTGGGCGCAGACCGACGACGGGATCCGCGGCTTCGTCGTCCCGACGTCGGCGCCGGGGTTCACCGCGAACGAGGTCAAGCACAAGCTGTCGCTGCGGGCGTCGCTGACGGCGGAACTGGTCCTCGACGGCGTGCGGCTGCCGGATTCCGCGGTGTTTCCCGAGGTCCGGGGGCTGCGCGGGCCGCTGTCGTGCCTGAACGAAGCCCGCTTCGGGATCCTCTTCGGCGTCGTCGGCGCGGCGCGGGCGTGCTACGAAGCGGCGCTGGAGTACACGCTGTCGCGCTCGCAGTTCGGCAAGCCGCTGGCCGGGTTCCAGCTGACCCAGCGGAAGCTGGCCGACCTGGTGGTCGAGGTCAACCGCGCCGGGCTGGTGGCGCTGCAGATCGGGCGGCTCAAGGACGACGGCACGCTGCACCACAACCACGTGAGCTTCGGGAAGATGGCGAACGTGCGGTCGGCGCTGGAGGTGGCCCGGACGGCGCGGTCCATGCTGGGCGCGAACGGGATTTCCCTGGAGTACCCGGTGATGCGGCACATGGCGAACCTGGAGACGGTGCTGACCTACGAAGGCACCGAGGAGATGCACGCGCTGTCACTCGGTCAGGCGGTGACGGGGCTGGCCGCGTTCCGCTGATCCGGTTTTTGTCGGGGGTGGCCGGTAGCTTCCGCGGCATGACCTTCACCGACTTCGAAACCGTACTGGAACTGCGTCGCTACACCCTGCACCCGGGGCGGCGCGACGAGCTGATCGAGCTGTTCGAGCGCGAGTTCGTCGAGCCACAGGAGGCCGCGGGCGCGCACCTGTTCGGGCTGTTCCGCTCGCGCGCGGCCCCGGACCATTTCGTGTGGCTGCGCGGGTTCCGCTCGATGGAGTCCCGCAAGGCCGCGCTGGAAGAGTTCTACTTCGGCCCGGTCTGGAAGGAGCATCGCGACGCGGCGAACGCGACGATGCTCGACTCGGACGACGTCCTGCTGCTGCGCCCCCTCCGGCGCGGCCTCGCCACACCACCCCCGGGCACCGGCCTGCACGTGACGATCTCCCCCCGGTTCGGTGGCCCCACCACCGTCGGCCTTCGCGGCGTTCGAAACCGAGCCGTCGGAGAACACGTTCCCGCGGCTGCCGGTGCGCACCGACGGCCCGTGGTCGGTGTGGTTCAGCCGCGAGCCGTCGGAGACGTCCCTGGAACTGGAGGCGACTGCACGGTCACTGATCCGCTGAACGGAGTCCGGCCTACTCGCCCAGGAACTGCCTGATCGACAACCGCAGCGACCCGGCGTCCAGCCCGTGCGCCAGGTCGTGGTCGGCGATGCTGCCGTAGCTGCGCACCTCCGCGTCACGGCGGACGCCCAGCGAGCGCAGCCGGTGCGGCACGTCGGCCAGCGCCTCGGCCACCTGGTGGGCCGACGTGCCCGCCAGGTACGGCTCGACCAGGACGACGTCCGCGGTGGCGGCCGAAACCGCCGACCGCAGACCGGCGGCGTCGAACGGCCTGATCGTCGAGGCGTACAGCACCGTGACGTCCAGGCCGGCCGTCGCGCGCAGGACGCGGTCCAGCACCGGGCCCACGGCGACCACCACGCCGCGGGTGCCGTGCCGCAGCCGCGTGAAGCCGACCCCCAGGTGGGCGGCTGCGTTCTCCTGCGCCGAAAGCCGCAGGTAGACGCGGCCGTCGCCGGGGACCGACTCCAGCAGCAGGCGGCGCGCTTCCTCCGGGTGGCCGGGCACGTGCACGGTCCAGCCGGGCAGCGAGTCGATCAGGGCGACGTCGCCCGGGGACTGGTGCGTGCGGCCCGCCGTCGACATGTCGTAGGACGCGCCCCACGACACCAGCACCCCGCCGGCCTCCTGGTGCGAGAAGTCGAGCTTGACCTGCTCGAACGCGCGCTCCACCAGGAACGACGGGAAGGTGTGCACGATCGGCCGCAGCCCGGCGAGCGCCAGCCCGGCGCCCGTGCTGACCAGCAGCTGCTCGCGGATGCCGACGTTGATCACCCGGTCCGGGTGCCTCCGCGCGGCGCCCGCCAGCTGGGCGGCGGAGATGTCGGCCAGGACGATCGCGACGTCCGGGTCGGCGTCGACGATCTGCTCGGCGGTCTCCAGGAACGTTTCCCGCATCGGCGACATCGGTTCAGCCCTTCGGTTCGACTACGGCGACCACGGCCAGCGGACGGCCGGGATGGGAGGTGGTGAAGGCGTCGTACAGCGCGTCGTGATCGCGGCCGGGAACCGTGCGCGTTTCCCAGCCTTCGACGGCGAAGCGGCGGGCGATCCCGCCCGGCCAGCCGCGGGTCGACGACTGGTTGTCGATCACGACGGTGGTCAGGTTCTCCAGGCCCGCCCGCGCCGCGACGACGATCGCCTCGTGGTTGGAGCCCTCGTCCAGCTCTGCGTCGCCGACGAGCGTCACGACCTTGGGGCGCGTCAGGCCGCGTGCCCGCAGGCCGAGCGCGGTGCCGAAGGCGATCGGCAGGCCGTGGCCGAGCGATCCGCTGGAGATCTCGACGCCGGGAATCCGGCAGCGGTCGGGATGGTGCCCCAGCCGTGACATCGCGTCGGACCACGTCGGCAGCTCGGCTTCGTCGATGAAGCCTTTCGCGGTGAGCACGGCGTAGTACGCCATCGGGCCGTGCCCTTTGGACAGCAGGAAGCGGTCGCGGTCGTCGTCGCGGAAGTTCTCCGGGGTGACGTTCAGCACGCGGTCGTAGAGCACCCACAGGACGTCCACAGTGGACTCGGCGGCGGCGATGTGCTTGTCGTCGCCGGTCATCAGCGCGATCAGCCGGGGCAGGTCGGCGTAGCCGGGTTCGGTCACAGTGGTCATGACCCGACGATGCAACCTCGACTAAACTCGAAGTCAAGGATAGCCTGACCTCGTGACGAGGCTCGCTGAACATCTCAGCATCGGACAGGTGGCGGAACGCAGCGGGGTTCCGCACACGGCACTGCGGTTCTACGAGGAGAAGGGGCTGATCAGCTCGGAGCGGTCGGCGGGCAACCAGCGCCGCTACTCGCGCTCGGTGCTGCGCCGGATCGCGTTCATCCGTGCCGCGCAACGGGTCGGGCTTTCCCTGGAGGACATCAGCTCCGCGCTGGCGACGCTGCCGGTGGACCACGCCCCGACGAAGGCCGACTGGGCACGGCTGTCGCGCGACTGGCAGCACGAGCTCGACGCGCGGATCGACGCCCTGCAACGGCTTCGCGACCGGCTCACCGGCTGCGTCGGCTGCGGCTGCCTTTCGCTGCGCAGCTGCGCGCTCTACAACAACGACGACGAGCTGGCCCGGTACGGCCCGGGCGCGAGCAAGCTGCGGCCGGCGACCGAAGGCGGCATCTAAACCGCTTGCGCCCGGGGCGCATGCTGAAGGCGGAATGAACGAAAAAGAACTGATCCGCCTTTCGAAGCGGCTGGCGCGGCACCTGCGTCACGATCCGGCCGCCCTCGGCCTCACCCTCACCCCGGACGGCTGGGTGGCGGTCGACGCGCTCCTCGGGGCGCTGCGCGCCCACGGCTTCCCGGTCACCCGCGCCGAACTCGACGAAGTCGTCGCGACGAACACCAAGCGCCGCTTCGCCTTCGACGAAACCGGCACCCGCATCCGCGCAAACCAGGGCCACAGCGTCGCGGTCGACCTCGGCCTCCCTGACGCCACCCCGCCGGACGTGCTCTACCACGGCACGGTGGCAAAGTTCCTGGACGCGATCTTCCGCGAGGGCCTGCGCCCGATGAACCGCCACGCGGTCCACCTCTCGGCAACAACCGACACGGCCCGCACGGTCGCCGCCCGCCGCGGAAAGCCGGTGATCCTCCGCATCGACGCGGCCGCCATGACGGCGGCAGGCCACCGCTTCCAGGTAAGCGCCAACAACGTCTGGCTCACCACAACAGTCCCCCCGCCCTACCTAACCCTCACCTAACCCCGACACCCGCCCAATCACGCAAGACACCCCTCCAGTCACGCGAGATTCCCCTCCAGCCACGCGAGATTCCCCGCCAATCACGCCTGATGCCCGCCTGATCACGCGAGATTCCCCGCCAATCACGCCTGATGCCCGCCTGATCACGCGAGATCCGCCTCCAATCACGCGAGATCCGCCTTCCGTCACGCGAATCCCGCCGCCAATCACACGAGTCCCGCGCGTCGTCCGCCTGAGCACGCGTGTCGTCCCCCGGAGTACGCGAACCGACCCTCCAGATACGCGAACCGACCCTCCAGATACGCAGGCCGACCCTCCAGGTACGCAGGCCGACTCTCCAGATACGCAGGCCGACCGTTCAGATACAGCCGTCGCCCGGCCTCAAGCGGACGCGACTGCCTGCGACGTCCGGCGGCGGGGCCGTCCGAGCAGGCGGCGGCCGACGTCCAGCAGTTCCGTGCGGAGTTCGTCGTCGCCCAGGACCGCCAGGTCCGGGGAGCCGCCCGCCATTGCGAGGCCCGTCAGCGCCACCATCGCGCTGACGCGCTCGGCCGGGGTCGGGTCGGGGCCGGACAGGATGCCGAGCAGCGCCTGGCCGAAGCCCTCCATGCCGCCGTGTGCCGACTTCTCGATCGCGCGCACGATGCCCGGGTCGCTGGAGAACAACGCCACCAGCGCGCGGTGGCGGATCACCAGGTCGACGAACCCCTCCAGCAGGACGTCCACCTGCGCGCCCCGGCGCTTCTGCGCGGCCGCGCGCCGGACCAGCTCGTCCAGGTCGCGGACGCCCGGCTCGGCCACCGCCTCGGTGATCTCCGCCTTGGTCTTGAAGTGGTAGTACACGGCCGCCTTGGTGATCCCCAGCGCGTCGGCGATCATCTGCAGCGAAGTGCCCTCGACGCCGTGTTCGGTGAACAGGCGCAGCGCGGTCTGCAGCAGTCGGGTCCGGGTGTCCTCGGCCGGGCCGGCGGTCATTCTTCCTCCTCAGCAGCCGTCGGAGCGTACGTCACTCCCTGTCGATCGGCAAACGCGCCTCCTAGCCGATCGGCAGGTAACCCGCTTGCTGTTCGGCAAGTCACATACTTGCCGAACGGCTTGGAACCGTCCTTGCCGATCGGCTAGCTTGGAACTCACTTGATGGAGTGAACTGACCCCGTTCGGGCGAAACGGAGCTGACTCGTGGCGACCTTCCTGTACCGGCTCGGCCGGTTGTCCTTCCGACGCAGAGCGCTGGTCGCGGCCGTCTGGGCGGCCGTCCTCGTGGCACTCGGCCTGGGGGCGCTGACGTTGTCGGGCCAGCTGTCCAACTCGGTGACCATCCCCGGCACCGAGTCGCAGCGGGCGATCGACCAGCTGACCGAGAAGTTTCCGCAGGCCAACGCCGGTGGCGCCACCGCGCGCGTCGTCATCGAAGCTCCCGCCGGGACCACGGTGACCGACGCGAAGGGCAAGGCCGCGGTCGAGGCGCTGGTCGGCAGGCTGAAGACGGCGCCGAAGGTCGCCGCCGTGGTGGACCCGTTCCAGGCGCAGTCGATCTCACCCGATCGGCGCGTCGCCCTCGCCCAGGTCAGTTACGGAGTGAAGGCATACGAAATCACCGACGAGGACCGTCAGGCGTTGCTCGCCACCGCCGACGCGGGCCGCGCCGCCGGGTTCGCAATCGAGTTCGGCGGTGACGCGGTGCAGGGCGTGCCCCCGACCGGCGCCACCGAAGGCCTCGGCGTCGCGGTGGCCGCCGTCGTGCTGATCATCACGTTCGGCTCCCTGGTCGCCGCCGGCATCCCGCTGCTCACCGCCCTGATCGGCGTCGGCACCGGGATGGCGGGCATCTTCCTCGCCTCCGGGTTCCTGGAGCTGAACTCGAACACGCCGGTGCTCGCGCTGATGATCGGCCTGGCCGTCGGCATCGACTACGCGCTGTTCATCGTGTCGCGCTACCGGCACGAGCTGAGCATCGGCCGGGATCCGGAAGAGGCGGCCGGACGCGCGGTCGGCACCGCCGGCTCGGCCGTCGTGTTCGCCGGGCTCACGGTCATCATCGCGCTGGCCGGGCTGACCGTCGTCGGCATCCCGTTCCTCGGCCAGATGGGCGTGGCCGCCGCGGTCACCGTCGCGGTCGCCGTGGTCATCGCCCTGACGCTGCTGCCCGCGGTGCTCGGCTTCGCCGGACGGCGGGTGGCCGGCGGCCGTATCCGGCTGCGCCGCACGCCGGCCCAACGGACGCACGGCGAGCGCTGGGCGCGGTTCGTCGCCCGCCACCGCATCCCGGTGCTGCTCGTGGCGCTGGCCGGGCTGGCCGTCGTCGCGCTGCCGGCGTTGAGCATGCAGCTCGGCCTGCCGAACGACAGCACCGCCGCGCCGGAATCGACGCAGCGAAAGGCGTACGAAATCGCCAGCCGCAGCTTCGGCGAGGGCTCGAACGGGCCGCTGCTGGTAGTCGTCGACACGGGCGCGAGCACCAACCGCCAAGCCGCACTCGGCCAGGCGGCGGCGGACATCCAGAAGCTGCCGGACGTCGCGGCCGTCACCCCGCCGCGCTTCAACCAGACCGGTGACACGGCGTTGCTCACGGTGATCCCGAAGAGCGGCCCGAGCAGCACGCAGACCGAGGACCTGGTGGCGGCGATCCGCACCGAGTCGGGCGTCCTGGAGAACGCGACGGGCGCGAAGCTGGCGGTCACCGGCCAGACGGCGGCGAACATCGACGTGTCCGAGAAGCTGTCGGACGCGATGCTGCCGTACCTGGCGCTGATCGTCGGGCTGGCGTTCGTGCTGCTGATGCTGGTGTTCCGGTCGGTGGTGGTGCCTCTGAAGGCAACGATCGGGTTCCTCGGCTCGGTGGCGGCGACGTTCGGCGCGGTGGTCGCGGTGTTCCAGTGGGGCTGGCTGACGGATCTGCTCGGCGTCTCCTCGACGGGCCCGATCATGAGCATGCTGCCGATCCTGCTGATCGGCGTGCTGTTCGGGCTCGCGATGGACTACCAGGTGTTCCTGGTGACCCGGATGCGCGAAGAGCACGTCCACGGCGCGGAGCCCCAGGAGGCAATGGTGACCGGCTTCCGCCACGGCGCGCGCGTGGTGGTCGCGGCGGCCCTGATCATGATCAGCGTGTTCGCGGGCTTCGTGCTCGCGGAGTCGTCCCTGATCCAGTCGATCGGCTTCGCGCTGGCGTTCGGCGTGCTGGTGGACGCGTTCGTGGTCCGCATGACGCTGGTCCCGGCCCTGATGTCCCTCCTGGGCCGCGGCGCGTGGTGGCTGCCGAAGTGGCTGGACCGCATCCTCCCGAACGTCGACGTGGAGGGCGAGAAGCTGACCAGCCAGCTGGACAACGCCCCGGGCGACGACGGCCGAGAGCTGGTCGGCGCAGGCCGCTGAGCTGGTCGGCGCAGGCCGCTGAGCCGGTTGTCCACAGTCGGCCGGGGCTGTGGACAACCCGGCTCGGGCCGGGGTTTTGTCGGGGGCCGCCGGTAGACTGGACTTGGGCACGCCCCCCTGGGAGTGGCGGGGGCTGAGGTGGGCTGGGCCGCGGCGGGGGAAAAGCTTGGTGGTGCTGCTGTACTGAGGGGCACTTTCCGTTCGTGGGACGTAAGGAAAGGGCCCTTCAGTACGGCCTGAGTCAGCCGATCACCTGACGGCGCCGCCCCGATGACATGAATGAGTCATTCACGACACCGCAGTGGCGCCAGCACCGCCCAGGCCCGGGCGACAACCCTTCGAAATCACCCGACCTGCACAAACGACATTGCCGGGGGCGAAGCACGGCTAGGTCGGGCGGACGGCGACAAGGCGCAGCCGCCGGTGCCGCATCCACCGCGGCGGGCCCGGCTCACGGGATGGTCCGCGAAGTCCACTCGGCCGGAACCGCTCTGAAGGAGCGCTTTCCCGTTCAGCCAGCCAGCTTGACCGCCCGGCGGAGGTCGTCGGCATAGGCCTCGGGCTGCTCCCAAGCCGCGAAGTGACCGCCGACCGGGTGCTCCACGTACTCGCGGACGTCCAAGAACACCTCCGCATAACTTCGCGGCTCCGGCTTCGTGTCCTGCGCGAACACCGAAAGCACCGTCGGCGTCTCGACCCGTGCGGGCAGGGTGGCCGGTTCGGTGTAGGTGGCGAACGACGTTCCGATGGTGCCCGTCACCCAGTACGCGGTGATCCACGTCAGCAGCTCGTCCACCGTGAAGGCGTTCTCGCCCGACCAGGACTGGAGTTTCTCGGCGATCCACGCCGCGAGGCCGGCAGGTGAGTCGCCGAGTGCGACAGCGAGGGTGTTCGGTCGCGTCGACTGCTCCGCGATATACCCGCCCTCCGCACGGAACCACTGTGCCGCGCGGGTGACGTAAGCCGCCGCGGTGGGGGTTAGCTTGGCCGGGTCTGCCGTGACGGCTCGCTGGGGTGCGACGTTCGTCAGGTGCAACGCCGCCACGCGGTCCGGGTGCGTCGCCGCCAGGATCTCTGCGACGGTGCCGCCCACGTCGCCGCCGGACAGTGTGTACCGCGGGTAGCCCAGCTCGGCTAGTGCCTCCGCGATGATCCCGGCCATCCGGCCTGCCGACATCCCTGGCTCGGTGAGCGGTGCGGCGAACGGGAAACCCGGCAGTGCGGGCACCACCACGTGCAGGTCCGCCAGCAGCGGCAGGACGCGCTCGAACCGCAGCACCGAGTCCGGCCAGCCGTGCAGCAGCACGACGACCGGGGCGGCGGGATCCGCCGACCGCTGGTGGACCACCCTCAGGTCCGTGCCGCCCGCCCGGACCGTTACCCAGGGCAGCTTGCCGATGCGGCGCTCGTGCACTCCCCAGTCGTAGCCGTTCGCCCAGCGGTCCAGCAGCTCGGCGAGGCGGGGGCCGGCGATTCCCCGCGTCCCGTCCTCGCTCCACGGGGTGGTGACCCGCCTTGTCCGGCGGATGCGGTCTCGCGTTTGCTCGTCCATGTGTATCAGCGTACACATGATGTGTATGCTCGTACACATGAGTTTGCGGGACGCGGCCGCCACCCGGCGGCGGATTCTGGAGCACGCGCGGCGGCAGTTCGCCGGGCACGGGTACACCGCCGTCACGGTCAAGGGCGTTGCCGACGCGGCCGGGGTCTCGCCCAACCTCATCACCCGCTACTTCGGTGGCAAGGACGGGCTTTTCCTCGCCGCGACGCAGGTCGAGATCCCGGTCGAAACCTCCTTCGACGGCGACCTGTCGACTCTCGGGGCACGCCTCGCGGCGAACATCGTTCAGCGCTGGTTCGGCGGTCCGGGGCAGGATCCGCTGCTGGTGCTGCAACGCGCCGCCGGTGAGCGGCCGGAGGCGGCTGAGGCGCTGGCCGCGTTTCTCGACACCAACTCACTGGAACCGCTGTATCGCTACCTGCGCGACAGCGGACTGGACGACGGCGACGCGCGCGACCGGGCCGCCGCGATCGATGCCTTCGTGCTCGGCGTCTCGACCCGGCGCCGGGTCCTGCGTTCCGGGCTCGGCGAGCCTGCCGAACTCCAGGCCTGGCTGGGCGCCACCATTCAACGTCTCGCCGACGGCGAGTGAGGACCTAGCTCGAGAACCAGAAGATCGCCCCGCCGATGGCGAGCAGGGCCGCGATCCCCAGCACCACCGCCAGGAACTTCGCCGTCTTCCAGGTCGAATAGACCCCACCCACCAGGAAACCGCCCAGGGCGAGCAGGAGCACGCCGACCACACCACTGTCCACGCCGGTTAGGGTGCCACATGCCGTTCGACCTGACCGTGCTGGGCAGTGCCAGTCCCTATCCGCGGCCCGGACAGCCCTGCTCCGGGTACCTCGTCCGCTCCGAAAGCGCCACCGTCTGGCTCGACGCCGGCCCCGGCACCCTCGCCGCGCTGCAGGAACACACCGCGCTCACCGACGTCGACGCCGTCTGGATCTCGCACCTGCACGCCGACCACGTCGCCGATCTGCTGCCCGCCGTCTACGCCCTGCTCTTCGCCGATCTCCGGCCCGCCCGGCCGATGCCGCTCTACGGGCCGCCCGGGATCGGGGACCGGCTCCGGGACTTTCTCAGCAACACCGGGCCCGCGCCGATCGAGCAGGCCTTCCAGGTCCACGAACTGCACGACGGCCACCACGCCGAGGTCAACGGCCTGACCCTCGCCAGCACCGCCGTCGAGCACGGCTTTCCCGCTTTCGGCGTCCGGGTCACCGACGGCGATCGCGTGCTCGCCTACTCCGGGGACACCGGCCCGTGCGCCGCCCTCACGGAGCTCGCCGCCGGGGCCGATCTCTTCCTCTGCGAGGCCGACAGCCCCGAACCGTCCGATGTGCACCTGACACCCGAAGACGCCGCCCGCGCCGCTCAGGGCGCCGGGCAGCTCGTGCTCACCCACCTCGGCCCCTTCCTCACGCCGGAAGAGGCCGGCGAGCGCGCCGGGACCGACGCGCTCGCCGTGCCGGGGGCCGTCTTCTAGAGCACGCCCTTCGTCGACGGGATGCCGCCCGCCCGCGGGTCCGGCTCGGTGGCCGCGCGCAGGGCCCGCGCCACCGCCTTGTACTCCGCCTCCGCGATGTGGTGCGGGTCGCGGCCGTGGATCACGCGCACGTGCAGCGCGATCTGCGCGTGGAACGACAGCGAGTCGAACACGTGCCGCGTCAGGACGAACGGGTAGTTGCCGCCGATCGTGAAACTGTTGAACTGCTCCGGCTCGCCGACGTGCACACAGTACGGGCGCCCCGACACGTCGATCGCCGCGTGCGCCAGCGTTTCGTCCATCGGGATCCACGCGTCGCCGAAGCGGCGGATGCCGCTCTTGTCGCCCAGTGCCTGGCGGATCGCCTGGCCCAGCACGATCGCCGTGTCCTCCACCGTGTGGTGCGCGTCGATGTGGACGTCGCCGGTCGCCTCGACCTTGAGGTCCAGCGAGCCGTGGACGCCGAACGCCGTCAGCATGTGGTCGTAGAACGGCACGCCGGTCGAGATCTCGACCTCGCCCGTGCCGTCGAGGTCCAGCTGCACGAAGATCGAGGACTCCTTGGTCGTCCGTTCGACCTTGCCGATGCGGGTCATCGCGAGACTTCCTTACTCGCCTCGAGGAAGGCGTCGTTCTCTTCCGGGGTGCCGATGCTCACCCGCAGGTGACCGGGGATGCCGGGGTCGCGGATCAGCACTCCGGCGTCCAAATAGGACTGCCAGGCGGCCGCCGGGTCGCTGAACCGTCCGAAGAGGACGAAGTTCGCGTCGCTCGGGACCGGGTCGTAGCCCAGTCCCGCCAGCGCTTCCACGACGCGGTCGCGTTCCGCGGCCAGCTTGTGCACACTGTCCAAAGTGGCGTCGGCGTGCCGCAGCGCCGCGCGCGCCGCCGCCTGCGTCAGGCGCGAAAGGTGGTACGGCAGGCGGACCAGCTGCAGCGCGTCGACGACCGCGGGCGCCGCCGCCAGGTACCCGAGCCGCCCGCCGGCGAAGGCGAACGCCTTGCTCATCGTGCGCGACACGATCAGCCGCGCCGGGTAGTCGGCCAGCAGCCCGACCGCGCTCGGCTGCGCCGAAAACTCCGCGTACGCCTCGTCGACGACGACGATGCCGGTGGCCGCGTCCAGCACCGTGCGCAGCTCGTCCAGCGGGATCGAGCCACCCGTCGGGTTGTTCGGGCTGGTGACGAACACGATGTCCGGCCGCCGGTCGCGGATGAGCTCGGCCGCCGCGGCGGTGTCCAGCGTGAAGTCCGCGCGGCGCGGCGCCGGCACCCACTCGGTGCGCGTGCCCGACGCGATGATCGGGTGCATCGAATACGACGGCTCGAAGCCGAGCGCGCTGCGCCCGGGACCGCCGAACGCCTGCAGGATCTGCTGCAGCACCTCGTTGGACCCGTTGGCGGCCCAGACGTTCGCCTCCGACAGCACCACCCGCGTCGACACGCTCAGGTAGTCGGCCAAGTCCTGGCGCAGCGCCACCGCGTCCCGGTCCGGATAGCGGTGCAGCTCGGCGGCTTCCGCACGGACCGCCTCGGCGACGTCGGCGACCAGCTCCGGCGGCGGCGGGTACGGGTTTTCGTTGGTGTTGAGCCGGATCGGGACGTCCAGCTGCGGCGCCCCGTACGGCGACTTGCCGTGCAGGTCCTCGCGCAGCGGCAGCGCGTCCAGGGTGATCTCCTCGCCGATCGTCATCGGACGGCACCTCCGAACCGTGCGGTGATCGCCTCGCCGTGCGCGGGCAGGTCCTCGGCGTCGGCCAGCGCGACGACCTGCCCGGCGACCTCGCGCAGCGCGTCCTCGGAGTAGTCCACGACGTGGATGCCCTTGAGGAAGCTCTGCACCGACAGGCCCGAGGAGTGGCGGGCGAGCCCGGCGGTGGGCAGCACGTGGTTGGACCCGGCGCAGTAGTCGCCGAGCGAAACCGGGGCGTACGCGCCGACGAAGATGGCACCCGCGTTGCGCACCCGGGCGGCGACTTCGCGCGCGTTCGCCGTCTGGATCTCCAGGTGCTCGGCGGCGTAGGCGTCGACGACGCGCAGTCCATCCTCCACTGTGGACACCAGGATCACGCCGGACTGCTTGCCGCCCAGCGCTTCGGCGACGCGCTCGGAGTGCTTGGTCGCGGCGACGCGGTGCGCCAGCTCCTTGTCGACGGCGTCGGCGAGCTGCTCGGACGTCGTCACCAGGACGCTCGCGGCGAGCGGGTCGTGCTCGGCCTGGCTGATCAGGTCGGCCGCGACGTGCACCGGGTCGGCCGTCTCGTCGGCGAGGACGGCGATCTCGGTCGGGCCTGCCTCGGCGTCGATCCCGATCAGGCCGCGCAGCAGCCGCTTGGCCGCGGTGAGGTAGATGTTGCCCGGCCCGGTGACGATGTCGACCGGGGCCAGCTCGGTCCCGTCGGTGTCCGTGCCGCCGTACGCCAGCAGCGCGACGGCCAGCGCGCCGCCGACCGCCCAGACCTCGTCCACGCCGAGCAGCTCGGCCGCGGCGAGGATCGTCGGGTGCGGCAGCCCGCCGAACGCGGCCTGCGGCGGCGAGCACACCACCAGCGAGCCCACGCCGGCGATCTGCGCCGGCACGACGTTCATCACCACGGTCGAGGGGTAGACGGCCAGCCCGCCCGGGGCGTACAGGCCCACGCGCTCGACTGGCACCCACTTCTCGGTGACCGTGCCGCCGTCGACGACGGTCGTCGTGACGTCGGTGCGGCGCTGCTCGGCGTGCACCTTCCGGACCCGGGCGATCGACTCCTCCAACGCGGCGCGCACGGCCGGGTCCAGCTGCGCCAGCGCCTGCGTCAGCTCGGCACGCGGCACCCGCACGGCGCCGGGACGGACCTTGTCGAACTTCTCGGTGTACTCGAGGACGGCTTCGACACCGCGGTCGCGGACCGCCTCGACCACCGGGCGCACGTGATGCAGCGCCGCGTCCACGTCGTATTCGGCGCGAGGCAGCGTGGCGCGCAGTTCGGCGGCGGTCGGGACCTGCCCGCGCAGGTCGGTGCGGTTCAACATGCCCTCAAGGGTACGAGGTCACACTGAGGCGTCCGTCGGCGATACTCCCCGAGGACGGCCGATCCCAGCATGCAGGAGGCAGCGGTGGCGCGAATCGCGTTGTGCCAGGTCAACTCGGGCGACGATCCGGAGGCGAACCTGAAACTCGTTCGCTCCCGCGTGGAGGCCGCCGTGGCCGACGGCGCGCGGATCGTGGTGTTCCCCGAGGCGACGATGGCGCAGTTCGGGCGTCCGCTGGCGCCGGTGGCCGAAGCGCTGGACGGCCCGTGGGCCTCGGCGGTCGCGGCACTGGCCGCCGAGCACGACGTGGTCGTCGTCGCCGGGATGTTCACCCCCGCCGAGGACGGCCGGGTCCGCAACACGCTGCTGATCACCGGCGGCGGGCACCACCGCGGCTACGACAAGATCCACCTCTACGACGCGTTCGGCTTCGCCGAGTCGGACACCGTGGCGCCCGGCACCACGCCGGTGACCTTCGACTGCGACGGCGTCGTCTTCGGCGTCGCGACCTGCTACGACGTGCGGTTCCCCGAGCTGTTCCGCGCGCTGGCCGACGACGGCGCGGACGTCGTCCTGCTGCCGGCGTCCTGGGGCGCGGGCGAGGGCAAGCGCGAGCAGTGGGAGGTGCTCGTGCGGGCACGCGCCCTCGACTCGGGCTGCTGGGTGCTGGCGTGCGGCCAGGCCGACCCCGCGGCGACCGGGGTTCCGGTGAACCCGAAGGCGCCGACGGGCATCGGGTACTCCCTGGCCGCCGACGGCTTCGGCCGGGTGGTGACCCAGGCCGGTCCGGGCACGGAGACCCTGCTGGTGGACGTCGACCCGGCGATGGCGGCCCAGGCCCGCGCGGCGACCGGCGCCCTGGCCAACCGGCGCCTCTGACCCTTCCGATGGCGGCACTTTCACGTGAAAGTGCCGCCGGCGGGAGGCGGGCACTTTCACGTGAATGTGGCGGGTCGGGTCAGCGGAGCAGGCCTTCGCGGATGGCGACCCGGACGAAACCCGCGCGGCGGCGCTCGCCCGTCTTGTCGCGGATCCGGTCGAGGTACGACCGGACGGTCCGCACGCTGATGTCGAGGATCTCCGCGACGTCGACGTCCCGCTCCCCCGCCGCGACCAGGCGCAGCACCTGCTTTTCCCGTTCCGACAGCACGATCTTCGGTCCCGCGTGCCGTTCCTCGCTGTCCTGGATGATCATCCCGGCCAGCGTCGGGGACACGTACGCGTTGTCGTCGGCGATCGTGCGGATCGCGCGCAGCAGCTCGTCGCCGTCGACGTCCTTGGACAGGAAGCCCTTCGCGCCCGCCTGCATCGCGCCGAGGACCTCCGGCTGTTCCGCGTGCGCGGACACCACCAGCACCTTGTGCCCCAGGTGCCCCACTTCCAGGACCGCGGCCGCGTCCTGGACGCCCCGGAGCTTGAGGTCGAGCACGACGACGCTGCCCGCAGGCTGGTCCTGGACGGCGAACCGGGCCACGGAGTCCGCGACCGCGCCCAGCTCGATGTCCGGGGCCTCGGTGAGGACGCGGGTCAGCGCGTACCGGTAGAGCGGGTGGTCCTCGATCACGCCCACCTGGATCCGCCGCGCGGAGGCGTCGCTCATTTGCGTCCGCGCCGCGGGTCCGTGCCACCCATCAGGCCGCGCCGGATGGCCTCCTTGACCAGGCCCGGCCGCCGCCGTTCGCCGGTCTTGTCGCGGATGCGGTCGAGGTAGCCGCGCACCGTGCGGACGCCGATGCCGAGGATCAGCGCGATGTCGACGTCGCGCTCCCCCGCCGCGACCAGCCGCAGCACCTGCTCCTCCCGCGGCGACAGCTCGGCTTCGGCCGAGACGGCGGGACGGTCGGCATTGTCCTTCATGATCATCCCCGCCACCACCGCGGAGACGTACGCGCCGCCGCCCGCCACCGTCTTGATCGCGATCAGCAACTCGTCCGCGTCGACGTCCTTCGACAGGAACCCGCGCGCACCCGCGGCGATCGCGCCGAGCACGACCTCCGGCTCCGCCTGAGCCGACACCACCAGCACGTGGTGGCCCAGCTCGCAGACCTCCAGCACCGCCGCGGCGCCCGCGACCCCCGGCAGGCCGAGGTCGAGCAGGACCACGCTGCCCGGCGGCTGCCGGTGCACGTGGAACCGCGCCACCGAGTCGACCACCGCGCCGAGTTCGACGAAGTCGGCTTCGGCCAGCACGCGTTCCACCGAAACGCGGTAGAGCGGATGGTCCTCGATCACCGCGACGCGGACCCGCCCCTGGTCCACCGCGTCGCCTGCCGAACGCTCTTCTGTCATGTGCACGACTTTCACCCCGTTCCACCCGACGGGGCCGGCCGCCCGGCCGTGGCCGGATCCAGCGCGGGGCCCGTCGGCACCAATGCCAGCAAACTACCTGCGACCGGCGGCCTGGCGGCTCCTCCGTAGCCCAGCGAGGCCAGTGCCTGCGCGTTCACCACCGGGTACTTCCGGCCCGTGTCGGTCACCAGGTAGGTGGTGACCGAGCCGGCTTCGACGACGACGGCGCCGCCCGAGGGAGGCACGTACACCTCGTCCGCCACCCGTGCTTCGGTCCTCGTGGTGACCTGGATGGCCTTCGCCCCGGGGGAAAGCGGGAATTCGGCCGAAACGAGCAACCGGCTGCCCTGAACGCACAACGTGACGGAGTTGCCCGTGATCGGCGCCTTGCCGGGGATACGGTCGGGGTAGGCGGCCGGGTCGGCGCCGCCGGTGCGGGGCGCGGCGACCTTCGGCACCGCGGCGACGTCGGCCGCGCGGACCTCCGCCGGCGCGGGCGGCCCGGAGTAGGCCGCGGCGTTGGCCGCGGTCGTCACCAGCAGGCTCGCTTCGGTCTGCCCGACCGGTTCGAGACCGTCGCGGCGCACCAGGTAGTACGACGTCGCCGCGCCGGGCGCCGCCATCGCGTCCACCACGGCGAGGACTTCGCCGACGCGGGTGCCGCGCCCGCCCACCGCGGGCCCCGGGTTCCCGGCGCCGTCGACCGGCAGCGCGGTGAGGTCGCGCCCGGCCGGGACGGTGTCGATCCACCGCGCGGACACCGCGATCGTCGGGTAGCTGTCGAACTGCAGCGCGGCCGCGGCTTCGTCGCTGAGCTTGTGGCGCCGCCCGCCGGTGAGCAGGAAGCGTTCTCCCTGCGGCAGCCGGACGATCACGCCCTGGTCCCGCGGCAGCTCGATCCCGGACGCCGGCGCGGCCAGCAGCACGGCGGTAAGCGGTTCCTGCGACGCGGGCGCGTCCTGCGTGGTGCGGCTGCAGCTGGTCCACGGCGCGCTCACCAGCGCGCCCGGCGCGGGCAGCGAGTCGGGCGCGCCCGGGATGCCGATCGCGGCACCGCGGCCGGCCTTGCCGAGGTTGGACGGCGACACCGAGACGGTCGCCTCGCCGTTGCCGCCGGCCAGCAGCCGCGCGGACGAGTAGTTGAGCACGGGGTGCAGCACGCCGTCGGCACCGAGCACGAACCGCGCGCCGGTGCCCTCCTCGACGATCACCTTGCCGCCCGCCAGCCAGTCCTTGCCGCCTGCCGGGTTCAGCAGCCCGATGACGCCGAAGACGGCGGTGACGAGCAGGGCGGCCGCAAGCCCCAGCACGGTGGCGAGGACGAGACGGCGGCTGGGCGAGACGGGGTGGTTGGCGTCGGCGGCGACGAGCGCGGAGACGAGCCTGCGGCGGAGGAACTGGTACGCCTGGATCTGGTCCCGCTGCGTCCACACGCTGTCGTGCCCCCGGGTGTGCGTCGTCCCTCCGAGCGGCCGATGGTAGGCAGCGCGTCCCGCGCGCGGCGAGGGTAATTTTTACGCCCACGCCACACTTGGGGAGGCAGTAGCGTCGGCGGCCAGGGGAAAGGGGAGCCCGTGTCCGTCGCTACCGCCGTCCGCCCGGCACCGTCCCGGCCCGCCGCGACGCCGGTGCCGTGGCTGCTGCCGATCCGGCCGCTGCAGGCCGCGGTGTGGGAGCTCGCGGCGATCGCCGCCCTGCTCGCGTGGACGATCGACGGCGTCGCCCAGCCCGCGCGGATCGGCGTCACCGTGGCGGCCGGGCTCGTGGTGCTGCTGACGTCGGTGCGGTTCGCCGGACGGCACCTGGCGGGCTGGGCGCTGACCTGGACGGCCTTCCGGCTGCGGCGCCACGACACGCGCCGCGAGAGCCCGGACCCGCTGCACTGCGTGGCGGGGCCGGTGAAGGTGCGCCAGCACGTCGACCGCGCCGGCAACCGCTTCGGCGTCGCCGAGGTCGACGGCGGCTGGAGTGCGATCGTGCGGTTGACGCCCGGCGCGGACGCACCGGGTCCGCTGCTGGACATCCTGCGTGCGGCCTACCGGCGGCCGGACGTCCCGCTGGCGTCGGCGCAGCTGCTGACGTGGGCCATTCCGCGCGGCGAGCAGGTGCTGCGGGTGCGGTGGCTGGCCGTCCGGTACCGGCCGGATCTGGCTCCCCTCGCCGCGCTGGCGCGGGGTGGCGGTGATCTCGGGGCGTTGCGCAGTACTGCTTCTGCCGCGTTGAGCCTGATGGGGTTGCTGGCGGAGGCCGGATATCAGAGCACCGTGCTGGAAGCCGGGGAGCTGGCTCAGGAGCTTCGGGTGGCGCTGGGCGTTCAGGGATCCGCCGGTGCTCCGCCCGAGCGGTGGCGTTCCTGGGTGTGGGGTGAGTCCACTCAGGTCTGCTTCTCGCCGCGGTCGGCTTCCGTCGGGGATTTTGCCGTTCCCGGTGCTGCTTTCACTGCTACCTCGTACACGCTGACGCGTACTCCTGGGGGCCGGGAGCGGACCGAGGTGACCGTCCGGGTCGGGGGTCGTTCCGGTTCTGCGCCGGGGTTTCCGGCTGTTCCCTTGCATGGACGGCACGGCTTCGGAGTGCGGCGGACTCTTCCTCTTGCCCTTTAGGGTGACGAACCGCAGCTTCACCTCTTCGAGTGATGACGGGTGTTCGAATGCCGGGCACTCTGGGGTCATGACCACCAACGCTGTGTGGAACGCCGAACCGGAGGTCCTCGCCGACCTCCTCGGTGAGCTGTTCGCGCTCATGCGGTCCTGTGAAGCGGCGATCGGTGCTGTGGCTGTGGGGATTGAGCAGCGTGGGGTCATGGAGTTGTTCGGATATCGTTCTGTGGCGCGGTTTCTGGAGCATCTCGCCGATCTGCCTCGGCAGGCCGCTGAAGTCTTGGTGAAGCGGGCTCGGCAGCTTCATCCCGGGGTTGGCCTTGATGGCACGCCGATTCCGGCTTTGGCTCCCGAGGTTGGCGTGGTGGCGCGGGAGGGGCGGTTGAGCAACCCGATGATCGACACCATCGTTTCCGTGCTGCGGGATACTCCTCTTGAGCACCGGGATCGGGTGGAGCGGGATCTGCTGGGGTTTGCGGCTGATGCGGGGCACAAGCAGGTCGCCGCGTTGGGTGCGCGGATTCTGGCCCACCTTGTCCCGGATGGGCAGGAGCCGGTCGAGACCGAACCTGGACGGCCGGATCGGGAGTTGTCGTTGCGGCGCAAGAGATCCGGGGTGTGGGAGCTGCACGGCCGGTTCGACGATGAGACCGGGGCCCGGGCCAGTGCGGTGCTGGATGCCCTCGCTCAGCGGCGTGCCACCGATGAAGGCCCGGATCTGCGGTCGCCGATGGAACGCTACGGCGATGCGTTCTCCGACGCGATGGACCTCGCAGCCAACTCACCAGAGCTGCCCATGCAGGCCGGGGAACGGGCGCATGTGATGGTCGCGATCTCCCTAGAAGACTTGAAGACCGGCATCGGCACAGCCCTCCTCGGCGACACCGGCACCATCTCCGCCGCCGAAGCGCGGCTGCACGCCTGCGACTGCATGGTGATCCCGGCGGTGCTGGGCAGCCACAGCGAACCACTGGATGTCGGGCGGCTGCGGCGGCTCGTTCCACCCGGTATCCGCCGGGCGTTGTATCTGCGGGACCGGGGATGTGCGTTCCCGGGCTGTCATCGGCCGCCACGGCATTGCCAGGGTCACCACATCCGGCACTGGTCCGAAGGCGGGCCTACCGAGCTGGGGAACCTGGTGCTGATGTGTGCTCACCACCATCGGCTGCTGCATCGGTCTGGGTGGGACGTGCGGATCGCGGCCGACGGGTTACCGGAGTTCCTGCCACCAGTGTGGCTGGATCGGCGCCGAAAACCCCGGCGCAACAACCTCCACGAACCGCTGCCATTCGCAGCGTGACCGGGGACAGGCCCGCAGCCACACGGCTACGGGCCTACACCCACGCCCTCCCGGCCCCAGCGGCGACTCCCCACCCCACAACCAGTGCCCTGCGTCCCGGCAGGTGACCGGCCGCGCTGACGGTGCTTGCCTGCCGGGGACGGCGTTCCCCGCTGCTCGTGGCCCCGGCCCTCGCCACCCGCCGCAAACCCCTTGGGACTACCGGTCGAACTGCGCCGCCACCGGCAGCGCCCGCAGTATCGGGCCTGCTCGTCACCCGTCGTGGCCGGGAGCGGCGCCCGCCCGGGCCTTGGCCTTCTCGTGGGCTTCCCGCAGCAACCGGACCGCCAGCTCCGCCGTGCCGGGACCCGGGTTGACGATCGCCACCCAGCCCTGGGTCCGGTACACCGGGTGCGGTAGCACGACGTCCGCCTCCGCGTAGTTGCGCGGGGCCGCCTCCTCGCGGGGGTTCTCCCCCGTGAGTTCGCGGAACTTCGCCGTCCCCACGTGGATGTTCAGCCGCCAGCGGCCGGGCTCGTCGAGGCCGCTGCGGTCGTCGCCCGGGTAGTTCTTCGTCACGATCGTCGCGTACGGCTGCCTGCGCTGGGGCATCACGCCGTCGGGGGCGTAGTAGAAGAAGTGGTCTCCCCAGGTCAGCTCGGGAAACTCGCTGCCTTCGCCAGGGGCCACGTCGAGGATGCCGTCGAACTCGCTGATCGTCCGGAGGAGCTGATCCATACTCATGGTTCGAGTATGTGGTTCAAGTGCTTGTGGAGGGTTGGGGATGACCGGCATGACCACCGCGGCCGTGGCCGGCGCGGTGGGTTACTCCGTGCAGCAGGTGCGGGACCTCGAAGCCCAAGGCGTCCTCCCGGCGGCGACCCGGTCCCCGAACGGGTACCGGCAGTTCGGCGACGCCCACGTCCGCGCCCTCCGCGCGTACCGTGACCTCGCCCGGGCCGTGGGGCCCGTCGAGGCGCGGCGGGCGATGCGGGACGTCCGGCGGCTTCCGGCCGGCCAGGCCGCCGCGCTGCTCTGCGGACTGCACACCCGGCTCAACGACGAACGCGCGCAGGCCCTCGCCGCGCGGCAGGCCCTGGAGTCCATCCGTTCCGAGGCCGCCACCGAGGCACCGCCCGCCGACGGGGACGCCATGACCATCACCCAGCTCTCGCAGGCCCTCGGCGTCCGGGCCTCGACCCTCCGGTTCTGGGAGGACGAGGGCCTGGTGACCCCCGAACGGATCGCCACCCGGGCCGGGACCGCGCGCCGCTATCCGCCCGGCGCCGTCCGTGAAGCCCGCATCACCGCCGCGCTGCGGGCCGGTGGCTACCGCGTTCCGGACGTCCGGACCGCGCTCACCGCCGTCCGCGAACTGCACGACGTCGGGGACACCGTCGCCGCGCTCGACGCGCGGCTGGAGAACATCGGCCGGCGGGCCCTTGCGCTTCTGCGGGCGGGCAGCCTGCTGGCCGAGACCATCGAGACGGCTAGGCCATGACGCCGTCGTAGGCGGCCAGCACGACCTCCAGCCCGCGGGCGTAGCCGTCGTCCCAGCGCACCTGGTTCATCACGTACGCCACCGCCATGCGGTTGTCCGCGTCGACGAACACCACCGAACCACCCCAGCCGCCCCACGAACACGTGCGGTTCTCCAGCCGGAAGCCCAGCCCGTACCGCATCGGCGTGCCGAGCACGCAGTCCACTCCGCTGAACTGCTCCTCGAATACCCGCTCGCTGCCCGCGGCCGACAGCAGCCGCACGCCGCCGGCCGCCACTCCGCCACACGCCAGTGCCGACTGGACCGCCGCAACCGAACGGGCGTTGCCGTAGCCGTTGATCGCCGGGATCTCCGCCCGCCGCCAGGCCTCGGTGTGGGAATCCGCGACGCCGACCAGGAACCCCGGCGGCCGGTCGCCCTCGGGTGCCGGGATGAGCGGGGCCACGCGATGGTCGTGCCCGGCCGCCAGCCCGATGTGGAAGTCGGCGCCCACCGGGCCCGCCACCTCCTCGGCGAAGAACGTGCCGAGGCTGCGTCCCGTCACCCGGCGGACCACCTCGCCGACCAGGAACCCGAACGTGATCGAGTGGTAGCCACCCCGTGTGCCGGGTTCCCACTCCGGGGCCTGGGCCGCCAGCTTGGCCGTCATCGCCGCCCAGTCGAGCAGGTCGGCCGCCGCGATCGGGTCCGCGAAGTGCGGGAGGCCCGCGGTGTGCCCAAGCAGGTGGCGGACCAGCACTTTCTCCTTGCCCGCGGCCGCGAACTCCGGCCAGTACGCCGCCACCGGCGCGGCCAGGTCCAGCACACCGCGGTCGGCCAGGATCAGCGCGCACAGCGCCGTCATCGTCTTCGTGGTGGACCAGACCGTCGTGATCGTGTCCTGGTCCCAGGCCACCGTCCGTGCCGCGTCGGCGTACCCGCCCCACAGGTCCACCACCGGCTCGCCGTCGACGAACACCGCCGCGGAGACACCCCCGTCCAGCGAGGCCGTCAGGGCCTCGGCCACCTTCGCGAACCGGTCGTCGCAGCTCCCGTGGAGTTCGGCCATGACACCCAGCCAACTCCGGTTGCCACGGCCGTTCCACTCGTTTTTCTAGCCGCGGACGGCTTCGTACACCCCCGCGATCATGCCCACGAACGGCACCAGCGCCAGCAGCACCAGGAACTCCGTCACGTCCAGCAGCCGTGACCAGTAAGGGGACCGCAGCCCGCGCGCCACCCGCGTTGCGTACACCAGGCACACCACCGCCGCCACGACGACCGCGCAGCCCGCCGCGAACACCGCCGTCCGCTCGCCCGACGCCACCAGCCATCCCCCGGCGCACACCAGCGCGAGCACGCCGAAGCCGACCAGCACCAGCCGCTGCGCCCGGCCGGCGTACGAGCGCGACCGCAGGATCCACGCCAGGCCGAGCAACCCGGCCAGCCCGGCTTCCCATGGCCCGCCGGAAGACAGCACGACCGAAGCCGCAAGCACCACAAGCCCCAGCGCCACCAGCAGTCCCGTCAGCACGGACTGGGCCCGCGAAGTGCGGCCGATCATGTCCGCGCCCAGTGACGGCTGCTCGTCTGCGCGGAACGCCGCCATGTCGTCGGGCACGCGCGGCAGCGGCAGCCGGGCCAGGCGCAGCGCGAGCATCGGGGCCACTGCCGCCAGTGCCGTGGCCAGCACCGCCACGACCGCCGCCGCCGACAGCGCCGGGACGCCCGTCAGCAGCACCACGCCCGTGGTCAGCGCGCCGAAGCCCGCCGCGCCGGTGATCGCCGCGAACCACGGCAGCCGGTCGGCCACCGAAACCGCGGCCAGCACGCCGTACACCGTCACCGCGGCGAAGCCCGCCGCCAGCGGGCCCGCCGACAGCGAGAACAGCGGGTGCGGCGGCAGCACCGACATCCCCGCCAGCAGCGCGACCCCCACCCCGGCCAGCGAACCGGCCGCGCCGGCCTCCGCGTCGCCGTAGGCCCGGCTCAGCGCGCCGCCGCCGAGCAGCAGCACCAGCGCCAGGAGCCCGGTGCCGATCGGGGCCAGCACGCTGCCGGACGCCGCCGCCTGCACCAGCAGCCCGCCGGCCAGCAGCAGCACGACCGCCGCCACCAGCCCGGACCGGCGAGCCACCGCCGGTCCCCAGCCGCCGGAAGCGTCGGCGACGCTGGCGATCGAGTCGACGACGTCGTCGAACAGCAGCGGGCCCCGC
The DNA here is from genome assembly GCF_040064235.1 of Amycolatopsis melonis. Classification (NCBI taxonomy): domain Bacteria; kingdom Bacillati; phylum Actinomycetota; class Actinomycetes; order Pseudonocardiales; family Pseudonocardiaceae; genus Amycolatopsis; species Amycolatopsis melonis. The sequence goes on from NZ_JBDZYD010000016.1 coordinate 256,513, forward strand.
GGGCGCTCCCGGGGCGTCAGGTGCAGTACTTCGCCGTCGCGGAGCTGGGCGGCCGCGACGCTCAGGCCGAGGGCCAGCGGCGCGCCGCCGAGCCGGGACAGGACCCAGCCGGGATGCTCGGCCGACGCCTGCCCCGCGGCACCGGCCAGCCGCACCAGCTGCGGCACCAGCTCGGCGAACGTCGACTGCTGCGGCAGCGCGACGTCGACGCGGGCCCTCGGCGTCACCACCGTGACCCGGCGCGTGGTGCCCGTGACCGACGCCGTCATCACACCTCTTTCGCGGCCGCGATCACCGGCGCGAACTTGGCGCTCGACGCCTCGGCGAGCTTCTGCAGCCCGGCGTTGACCGCTTCCAGGACGATCTCCGAGAGGTTGCGGGCGTCGTACTCGCGGATCGCGCGCGGGTCGATGTCGATCGAGGTGAACCGGCCGTCGCCGCGGAGGGTGACGGAGACCTCGTTCTGCCGCGAGTGCGCCTTGACCTCCATCGCCTCGACCGTGCGCTGGATCCGCTGGACCTCTTCGGTCTGCTTGCGCACCTGCGCGAGCAGCTCGTCCATGTCCGGCACCGCGTACGGATCGGTCACTGTTGCGTCCCTTCGTGCTGGCGGACGTGGAGGCTGTCCACGAACCGCTGGAAACCGGGTGCGAGCCGCCGCGCGGTCGCGGGCGCGGCCGTGCAGGCGAGTTCGAGCACCAGCCGGTCCGACGGCGTGGCGCCGGGGACGGTCAGGTGCACCTGGGTCTGGATCAGCTCTTCGCCTTCGCCGGTGCGCAGGCGCAGCAGCTGCAGGACGCCGGGCGCGGACGGCTCGCCGACGGCACGGCGGCTCAGGACGTCGAGCCCGGCGAGCGTCCGCGAAAGGCGTTCGACGGCTTCGGCGGCGACGGCGACGATCGGGGCGTCGTCGGGCCGCTGCTGCACGCTCACCGTGATGTTCGGCGTGAACTCCTCGCCCGGCACCGGATGCACGGCGACGAACACCGCGCCGGAATCGCCCGGGGCGACCGCGGTCCAGCCGTCCGGGATGACGAAGTCGAGGGGAAGCGTCACCACGACCCCACATACGCGACCGCGTCGTCCCACGCCGCTTCGACGGCGTCGGCGGCGTCGTGGGCGGCGTGGCTGACCGCGTCGACTGCGGCGCCGCCGTACTCGCCGATCGTGTGGCCGAGCTTCGGCAGGTCGATGTCGATCTTCGCGCCGACCCCGGCACCGACGCCGAGCGCCGCACCCAGCTTGAAGTTGACCTTGAGGTGCCCGGCGTCGTAGACGGCTTGGGCGTCGAGCTGCGCGCCGAGGCCGTACTGCAGGGTTCCGTTCGCGCCGACGCCGATGCCGGCGACGTCCGCGGCGACCTCGCCCTCGACCTTGCCGCCCACGAAGGCGTTGGCGTGCGCGCCGAAGCCGTGCGCGCCGATCGTGCCGGACGCACTCACCTCGCCACCGGCGAACACCGTGCCCTTGGCGTGCGCTTCGGCGACGCCCCAGGCCTGCTTGCCTTCGAGTTCCCCGTGCAGCGCCGCGAGTTCCGCGTGGCCGGACGCGCCCACGTCCCAGCCCTTCGACGTCACCTTGCCGTCGTACTCCGGGGACCAGCCGTCCTGCTCGTGCTGGAACTTGTAGTAGGTGATCTCGGTGTTTCGGGCGAGCTTTTCCTTGACGCCTTCCGGTTCCGGCCGCCCGAACGGCGTGTCCGCCTTCTTCGGCGCGCGGGTGCCTTCGAGGCCGTCCCAGGTGAGCTTCTTCCAGCCGGAGTTGCCGAACCACGACGGCACGGTCCGCGGCCGCTTCCGGCCGTCGAGGGGATCGCCGTTGAGCCAGCGCAGCGGGCCGCGGGCCCACTTGCCCAGCTCGTGTTCGAGGCGGCCGACGCCTTCGGGCGGGAACAGCTCGGCGAGCGCGTCGGCGAACTCGTCGACGACCTGACGGGCCGCGGCGGCGGCCTGTTCGCCGAGCTGCCGCGCGGCCTGGATGAACGCGCCGACCGCGGTGGAGTCGGCGAAGCGGGCCTGCGCGATCAGCTGCGTGGCGTACTGGTCGAACTGCGCGAGAACCGAGTCCACGGCGGCTTTCGCCGACCGCACGAGCACGCTCGCCGCCGCCAGCCGGTTCGCCTGGTCGCGGAGTTTCGCGGCGGTGCCGGAAAGCTCCCGGCCGAGTTCGCCCGCCGCGGCCGCGAACGCGCTGTAGGCGTCACCGTCCCAGTCCGCGTGCAGCTTCGCCGCGGACTCGCCGATTTCGCTCGCCTGGCGCGAAACCGCCGACGCCCGGGCCGCGACCCGCTGCGACGCGGCGGTCAGCACGCCGGGATCGCCGGTGACGCGCCGCTCGCACTCGACGAGGACGCGCCGGTACCCGGACAGCACCGAGCCGACCACGCCGGACGCGTCCACCGCGGCACCCATCGGTCAGTTCCCGGCCGCGTCGTAGCCGACGTGCTGGCTGAAGTGCCTGCCGTTGTAGTCCATGCTGATGTCGAGGTCGAAGTCCTTGCCGCCGGGAGCCTCCACAGTGGACTCACCGGTGGTGAGGTTGGTGTGGATCACGACCTCGTCGGCCGACACCGGCCGCGGCGCCGGGGCGGTGGTGCCGTGCGTCGGCGCGTTCACGGGAATCCAGCTGTTGGAGCTGGAGCTCGGCGAAGAGTTGGCGAGCGCGGGCGGGGTGTAGTCGGTGAACGACGGCTGCTGCTGCGGGATCCCCCCGCCGCTCCCGCCCGCCACCGCCTGCTGCCCCGACGGGCTCGCCACCGGCGGCGGGGTCTGCGGTGCCGTGACCGGGGTGCTGCCGATCGACGGCGGCGTCGCGCCCGAGCTGCCGGAGCCGTGGTGGAACAGCTTCTCGATCTCGCCGATGACCTGTGCGAGCGTGGTGACCTGCTGGGCGAGGTCGACCGCGCCGAGTGCCTTGAGCAGCGCGCCGATCGAGGTGATGAACGCCCGCAGCGACGCACTGGTCGCGGTCGACAAAGCGACCGCGGCGCCGTAGGTCCACCAGTTCGACATCAGCGCGGCGACCGTCGGGTTCACCGCCGAGACCACCGCGCGGTAGGCCTCCTGCGCGGTCCTGATCAGCGTTCCGGACACGCCGAGCAGCTCGGCGCCCTTCTCGACCACGGTGATGATCTTCGTCAGCTGGTCCAGCGAGTCGGAGATCTTCTTCAGCGCCGACTCGCTCGCCGCGCCCGACCAGATCTTCCCGAGCTGGTCGGCGGCCTTGGTCAGCTCGTGGTACATGCTCAGGAACTGCTCGGCCTTCTTGACCAGGTCGGCGACGTGCCGCGCGATCTGCTCGGGCTGCCCGGTGACGATCTGCGGCAGGATGGTGATCGGCCCGCCCGAGGACGCGGTCGCGTCCATCGCGCTGGAGTTCGGGAAAGTCAGCATCGGACCTCACAGTTCTCGAGGATCGGACGGTCAGACGACGGAGGCGGGCCGGTAGACGCTGACCTTCGCCAGCCCGCTGATGCGGGCGTCGAGCAGCCCGTGGTTGTAGAGGCGGCCGCCGTCGCCGGCAATGCCGATGACCGGCTGGCGGTCGGAGAACAGCAGCGGCTCGACCACGACGACGTCGCCGCTGTGCACGCCGCCGGGCACGTCGGAGAAGGTGCGCGCGGTGCCCGCGTAGACCTCGATCAGCCCGACGCGGGCCTGGTTGTCGGTGTCCCCGGCGAGCCAGTCGTTGAAGTCGGCGACACCGTTGAAGCGGGTGTCGGTGATCGGGTGGTCGCCGAGCCTGCCCAGCCGCGCGTCCCCGAGGTAGCGCAGCACGTTCCCGACCGACGACGGCTCGCCGTGGGCGCCCGCGCTGTCGTTGATGGCCAGGGTGGCCAGCTCGGAGGCGTGCGAACTGCCCCAGATCGAGGACGCCCCGCCTGCCGGGGCGTGCCCGCCGCCGTAGCCTGCGGCCACGTCCCGGTCGGCCGCCTGGTAGGCGTCGGCACTGGCCTTGACCAGGCCGTTGATCTGCTGCAGCAGCTGCAGCAGCGTCCGGACCGCGGTGACCTGGCTGGAGTGCAGGGCGGCGTTCGCGGCGGCGACCGCGCTGCCGAAGCTCGCGAACGACATCGGCTGGACGACCAGCCGTTCCAGGTCCGCGACGGCGTTGATGCCGTGGGCGATGATGCCGCCGACGTTCCCGACGGCAGAGCGCATCGCCTCGGGCTCCGCCCGGTACTCGCCGGCCATGGCTCTCCTTCCGCGGGTGGCTTGCCCGGCTGAGCGTAGGTTCGGCCCCGGAAGCGGGCGGACGGCAAAAGTACCCACCGCGGATGGACGGAAAGTGGCCAAAATACCGGTCAGCGCACCCCCGAACCGGAGCGAGCCTGACCCGATGAGCCTGCCTGCCGACCGACCGAGCGAGATCGTGCTGCAGTCCCCGCCGATGCTCCCGAAGAGCTCGTCCGGCGGGCTGGTGCAGCTGATGATGTTCCTGCCGATGATGCTCGGCATGGGCGCGATGTCGTTCGTCTACATCGGACGCGACGGCGGCGTGATGACGTGGATCTTCGGCGCGTTGTTCGTCTGCGCCATGGGCGGCATGGTCGTGCTGTCGCTGGGCCGCGGCGGGATGGCGAAGAAGGCGCAGATCAACGACGAGCGCCGCGACTACCAGCGGTACCTGTCCGGGCTGCGTGCCCAGGTCCGCGAGATCGCCGACGGCCAGCGCGCGGCGATGATCGCCGTCCAGCCCGACCCGGCCGACCTGTGGGCCTACGTCGAAACCGGCAAGCTGTGGGACCGCCGCCGCGGCGAACCGCAGTTCGCGCAGGTCCGCGCGGGCACCGGCCCGCAGCGGCTGGCGACGCCGCTGAAGGCACCGCAGACCGTGCCGCTGGAGGACCTGGACCCGGTGTCCTCCACCAGCCTCAAGCACTTCATCCGCACCTACTCCACGGTCGACGGCCTGCCGGTCGCGTTGTCGCTGCGTTCGTTCGCCGCGGTGACCGTCGCCGGGCGGCGGCCGGACGTGCTCGGCCTGGTGCGCGCGCTGCTGTGCCAGCTGGTCACCTTCCATTCGCCCGCCGACCTGCGGATCGCACTGTGCCTGCCGCCCGAACGGCAGCACGACTGGGAATGGGCGAAGTGGCTGCCGCACGCGACCGCGGCCACCGCCACCGACGCCGTCGGCCCCCGGCGCCTGGCCTCGGCCACCGCGGCCGGGCTCGCCGAGCTGCTGGGCGCGGACCTGGGCGAACGCCCGGCGTTCGCGCGCCGCGCGGCGGGCGAACTGGACCTGCCGCACCTGGTCGTGGTCGTCGACGGCGGCACCGCCCACGGTGAACCACGGCTGATCGGCGAGGACGGGCGCCTCGGCGTCACGGTGATCGAGATCGGGACCGAGCACCCGCGGACGTTCTCGACCGAGAGGCTGCTGAGCCTGCACACCGCGCCGGACTCGCTCGGCATGGTCGTCGGCGACGCGGCCGAGCAGCGGCTCGGGTTCCTCGGCCGCCCCGACGTCCTCGACCGCGGTGCCGCGGAAGCGCTGGCCCGGATGCTGACGCCGCTGCACACGCCCGCCGCCGTCGTCGGCGAGAAACCGATGTCCACGACGTTCGGGCTGGCCGGGCTGCTCGGCATCGGCGACCCGCGCGACACCGACACGGCCGTGACGTGGGCACCGCGGCCGCCACGCGACCGGCTGCGGATCCCGCTGGGCGTCAACCCCGAAGGCCGTCCGGTCGAGCTGGACCTCAAGGAGTCGGCCGAGGGCGGGATGGGGCCGCACGGCCTGGTCATCGGCGCGACCGGGTCCGGCAAGAGCGAGCTGCTGCGGACGCTGGTGACCGCGCTGGCCGTGACGCACTCGTCGGAGACGCTCAACCTCGCGCTGATCGACTTCAAGGGCGGGGCGACCTTCGCCGGGATGACCGGGCTGCCGCACACGTGCGCGGTGATCACGAACCTGTCCGACGACCTCGCGCTGGTCGACCGCATGGCCGACGCGCTCAACGGCGAGCTGCTGCGGCGGCAGGAACTGCTGCACGCGGCCGGGAACTACGCGTCGGTGCGCGACTACGAGAAGGCACGCGCGGACGGCGCGCCGCTCGAACCGCTGCCGTCGCTGCTGGTGATCATCGACGAGTTCAGCGAGCTGCTGTCGTCGCGGCCGGAGTTCATCGACCTGTTCGTCGCGATCGGCAGGCTCGGGCGGTCGCTGGGCATCCACCTGCTGCTGGCGTCGCAGCGGCTGGAGGAAGGCCGGTTGCGCGGGCTGGATTCCCATCTGTCGTACCGGATCGGGCTGCGGACGTTCTCGGCGGCGGAAAGCCGCGCGGTGCTGGGGGTCGCGGACGCCTACCACCTGCCGCCGGTGCCGGGGTCGGCGTACCTGAAGTCGGACACGGAAACGCTGGTCCGGCTCAAGGCGGCGTACGTGTCCGGTGAGCTGCCGCCGCGCAGCACGGTCGTGCGCGAGGACGGGCAGGAACTGGGAGTGCTGCCGTTTTCCCTTGCCACGGTGGAAATTCCGGTGACGACGGAAGTCTCTCCTCCGGAAACCGGAGGCACCGGCGAGACGATCATCGGCGCGATGCTGTCCCGGCTCGACGGCCCGCCCGCACACCAGATCTGGCTGCCGCCGCTGGCCGAGCCGCCGACGCTGGACCAGCTCCTGCCGCCGCTGGGCGAGGACGCCGCGCGCGGCCTGTGCCCGCTCGGCTGGGGCGGCAACGGGAAGCTGACGATTCCGGTGGCGCTGGTGGACAAGCCGTTCGAGCAGCGCCGCGACCTGCTGTGGGCCGACTTCTCCGGCGCGGCCGGGCACGCGCTGATCGTCGGCGCGCCGCAGAGCGGCAAGTCGACGCTGATGAAGGACATCGCGGGCATGCTGGCGCTGACGCACACCCCGGCCGAGGTCCAGCTGTTCGTGCTGGACATGGGCGGCGGCGCGCTGGCGCCGATCGCGGGCCTGCCGCACGTGTCCGGCTACGCCACGCGCCGGGACGCGCAGCGGTGCCGCCGGGTCGTCGCCGAGCTGACGACGTTGCTGGAGCAGCGCGAGGAGTTCTTCGCCGCACAGGGCATCGAGTCGATGGCGGCGTTCCGCGCCCGGCGTGCGGAACTCACCGAAAGCACCGACGGCCGCGAGTTCGGCGACGTGTTCCTGTTCGTGGACAACTGGACGACGATCCGCCAGGAGTACGAGCAGCTGGAGGAGCAGATCACCGGGCTGGCCGCGCGCGGGCTCGGGTTCGGCATCCACGTGGTCATCTCGCTCAACCAGTGGATCGGCGTCCGCGCACAGCTGCGCGACGCGATCGGCACCCGGTTCGAGCTGCGCCTGGGCGACCCGATGGACTCCTCGATCGACCGCAAGGTGGCGGCCAACGTCCCCGCCGACCGCCCCGGCCGCGGCCTCACGGCGGAGAAACTCCACTTCCTGGCGGCGCTCCCCCGCATCGACGGCGACCAGCGCCCGGACACGATCGGCGCGGGCGGTGTCGACCTGGTCCGGCGCATTTCCGAGGCGTGGCAAGGACCGCGTGCCCCGCAGGTCCGGCTCCTGCCGCCGGAGGTACCCCTGGACACGCTGCCGCCGGCGCCTTCGCGGCAGGTGACGCTGGGCATCGCGGAGTCGACGTTGCGCCCGGTCCACCTGGACTTCGCGGCCGACCCCCACTTCGTGGCCTTCGGCGACGTCGAGTCCGGCAAGAGTTCCCTGCTGCGCGCGCTGGCGCACGGCATCACGTCGGCGTACACCCCGGAAGAGGCGGCAATCATCGTCGCGGACTACCGGCGGGGCCTGCTGGGCGCGGTGTCCGAGCCGCACCTGCTGGGTTACGCGGGCACGGAAGACAAGCTGGCGAGCCTGATCGGCGAGTGCGCCCAAGCAATGCGGAATCGGTTGCCGGGACCGTCGGTGACGCCGGAGCAGTTGCGCAACCGCTCGTGGTGGCGCGGCCCGGAGCTGTTCGTGCTGGTGGACGACTACGAGCTGGTGGCAACGGTCGGGCGGAATCCGCTGCAGCCGTTGCTGGAGTTCCTCCCCCAGGCCCGCGACATCGGCCTGCACCTGATAATCGTCCGAGGCTCCGGCGGCGCCGGGCGTGCGTTGTTCGAGCCGGTCCTGCAGCGGTTGCGCGAGCTGGGCACCCCGGGTCTGATCATGTCGGGAGCCAAGGACGAGGGAGCGCTGCTGGCGGACGTCAAGCCGTCCCCGCAGCCACCGGGCCGGGGAACGCTGGTCTCGCGACGGCACGGGACCGGGCTGGTCCAGGTGGCGTGGACGAAACCGGTGGAGTCCTAGGCGAGCGCGACGAGTTCGTCGCCGTAGTCCTCAAGACGTCGTGCAGCGCGGACACCCTCAGCCGGCCACCCCGGAGCGAAGGCCTCGGGCCGGGCGAGCATCCGCCCCCCTGTGTTCATCGCACGGGCGCCGTCATTTCGGTGGCGAAGCGGTAGTAGCAGACCGCACGGTTCCTGCCGCCGTTCCCGGTTTGCGGAGTCATGACCTGAACGCGCGCCCCGGGAATCGGGCGGGCGGCGGCGGTGCAACGGTCCAGGGTCCGCTGGTAGGGCAGGTCTGGGCCGCCCATCTCCCCCTCGGCGAGCGGAAGCACGGCGAACGCCTCCGCGGTGTGCCCCTCGGTGCAGGAGGTCAGCAGCACGTCGACCTCCCCGTCTCCCGTCGGGGTCCAGAAGCACTGGCCCACGGTGACGTCGAGCCCGTGCGCGAAGCCCTCGGGCAGCCGCTCGCCCGGCGCGGTCGCAAAGACGGCCCGGAAGCCGAGCAGTCCGGCGAGCACGAGCAGGCCGGCAACGAGCGCCGCGACCACGGGGCGACGACGGCGGACCGGTTCCCGGCCGCGTTCGGTGCGCATCAGCTCTTCGAACAGCTCGGGATCGTGCTGTGGTGCGGACATCGGTTCCCCCCTCGTGGCAGCTACCCGTGAAACTGTAATGCCACGCTCACCGGGGACGGGGAACCAGGCTGCCGGATCATGCGGCGGAGGGTTCAGCCCAGCTTCTTGAGCGCCTTGCGTGCCTCGGTCCTGACGTTGTAGACCTCATTTTCGTCCCAAGTGGACGGAGGCTCGTCCAGCAGGGCCCGGATCCGGGGCTTCGCCTCGGTGTGGTTCAGCTTGCCCAGGGCCCGCACGGCCATGTGCGCGACCGAAGGATCGTCCAGCAGGCCCATCGCCACCGCAGCCGAACGGTCGTCCTTGAGCTTCGGCAACGCGCTGACCAGTTCCATCCGGGCTTCGCCGTACTTCGGGTCCGTGATGAGATCCAGGTACTCGTCGGCGACCGTAGGGTCGGCGAATTTGGCCAGGCCCAGGCCGATCGTCCACCGCAGATTTTCCCGCTCGTACTCGGTGACCTCATACCCAGCCGCTCTGCGCAGCTCGGGCAGATCGCGGAACAGCCTGAGGAACACCGGCCGGGCCTGCTTCTTGGCGAAGGCGAAGGACAACGTCCGCACCAGCTCAGCCATCAGCGGGAAGTAGTCCGTCCGGTCCAGCCACTCCACCAGCAGCGGCACCTGGGCCTTGTAGTCGAGCTTCTCCCCGTTGACCTGCAGCTGGTGCAGGTGCTCGACCACCAGGACGGGCAACCCGGCCTCCGCGAGGGAGGCGAGCAGGCCGCTCGCCTCCTCACGGTACTGCGGCAAGGACGGGTCGTTCTTGAGCTCGGCGATCCGCTCGGCCTGGAACCCCGGGTCGCTGGCGATACGGTCGACCACCTCGTGGTGGGGCAGCCCCGCGGCGCCGGGAAAGTTCTCGAACGGCGCCGGAGGATTCTCGGGCAGCTCGTAGTACTCCAGGATCGACTGGGCGATCTCATCCGTAGACGGACGCACTGGCTTGACTCCCCTCGTCAACGCCTTCATACCGGATGATCTCGCGCCGGCGGGCTACGACCCGCGGCACGCCCGGCGCTGCGGCTGAGCCGTCACGCTCGGCACCTTACCGACTTCGGTAGGTTCCGAAAATCTCTCACGGAACCTACGTTGACACCCGTCGCCCGGTTTCGGGGGCGACATCCGGATCACTCGGCCGAAGGGCATTTACATGCGCATGTCGAGGGCTGTGGCCGCGGTGGGTGCTGCCGCCGCGGCGCTGAGCGTCGTCTCCGCTGGGGTTGCGGACGCCCAGCAGGACATCATCGGCGGGACCACCGTGTCGTCCGCGCCGTGGGGCGCCCAGATCTACTGGAACAACGTCACCACCTATGGCGGTTTCGAGTGCTCGGGGACGATCATCGCCCCGCAGTGGGTGCTCACCGCCCGGCACTGCCTGAACTCGCCGGGCATGCACGTCAAGGTCGGCAGCGTGACCCTGCAGCAGGGCACGAACGCCAACGTCGACCAGCAGAAGGCCTCCCCGAACGGGGACATCGCGCTGCTGCACCTGACGACGGCCGTCAGCACCACCTACATGAAGCTCGGCACGGCGAACCCGCCGACCGGCTCCACCAACCAGATCTACGGCTGGGGCCGCACCCAGGGCAGCAGCCCGCCGTCGAGCACCCTCAAGACCGCCAACGTGCGCGTCACGGGCCTCAGCTCGGACGCCTACGGCGGCACGGCCATCGCCAGCCAGGGCATCAACGGCTCGGCGTGGCACGGCGACTCGGGCGGCCCGCAGCTCTACAACGGCGTCCAGGTCGGGGTGTGCTCCACGGGCAGCAACTCCGGTTCGAACCCGCAGGGCACGCAGAACTACGCCAGCATCGCATCCAGCCGCGCCTGGATCCAGCAGACCGCCGGCGTCTGACGTCAAGGCCTCCTTCCCGGGCTCGAGCGCCGGGAAGGAGGCCGTCACGTCAGTCCACAAGGGACCGGAGCAGTGCCGCCTTGTCGGGTTTTCCCGACGGGGCAACCGGAACCGAGTCCAGGAAGCTGAACCGCGCCGGGACCGCCGCCTCCCCCAGCTCCGCCGCCACCGCCTTGCGCACCTCCGCCAGGTCCGGTTCCCGGCCCGGCGCCGGGACCACGAACGCGTGCGCCGCTTCGCCCGTGCGCTCGTCCGGGACCGCCACGACGTACGCCTGGTCGACGTCCGGGCACGCCGCGATCGCCCGCTCGATCGGGCCCGCGTAGTGGACGATCGCGTTGACGATCACCACGTCCCGCGCCCGGCCGGACAGGTGCAGGTAGCCCGAAGCGTCGAGGTGCCCGAGGTCCTGCGTGCGCACCCAGCCGTCGCGCAGCACCGCCGCGCTCGCCGCCGGATCGCGCCAGTAGCCCGAGAACGCCGACGGCGTGCGCACCCAGACCTCGCCGTCGCGGATCTCGATTTCCACGGTGTCGCAAGCCTTTCCGACCGAACCCGGGCCCTCGTCGGCGCGGCAGAGCGTCAGCATCCCCGTCTCGGTCTGCCCGTACGCGTGGTGCATCGCGGGACCGATCCGCCGGGCCGCCTCGGCGAGCTTGTGCGGCGGCACCGGCGATCCCGCCACGATCAGCGTCCGCACGCCGCCCAGGTCGACGTCGGAGCCGCGCAGCACGTCCAGGACCTGGTGCAGGCGTGGCACCGTCATGAGTGCCGCGGTGATCCGCAGCCGCGGCAGCACCCACGGGAAGTCCGGCGGCTCCTCGGGGATCACCGCGGTGCCGCCCGCGAACAGCGTCACCGCCAGCTGCTCGACCATCACGGCGCTGGCCAGCGACCCGAACAGCAGGTACCGCCCGAATCCCGCGCCGAACCGTTCGTGGGCTGAGCCGGGCACCGGCGGCCGCCACACGCGGCCCTCGGTCAGCGCGCGGTAGCTGTGGGCCACGCCCTTCGGCACACCGGTGCTGCCGCTGGTGAACACGACCGTCGCGATGTCTTCCGGACGCCCTTGCGGCACCGGTTCTTCGTATGTAGCCAGCAGGTCGTCCAGCCACAGCACCGGCACCTCCGCAGGCGGAGCCGAGTCGACGACCAGCGCGGCGACGTCGGCCAGGATGTGCCGCAGCTGCGCCTCCGGCAGCCCGGGCCGCACCGCGACCGCGCGGGCGCCGAGCACGTGCACCGCCATCAGCGCGGCGAACCCTTCCGGCGTGACGCCGGTGGCGAGGCCGATGCCGTCGCCGGGTCCGAGCCCGGCCGCCCGCAGGCCCGCGGCGCACCGGCCGATCAGCTCCCGCAGCTCGCCGCGCGTGGTCACCCGCGCGCCGTGTTCGAACGCCGGGACGTCCGGCGTGCGCGCCAGCTCGTCCAGCAGTGCCTGCGGGTGGACCATCGTGACCGCCTTTCGCCCGGGCGTCCCGGTCTACCGGGCGGATCTCAGAATTTCGGCAGAAACCCGCGGCCGCACGACCACCGCGCCCGCCCCCAGGACCGCGCCGGTCAGCGCGGCGCCCGCGGCGAGGGTCCGGAAGTCCGGGTGCACGATCGACTGGCCGCGCAGAGCCTGCCAGGTGAGCAGCGCGAGCAGGCCCGCGTACCCCGCGCCCGCGATCCGGACGAGCCGGCGGCGGACCAGGTCGGACCCGAGCCCGGGGTACCGCCGGGCCAGCGCGAGCAGCCCGAACGCCACCAGGGGCAGCACCTGCAGGCCGTGGATGCCGGCGAAGTGCGGGATGCGCAGGTCGCCGCCCACGGTGCTCCAGCCGAGCACCGGCAGTCCCGGTCCGCCGTCCTCGACGCCGACGGAGTGGGCGCCGAACGTCGAGGGCCTGCCGCCCGCGTCCAGCACGGCCTGCTGCGCCGGTGACGGCGAGAAGATCAGCATCGCGATCGCCATCCCGGCCAGTGCCAGGCCCGTCCCCCAGCGCAGCGCCGAGTTCAGCGCCCGGTCCGGCAGCCGCTGGCACAGCAGCAGGACGACCACGGCGGCCGTCATGAGCCAGGCCGCATACGCGCCACCGGCGACGACGTTGTTAATCGCGACGTCGGCCGGAGTGGCCTTGTTGAAGTGCAGCGTGTGGCCGCGGAAGATCATCTGCACCACGATCAGCCCGACGTCGGCGCCGATGCCCGCGGCGAACACCGTGCCGAACCACCAGCCGGCGCGGCGGCCGCGGCGCACGTGCGTCAGCAGCCAGGCCAGCGTCAGCGCATACGTCCCCACCGAAACCGAGAACTTGAACGGTTTGAGCCAGATCGGCGCGTTGACCAGCGTGCGATCATCGAAGAGCAGGCCGAGCAGCGACGCCGCGCACAGCACCCCCATCGCCCCGGCGAGCACCACCAGCGGGCGGTGCCACGACCGGAGCGTGACCAGTGGATTCCCCTTGTCTGCCATGGCCTCCAGCCTGGCGGCGGGGTGTCCGCGAGGCACTGGAGCACGCCCCCGCAGGCAACGGGGGCAGGCCCTACCGCGGGCCTGTGGGTAATAGTGCCGTCAGCGCGACCGGCAGTTGTGCCGTTTGACCACAGTGGCCTCTTTTCTAGCGTGACTTTCACACCGCGCGGACCACCGCGCCCGGGGAATTCGCTTCAGGAAGGAGGTGGCCCGTCGATGTCCAGTCCGGGATTCCAGGCAGATTCCGCTGCCATGACGCGCGCCGTCCAGGGTTTCGAGGAAACCGCGACGAACGCCAAGTCCACGATGGCCAGCTTGGAGTCCGAGCTGACCGAGGCCCTGCGCAACTACAAGGGTGACCAGGCCGTGGCGTTCTGGGACCTCCAGCGGCGGCTCCAGGAGAAGATGAGCGTCGCGGTGAAGGAGCTCGACACGATGTCGCAGCTCGTGCACACCAGCCACGCGAACTACGGCCGCGGCGACGCCGACGTCCACCAGAGCTTCCAGGGGGTCGGCAACTCCCTCGAGGGCTCGGGCGTGATCCCCCGCCTCAACCCCTGACCCGAGAGGACGCCCACCATGGCCGACGTCGTCGAAATCAACTTCGCCGCGTTGCAGCACAGCTCGGCTTCCCTGGCCGCCAAGGCCAAGGCGCTCACCTCGCAGCTGGAGCAGCTGCACCAGAACCTGCAGCCGATCACCGCGACCTGGTACGCCTCCGGCAGCTCCGCCGGTGACGCGGCCCGCCAGGCCGAGACGCGCCTGCGCCAGGCCACCGCGGACATCGTCGCGATCATCGCGCAGTTCGGCGGCAAGGTCGGCGAGGCCCACGACCTCCAGCAGACGCTGGAGAACCGCAACCAGGGGCTGTTCGCGGGCTGACCCGCGCCCAGACGTCGGTCGGCCGGTGCGGGAAACCCCCCCGCTCGCACCGGCCGACCGGCTTTCCCCGTCCGCGATCGTGCGACAAGAGAGCCGGGATGCGATGCACGACCAGTCGTACTACGTCCACCTGGAATCGCTGAAGGACTTCGTGCGGGAGCTGGAAACCCAGATCCACGCGATGTCGAAACCGAACGACTTCCTGCTCACCCTCGGCCAGGAACCGCTGTTGTTCGGCGAGTTCGGCGAGGCGGGATCGCTGGCCGACGCCCACCGCGCCGCCGTCGCGGAGATGCAGGGCCTGCTCGACCAGGTCCGCAGCGCGATCGGGTTCGCACAGGAGGTCACCACCACGGTCGCCGACGGCTACGCCGGCGCCGACCAGGCGGTGGCCGGGGACCTGCACCACTCGGGCGCCGTCACCGGCCTGCTCGACCCCGTGCTCGGCCTGCTCGGTTCCGGGAACACCGACGGGAGCCGCCAGGGATGACGAACACCGCGCACACCAACTTCGCCGCCTTCAGCCATCAGCAGCTGTACGCGATGCTGCAGGCGGGCGACCCGAACAGCGCCCGGCACGCCGCCGAGAAGTGGAAGTCGACGGCGCTGCACCTGCACGACCAGGCCCACGACCTCACCGCCGAGCTGGTCGAGTTCCGGCAGCAGTGGACCGGCGGCGCGGCCGAGCAGTACCAGCGGATGATCGTCGACCTGGCGCACGGCATCGCGAAGGTCGCGCAGACCGCCGAGGCCATGAACGTCATGCTCGAGGACGCCGCCGACGCGCTGGTCAAGGCCAAGAAGGAGATGCCGCCGCCGGTCGCGGTGCCGGACGTCTCCCCCGCCGACGTCGCGCTCGCGGTGAACCCGCCGCTGCTGCCGCCGGACGCCTCGCCCGCGCTCGTGCAGGCCGCGGCGCAGCAGCGTCAGCAGGCGATCGCGAACGTCGAGGCGCAGCAGGCGGCCGCGAACGCCGCCGGGTCGGCGCACGGCCGGGCGATCGCCGTGATGACCGAGCTGGCCGGGGAGTACACCGCCGCCGAGGAGTCGATCCCGGCGTCGCCGAACGCGGTGCAGACACCCACTTCGCCGCCGTCCGGCGGTGGTGGCGCGGCGAGCGGCGGATCGCCGGGGCTCGTCGGCAACGGCGTCACCGACCCCGGCGTCGTCGTGACACCCGGCAGCGGGCACCCGCTGCCGTCCCCCGGCACGCCGCAGGCGCCGGGTACGCCCGCGCCGACGTCGAATCCGCTGTTCGGCGACATGTTCACCGCGGGGCTCGCCGCGGCTTCGGCCGCCGCGTTCGGCCGCTTCGGCTCGATCATGCCGAAGGTGCCGTCGTGGGCCACCGGCAAGGACCCGAAGGACAAGAAGGACGAAGAGCCGGACACGAAGCTGGGCGGGGGCGGCGCCGGCGTCGAGGGCGGGACCGGTGGCGGGATCCCGATCGGCGGCGGGGACGCGCCTTCGCTGGGCGGCGGCGGTGTTCCTGCCGGCGGCGGGCTGTCCGGTCCCGGCGAAGTTCCCGCGGCGCACTCCGGCCTGGCCGGCGACGGCGGCGCGGGCAACGCGCTGAGCGGGCTGGCCGGCGGCGCGGCCGGAGCCGTGGGCGCGGCCGCGGCCAAGAGCGCGATGCCGATGATGCCCATGATGCCGATGGGCATGGGCGGCGGCGGGGACCTCGGTTCCGGGCGGCGGATCCCGGCGTGGCTGGTCGAGACGGAGAACGTCTGGGGCCAGTCGGCACCGGTCGCGCCGCCGGTGATCGGCGAAGAGCCGGAAGCGTACTGACGTGACGGCTGCCGGATATCGCGTGGCACCCGCCCGCCTCGACGCGGTCGCCGGGGAGTTCGGCTCCCGCGTCGAGGCGCTGTCCGCGGTGGTGGACGAGAAGGTGCCCGCCACCGCCTTCGGCCAGGTCAGCGAGTCGGCGGCCGCGGCGAAGACGTTCGAGCAGACCATGACGGAGCTGGGCGGGAAGCTCGAAGCCCACGCGGCCCGGCTCCGCACCCTCCAAAGTGGACTAGTCGCGTCCGCGGCCGGCTACCGGCGGGCGGACGCCCAGGTCGCGGCGATGTACCGGGCACTGCTGCCCGAGGAACCCTTGCCGCGCGCGGGAAATCCGGCGGGCATCGGCGGCGCGGCCGACACCGGCGCGTGGGCGCACGCGATCGCGGGCAACCGCGTCAAGGTCGCCGACGCCCTGACGGCCGAGCGCCTGCGGCTGGCGTCCCTCACCGACGGCGACGAGATCGCCCGGTCGCGGGCACGGATCGGGCTGTACGAGGACATCCTCGCGCACGACCGGCAGATCCTGCGGTTCGACCCGGCCGGGAACGGCCGGATCGCCGAGCTGGTCGGGCACATCGAGCCGGGGACGCGGAACGTCGGGCTGTTCGTGCCCGGCGTCAACACGCAGCTGGCGAACTTCGACGCGTACGCGGGTCTCGGGCGCAGCCTGGTGGCCGCGGACCCGAGCGGGCGCACGGCGGTCGTCGTCTGGGCCGACGGGGTGTTCCCGCAGGGCCCGGTGGCGCAGGGGCCGGACGCGAGCTACGCGCGGGCGATGGCGCCGGACCTGAAGGCGTTCGCCGACGACCTGCGCGGCGAGATCGCGAGCCACGCGGGCCCGGACGTCACGCTGACGGCGATCGGGCACAGCTACGGCGGCGCGACGGTCGGGCTCGCCGAGACCCGCGGCCTCGACGTCGACCGCGTGCTGCACGTCGAGTCGGCGGGCATGGGGCACGGCGTGTGGTCGCCGTCGGACCTGCCGCCGAGCCAGGCGGGCGTCCAGCGGTTCTCGATGACGGCGCCGCTGGACCCGATCGTGCTCGCCCAGGGCAACGCGTGGGGCCTGGAGTGGACCGGCATCGGCCACGGCGCGGACCCGGACGTCTTCCCCGGCGTCACCGGGCTGCCGACCGGGCGGGACGCCGATGGCGACCCGCTGTGGGGCCTGTCGTCCCACAACGACGTGCTGAAGCCGGGTTCGGAGTCGTGGACGAACATCTACCGGGTGCTCACCGGCGGCCCGCGATGACCCCGGAGCTGAGCCGCCTGGCGGCCGAGCTGAGGTCGGTGATCGACGACATCGCGGCGGCATTCGGCGGCGAGGCCGACCGGACGGTCGACGGCGACCTGGACTGCGACCCGACCCGGCCGGGCCACCTGCTGTGCCACCAGTACGGAGTCCGCCTGGACCACCCGCCGGACCCGGAAACCCGCCTGGCCTCGCTCCTGCCGGAGCTGCACGAAGCAGGCTGGGAGTCCCACGACCGCAGCACCCCGGCCGAGCGAATCACCCGCTTCACCCGCAACGGCACGGACTTCACGATCCACATCGCCGGAGCGGTGACGATCATCGGCTCGACCCGCCCCGTCCCCGCCTGACCCGTGTCGACTCCCCAATCACGCGTGTCGACTCCCCAATCACGCGTGTGGAGTTGCCCCGGTGGGGCGGACACGGGGTTTCAGGCAGCTAGGGCCTGAGCGTAGTTGGTTCGGGTTTCGGCTGGGGTGTGGTGGCCGATGGTGGAGTGCAGCCGGTGGTGGTTGTAGTACTGCAGCCAGGTGAACACGTCGTGGCGGGCTTGGGCGCGGGTGGGCCAGATCGAGACACCGATCTCGGTTTTGAGGGTGGCGAAGAAGGCTTCGGCGACGGCGTTGTCGTAGCAGGACCCGACCCGCCCGACCGACGGGCGGATCCGGTGCTCGGCGAGGGCGGTGCGGAACTGGCCGGAGGTGTATTGGACGCCGCGGTCGGAGTGAAACACCGCATCAGGCTGGATGAGGCCGCGGGCGGTGGCGAGGTCTATGGCGTCGCAGACCAGGGTGGTGCGCATGTGGTCGGCCATGGCGTGGCCGATGATTTCGCGGGTGTGCAGGTCGATGACGGTGGCCAGGTAGAGCCAGCCTTGGAAGGTGGGCAGGCAGGTGATGTCCCCGACCAACCGGGTCCCGGGTGCGGTGGCGGTGAAGTCCCGGCGGATCAGATCGCCGGCTGGGGTGACCGGCCCGGCCGCGGGTCGGGTGGTGGTGCGGCGTTTGCGGCGGGTGATCCCGGCCAGCCCGTGTTCGCGCATCAGCCGCTCGACCCGCTTGTGATTCACCACGATCCCGCGGCGGTGGAGTTCGGCGGTGATCCGCGGGACGCCGTAGGCACCGCGGTGCTCGGCATGGATCCCGGCGATCACCTGCACCAGGTCGGCCTCGGCCTCGGCCCGCCGGGCACGGCCGGCTTCGGCGGCGACCCATTCGTGGAAGCCCTGCCGGCGCAGGCCCAGGACCTGGCACAACCGCTGCACACCGAACTCGGTGCGGTGTTCGGAGATGAACCGGTAGCGGTAGATCATCGATCCATCTCGCGCGCAAAATAGGCGGCCGCTTTCCGCAGGATCTCCTTCTCTTTCTGCAGCTCAGCGACCTGTTTACGCAACCGCGCCACCTCATCGAGGGTGGCCGGGTCCTCTGCTGGCGGGCCGGCCTCGGTGGCCTGCTTGGCGGTGTTCACCCACGAGCGCAGCGTCTCGTGGTTAACCCCCAGCTCCCTAGCGATCTGCCGCAACGGCCGGTCACTGGAGTTGACCAGCTCGACCGCGTCACGACGGAACTGCTCCGGATACTTCGACCTGCGAGACACCAGGACATCCTCCCTCCAGACCACTGTCTGGAATCAAGGTGTCCGGCCCCAGGGGGCAACTCCAC
>NZ_JBDZYD010000017.1:0-253652 GCF_040064235.1 Amycolatopsis melonis
AACCCGTTGGTCGCGGAGACCCAGGACTCGACGAAGGCGTATTCGGGTGTGTCGTTGCTGGAGTCGGCGGCGGATCTGAAGTCGGCGATCGAGAGCGGGGACTGGGCGTCGGTGGCGTTGGGGGCGGTCGGGACGGCGCTGGATGCGTTGTCGATGGCGATGGACCCCTTCGGCGCGATCCTGGCTGCCGGGGTGGGGTGGCTGATGGAACACGTCGGCCCCCTCAAAGAAGCGTTGAACGGGTTGACCGGCAACGCCGACGAGATCGCCGCCCAGGCACAGACCTGGGCCAACGTCGCCACCGAACTGGGCGCCATCGGTGTCGATCTGACCGGGATGGTTACCGCGGACACCGCGACCTGGACCGGCAACGCCGCTGACGCCTACCGCCAACGCGCCAAAGACACCGTCACCTTGCTGGAGACGGCGCAGAAGGGGTGTGAGGGTGCCTCGAGTGGGGTGAAGACCGCTGGTGAGGTGGTGGCGGCGGTGCGGGCGCTGGTGCGCGACATCATCGCCGAGCTGGTCGGGCATCTGATCAGCTGGGCCCTGCAGGTGGTGTTCACCCTCGGCATCGGGATGACCTGGGTCGTCCCCCAGGTCATCAACGCCGTCGTCAAAACCGCTTCCAAGATCGCTGATCTGGTCAAACGCCTCGTCAAAGCGTTGCAGGCGTTGATTCCGCTGCTCAAACGCGCCGGGGACCTGTTCTCCGACGCCGCCAAAGCCCTGCGCAACATCAAACCGGGCAAGGCCGCCCCGGCGCCGAAGCACACCGACATCAACGGCAACCCCAAAGGCATCGACACCCACGGCGGGAAGGGGGGTGGGGACGCCACCACCACCTCCGGCGCCAAAACCGACCCCGCAGGAACCAAAACCGACCCGCCGAAGGCCGATCCGCCACCGAAGAACGACCCACCGGCCGACACCCCGCCTCCGCCGAAGGCCGACCCGGGCGGCGGCACCTCCAAGAGCGGCACTTCCCAGGGCGACAGTTCCCACACGGCGCCGGACGACAAGCGCTCGGTGCCGGACGAAAACAAGGTCTGCGTCTCCGACCCGGTGGACGTCGCCACCGGCGAGGTCATCCTGCGCCAGGTCGACCTGACCCTGCCGGGCGACGCGGGCGAGCTGGTGCTGTCGCGCACGCACCTGTCGTCCTACCGTGCGGGCCGGTGGTTCGGCCGCTCCTGGACGTCCACTTTGGACCAGCGGCTGGAGGTCGGCCGCGACGGCGTCCGGTTCTTCTCCGAAGACGGCATGATCCTGCGCTACCCGCTGCCCACCGGCGAGGAGCCCGTGCTGCCGCTGGCCGGGCCGCGCCACCCGCTGCGCCGCACCGCCGAGGGCTACCGGCTGTCGATGGGCGACCGCGACCTCGGATTCGACGGCGACGGCCGCGTGCTGCCGCTGACGCTCATCGAGCAGGACGGCTCCCGCACCACGATCGAACACGCCGAGAACGGCGCCCCGCGGCTCCTGCGCCGCGACGACGGCACCGAGATCAGCGTCGAAACCGGCGACGGCCGGATCGCCGCGCTCGGCGTGCCCGGCGGCGCGCCGGTCGCCCGGTTCGGCTACAACCGGCTCGGCCAGCTGACCCAGATCGCCGGGTTCGCCGGGCGCCCGGTGAACCTCGACTACGACACCGCCGACCGGATCGTCGGCTGGCAGGACCGCACCGGCACCTGGTACCGGTACGTCTACGACGCCGAAGGCCGCTGCGTGCGCACGGTCGGCGCCGAGCGTTACCTCGACAGCACGTTCGCCTACGACACCGCCACCCGGACCACCCGGCACACCGACGCGCTGGGCCACACCTGGACCTACCGGATGAACGAGGCCGGACGGCTCGTCGAGCGGACCGACCCGCTCGGCCACACCCGCCGGTACTCGTGGACGCGCGAGGACGACCTGCAGTCGCAGACCGACGAACTCGGGCGGATCACCTTCTACGGCTACGAAAACGGCGTGCTGACCACGGTCACGCGGCCGGACGGTTCCGTCGTGCGGCTGACGCCCGCCGGGTCCGGCGAGCTGGAGCTGCGGGCCGGGGACGCGCGCGCCGTGGTCCCGGCGGCCGACCCCGTCGCCGCCCTGCCCGGCGTCTCCACCCGGCTGCGCGTCGACGGCCCGGCCGACCTTCTCGGCGGCGAGCCGGTGCTCACCGCGGCGGCGCGGCCGGGCGACCGCGACCCGTTCGGCAGGCCGCGGCTGGTGCACACCGCGTCCGGCGGCCCGTCCCGGCTCGGCTGGACGGCCGAAGGGCTGCTGTCGTGGCGGACCGGCCCGCGCGGCGAGCGGGAGAGCTGGCGGCACGACGGCGAAGGCCGCGTCGTCGAGTACCGCGACGCCGCCGGGCGGACGACCCGGCGCACGTACGGCCCGTTCGGCCTGCCGGTCGAGGAGATCGACGCCGCCGGCGCGCGCACGGCCTACCGCTACGACGCCGAGCTGCGCCTGGTCGAGGTGACCAACCCGCGCGGCCTGACCTGGCGCTACACCTACGACCCGGCCGGGCGGCTGGTCGAGGAGACCGACTTCGACGGACGGCGGCTGACCTACGCCTACGACGCGGCCGGCCAGCTGCGCCGGATGACCAACGGCCTCGGCGAAGTCACCGAATACCGGTACGACTCGCTCGGCAACGTCGTCGAGCGCCGCACGGCCGGCGGCGTCACCGGATACGCCTACGACGCGCTGGGCCAGCTCGAGTACGCCGTCAACGACGGCTCGGTGCTGCAGATCGTGCGGGACGAACGCGGCCGCGTGCGCGAGGAGACGCTCAACGGGCTCGGCGTGCGCTGGACGTACGACGCCGCCGCGGTCCGCCGCACCACACTGTCCGGTATGGACAGTGAGTGGCGGTACGACGGCGACCGTCCCGTGTCACTGGGCATCGCCGGGCACGACATCGCGTTCGAGTACGACGAAGCCGGCCGCGAGACTGCCCGTACGGTCGACGGCGAGGTGGTCCTGCGGCAGGTCTTCGACGCCGGGGACCGGCTGGCCGAGCAGGTGATCACCGGCCTGGGCCGCCGGGCCTACACCTACTCCCCCGACGGCAGGCTCACCGCGATCGACGACGCGCAGCCGGTCCGGTTCGGGTTCGACCCGGCGGGGCGGGTCACGGAGGTCCGTGGCCCCGACGGCGTCGAGCACTTCGCCTACGACGCGGCGGGGACGCTGACGTCGTCGCCGTCCGGACCGCGGGTGTACCGCGGCAACACGCTGGTGGAGGCGGGCGGGACGCACTACGGCCACGACCGGCAGGGCCGGCTGACCAGCCGGGTGCGGATCACCCCGGCCGGCGCGGAGGAATGGCGGTTCGCCTGGGACGAGCTGGACCGGCTGAGCACCGTGTTCGCGCCGGACGGGTCCGTCTGGACCTACCGCTACGACCCGCTCGGACGGCGGTTCGCCAAGCGCCGCTGGGAGCCCGGCCCCGGCGGCACGCTGCGGCAGACCGCCGAGACGTGGTTCGTCTGGAGCGGCGCGGAGCTGGTCGAGGAGATCGAGGTGACCGACGACGGGCGCACGCGGGTGCTGACCTGGGAACGGCATCCCGACGACGGTCGGCCGGTGGTCCAGGTCGAGCAGCAGGGTCCGGGGGTGCGGTTCCACACGGTGGTCACGTCCCCGGCGGGCACGCCGACGGAACTCGTCGGCGAGCACGGGACGATCGATTGGCAGGCCCGTACGAGCTTCTGGGGCGAGCTGCTGCCGTCGACGGCGGGCACCGCGCCGATGCCCCTGGCGTTCCCGGGCCAGTACCGCGACACCGAAAGCGGGCTGCACTACAACGTCTACCGCTACTACGACCCGCGGACGGGACGGTACCTGAGCCAGGACCCGCTCGGCCTGGCCGCGGCGCCCGACCCGGTGGGGTACGTCGCGCAGCCGCACCTGGAGAGCGACCCGCTGGGCCTGGTGAGCAGCCCGTGCGGCAAGACGGGCGGCGCCGGCGCCCCGGACAGCCCGGCGGGCGGCGGCGACGCGGGGAAACTCCCGCCGGGGGCGAAGAAACCGGACGGCCTCGCCGAGTTCCGCGACCCCGACGGCAAGATCCGCCCGCACAACATGACCGACGAGCAGTACGCCGAGTTCTCGAAGAAGTGGGACGAGATGATGGCGCCGGGCAAGGACAAGTCCTGGTTCTGGTCCGGCGGCCACATCAAGGACTCGGTCCAGGACCCGGTGACCGGCACCACGATCACGGACTCGAAGTACCACGGCTCGATCGAGGTCCCGGCCATCGACCTGGCGAAGAAGAACGGCGGCAACACCCTCGAGGGCATCCTCAAGGACAACGACATCGAGATGCCGAAGTTCGCCGACAACCACCCCAACGGCGAGAAGGTCTGGAAGGACGCGTCGAAGGCACTGGCCCACAACGCGGAAGGCGACGTCCACATCGCCCTGCCGAACACCCCGGGCAAGTCGAGCGGCTGGCCCGGCATGGGCGACGAGCTGGGTTCCCGCCGTCCCAACAACGTGTTCGACATGGACGAGTTCCCGATCCTGCGCCACAACCCGAAGGTGAACCGGGTCATCGCGCACGACACCGACTACCCGGACGCACCGCCGGTGGTGATCTGGGACAGGGCAACCCGCTGAGCCGGTGGTGATCGCCCGGGTGAGCCGTTCAGCAGCAGTCAGGGCGCGATGCCCACCCCGTCGATCCGGCTCCACGCCCGTTCCTGCGCCGCGGTCATGACCGGCCACCGCAGGCCACCCGGACGTGGCCGGACCCGGGTGGCGAACGGCGCGGGCCGGTACTCCGGGTCGTAGAAACACCCGCCTCCGTAAACGCCGTCGAACCTGGCGCAGGAACTCGCGATCGAGGCCGGGGACGGCTTGCGTCCGGTGCGCACCCACTCGTCCAGCGCCGCCAGGGAATTCGCGTACTCCGCGGCGCTCAGCCCGTCGTGCCCGGACTCGCGCGTGAACGTCTGGACCAGCCCGGTTCCCTCGAACGTCGCCCGGTAGGCGGACTCGTGCTCGACGAAGACCGACGGGTCGTAGATCGCGTGCAGCGTCAGCACCGGCACCGGGACGCGGCCGGTGAGATCGCTGTCGTAGGACAGGTCCCGCCGGGCGGTGGGGTCGGGTGAGAACCGGGCGACGCCCGCGTTCAGTGCCCGGTCGTCGGGCGAGCCGGAGTACCGGACGCCGGTGGTGCCGAACGGATTGCGCCCGCCGAGCCGCTGCACGATCTCCCGGAACAGGAACGTCGCGTACTGCAGGTGCGTCGGCAGCGTCCGTTCCGGAATGCCCGTGACAGCGGTGATGGCGTCCAGGTTGCGCTGCTGGGCGGGTGTCCGGGCGGCCGCGGTGCCGGTGCACTCCCGCAGGCGGGCCAGGACGTCGGACGGCGTGAGCGGCGAGTCCGCGGGAAGTCCTTGCCACAGCGGGTACTGCGGCTCGTCCGGGCGCGGGAGGTTGCGGCAGTAGTACTGGTACACCACCCGCAGATCCACCCGGTGGTCGTACCCGCGCGACCCACCGGCCAGCAGGCCGCTGGTCAGCAGCACGCCGTCGTAGCCGCCGTACGTCTCGGCGACCTTCGCGGCGACGTTGCCCCCGAACGACTGGCCGTGGACGTACGTGCGAGCGGGACGGCCGAACCGGCCGGCGAACAGGCGGCGCACGTTTTCCGTGTCGGCGGCGGCCATCCGGACGCCGTATCCGCCGCGCCGGTACGACGAAGCGGCCCACGCGTAGCCCTCCCGGACCAGCATCGCCCATTCCGTCAGATCTTCGGTGGTCGTGGCCGGGCTGTAGGACATCGCGGGACCGCCGTGGGCGTGCACGACGAGCGCGCCGTTCCAGCGCTCCGGGACGGCGATCGTGTAGTAGGCGCCGTTGGCGTCCTGACCGGAGTAACAGGTTGCGGCCAGCCCGGCCGGGCACGGCATCTCCGGGAACCTCGGGCTCGCGTGGGCCGGGGCCGCGGTACCCAGCAGGGCAGCCACGAGCACAGCCGCGGGGACGAACTTCGGCAAGGAGTCACCTTTCATCGAAGGGCCGGGAGAAGGCCGGTGAAGAAGTCGAGGACCGGCGGGCGCGTGCCCGCGGCGCTGTGCCCGACCCCGGGGACGACGACGGTCCGGACCGCGGTGCCGTGCCGGGTCAGGTCGGCGGCCAGCCGGTCCAGCTGTTCCGGGCGGCTGTGCCCGTGGTCGCCCATGGCGGCCAGGTCGGCCCGGCCGTCGTCGTCGCCGCCGATGACGAGCAGCACCGGCACCCGGGCGACCGCGGCGGGGTCGACGGTGATCCCGAACCGCTCCCGCGTGTCGGCGACGCCGCGCGGCCAGGCCAGCGTGTCGTCGAGCAGGGTCACCCCGCCCGGCGCGCCGGCCGCGACGCCGGCGACCCGGCCGGGATGGAGGTAGAGGAAGCGATGGGCGAACTGGCCGCCGCCGGAATGCCCGCACAGCAGCACGGTCCCGATCCGCGCGTTCCACCGGTGCCGCACTTCCGCCAGGATGTCCAGCAGCACCAGGTCGTACCGGACGCCGTGGGCGTCGAGGACCTTGTACCCGTGGACGTCGTCCGGCTCGCCGACGCCGACCGGGAACAGCGGGAGCACGACGATGAGCCGGTGGCGTTCGGCGAACGGGATGAGTCCCTCGCGCAGTTCCCCGACACTGCGCCCGGTGCCGTGCACGGCCACCAGGACCGGCAGTTCGTCGTCCGGGGTCCAGCTCGTGGGCACGTAGGCGCAGTAGCCGCAGCGCGGCTCGCCCGGCGCGGCGAAGAACGGCGTGCGCTTGGTGAGCAGCCGTCGGCCGGGGTGCGCGGCGGGCAGGTCCGCGACCCGGATCACGGGTGCCCCACCCGCAGCCCGGCGAGCGGGACGTGATGCTGTCCTCTGTGGACGTCACGGTCGCGCAGCGAGCCCTGGCCTTCCGGGCGCGGGAAGGAGATCTTCACGACGTTGAGCGCGGGGATCCGGAACAGCCGGACGGTGCCCGCCTCGACGTGGTAGAGCCGCGCGATCACGCCCTCGTCCACAGTGGACACAGCGGTCCGGTAGCCGCCGGCGTCACGCAGGAACACCTCCAGCGTCACCCAGAACGGGCCCGCGTTCTTCGCCCGGACCTCATGGGCGAGGTCGGCCAGTGTCACTTCAGGCATGGGTCTTCTCCCCCAGCTCGATCCGGAACAGCTCGGCCGGTGCGGCGCAGTCGACGACGTGGTTGAGCACGAACTCGTACGCCGGGCCGCGCTCGGTCTCCGCGGGCGAGAACGGGAAGGCGAAGCTGGGCAGGTAGGGCATCCCGGGTGCGGGCAGGTGCAGCATCAGCGGGTTCGCGACCTTGGCCACGGCGGTGGCGGTGGCCTGGTCCGGGGCGTTCACGAGCAGCATCACCCCCACTTCGCGCGGTGGCCCGGCTTCCGGTTCCAGCTCGCCCAGTACGGCGTTGTGGCCGTAGAGCCGCAGGTCGAAGGCGTACTCGTCGTCGGCAAGTTCCAGCGTCTGGCGCACCCGCTGCGTGATCATCCCGCGCATCAGTTCCGCCCACGCGTCGATGCCGCCGAGGATGCGCGGATCCCGGATCGCGGAGAACGACACGGTTTCGTAGCCGGTCATCCGCGCGCCTTCCAGCTTGACCGTGTACTGCCCGGCGGTGTGGAACCGCGAGCCCTCGACGCGGACGATCCGGTCGTCGACTGCGGTGTAGCGGGCGTCGCGGACGTCGAGGGTGCCGGCGGGCTCCCGCATCTCGAAGGGGTCCGCGGTCTCGTAGAGCATGTGCGCGGCCACCGAGATCGGCGTGCACGCCACCGCGGGATCCAGGGGCTCCACGGTGAACCCGCCCGCGTCGATGGTGGCGAGGACGCCGCCTGCCCGCGGATCACTGGTGCACTGGCCGCCGCACTCGACGATCTTGGCGGCGTGCCACGTCGGTCCGGCGGGCATGCCGAGCATGAGCGGGTAGGCGGCCGCGACCGCGGTGTCGGTGGCGCGCCCGGCGAGCACGACCTGGGCACCGGCCCGCAGTGCCTCGACGATCGGTTCGTGGCCCATCGCGCCGACGATGTGCGTGCAGCTCTCCAGGGTCTCGGCCCGCAGCTGTCCCAGTGGCGGCAGCGGGTGGATCCGGCCGGCGTCGAGGTACTCCTTGAGCACGGCGGCGTCCTGTTCACTGTAGATCCGGGCCACCTTCAGGTCCAGGCCCTCCTCGGCCATGACCTCGGCGGCGATCCCGGCGACCCAGTCGACCCCGCGGTCGGTCCCGCTCGTGCCGCAGGAGCCGACGATCAGCGGGATGCCCGCGCCTGCCGCGGCCGTCAGCAGGCTGCGCAGGTCGCGGGCCACCGCCCTGGCCGTCGTCTTGGCCGTCGCGGACCCGAGGTAGGCGGGGCCGGAGTCGGTGGACCCGGCGTCGATGCTGATGACGTCGGCGCCCAGGGCGATGCCGCGTTCGATCGTCGCGTGGTCCCAGCCCGCCCCGAGCATGCCGCTCGGCGCCAGTACCCGGACGGACTTCACCGGTTCGGTGTCCATGTTCCTCGTTTCTCCGCGTCGATCGCGAACCGCGCCCGTCCTTCGAGCGCGGCGACCAGTTCTTCGGCGCCGCGCAGCCCCGCGGCCCGGCGGGCTTCGGCGGTCTGCCCGGCCAGGTGCGAGCAGACGACGATGCCGTCGACGCCGCGCAACGGGCTGCCGTCCGGCAGTGGCTCCTCGGCCACGACGTCGAGCATCGCGCCGGCAATCCGCCCGGCGCGCACGGCGGCGACGAGCGCGTCCTCGTCGACGATGGCGCCGCGCGCGGTGTTGACCAGCAGGGCGGCCGGCTTCATCCGGGCGAACGCCTGCGCGTCCAGCAGTCCCCGTGTCCGCTCGGTCAGTGCCGTGTGGACGGAGACGTAGTCCGAAGTGGACAGCAGCTCCGGCAGCCCGGTGAACCGGACGTGCGGATCCCGGGCCGGCACGTTCGTCGTGCAGACGACGGTCATGCCGAACGCGCGCGCCAGCGGGACCACCGCGCGCGCCGCGGCGCCGTACCCGATGAGCCCGAGTGTCGAGCCGCGCAGCTCGTGCCCGTCCTCGCGCGGCCACTCCCCGCGCGCGACGCCCTGCGCGGACTGCACGAGCCGCCGGGCACCCGCGAGCAGCAGGCCGAGGGTGTATTCGGCCACGGCGTTGGCGTTGACGCCGGGCAGGGTGCTGACGCTGATCCCGAGCCGGGTCGCGGCGGCGAGGTCGATGGAGTCGTGGCCGACGCCGGTCCGCACGATCACCCGCAGCCGGGGCGCGCGGGAAAGCACGTCCGCGGTGAGCGGTTCGTTGGCCACCAGCGCCGCGTCGGCCTCGGCGAGCGCCGTGGCGAGTTCAGCGGGATCCCGCGGACCGATCATCGGCAGGTGCCGGGTTTCCAGGCCTGCGCGGCGAAGGAACCGGTCGACGTCGTCGCCGGGGCGCAGGTAGTCGGTGGTGATCAGCACGCGCCCGGTCACAGCGCCCGCCCGGCGGTGGCGCGCCGCTGCAGGACGCCGACCCGCGCGACCGCCGCCACGGCGAGCAGCGCGAGGATCGCGACGTGGACCAGCAGCAGGGACCAGCCGGTCAGGTCCACCATGCCGCCGGCCACGGCGGGCCCGAGGAAGCCGCCGCTCACCCAGCCGACCGTGTACAGCCCGGTGTAGGTGCCGAGCACCCGGCCGGACGGCGCGAGGTTCCACAGCACGACGACCGCGTTGACCAGGAACGAGGACGCGCCAGCGGCCGCCACGCAGAGGCCGGTGACGACGCCGGCGGGCGTGCCTGCGACGGCGCCCAGCACCAGGCCCGCGGCGAACACGCTCATCCCGGCCGTCATCACGCGCAGCCGTCCGAAGCGCTCGGCGAGCCGGGCCACGGGGTAGGCGGCCACGATGAAGGCGAAGCCGCTGGGCAGCGTCAGCCCGCCCGCCGCACCGCGGGACAGGCCCAGCACCTCCATGCCGTACGGCGTCATGAGGGCCCGCGAAGCGGCCCACGCCCCGCCGAACAGCAGGATCGCCACGATGAGCAGCAGCCGGCTGCGGTCGCTGTCGCGGACGATGTCGAGCACGGTGTCGCGCACCCGCCCGGCGGGCGCGGCCTCGCCGTCCTCGGCCAGCGCGGCGCGGTAGGCGGGTGACCGGCTGTCGCGGACGTTGGCGACGAGCACGACCAGGGACACCGCCATCAGGACCGGCGGGATCGCGAACGACAGCTTCGGATGCGTGTCGACGAGAAAGATGCTGATCAGGGCCGCGACCATCACCGTGAGGCTCGACGCGATCTTGACGACGGCGTTGGCGCGGCTGCGTCGCTCGGGCGGGACGAAGTCCGGCAGCAGGGACTCGGCGATCGGCTTGAAGGAGTTCGCGACGAGCGCGTAGCCGAACATCGTCAGGATCAGCAGCGGCACCGAGGCCGCGGCGTGCGGGATGGCGAGGAACAGCAACGCGGCCACGGGCATGCCCACGACGAGGTACGGGATGCGCCTGCCCCACGCGGTGCGCGTGCGGTCGGACCGGTTGCCCATCCACGGCTGCAGGAAGATGCCGAGCACGTTGTCCATCCCCATCAGCAGGCCGATCAGCGCGGCGCTGCCGATGTGCTCGCGCAGCAACGGCGGGACCTGCGAGTCGTAGAGGTTCCACATCGACTCCTGCGCGAAGACCGCCAGGGCCACGAAGAACGTGATCCGCCCCGTCCGCGTGCGCTGCGTGCTCGACGTCGTCATCCGGCACCTTCCCTGTCGGCCGTGCGCCACGCTACTTTTGCTATAGCAAGATGGTCAATAGTTGCATCAAGGTTTTGCCATGGCCGATAGGGTGTCGCCATGGCAGACGTGAAGACCGGCACGCTGGCCGACCGCGCGTACCGGGCGATCCGCGACGCGGTCGCGACCGGTGAGCTGCGGCCCGGGCAGAAGGTCACCGAGCGCGGGCTCGCCGAGCGGCTCGCGGTGAGCCCGACCCCGGTCCGCGAGGCCATCCGCCGACTGGAACAGGACGGCCTCCTCGACCGCACCGGCCCCCGGACGGTCCAGGTGGCGGCCTTCGGCGACGCGGCGATCCAGGACCTCGCGGAGGTGGAAGTCGCCCTGCGCGGGATGGTGGCCCGCTTCGCCGCGCGGCACGCGACCCCGGACCAGCTCGACCACCTCGACGAGGTCCTCGACGAGGCCGACGACCTGCTGATCGTCATCCGGCAGCGGCACCAGGCCGGCGAGCAGGTGTCCCGCCACCTGGACCGGCTGCTGGACACCATGCAGCGCTTCAACGAGGCCGTCGAGGCGTGCGCCCGCAACCCGGTCCTGGTCCGCCTGCTCGGGCAGACGCGGGTGTTCTCCGCACCGGAGCGCCGCGCCCGGCTGATCGAGCGGATCGGCGAGAACGACCGCTTCGGCCTGGACCGCTACGGCAGCCACCGGGCGCTGGTGCGCGCCCTGCGCGCCGGCGACTCGGCGGCGGCCGAAGCCCTCGTCGTCGAGGACGCCCGTGGCGGGCTCGGGGACCTGCTGGCACCGCATTCCTGACCGGACGCCGGTGCCGCACCCGGCCCAGCCGGCGAGGGTGCCCCGGCAAAGGTCACTCACCGAAGCCGAACCAGCGCATCGCGGGCTTGGGCGGTCTGCCACGACCGTGGACCGGCTACCCCGCGGCGATCTCCTCGGCGATCGCCTTCCCCAAGCTCTCCGTCGTGCCCGGTCCGCCCAGGTCGGGGGTCAGCACTTCCGGCCGTCCGGCAAGCACCTTCTCGATCGCCGCGACCATCCCCGCGGCGGCGGCCTGCTCGCCCAGGTGGTCGAGCAGCATGGCGCCGCTCCAGATCTGGCCGACCGGGTTGGCGATGCCGCGGCCGGCGATGTCCGGTGCGGACCCGTGGACGGGCTCGAACAGGCTCGGCCACGTCCGGTCCGGGTTGATGTTGGCGCTCGGGGCGATCCCGATCGTGCCCGCGCAGGCCGGTCCGAGGTCGGACAGGATGTCGCCGAAGAGGTTGCCGGCCACCACGACGTCGTACTGCCCCGGCCGCAGGACGAACTTCGCCGCCAGGATGTCGATGTGGTCCTTGTCCGCGGTGACGTCCGGATACCGCTGGGCCATCGCCGCCGCGCGCTCGTCCCAGTACGGCATCGACACCGCGATGCCGTTGCTCTTGGTCGCCCACGTCAGGTGCCGTCGCGGCCGGGCGGCGGCGAGGTCGAAGGCGTACCGCAGCACGCGGTCCACGCCGATCCGGGTCAGCACCGTCTCCTGCAGCACCGTTTCGCGGTCGGTGCCCTCGAAGATCCGGCCGCCGATGCGCGAATACTCGCCCTCGGTGTTCTCCCGCACCACGACGAAGTCGATGTCGCCCGGCCCGTGGTCGCGCAGCGGGCTGCGCACGCCCCGCAGCAGCCGGACCGGCCGCAGGTTGACGTACTGGTCGAACCCCCGGCGGATCTCCAGGAGGCTGCCCCACAGCGAAATGTGGTCGGGCACCACTTCGGGCCACCCGACCGCGCCGAAGAACAACGCGTCGTAGCCGCCCAGGACGTCCTTCCAGTCCGGCGGAAGCAGTTCGCCGTGCCGCTGCCAGTACTCCGCGCAGGCGAAGCCGAACTCGACCGTCTCCAGCATGAACCCGTGGACGCCGGCGGCGGCCTGCAGGCACCGGAGTCCTTCCGGGACGACCTCGCGACCGATGCCGTCGCCGGGAATGACCGCGACGCGGTGACACTGGGACATGGGAGGCTCCTGTCGGCTTCGTCCTGCGCAAGCACTTCCACCCTGTCCGGCGGGGACGGGGTCCGACAAGGACGGCCGGGGCAACCCGGCCTTTCGCTCCGGGAAAGGCAGCGATGACCACCTCGATCGACGACCTGCGCTTCTTCCGGGTCGTGGCCGCCAGCGAGACGCTCACGGCCGCGGCCCGGGAGCTGGATTGCTCGCTCCCGGTCGTCAGCAAGCGCCTCGGCGCGCTGGAACGCCGGCTGGACGTCCGCCTGGTCCACCGCGGCCCGCGCCGGATCACGCTGACCGCCGAAGGCGAGCTGTTCGCCGCGCGCCTGGAGACGATCCTCGACGACCTCCGCGAGCTGGAGGACCAGGTCACCCACCGCTCCGGCGACCTGCGCGGCTCCCTGGTGGTCCAGGCCACCCTCGGCCTCGGCCGCGCACACGTCGCGCCGCTGCTCGGCGAGTTCACCGCCCGGCATCCCCGGCTGGCCGTCCGGCTGCGCACGTCCGCGCTTCCCCTGCGCCCGCACCGGCGCGAGTTCGACGTGGCCGTCCACGTGGGACAGCCGCCGGACTCCTCGCTGCGGATGCGCCGGCTGGCGAAGAACCGCCGCGTGCCGTGCGCCGCACCGTCCTATGTGGAGCGTCATGGCCTGCCGGAGCGGCTGGAAGACCTCGACGGCCACGACTGCATCGTGCTCCGCGAGAACGAAGGCGACTTCGCCCTGTGGCGTTTCGGCGACGCGCGCAACCCCCGCCAGGTCCACGTGCGCGGCCGTCTGGCGAGCAACGACGGCGACGTCGTCACCGCCTGGGCGTTGCAGGGACACGGGGTGATCATGCGTTCGGAGTGGCAGGTCCGGCCGTACCTGCGGAGTGGCGCTTTGGTCCGCGTCCTGCCCGCGGTGCCGACGCCACCGGCCGACATCTACGCGCTCTGGGACGGCGACGGCCACGTGCCCCGGCGGGTCGGCGAGCTGGTCCGGCACCTGGCCGCCCGGCTCCCGGACCGGCTCGCCGGGCCGGACTAGCACCGGTCACCGAGTGGTCTTCAGTCGCAAGGCGGCGCCGGGGTGCAGCACTCCCGCGTCGTCCAGTTCGGCGAGCAGCGCGGGCAGGCCCACGGTGAGCATCCTG
Source organism: Amycolatopsis melonis (assembly GCF_040064235.1). Lineage (NCBI taxonomy): Bacteria > Bacillati > Actinomycetota > Actinomycetes > Pseudonocardiales > Pseudonocardiaceae > Amycolatopsis > Amycolatopsis melonis. The sequence goes on from NZ_JBDZYD010000017.1 coordinate 13,849, forward strand.
CGCCGGACCGAGCCGAGCACCCTCGCCATCACGAACCCGCCGATGCCGGTGAATCCCGTGTGGTGGTAGGTGAAACGCGTGCCACGGGCCACCGGCTCCAGCCGGTAGCGGACGTGGCTGGGCACCTCCCCTTCCGCGCCGGCCCACGTGTAGGCCAGCAGCTCCGGCTCGCGCACTTCGGTCACCTCGCAGTCGACGATCCCGCGCCAGCCCGGCACCGGCTTGGCGACGTACCGGAACCGCGTGCCCGGCACCGGCTCGAACCCCTCCGCCCTGGCCCCCTTGCCGGTCGAGGTCCAGTACGGGATGAGCGCCGGGTCGGTCACCGCCCGCCAGACCTTCCGGGGCGGATGGGGGTACTCGCACACGATCTTGAACTCGGCCATGGCGCACTCCTTGGATTCAGTGACTGTAAATTTACAGTAGCAGAACTTTTTCTGTCACTGCCGTAGCCTGACGCCATGACGAGCGGGGAAGGACTTCGCGAGCGCAAGAAGCGGGCCATGCGGCGCCGGCTGTCCGACACCGCCGCGCAGATGTTCCTGCAGCACGGCTTCGACGCGGTCCGGGTCGCGGACGTCGCCGAAGCGTGCGGAGTGTCCGAGAAGACCGTCTACAACTACTTCCCCACCAAGGAAGCCCTGGTCATGGACCAGCTGGCGGACACGGCCGACGCGCTGCGCACCCACCTGGCCGACCCGGGGGTCGCCCCGGTCACGGCGATGCTGAACGTCCTCGACGAGGAGCTGCGCGCCCTCGGCGCGAGCCTGGCCGCCGCGCGCGACCCGGCGCGGGCGCTGGCCCGCTATCACCGCTTCGGCGACCTCATCCGCGACAGCCCGTCCCTGCGTGCGTACCAGAGCGACGTCACCGAGCGCTGCACCGACGTCGCGGCCGAAGTCCTGGCCGCGCGGGCCGGCTGCCGTCCCACCGACCCCGAACCCCAGGCGACCGCGGCCGCACTGCTGGGGCTGTGGCGCATCCAGTTCCGTGCGCTGCGGACGCACCTGCGTCCCGGCGTCCCGATCGAGGACGCGCTCTCGGCCGTGACCGGCGACGTGCGCCGGGCGGCCGCGCTGCTGGAGCGCGGCCTGGCGACGTTCCCGGCCGTGGCGATCCCGGGGTAATAGAGTCGCCGGGGTGGAGCTGAGGCAGGTCGAGCACTTCCTGGCCGTGGTGCGCAGCGGGAGTTTCACCGCGGCGGCGCAGGAGGTGCACGTGGTGCAGTCGGCGCTGAGCGCGTCGGTCCGCAAGCTCGAACGCGAGCTGGGCACGCCGCTGTTCGACCGGACGACGCGCCGGGTGGCGCTCACCGAAGCCGGGCAGGCGCTGCTGCCGCTGGCACACCGGATCGTCGCCGACGTCGAGGCGGCACGCGGCGAGGTGGCGGCCGTCGCGGGGCTGACGCGCGGGCGGGTGTCGATCGGGACCATCCAGACGCTGACCGTGGTGAACCTGCCCGCCAAGCTCGGACAGTTCCGGGAGCGCCACCCCGGCGTCCGGATCCACGTGCGCGAGAGCACGGTGCCCGACCTGGTGGCCGGCGTCGGCAACGGCGAGCTGGACCTGTCGTTCCTGGCCGCCGCCGAGCCGTTGCCGGGCGAGCTGGTCAGTTTCGCGCAGTGGAGCCAGCATCTGGTGCTGCTGTGCCACCCGGGTCACCGCCTGGCCCGCCGCCGCCGGGTCCGCCTCGCCGAGCTGGACGACGAGCCGTTCCTGGACTTCAGCGGCAGCGGCATCCAGACGATGGTCGCCCGCCGGTTCGCCGAGGCGGGGATCCGCCAGAACCGCGTGTGCGAGGCAACCCACATGCCGCTGCTGGTCGAGCTGGTGACGGCGGGGCTCGGGGTCAGCATCGTCCCGGAGCCGGTCGCCACGAAGTCCGGCCTGCCGTACGCGCGGCTCGAGCAGCCGTCCTTCGGCCGCGCGATCCACCTGGCCGGCCGCAGCCCGACCCCGGCCAACCCTGCGGCGCGGGCACTTCTGGCGCACCTGCTGGCTTGAGCCGCGCCACTACTCCCGGACCGGCGCGTAAACCAAGGCGAACCCGGCCACCGCAAGCGCCAGCGCCACCGTGGTGAACCCCGCCACCGCCGCGATCCCGGCGAGTACCAGCGCGCGAACTCCGAAGTGGCGCATCAGCCGGACGAGGTCCGTTCTCGCGGTGTCCGTTTCCTTGGGCATGGCCCGAGTATTCGCCCGCCACACCCCCGGCCACCAGCGCAAAGAATCGCTGGGATTCAGCTCCCGGATCGATGAATCAGCAGCCCGCGCACGCGCACTGTCCTTTCCGGACGGTTACGGCCCGGCGCAGGCGGCCGGCGCGGATGCCGTTGGCGATGACGAACACCTCGGCCAGCTCGTGGACGAACACCACCGCCGCCAGGCTCAGCACGCCGGACGCCGCCAGGGGCACCAGCGTCAGCACGATCGCCGCCGACAGGCCGATGTTCTGCAGCATGATCCCGCGCGCGCGGCGGGCGTGCCGCAGTGCCTGCGGAAGGTGGCGCAGGTCGGTGCCCATCAGGGCGACGTCCGCCGTCTCGATCGCGACGTCGCTGCCCATCGCGCCCATCGCGATCCCGACGTCGGCCGTCGCGAGGGCCGGGGCGTCGTTGACACCGTCGCCGAGCATCGCCACCGCGCCGCGGCCGCCCTGCAGGCTGCGCACGAGTTCGGCCTTGTCCGCCGGCTTCAGCTCGGCGTGCACCCGGGTGATCCCGGCCTGCGCCGCCAGTGCCGCGGCCGTGCGGGCGTTGTCGCCGGTGAGCATGGCCACCGCGATCCCCGCGTCCCGCAGCTCGGCCACCACCCCGGCGGCCTCGGGACGCAGCTCGTCGCGGATGCCGATCAGTCCCAGCAGGACACCGCCGCGCTCGACGGCCGCGACCGTCGTCCCGCTGCCGGTCAGCCGGGTTACCTCGGTATCCAGGGCACCGGCCCCGATCCAGTCCGGTTTGCCGAGCCGGGCCGGAGTTCCGGCGACGACGCCTTCGAGCCCCGCACCGGGCACCGTCACGACCGAGTCGGCCACGCCCGGCGGACCGGCCGCCGCGAGGACCGCCGCGGCCAGCGGATGCTCACTTCGCGCTTCGAGCGCCGCCGCCACCGCCAGCACTTCGGCCTCGGTGGCGCCGCCGGCGGGCACGATCTCGGTCACCACCGGACGGCTGCGGGTGAGCGTCCCGGTCTTGTCCAGCGCGACGGTGCGGACGGCACCGAGCGTCTCCAGCGCGGCGCCGCCCTTGACCAGCACACCGGACCGGCTCGCCGCCCCGACCGCGGCGATCACCGTCACCGGCACCGAAATCGCCATCGCGCACGGAGCCGCGGCGACCAGCACGACCAGGGCGCGTCCGAGCCAGGTGACCGGGTCGCCGAGCAGCGCCCCGAGCCCGGCGACCAGCACCGCCAGCACCATCACCGCGGGCACCAGCGGGCGGGCGATGCGGTCGGCCAGCCGCTGCCGGGCACCCTTGCGCCGCTGCGCGTCCTCGACGACGCGGACGACCTTGGCCAGCGAGTTGTCCGCCACGGTGGCGGTGGCTTCGACGGTGAGCACGCCGGTACCGTTGATCGCGCCCGCGTACACGACGTCACCCGGCCCGGTCTCGACCGGCACCGGCTCGCCGGTGATCGCGGAGATGTCCACTGCGGACAGTCCACTCACGACGGTCCCGTCGCTGGCGATCCGTTCCCCGGCAAGGACCAGCATGCGATCGCCAACCCTGAGTTCGGACGGCGCGATCGCCGACTCCCGGCCCCCGCGCACGACGCGCACCTCCTCCGGCACGAGCGAGAGCAGGGCCCGCAGTCCCCGGCGGGTGCGCGAGAGGGAGTAGTCCTCGAGGGCCTCGCTGATCGAGAACAGGAACGCGAGCATCGCCGCCTCGGCGAACTGGCCCAGCACGAGGGCCCCGGCGAGCGCGACGGTCATCAGGGTGCCGACGCCGATCCGCCGCTCACGCAGGGCACGCAGCGTGCCGGGCACGAAGGTCCAGCCGCCGAGGGCTGCGGCCGCCAGGTACAGCCCGGTCTGCCCGGGACGCCAGTCCAGCCACCCGGCGGCGAAGCCACCGAGCAGCAGGATGCCCGCGACGGCGGCCAGCCGGATCTCCGGGATCCGCCAGAACGAGCCGGCTTCCTCGTGGTGCTCCCCGGTGGGCCCGCAACACGCGTCACTCATCCCGGCTCCCCGGCCAACCGGATCTCCGGGAACGCCCCAGCTTCCCCGGCGAGTCCGCAACACGCCTCACTCATCCCGGCCGCCCTCCCCCACCGGAGCGGCCACGGTCGCCAGCACCCGGCGGCCGTCCCCGGCCAACACGGGAACGCCCCCAACTTCCCCGGGGAGCCCGCAACACGCGTCACTCATCCCGGCTGCCCCTCCCCCACCGGAGCGGCCACGGTCGCCAGCACCCGGCGGCCGGGCTCGGCCAGCCGGTACATCACCAGCTTCCCGTCCCGGCGCGAGGTCACCAGCCCGGCCGTGCGCAGCTGCCGCAGGTGGTGGGACACCAGTCCCTGCGAGGACCCCACGATCCACGCCAGGTCGCACACGCACAGCTCGTCCCCCACGGCCAAGGCGTGCGCGATCCGCAGCCGCGTCGGGTCGCCGAGGGCGCGCAGGACGTCCGCGCGTGCCCTCAGCGCGTCGTCGCCGGGCAACGTGACCCGCAGGGCCTCCGCGTGGTCCAGATCCAGGCACAACAGCTCACACCGGTCGTCGCTCACCCAGACAATCTAACGTCCGTTGATATGTTGAGACAACTCAGCCGTAGGCACCGATGCCGCCGTCGATGGCCAGCTGCGATCCGGTCAGGAACGGGAAGTCGGCCGATGCCAGGGTCACCGCGAACGCCGCGATCTCCTCGGCGGTCGCCATCCGGCGCTGGCCCGTCATGTTCGACTTCGCCCACACCTTGGCCATCGCGTCCCACGCGACGTCCGGCAGGTTCTCCGTGCCCGCGACACGCCGTACCAGCTCGGTGTTCGTCGTCCCGGGCAGCAGCGTGTTGATCCGGATGCCGTCGCCCGCGTAGTCCAGCGCCGCGGACTTGGCCAGCCCGAGCAGCCCGGCCTTCGCCGCAGCGTAGGCGGCCTGGCCCGGACCCGCCTGGACGGCCACCGACGAGGACGTGATCAGCACGACCCCGCCGCCGCGGGCGAGCAGGTGCGGGATTTCCGCCTTGAGCGCGAGGAAACTGCCGCGCAGGTCGGTGTGCACGACGTCGTCCCACTCCTGCGCGGAGTACTCGTGCAGCTTCTTCTGGATGGTGATGCCCGCGTTGTTGAAGCAGACGTCCAGCCCGCCGTAGTGGCCGGCGACGCGGTCGACGAACGCCTGGACCTGCGCCGGCTCGCGGACGTCCGCCTGGACGTACAGCGCTTCGCCGCCCGCCGCGCGGATCTCCCGCTCGACCTGGGCGCCGCGGTCGGCCCGGCGGCCGCAGAAGCCCACCTTGCCGCCCTCGCGGGCGAACTGCAGGGCGGCCGCCCGGCCGATCCCGGACGTCGCGCCGGTCACCAGCACGACCTTGCCGTCGAACCGCCGAGCCGCGGACGGCTGGATCTGCGGCGTCGGCTGACCGCCCTGCACGAGCGCCACGCCGCCGGCAACCCCGGCAACCGCCGCCACCCCCGCGGCGGCCGACACCGACGTGATCAGCCGCCGCCTGCTGTAGGTCTTCCCGGACGGCGGCTGGGCCGCGCCGGCGTTCTCGTCCTCTGTGGACATCGTCTCTCCCCTGGGTCGGTGCTCGGACGATGTCCAGCTTCGCGCGGACGGGCGGCCCTGCCATCTGTCATGGTGACCGGTCGGCGGCGAAGTCCAGGTCCCGCAGCTGGTGCCGGGCCGAGACACCCAGCCGAGCGAAGACGTTGTGCAGGTGGTAGCCGACCGTCCGCGGGCTCAGGAACAACCGCGCGGCGATCTCCTTGTTGCTCAAACCCTCCCCGGCCAGCCGGGCGATCTGCGCCTGCTGCGCGGTGAGCGCGCCCGCCGCGGCCGGGGTCCCGCCGGCGGCCGCCAGCTCGACGCCCGCACGCTCGGCCCACCGCCGGGCACCGAGCCGCTCGAACCACTCCAGCGCGGTCCGCAGCCGGGCCCGGGCGTCGGCGACGTGGCGTTCGCGCCGCAGCCGTTCGCCTTCGGCCAGCACCGCGCGGGCGTGGTGGAACGGCAGCAGCGGACCGGGCCCGTCTGCGGCTCCGGCCGATGGCACCGGCGCGCCAGACCCGCCCGCGACAACAGCCGACGACACCAACGCGCCACCCCCACCCACGACACCATCCGACAGCACCGACACCCCACCCGCGGCTTCCCGGATGTCGTAGGCCGCAGCCCGCGCCACGAGGTCGTGCGCGGTCAAGGCACCCGGCACGCTCAGCGTGGCCAGCAGATCGGCAGCCCGGGCATGATCCCGCCTGCCCAGGGCCAGGATGCCCAGCGCCCACGTCGCCGTGGCCGCGGCGTACCGGTTGCCGGTGGCGGCCGCCGCCGCGACGGCGGACCGAGCGTGGCCCCGGCAGGCGTCGTCGTCGCCACGGACCGCGGCGACCAGCGCCAGGATCGCCTCGAAGTCCGGGATCCGTGCGTGCTGGCCGAAATCCCCGGCGAGCTGCAGCCCCTCCTCCGCACGCGCCTGCGCCTCGGCGAGGTGCCCGAGCCGGAACTCCAGTTCGGCCAGCCACGGCAGCACGGCGGCGTAGATCGTCAGCATGCCCTGCTCCCGCATCGCTTCGCACGCCTGCATACAGAACTCGCGGGCTTCGGCCGGATCGCCGCCGAGCCAGGTGAGCGCCATCGGCAGCACCCACCGGTGTGCGGGCGACGCCGCGGCCGTCCGCGGCAGGGTGTCGAACACCTGACCCGGCGGCACGTCCAGCCGTCCCCCGGCCGCCCGTACGAAGAGCCGGGCCAGGCGGGCGAAGCCCGGATCGCAGTCCAGCGCGTCGACGCCGTCGGTCAGCCAGTCCATCGGCAGGCCGGCGTGGATGGCGGCGTCGCCCGCGGCGAACAGGGTGCTCGCCGCTTCGTCCGGCGGCATCCGGCGGGCGGCGCGGACGAGCCGGTGGAAGGCGGTGACCTGGTCGCCGCTGTAGAGCTCCACCATGCCCGAGAGACGGGCCAGCAGCCGCCGCGTCGGTTCGTCCGCGGGACGGCCCTTCGTCTCGCCGAGCAGGTCCCTGGCCACGCCGGGACGGCCGGACTTCCACGCCGCGTAGGCCGCGCCGGCGAGCCGGCGGGTCCGGGCCTGGGCGTCCTCCGAAAGGGCGGCGGCCCGGCGCAGGATCGCCGCGACGGCCGCGACGCCCCCGCGGTCGGTGAGGCGTTCGGCTTCGTGCTCCAGCCGTTTCGCGAGCGACTCGTCGGGACCGTCGGCCGCGAGGGCGCGGTGCCATGGCCCGTCCAGCCGGGCGTGGGCGGCCCGCCGCCGGTCGAGCGGGCTGCCCCAGTAGACGGCGGAGCGGACGAGCGGATGCCGGAACCGCACCCCGCCGTCGACGACGACCAGCCCGGCCCGCTCGGCCGGGACCAGCGCCGGGACGAACCGGCTCTCGCCCGCCGCAACGTCCAGCAGCGCCTCCTGCGTCGCCACCGGCAGCCCGGCCACGCGCGCCGAGAAGGCCGCCTGCAGCCGGTCCGCGAGCGGCACGGTGCCGTTCACCGGCAGCAGGTGCTCGACGTCGGCCTCCAGCAACGCCAGCGGATTGCCCGCGCACGCCGCCAGCAGGGCGTCGCTCGCCGAGGGCCCGCGCAGCTTCCGGGCGTCCTCGTCGGGCAGGCCGGTGAGGTGCAGCTCGGGCAGCCCGGACGGCCCGGCGTCGCGGACGGCGAAGATCATCGCGCCCGAGACCAGGCGGCGCGCGGCGAACAGCAGCACCGTCAGCGACGCCGGGTCCAGGTGGTGCGCGTCGTCCACCACCACGGTGCGCCCGTCCACCATCCGCAGCACCGCCGTGCCGGTGGCCAGGTCGGTGGTCGTCCCGTCCCGCAGCCCCACGGCGATCGCCACCGCCGCCGGGACCGGCCCGGGCAGCTGGGCCACCAGCGCGTGCAGACCCGCGTAGGCAGGCGACAGCTCGGCTTCGACCCCGCTGATCCGCACGACGGGAAGGCCTTCCGTCGCGGCCGTGATCAGTGCCGTCTTGCCGATTCCCGCTTCGCCGCGCACCACAAGGGCCCCGCCGGTCCGGCACACCTGCCGGACCCGGGCCAGCTCCGCCTTCCGTCCCACGAACACCCGCCGACGCTACGGAACGCGGACTGAGATCGGGCTGAGATGGGTGTTAACCTGCGAAGATGGACGCGGAGCCGATCAGCGCGCTCGCGGCGCTGGACGACCCCTTGCGGCGCGGCATGTACACGCACATCCGCCAGGCCCGGCGTCCGGTCACCCGTGACGAAGCCGCCGAGGCTGTGGGGATCTCGCGCAAGCTGGCGGCGTTCCACCTGGACAAGCTGGTGGCGGCGGGGCTGCTGCACACGCGGTACGAGTTCGTCGGCGGCGTCCGCAAGGTCGGGCGGGCCCCGAAGGTGTACGAGCCGTCCGATCTCGAGGTGCGGGTCAGCATTCCCCCGCGCCGTCCCGACGTGCTGGCCGAGATCCTGCTCGACGCGGTGCTGGAGGAGGGGTCCAGCGAGGCCGCGCTGCGCGCCGCCCACCGGCGCGGCGAAGCCCTCGGCGCGGCCTCGCGGGCGCAGGCACGCCCGGGCCGCCTCGGTGCCGAGCGGGCGCTGACGCTGGCGTCGGCCGTGGTCGAGCAACACGGCTTCGAGCCGGACCGCGAGACCCCGACGTGCCTGCGCCTGCGCAACTGCCCGTTCCACCCGTTGGCGGCACGGGCCCCGGAGCTGGTTTGCGGCCTCAACCGGGCGTTCCTCGGCGGCGTGCTCGCCGGGCTGCAGGCCTCGACGGTGGAAGCGGTCCTGGAACCCCGCGCGGGCGAGTGCTGCGTGGAACTGCGGCCCGCGACCCAGCCGGGCGGCTAGTGTCGCGGGCCGAAGCCGGTTGCCGGTCAGGCCTGGTTCACACGCCGACCGGCTTCTCCGCGCGGCTGGTGAGGGTCATGACCACCGACGCCGCCGTCAGGACCACCCCGAACCAGATCGCCGCGCCGACTCCCACGTGGTCGGCGACCAGGCCGCCGAACAGCGCGCCGAGGGCGATGGATGTGTTGTACCCCAGCGTGTTGATCGACATCGCCGCCTCGAACGTGTCGGGGGCCGCGGCGAGCGTGATGTTGACCTGGCACAGGTTCGCCGCGCCGAACGACACTCCCCACAGCGCCAGGCAGATCACTGCTCCGGTCAGCGTGTGGCCCAGGGTGAGCAGCAGCAGCAACGACACCACCAAGCCCGCGCAGGCGGCGAGGAACGTGCCCCGCAGGTTCCTGGTCACCGTGTGGCCCGCGATGAAGTTCCCGGCCGCGCCACCGATGCCGTAGACGATCAGCAGCGCCGCGACGAGGCCGGGGGTGGCCGAGGAGTTCTGCTCCAGCCAGGGCCGCACGAACGTGTAAGCCCCGAAATGGCCGAGCACGTACAGCACCACGGTGATCATCACCACCCGCAGCCGGACGTTCCGCAGCGGCAGCTTGAAGACCTCCCGCACGGACACCGCGTTCTGCGACGGCAGCGACGGGACGGTGACGGCGACCGCGGCGAACACCAGTGCGGCGAGGCCGCTCCAGATGAGGAACGTCGTGCGCCAGCCCGTCAGGTTCCCGAGCCACGTCCCCAGCGGGATGCCCACGACCGTGGCGATCGAGATGCCGGACAACGCGATCGCGGACGCCCGGTTCGCGTGCCGTGCCGGCACCAGGCGCATCGCCATGCTCACCCCGATCGCCCAGAAGACGCCGTTGGCGAAGCCCATGACCAGCCGGGCGGCCAGGACGAGCGGGTAGTTCGGCGAGAGGGCCGTGACCAGGTTGCCCAGCGCCAGCACGGCCAGCAGGCCGGACAGCAGCACGCGCCGGTTCACGCGCCGGGTCCAGGCGACGATGAACGGGACGCCCAGCCCGGCCGAAACCCCGTACAGGGTGACCATCAGCCCGGCGGTGCCCACCGAGATGCCCAGGCTGTCGCCGACCGGGGTGAGCAGGCCGACGGGCATCAGCTCGGTGGTGACGAAGGTGAACAGGCTCGCCGTGATGACGGCGACGCCCAGCCACGACCTCAGAGCCGAGTGCGGGTGTTCGGTGTGGATAGCCATTTTCTCTTTCCGTGGTCGGGAGTTTGCGCGAGCGCCACCGCGACGGCGATCGCGGCGATGCCGAGGAACTGCGTGGGCGAGAGCGTTTCGTGGCGGAACAGGAAGCCGAGGATCGTCGCGACGACCGGGCTGCCCAGTGCGAGGAAGGACACCGCGGCCGCCGGGAGGCGCGCGATCCCGCGGAACCAGATCGCGTAGCTGACGATGGCGCCCAGGGAAACGAGGTAACCGAAGCCGACGACGTTGGACGCGGTGAGCGTGTCCGGCAGCCCTTCGAAGACCAGCGTGAACGGCAGCGTCACGAGGCCGCCTGCGGTCAGCTGCCAGCCGGTGAAGGACAGCAGCCCGGTCCCGGGCGGGCGGCCCCAGAGCTTGGTCAGCGTGATGCCGGTGGCCATGCAGCCCGCGGCGGCCACCGCGGCCAGGACGCCGCCCGCGTCCGCCACGGCCGTGCCCTTGAAGACGAGCAGCACGACCCCGCCCGCGCCGAGGACGCAGGCCAGCCCGTGCGGCGGCCGGATCCGGTCGCCGATGAGCACCGCCGCGAGGACCAGCACGGCCATCGGCTGGACGGCCATGATCATCGCCGCGACCCCGCCCGGCAGCCGGTAGGCGGCGACGAACAACAGGAAGTTGAACGCGCCGATGTTGAGCGTGCCGAGCACCAGGGTGCGCCACAGCCACGGCCCGGCGGGCAGGACGCGGGTGCCGGCCAGCAAGAGCAGGCCCGCGGGCAGCGCGCGGACGGTGGTGGCCAGCAGCGGGCGGTCCGGCGGCAGCAGCTCGGTGGTCACCAAATAGGTGCTGCCCCAGATCGCCGGTGCCAGTGCCGTCACGCCCGCGGTGAGGACCGGACGGCTCATGCCGGACCGAACACGGGTTCCCGGGTGCGGGCCCGCTTGAGCTCGAAGAAGCCGTCGGTGCCCGCCACGGCGAGGACGCCGTCCCAGAGCCGTCCGGCTGCTTCCCCTTGCGGTGCCGGGGAAACCACCGGGCCGAAGAACGCGACCAGCTCGCCGCCGGGTCCCGGCACGTGGATGACGGGCGTGCCGACCTCGGTCCCGACCGGTGCCAGCCCGGCGCGGTGGCTGGCGCGCAACGCGTCGTCGTAGCCGGGATCTTCGGCCGCTTCGACGAGCCCGGCGGGCAGGCCGGCCTCGGCCAGCGCGTCGAGCATCATCTCCCGGCCCAGCCCCGCCTGCCGGTGGTGGATCCGGGTGCCCATGGCCAGGTAGAGCGGCCGCAGCACGTGGGGGCCGTACTGCTGTTCTGCCGCGATGCAGACGCGCACCGGGCCCCAGCCCTCGATCATGCCTCGCCGGTACTTCTCCGGGACTTCGCGGCCCTCGTTGAGGACCGAGAGGCTCATGACGTGAAACCGCGCTTCGACGGGCCGCACGCGTTCGACCTCCAGCAGCCAGCCGGAGGTGATCCAGGCCCACGGGCAGCGCGGGTCGAACCACAGGTCCGCGACGGTGCCGCGGCCTTCGTTCCGTTGTGGAGTTGCCATGCTCGTCATCTCACGCGAAGACGATCAATGAGTCCAACACATGTTTGTCATCTCATCGATCTCTGCTAGAGATGGATGCATGGAGCTCCAGCAGATGCGTTACGTCGTCGCGGTGGCCGAGACGAGCAGCTTCACGCGCGCCGCCGAACGCTGCCGGGTCGTGCAGTCCGCCCTGAGCCACCAGATCGCGCGCCTGGAGCGGGAGCTGGGCGCACGGCTGTTCGAGCGCACCAGCCGCCGGGTGCAGCTCACCCCGGCGGGCACGGCGTTCCTGCCCGCCGCGCGGCAGTGCCTGGACGCGGCCGAGCGCGCCGCCGCCGAAGTCGCCGCGGCCGTGGGCGAGGTACGGGGACGGCTGGCGGTGGGCCTGATCCCGACCGTCGCGGCGGTCGACATTCCCGGTGCCCTGCGCGACTTCCGGGAGCGCTACCCGGCGGTCCGCATCAGCCTGCGCGTGGGCGCCAGCGAAGATCTCGTGACGCAGGTGAAGCAGGGCGCGATCGAAGTGGCGTTCCTCGGGCTGCCGACCACGACGCGCCCCGAAGGCGTCGCAGCACACGAACTCGCCCGCGACCGGCTGGTCGCGGTCGTCGCGTACCACCATCCCCTGGCCGCCGAACAGACGGTCACCCTGCGACGGCTCGCCGCCGAGCCGTTCGTGGACCTGCCTGCCGGGACGGCGGGCCGCGTCCAGTCGGACCTGGCGTTCTCGGCCGCCGGTCTGACCCGCGACGTCGCGTTCGAGGTAACCACCGCGGACTACATCGCGCGGCTGGTCGAGCCGGGTCTCGCCGTGGCGATGCTTCCGGCCGCCTATGTGCCGCAGCTCAGCGGAGTGACGACGATCGAGGTCACGGACGCCCCGGCCCGCGTCGAGCACGTCATCTGGAGCCGCGCCAACCTCACCCCCGCGGCGAAGGCGTTCCTCGGCATCCTCGACATCCCGGTCGGCTGAAACCCCCGGGACCGATGACGCGCTGCCGGTGGATCCACCAGTGTCACGGCTTCTCGAAGTGCTGGTAGTCGATCGGGGTGTCCCACGAGCCGCCCCACTCCCAGCCGCGGGAGGTGAACGCGTGCTCGGCGACGTCGCCGGCGTGGATCATGCCCGGTGCGGTGCGCGTGCGGTCGACGTACGGCGCGCCGTTGGGCGGGTACACCGCGCCGCTGCCGGAGATGTAGGGGTTCTGGACGGTGTTGACGTCGATCGCACGGCCGTAGGAGTGGTTGGACCACGCCGTGCCGCCGGTGATCGCCCGGCAGTTGAACGCCGACGTGTTGTTCGCCGCCATCGACGCGTCGTCGTCGGAGCCCTACTTCTCCACGGTTTCCATCCGCTCGATGGGGAACCGGCCGAAGTACAGATCGGCGAAGACATGCGCCACCTCGGTCGCGCGGTCGGCGTTGACGACCAGCTCACCCCGGTGCACGGCACCGTCGAAGCCGACGAAGCTCAGGTTCACCAGCCGCAGCCGGCCGGGGCCGACCGGGCAGCCCGCGCGCCAGCTCGACCCGAGCCGTTCCGCGGTGACGGGCTTGATGACGGCGACGTACGCCGGCAGGCCGCTGCCGGAGTGGCACCGGCCGGCACGACGGATGCAGCAAAGGCAAGGACGGCAACGGCTTTCGTTCTCAGTCTCATGATCACAACATGCCGGTGTCCCGCCATTTTGGTGCGCCGCCATCGGATTTGCCACAGTCGGGCAACCTTGGAAGCTCGGTCACTTCTCCTGGCCGACAACGGTGAGCAGCCCGTGTTCCCGGACCGCGGGTACCGACAGCGTCTTGTAGCCGTGGTCGTCGAACACCACGGTCACCGTGTCGGCGTCCGCGGACATCACGATGCCGCGGCCCCACTCCGGGTGCCCGACGACGCTGCCGGCGGGGAACTCCCCGTCCTGCTCCGGCTGGGCTTCGGCCGTGCCCGCGAGGCAGGTGTCGCAGTTGCCGCAGGGCTGCCCGAGGTGCTCGCCGAAATAGCCGAGGAGGAACCGGCGGCGGCAGCCGGTCGTCTCGGCGTAGCCGCGCATCATCTCGATCCGCGACCGGATCAGCCGCTGGTGGGCTTCGGCCGCCTCGACGCCTTGGTCGACAGCCTGTCCGGGGTCGACTTCGGCGTCACGGTACTCGAGACGGCCGTCCGCGGTGACGCCGACCGCGCCCGTCTCCTCCAGCAGGTTGACCGCCCGGGTGCGCTGGGCCGCCGAGACGTCCACCCGCCTGCCGAGCTCGGCGGGCTCGAGCGGCTCGCCGTGCCCGGCGAGGGTGGTGGCCACCTCCGCCAGCGCCTGCTCGGGCGCCTTCGCCGCGGTGAGGAACTTCTGCAGGCCCAGGTCGCGTGGCCGGTGGTAGAGCGTGATTTCCGCCGGTTCGCCGTCCCGGCCGGCGCGGCCGATCTGCTGGTAGTAGGTGTCGAGCGAGTCCGGCGCGGCCGCGTGCAGGACGAACCGCAGGTCGGCCTTGTCGATCCCCATGCCGAACGCCGAGGTCGCCACGACCACGTCGAGGTCGCCGCCCTGGAACTCCTCGTGCACCCGCTCGCGGTCGGCCGCCTTCATCCCGGCGTGGTAGGCCGCCACGCGGACGCCCTCCGCGGCGAGTTCCCCGGCGTAGGTTTCGGCATCCCTGCGGCTGGTGACGTACACCAGGCCCGGCCGGGTGGCCGGATCCGCGGTGAGCGCCCGCGTCCGCGTGAGGACGGCCTGGTGCCGGTCCTCGTCGTCCGGCAGCGTGTCGACGCCGAGGCGCAGGTTCGGCCGGTCGAAGCCGGCCAGGACCTCGCGGTGGTCGCGCAGTCCCAGCCGGGCCGCGATGTCGGCACGCACGGGCAGCGCCGCGGTCGCCGTCAGGGCGATCACCGGCGGATGCCCGAGCCGCTCGATCACCGGGGCCAGGCGCAGGTAGTCCGGCCGGAAGTCGTGTCCCCACGCCGAGACGCAGTGCGCCTCGTCCACGACGAACAGCGAGACGCCGAGTTCCGCGACCGCGTCGAGCACCTCCTCGGAGGCCAGCTGCTCCGGCGACAGGAACAGGTACCCGGCCTCACCCCGGCGCAGCGCCGCCCACGCGTGCTCGCGCTCGGCGGCCCGTTGCGCGGAGTTCAGGGCAACCGCCGCCGGGGCCCGGCTGTCTGCGATGCTGTCGATCTGGTCGTTCTGCAGGGCGATCAGCGGCGACACGACGAGCGCGGGACCGTCCAGCAGCAGCGCGGGCACCTGGTAGATCGCCGACTTGCCGGCCCCGGTGGGCAGCACGGCGAGGACGTCGTGGCCGTCCATCACGTGCTCCATCGCCGCCAGCTGCTCACCGGTCAGCTCCGGCCAGCCGAAGGTCTCCGCCGCGATCCGCTGGAGTTCGTCCCGTCTCCCTGCCATCCGCCGCAGGTACCCGCGCCCGGCCCGGAAAACGCGGTGGCTACCGGGTGATCCTGGCGAGCTTGTCCGGGCCGAGCACCCGGTCGCCTGCCGGGGTGAGGTCGAGGACCAGCACGGCGAACGGCGCCGCGCCGGAGAACAGGACGGCGGACGGGTCGCCGTTGACGTGGCGGTAGCGGATGTCGAACGCCCCTGCCGCGTTCGCCGTGACACCCACCAGCAGGTGCGCGACCGCGTCCCGGCCGTGCACCGGGTGCGGGCTGGCCGCCGCGCCCTTGCCGCCGCCGTCGGTCCACAGTGTCACGTCCGGGGCGAGCACCTGGAGCAGTGCCTCGAGGTCGCCGCCCATGGCCGCCTCGACGAACCACTCACCGGCGCGG
Organism: Amycolatopsis melonis; assembly: GCF_040064235.1. Lineage (NCBI taxonomy): Bacteria > Bacillati > Actinomycetota > Actinomycetes > Pseudonocardiales > Pseudonocardiaceae > Amycolatopsis > Amycolatopsis melonis. Next base: position 29,333 of record NZ_JBDZYD010000017.1, read on the forward strand.
CCCACGCGGAGGGGCTGGCGGTGATCGCCCACGCGATCACGGCGGCGGAGGTCGAGATCGCCCTCGACGCGGGCGTCGACGGCCTGGCCCACGTGTGGGTCGACGCGGGGCCTGCCACCTCCCGGCTCGCGGCGCAGGGGGTGTTCATGGTGAGCACGCTGGTGTACTTCGAAGTGGCCACCGGCGGCCACGCCCATCCCGAAGCGCGCAGGATGCGGTGCGGGAGGCGGGCGTGCCGTTGCTGGCCGGCACGGACGCGACGCCGTTCGCGCCTGCCCACGGCGAAAGCCTGCACCGCGAGTGCTGACCGAAGCGGGCCTGACCAACGAGGCGGCCCTGGCGGCGGCGACCAGCGTGCCGGCCCGCCACTTCGGCCTGTCCGACCGCGGCCGCATCGTCCCGGGCCTGCGCGCCGACCTGCTCCTGGTCGACGGCGACCCGACGAGCGACATCACGGCCACCCGCTCGATCACCGAGGTCTGGCGCCGCGGGGTCCGGCAGTCCCGCTGACCTCCGGTGCCGATCCGGTGCCGCGGTAAGCCCCCGGCGCGACACCGAACTGGCGCTTGAACGCGTGCGAGAACGCAAACGGCGACCCGTAACCGACCTTCGCCGCGATCGACGGCAGTGGCAGGTCGGTGTCCTGGAGCAGGCGGGCTGCCGTGGTCAGGCGCCACCAGGTCAGGTACGCCATCGGTGAATACCCCGTCAGGGCGGTGAACCGGCGGGAGAGCGTTGCGCGGGACAGGCCGGCGTGGGCCGCCAGGTCCTCGATGCGCCAGGGCGCCGCGGGGTTCGCGTGCAGGGCTTCCAGCGCCGCCGTGATCTCCGGGTCGCGCAGGGCCTGGGGCCAGCCCGTGCCCGGGTTTCCGGCCAGCCACGCCCTGATCAGGTAGACCAGCAGCAGGTCGAGCAGGCCGGCGAGCGCCGTCGCCCGGCCCGGCCGCCGCTCCGCCACCTCCGCGCCGAGCAGGTCGATCGCCGCGCGGAGGGCGGGGTGGCGGCCCACGCCGGCCGGCAGGTGGACGAGTTCGGGCAGGCCCGCCAGCACCGGGTGCCGCCGCCCGTGGGCCAGCCGGTACTTGCCGCACAGGAACTCCGTCCGGCCGTCCGGCTCGGCGACCGCCGCTTCGAACGGCACCGCGCCGGAGGCGTCCGGCGTCGCGGACAACGTGTGGGCGCTGCCGTGCGGGACCAGGACCGCGTCGCCCGGGCCCAGCGGCACCGGCTCGCCGCCGTCCGGGATCAGCCAGCCGCTGCCGCGCAACAGGACGTGGAAGCCCGCGCCCTCGTACGGCGCGAAGCGGTAGCACCACTCCGATCCCGCACTCAGGCGGTTCGACACGGGCCGTCCGATCCGCACGGCGGCGATCGCGTCACTCAGCAGGTCCACGCGGCCATCGTAGCCGTGAGCAGATCGAGCATCATTCCGAGCAATTCGAGCATGGAAACGCTCAAACCGGCGTCCTAGCGTGGAGTCATGCACATCGGTGACGTCGAAGTCGTGAAGGTCCTCGAGTGGCAGGGCGAGTACGCGCCCGCCCGGACGATCATCCCGGCCAGCCCGCCGGAACTGTGGCAGTCCCACGCGGACTGGCTGGCCCCGGAGCACTGGAACCCGGAAACCGGCGGCATCCGCGGCGCGGTCCAGACGTGGGTGCTGCGCAGCGAGGGCCGGGTGATCCTCGTCGACACGGGCGTCGGCAACGACCGCGACCGGCCGCAGGTCCCGCTGTTCGACCACCTGTCGACGAACTTCCTCGACCGGCTCGCCGCCGCCGGTGTCCGGCCCGAGGATGTGGACGTCGTCGTGAACACCCACATCCACTACGACCACGTCGGCTGGAACACCGTGTGCCGCAACGGCGAGTGGGTGCCGGCCTTCCCGAACGCCACCTACCTGATCCCGCGCGCCGACCAGGTCTACTTCGATCCCCGCAACGCCCACCGCCGTCCCGCTCCGCGCACCGGGCACGAGCAGCTGCGCCGCGAGGGCAGCCTGCTCGTCTACGCCGACAGCATCGCCCCCGTGCTCGGCCGGGCGGTGCTGTGGGAGGGCAGCCACCGCATCGACCGCCACCTCACCCTCGAACCTGCGCCCGGCCACACCCCCGGCTCGGCCGTCCTCCGCCTGCGGTCCGGCACCGAGCGGGCCGTCTTCGCCGGCGACCTGCTGCACAGCCCGGTGCAGATCCTCGAACCGCAGCACAACAGCTGCTTCTGCGAAGACCCGCGCCAGGCCGCGGCCACCCGCCGCAGCATGCTGGCGCGGGCCGCGGACGAGAAGGAACTCGTGTTCCCCGCCCACTTCGCCGGCTCCGGCGCGGCCGAGATCCATCGTGACGGCAGCCGGTTCACGATCGGCCGCTGGGCCGCCTGAAGTCCCGGCGGCCCGGTCCGCGGTCGTGAGTGAGCAAGGCAAAGTCAAGGCCCCCGGCAAACGGTCTTGTGCCGATCTGCGTTGCCCCTCAAGAGAACACTTCTCTTCGGGCGGTCACTCCCGCAGCTGACCGGCCCGCTCGCGTTCCCGCTCGGCGGCGGCTTCACCGGGCACGAAGGCCGCGACCAGCACGCCGAGGACGTAGGCACCGCCGGCGATCGCCATGGCGATACGGAAGCCGGCGACGAACTGCGCGCCCGTGCCTGCGCTGAAGGCACCCAGCAGCGCGATGCCGATCGCGGCGCCGACCTGCCTGCTCGTGTTGAGCGTGCCGGAGGCGACCCCGGTGTGCCCGGACGGCACGCCTTCGACGACCGCGGCCGTCGCGGCGGGCATGGTGAACGAGATCCCGAACCCGGCGGCCGCGATCGGCAGCACCAGCCGGCCGTAGGCCATGCCCTCGTGCACGGTGAGCAGGGCGAAGAATCCCGCGGCACCGACCGCCATGCCTGCCGGCATCGGCGGGCGCGGCCCGGACCGGGCGGTGATCCGGCCGCCGAGCCACGAGCCTGCCGCCACGATCGCCGTCTGCGGCAGCAGGGCCAGCCCCGTCACCAGCGGCGAGTAGTGCCGGACCTGCTGCAGGTAGAGCGTGAGGACGAACAGCTGGCCGTAGAAGCCGAGGTTCATCAGCAGGCCGACGCCGACACCGCCCGGCTGCGGAACAGCTCCAGCGGCAGCATCGGCTGGGCCACCCGCCGCTCGGCGACCACGAACGCCACGGCACCCACGGCGAACACGGCCGGCAGCACCAGCGTGCCCGCCGACGCGAACCCGGACTGGCCGCCCCGCACCAGCGCGGCGGTCACCGCGACCAGCGCCACCACCGCGGCGACCTGCCCGGCGGCGTCGAACCGGCGGCCGCGGGCCGCCTCGGCGGGCTCCCGGCCGACCGTGACGAACCGCCACACCATCAGCAGGCCGGCGATGCCCACCGGCACGTTGACGCCGAACAGCCAGCGCCAGCCCAGCGTGCCGGCGAGGATGCCGCCGAGCAGCGGCCCGCACCCGGAAGCCAGGCCGCCGACCATCGCCCAGATGCCGATGGCCCGCGCGCGGACCTGCCGGTCGCGGTAGCTCGCGTGCACCAGCGAAAGCGAGGAAGGCACCAGAGCGGCGGCGGCGGCCACGCCCTGCACCGCCCGCGCGACGATCAGCACCGGCATGCCGGGGGCCAGCGCGCAGGCGAGCGACGCGGCGACGAACAGCGCCGGCCCGCTCTGGAACACCACGCGCCCGCCGAACCGGTCGCCGCACCAGCCCGCCGACAGCAGCAGCGCGGCGAAGGCGACCGTGTAGGCGTCGACCACCCACTGCAGCCCCGCCACCGAACTCCCGAACTCCGCACCCAGCCGGGGGAGCGCCACGTTCACGATGGTGGCGTCCACCATCACCATGAACCAGCCGAAGCACAACGAAATCAGCGGCAGCTTCGCGAACCGTTCGCTCTCCATGTCGATGCCCTCCCCCGCTTCCCGCCAGTCCGACATCCCGTTCCGACGCAGGAGGCCGTCCAGATGCTGGACACCCGTTCCGCAAGATGAACGCCCGCACCGGGACCCTATTGCAACGTTCGTGTGATGTGCCCGCAGCATGCCCTGATCGAAGACCGGCGGCAATTCGATCTTCCCCTGAGCTTTCCGCCGCAAGAAGGGCGACGTTCTTCAGGGAATCCCCGCCATAACCGGCTAATGTGGACATTTGACGGCACGCGCCGGAACGTTCCATCCCGCAAACGTCAACGTGATGCGCGACACAGTGGGACTGCTTTACCGCTCACCGGCCGCTGTGCCAATGTTGGTCCGGGCATGACAACGAGTTCGAATCATGCCGATTTACTGATAGCAACTGGGGATAACTGGGGATACAGTATTCGGCCGTCCTTTGCGCGGCCGGGTATGTGCGGAATATCGAGCTATCAGCCATGGGGGGCTGTTCACTTCTCCGTGCCGTATTCCCGGCCAGCGCACCGCGCTCTTGCACGCCTTTCTGCGACCCCGACGCGGAGTTCACCGACAGAGAATGGGGAGAAATGAGCACCGCCATTGTGGCCAACTGCCTGGTCTGCGATTCGGCACTCGACGCGGGTGACGCCCCGGAGAAGGGCGAGATCGTCGAATGCGGTTCCTGCGGGCAGGAACACGAGGTGACCGGCGCGGAGGCCGGCGTGGTCACCGTCGAACTGGCCCCCGAGGTCGAAGAGGACTGGGGCGAGTGACCGAGCCCGTCGACGTCCTGGTCGCGGTCACCATGCTCCGCCCCGAGGAGCGCCTGCTCCTCGACGCCCTGCGCGGGCGGGGCCTGACGGCCGCCACCGGGCTGACCAGGGACATCGGCGCCGTGCTCAACGGCACGGCGCCTGCCCCGGCCGCCCTGCTCGTCCGCAACCTCTCCCACCGCGACGCCGCGCAGGTCGCGCGGCGGGCCGAGGCGGCGGGCATCCCGGCGCTGAACAGCGCCGCGGCCCTCGACGTCTGTCACGACAAGGGACTGCAGGCCCTGCTGTTCGCCCGGCACGGCATTCCGCACCCGCGCTCGTTCCACGCCTACACCGACGAGGACGTCGCCCGGTGCGGCGAGGAACTCGGCTGGCCGGTGGTCGTGAAACCGCTCAGCGCGTCCTGGGGACGCGGAGTCGTGCGGCTCACCGGCCCGGAAACGCTGGCCGCCTGGTCGGGCGGCCGGGAGTCGGCCGACGCGGCAGGCAAGGCCTTTCCCGTGCTCGTCCAGGAGTACGTCGAGAAACCGGAACACGACCTGCGGGTGATCGTGATCGGCAACCAGCCGGTGGTCGCCATCGAAAGGCGATCCACCGACTGGCGCACGAACACCCATCTGGGCGCGTCCGTCCGGCGAACGGAAATCACCGAGAGTATTACTTTGCTCTGCAAACAGGTGACGGATCTCGTCGGCCCCGGATTCTACGGCGTCGATCTGGTCGAGGACGTCCGCGACCGGCAGTTGCGGGTCCTCGAGGTCAACGCCAACCCGGAATTCGCGCGTTCTTCGCGTGAACACGGCGTGAACATCGCGGAGCTGCTGGCCGACCACGTGGCCGAACGAATCCGCGGCTTCCTCGCCGCTGCCTGAAATCGCCGCATCCGAAAGCCCGCACGAGAAAAGAAGTGGAAATGGATCGATTCGACACGGCCCTGGTCCTCACCCGGGTGCTGACCTCGGGTGTGGTCATGAGCATCGAGAAGAACGACCGGGAACTGCCAGGGCTGGAACGGCAGCTCGCGAAACTGAGCGGGCGCTCCTCGGTCGTGCTGGCCAACAGCGCCACCGCGGCCGTGCATTCCGCGCTGGCCGGGATCGGCGCCGGGCGCGGCGACGTCATCACCGCTCCCCCGCTGCCCGAGGACCTCCGCGCCTTCCTCGCCTGGCTCGGCGTGCGGACCCGTGAGGAGGGCGAGCCCGCCTTCTCCTTCGTCGCGGTCGGCCCGGACGACGTCGCGTCGCTCGCGGACGTCCTCGCGGCCCTGCCCCGGGACCGGCCGGTCGTGCTGGACCTCACCGGCTTCCGGTTCGGGCCGGCGGGTGCCGTCCTCACCGACGACAGCCGGGTGCAGGCCCGTGCCGAGCGGCTGAAGATCTTCGGCACGTTCGATCTGCGGACGATGTGGACGCAGGTCGAGTCCGAGCCGGAGCTGGTGCCCGGCGTGCAGTTCAACTACCGCCTCAGCCCGCTGGTCGCGGCCTGCCTGCGGATGTCCCTGTCCCCGCGCCCCGCGCGCCGACCCGCCGGAGACCCCGCGTGATCACCGACTTCCCGGACCTGCCCCTGCCGCTGCCCGACGAGAAGGACGTGCTGGCCGAGCTGGCCGCGTTCGAGGGCACCCCGGTCATTCCCAAGGATCGCCGCCGCACCGTCTTCCCGGTCATCACCAAGGAGGACGTGTTCACCATGCTCCTCTCGGCGAACGCCCGGCCAGAGAAGGTGGTCGCCGACTTCGCCGAGGCCTACCGCAGCTATGTCGGCGCGGCGTACGCGCTGCCGGTCGCCAGCGGGACCGCCAGTCTCCACGTCGCCCTCGTGGGGGCCGGAGTGGGCCCCGGCGACGAGGTCGTCGTGCCCGCGTTCACCTTCATCGCCACCGCGCAGGCGGTGGTCGCCGCGGGCGCGATCCCGGTCTTCGCCGACATCGACCCGGTCACCTACTGCCTGTCGCCCGCGGCCGCGGAGGCGGCGATCACCGACCGCACCAAGGCGATCATGCCGGTGCACGTCCACGGGCTGCCCGCCGACGTCGCGGCCCTGCGGGCGCTCGCCGACCGGCACGGGATCGCGTTCGTCGAGGACGCCTCGCACGCCCACTCCGCCAAGGTCGGCGACCGCACGTGCGGGGCGTTCGGCGACGCCGCGGGCCAGAGCCTGATGGCGGACAAGAACTTCCCGCTCGGCGGCGAGGGCGGCATCGCCTTCTTCGCCACCGAGGAGGCCCGCGACCGCGCGGTGGAGTACTTGCGCCGCAACGGGATCGACTACGGCATGTCGTGGATCGCGGCGTCGTTCGGTGCCAGCCAGCTCAAGCGGCTGCCGTACTACGACCGGATCCGCGCCCGCAACGCCGCCGTCCTCGGCGACCAGCTGCGGGAGACCGGCCTGTTCAGCCCGCCGGTGGTGCCCGAGGGCAGCACGCACGCCTACAACATGTACCGGATCGGGCTGCACCCCGAGGCCGTCGGCCTGGACGACCTGCCGGTGCACGCGGTCAAGGAGGCGGTGCACGAGCTGCTGGTGGCCGAGGGCGTGCCCGCGCGCGAATGGCAGAACACGCCGATCCCGTGTCACCTGCCCTTCCGGCACCGGCAGGGGTTCGGCGGCGGCTGGCCGTTCACGCTGAACCCGGCCGCGGCGCGCGACTACACGCCCGAGGACTTCCCCGCGGTCACCGCGATGCTGGAGAGCACCCTGGTGCTGTGCCGCGAGCTGCGGTCGCCGGTGGAGTACGAACGGCTCGCCCGCTACGGGCAGGCGTTCGCGAAGGTCGCCCGCCGCCCGGACGCCATCCGCAAGGTCGTCGGGGACCGGAAGTTCCCGCTGCCCTGGGAGAAGGCGGCCCGCCTTGGCTGAGCAGAAGCCGGTCCGGATCGCGGTGGCCGGCGCGACCGGGTACACCGGCGCGGAACTGGTGCGGCTGCTGCTCGACCACCCGTATGCCGAGCTGACGCTGCTGTCGTCGGAACGCGCGGCCGGGCAGCCGGTCGGGCGGCTGCTGCCCGCGGTGCGGAACCACCCGGGCGTGGCGGCGGCGACGCTGCGTCCGCTCGCCGAGCTGCCGGAGGTGGACATCGTGTTCGCCTGCCTGCCCGGCGGCAGCCTGCCCGCCCGGATGCCGTTGCTGGCCGAGCGGGCGAAGTACGTGGTGAACCTGGCGGGCGACTTCCGGCTCCGCGACGCCGGGCAGGCCGCCCGGCACTACCCGGAGTCCGCGGGCTGGGACGAGCCGTTCGCCTACCACGTGCCGGAGTTCTCCGCCGCGCCCGAGCACCGGTTCCTGAACCTGCCGGGCTGCATGGCGGTCGCCTCGCTGTACGCGCTGTATCCGCTGCTTCAGGACGACCTCGTCGAGGACCGGATCGTCGTCGACGCGAAGACCGGGTCCAGCGGCGGCGGCAAGGACGGCGGCGAGCACCCCGCGGACCGCTTCGGGAACTTCCGGCCGCACCGGCTGCACGGCCACCGCCACGCCCCGGAGGTCGCCCAGGCCCTCGGCGACCTGACCGGGCGGACGCCGTCGCTGCAGTTCTCCACGTTCAGCCTCGACGTCGCCCGCGGCATCCTCGTCACCGCCTACACGACCCTGCGGGACGGCCGCACGGCACTGGACGTGCGGCGTGCCTATGCCCGCGCCTACGCGCGCACCCCGTTCGTGGCCGCGCGGCCGTCCCCGAAGTCGGCGGCCGACCTGCCGTCGCTGAAGTCGGTCGTCGGCTCGAACGTCGCCGAGGTGGGGTTCCAGGTCCGCGGCAGCGAGTGCGTTTCCGTGGCCACGCTCGACAATCTGCTGAAGGGAGCGGCCGGGCAGGCCGTACAGACCATGAACCAGGTGTTCGGTTTCGACCAGGCGACCGGCCTGCCCCGCACGGCGGTGGCCCCGTGACCCGGGCGCTGTACGTCGTCAAGGTCGGCAGCGCGACGCTGGCACATCCGGGGATCTTCACCGAGATCGCGGCCCTCACCGCGCGGGCGCGGGTGCTGGTGGTGGCCGGGGGCGCCGCGGGCATCGCCGAGCACTACGCGCGGATCGGCCGGGAGATCCCGCGGCTGCAGCTGCCCAACGGCGACGAGGTCCGGTACTGCCCGCCCGAGGAGATGACCCACCTCGTCGCGGCCTACGACTCGGTGACGCTGCCCGCGGTCCGCGCCGCGCTGCAGGCCGCCGGGTGCAGTGCGTTCTGCACGACCGCCGCCGCAGCGAGCCTGGTCCACGGGACGCCGAACCGGCCGCTGAAGACGGTGCGCGACGGCCGGGTCCGGCTGGTCCGCGACCACCGGGCGGGCACGGTGTCGCGGGTCGACACGACGGCGCTGGAAGCGCTGCTGACGGCGTTCGACGTCGTGGTGCTCTCGCCGCCGGTGTCGGGGGACGACGACGGCGGGCCGCTGAACGTCGACGCCGACGTCCTCGCCGCGGAACTCGCGACCGCGCTGCAGGCCGACCACCTGCGCCTGGTCACCGGGACCGCGGGGGTGCTCACCGACCCGGCGATCCCGGACAGCACGCTGCCCGACGCGCTTCGCGGCGAGGCGGCCGCCTACGCGGGCGGCCGGATGCGGCAGAAGGTCCGGGCCGCGGAGCTGGCCATGACCGGGACCGCGGACATCGCGGTCACCGGGCCGCACGCGCTCGACAGCGCCGCGCGGACCCGGTTCTGGCGTGAGGAGCCGCCGTCGCCGGACCTGCGGCTGCTCACCGAGGCCGCGCAGATCCCGTCGGTCTCCGGGGACGAGGGCGAACTCGCCCGCCACCTCGTGCGCCGGGCCCGTGAGCTGGGGCTGGCGGCCGAGGTCGACGAGGTCGGCAACTTCGTGGCCACGCGGGGTTCGGGCCCGCGCCGGCTGCTGCTGCTCGGTCACCTGGACACCGTCCCGTTCCACTGGCCGGTGTGCTGGAAGGACGACGAGCTGCACGGCCGCGGCACCGTGGACGCCAAGGGCAGCCTGGTCAACTTCCTCGAGACGCTGGCGGAGGTCGAGGTCCCGGCGGGTGCCCAGGTGCGCGTGGTCGGCGCGGTCGAGGAGGAGATCTCCTCGTCGAAGGGCGCCTTCCACGTCCGCGACCACTACCCGGCCGACGCGGTGGTGATCGGCGAACCCAGCGGGTCGCGCGCGCTGACGCTGGGGTATTTCGGGCTGCTGAAGTTCCGGATCTCCGTGTGGCGGCCCGCCGGGCACTCCGCGGGCCGGGACGCGCTGTCGGCGCCGGACGCGCTGACGGCCGCGCTCGGCGACGTGCGGGCCGCGGTGCTCGGCGGCTGCCCGGAGATGCTCAGCGCGGTGATCGACATCCGGTGCGAGGCCCGGCCGGACGGGCAGCGGGCGACCGGCGTCCTCAACTTCCGCGTGCCGCCGGGCGCGGATCTCGACGCGGCCCGCGACGCCGCGCTGGCCCGGGCGGACGAGCACACCGAGATCTCCGTCGAGCGCTGCACGCCCGGCCACTCGGGCGGGCGGGCCACCACGCTGGCGAAGGCGTTCGCCAAGGGGTTCGCCGCGCACGGCGTCCGGCCGCGGTACCTGGTCAAGAAGGGGACTTCGGACATGAACACCCTGGCGACGACCTGGCGCGGGGTGCCGATGGTCGCCTACGGCCCCGGCGACTCCGCGCTGGACCACACCGACGTCGAACGGCTCCCGGCCGCCGACTACCGGCTCGCCAGGAAGGTCCTCGCGGACACCGTGCGGGCCTGGCTCGTCCTGGAAGGCGGTGCCCGATGACCGCGGTGGCCTCGGAAACCACCGTCGAGGAGCTGCGCGCGCGGGCCGTCCACGCGCGGCGGCTGGTGGTCGACATGGCCGCGAGCGCGGTCGGCTGCCATCTCGGCGGCAGCCTGTCGGTGCTGGACATCCTCATCGCCGGACTGGACCGGGCCGACCGCGGCGACGGCACGGAACTGGTGCTGAGCAAGGGACACGCGGCGGCGGGGCTGTATGCCGCGCTGCACGTGTCCGGGCGCCTGCCGGAGGACCCGTCGGTGCGCTACGGGCAGGCGGGCGCGCCGTTCACCGGCCACCCGGGCCCGCTGGTGCCCGGCGTGCGGTTCCCGACCGGCAGCCTCGGGCACGGCGTCCCGTACGCCGCGGGCTGGGCGCTGGCGCGGCGGTTCGCCGGGTCCGGCCTCGGCATCGCGGTGAGCGGCGACGGCGAGCTGCAGGAGGGGCTGGTCTGGGAGACGCTGCAGGTCGCCGCGGCCCGGAAGCTGGGCAACTTCGTCCTGGTCGTCGACCGCAACGGCGGCCAGAACGACGGGCTGGTCGCGGACATCTCGCCGCTGCCGGACCTGCGGGCGCGGTTCGCCGCGTTCGGGTTCGCCACGGCGGAGGTCGACGGGCACGACCTGGGCGCGCTGCGCGACGTCCTGGCCGGCACCGGCGACGGTGACCGGCCGCTGGCGGTGGTCGCGAACACGGTGAAGGGCAAGGGAGTTCCCGTGATCGAGGGCAAGGCGGCCTCGCACTACGTCAAGATCGACGCCGCCCGTGCGGCCAAGTGGAAGCGGACTCTGCGATGAGCACGACGGAAGCCGTGCGCCCGGTCCTGTCCGGGCGGGACGCCTACCGCGCGGAACTGACCGCGCTCGCCGCGGCCGACCCCCGCATCTTGTGCCTGGAAGCGGATCTGGGTGGCCGCGGCCACCCGTTCGCCGAGGCTCACCCGGACCGGTTCTTCAACCTCGGCATCGCCGAGGGCGCCATGATCGACATGGCGACCGGGCTGGCGTCGGCGGGCTTCCGGCCGTTCGTCAGCACGTTCGCCCCGTTCGCGGCACTGCGGGCGGCGGAGAGCATCAAGCTGGGGCTGGGCTATCTGGGCGCCGGGGTGGTCGTGGTGGCGCCGTACGCGGGGGTGTCGGGTGCGTGGTTCGGCACCACGCACCACTGTCTCGAGGATTTCGCGGTGCTGCAGAGCTTCCCGGGCATCGTGATCGCGGCACCGTACGGCGAGGAGGAGACCCGCGCGATCGTCCGCGAGGCGGCGGCCTCGGACCGGCCGTACTACGTGCGGACGGGCCGCAACGCGGCGTACCGCGGCCTGCTGCGGCCGGGCGAGCCGGTGCCCCCGGTCACGTGGGCGGGCGACGGCGTCCCGGACGGGGTGTGCCTGGTGTCGGTCGGCGAAGTCGGCACGGAACTGTGCCTGCAGGCCCGCGAGCAGCGTCCGGACCTCGGGCACGCGCACCTGTGCCGGGTCGACGCGGGCCACCTAACGGAGGCCGCTTCCCTGCTGCGGTCACGGTTCCGCCGGTTCGTCGTGGTGGAGGAACACCGCCCGGCAGGCGGCGTGGCGTCGTCGCTGGCACTGGCCCTGCCGGACGCCCAGGTCCACGGAGTCGGCGCGGGCAACCGGTGGCCGTCCCACGGCGGCAGTCACGAGGAGGTCCTCACGGCGCTGGGTCTGGACCTGGCCGCGGTGCTCGCAGCGGTGGACCAGGCCTGAGGAAGGTCCGGCCGCGGCTTGCCGGCCCGGCGAACAGCACGGCGGCCAGCAGGACGACGCATCCGGCGAGCTGTCCCGCCGAGAGGCGTTCGCCGAGCACGACGGCGCCCAGCACGACCGCGACCAGCGGCTGCAGCAGCAGGATCAGTGCCGCGAGGGCGACCGGGAGCCGTTTCATCGACGCGGTGATCAGCAGCCAGCCGGCGCACTGCGGTCCCAGCGCGAGCAGGAGCAGCCATCCCCAGGCGGGCCAGGACGGCGCCGGGTGGAGGTCGCCCCGCACGAGGCCGTAGAGCGCCGCGACCACCAGCGCCGTCCCGGTGACCTCGGCGAGCGGGCCCACGACGTGCGGGAAGCCGGTGCGCTGACCGCGTTTCGTGGTGAGCATGAACGCCGCGTACGCCGCCGAGGTGAGCACGCCGAGCAGGATTCCGGTGCCGGTGACCGTCACCGAGGCGTCCTCGAGCGCGCCGGACACCAGGAGCACGCCGAGCAGAGCGGGTGGGAGCGCGAGAAACCACCGTCCGGACGGGCGTTCGGCGAACAACGCCCAGCCCGCCAGCGCGACGAACAGCACCTGCAGGTTCCCGAGCACGGTGGCAATGCCCGCCCCGAGCGCGGCGATGGCGTGGTTCTGCAGGACCAGCGTGACCCCGAAGAGCACCCCGGCCAGCAGCGACCAGCCGTGGTTCGACCGCGACCCGCAGGCAGAGCGTTCCCGCCAGGCAAGGACGGCGAGCACGGGAAGGGCGCCGGCGCACCGGAAGAAGGCAACGGTGGCGGACGACTCGCCGGACAGCCGGATCAGCACCGCGGAGGTCCCGATCACGGCAGCCCCGGCAACGGCCACGGCGGCGGGTTTCGCCGCCGTGGCCCCGTTTGCCCCGTTGGCCACCGGGGCAAACAGCTCCGGCTTCACCGGGCGGTGCCGGAGGCGTGTGGGAGGCCCGGGCTCACACCCCGGCGGCGGCAGGCGGGTCCCGCCGCCCCACGTTCGACGGCCAAACTCGCATCACGGCGGCCGCAGGCAGGTCCCACCGCCGTGGCCAACGCGAGCACCAGCCTCACTGGGCCGCGCCGGAAGCAGGTTCGAGATCCGGGCTCGCCGCCTCGACCGGAACCACACCACGGCGACGGCTGTACAGCACCGCCGCCACGCCCAGCACGAGCGGCACCAGCAGGAACCACTCGGAGAACGCCAGCACCACGCCCATGACCACGGCCGCCAGTACCGCGCCGAACCACACCGGGCGGCCGGTCGGCAGCAGGCGGGCTCCCGCGACCAGGCCCGCGACCGTGACCGCGATGAAGCACGCCGACGCGCCCAGCATGACCGACCCCAGCGACGCGCCGGTCGTCAACGCGATCACCGAGACCGCCACCGACAGCACGCCGAGGACCGCGAGGCTGCGCCGCGGGACTTCGCCTGCCTTGTTGCCCTTGGCCATCCAGCTCGGCAGGGCGCCGTCGCGGGCCAGGGCCGCGCCGAGGCGGCTTGCGCCCGCCAGGTAGGCCGTCATCGTGCCGAGGGCGAGCAGGGCCGCCACCGTCGCGGTGATTGCCGAGGCTGCGCCGCCGACGCCTGCCTGGAGCAGCAGGCTCAGCGGGACCGGGCTGTCCTCCAGCTGCGGGCCGAGGACCAGCACCGAGGTCACCGACAGTCCGATGTAGAGGATCGCGACGACGGCCAGCGTCAGCGCGGTGACCCGGCGCAGGTCACGGGCCGGGTTGCGGAACTCGCCGGACAGGTGCGTCACGGCCTCCCAGCCGGCGAAGGAGAAGAACAGCAGGCTCGCCGCGCTGCCCACCGACCAGAAACCGTGCGGCGCAAACGGAGTCAGGTTCGCCGTGCGTGCGGACGGCAGCGCGGCCACGCACGCGATCAGCAGCAGCAGCGCGAGCACGCCGACGAGCATGAGCTGCACCCGGCCGGAGATCTTCAGGCCCAGCGCGTTGCTGGTGAACGCGAGCCCGAGCAGCACGACCGCGATGAGCAACGCCTCCGTCTGGCCGCCGCCGAGTGCGTCCGCGACGTAGCGGCCGCCCACGTACGCCGTCGCGGGCGCGCCGGCGGGCAGGGCGAAGTAGAACCAGTACCCCACGACGGCGGACGCGCGGGGCCCGAACGCCTTCGAAACGAAGGTCGCGACGCCGCCGCCGTCGGGATACCGGCCGCCGAGTGCCGCGAACGTCGTCGCGACCGGGACACAGAACAGCAGCAGCAGGGCCCAGGCGAGCACGGAGGCAGGCCCGGCCTCCTTGGCGGCCAGCGAAGGCAACGCCAGGATGCCCGCACCGAGGATGGCGCCCACGTAGATCGCGGTGCCCTGCCCGATGCCGATACGCGCGGAACTCACTCTCGACCCCTCCCGAGTGACGAGCCTATAGACCTAAAGCATTTGATACCATCGACCTTAGATCAGTCGACCCCAAGGAGGATAATGCCTCAGGAACACAGGTGGGACGAGGGTTCTCACCGAGATGGCGTATTCGACGAGGTCGACCGGTCGCTGCTGGCGCTGCTCCAGGAGTCCGGGCGGATGACGCTGGCCGAGCTGGGCCGCCGCGTCGGCCTCAGCTCACCGAGCGTCTCGGACCGGCTGCGGCGGCTGGAGGAGGGCGGCGCGATCCTCGGCTACTCGGCCGTGGTCAACCCGGCGGCGCTCGGGCACCGGCTGAACGCGTTCGTCCGGCTGGCGCCCGCGGTCCGCACCGCCGACCGCACCCCGATGAAGCGCATCCTGGACCGCCCGGAGGTCCTGGAGGCCCACCACGTCGTCGGGGACGACTGCTGGATCTTCAAGGTCGTCGTCCGCGACACGGTGCACCTGGAGCGCCTGCTGGCGGAGTTCGCCGAAGTCGGGTCGACGACGACGTCGATCGTGCTGTCCTCCCCGGTCCGGCACCGCTCGGTGCTGCCGTACGAGCCGGGCCCGGCGCTGCCCGAGGACTGATCCGGCCGCGCTTGGCAGCTTCCGGACAGCACGCTCCGCACCACCCCGCCGGGTCCGACACTGACCGGAGACACGGAGGTGGCGATGAAGACGATCGGCAAGGGCCTCAGGTGGTGCGTGAGCTTCCGGGGACGGGCCACCCGCAAGGAGTTCTGGCTGCTGTTCCTCGCCGTCGCCGCCGTGAGCGTGCCCGCGGTGGAAACGGACTTCACGCCGCTGATGGTGCTCTACCTGCTGATGCTGGTGCCCATGGTCGCGGTCGGGGTCCGCAGGCTCCACGACCTCGGCCGCCGGGGTGGCTGGCTGTGGCTGGCGATTTCGGCGCTCGGCCTGATCGCCCTGCTCATCATGCTTTCCGACCGCGGTCAGCCGCACGCGAACCGGTTCGGCCCGCCGCCGGGCGCCGGCGACCTCGCCGGCACCCCGGCGGCCGGATAAGTCGGGGCCCCTCAGCGGGCCAGCAGGTCCCGGATCGCCGTGACGATCTCCTCGGGCGCTTCCTCGGCCATGAAGTGCCCGGCCCGGGTCAGCCGGTGGTCCAGGTCCGGCGCCCACGCCCGCCACACCGCGGCGGCGTCATACCCCAGCTGGGCGCCCCAGTCCTGCTGGACCACCGTCACCGGCATGGCCAGCTGCGACCCCGCGTCGAGGTCGGCCTGGTCGTGGGTGACGTCGATGCCCGCCGAGGCGCGGTAGTCCGCGACGATCGACGGCACCGCCGCCGCGCTCGCCCGCAGGTACTCGGCGCGGACGTCGTCCGGGATGGCCGCCGGGTCGTTGGCCCAGGCGTCGAGGAACGAGCCGAAGAACGCGTCCGCGCTGTTGGCGATCATCGTTTCCGGCAGTCCCGGCGGCTGCGCCATGAGGAAGAGGTGGTAGCCGACGGCCGCCGGGACGCCGTGCAGCACGTCCCACATGTCCAGCGTCGGCACGACGTCGAGGATGCCCAGGTGCGAGACGGTCTCGGGGTGGTCGAGACCGGCGCGGAAGGCGACCAGCGCGCCCCGGTCGTGCCCGACGAGGGCGAAGCGCTCGTGGCCGAGTGCCGCCGCGAGGGCCACCACGTCGGCGGCCATCGTGCGCTTGGCGTACACCTCCTCGCCGGTGGCCGCCGGCTTGTCGCTGGCGCCGTACCCACGCAGGTCCGGGCAGATCACCGTGTGCTCGCCGGCCAGCCGCGCGGCGACGTGCCGCCACATCAGGTGGGTCTGCGGGAAACCGTGCAGCAGGACCACCGGCCTGCCGCTGCCGCCGACGGCGGCCGCCAGCTCGGTACCGCCGGCACCGGGCAGGCGGAGGTGGTCGAAACCGGGAATGGTGAGGGTCATCGAAGGCTGTCTTTCCGGATCGGGAACCTGACGCGGCCAGCCTGCGCGACGCCGATCAG
Organism: Amycolatopsis melonis; assembly: GCF_040064235.1. NCBI lineage: Bacteria > Bacillati > Actinomycetota > Actinomycetes > Pseudonocardiales > Pseudonocardiaceae > Amycolatopsis > Amycolatopsis melonis. The sequence goes on from NZ_JBDZYD010000017.1 coordinate 45,779, forward strand.
CAACCGATCAGTGCGCACGGGCGCGCGCCGGGGCGGGGACCCATGATGGGGTCATGCGAATCGACGTGCTCGGTGCCGTGCGGGCGCTGCGGGACGACGGCAGCCCCGTCGACCTCGGCGGTCCGCGCCACCGGGAGGTGCTCGCCCGGCTCGTCGCCGCCGAGGGGCGGCTGGTCACCACCGGCACACTCGTCGGCGACCTGTGGACCGAGCCGCCCGCCCGCGCGGTCGGCGCGCTGCGGACGTTCGTCGCCGCGCTGCGCCGCGCGCTCGAACCCGGCAGGCCGCCCCGGACTCCCCCGCGGGTGATCGTCACCGAAGGCACCGGGTACGCCCTGCGCCTGCCCCGGGAGAACATCGACGTCCACCGGTTCGAGGACGCCCTCGCCCGTGCCCGGCACACGCCCGCCGCGGTGACCGGCCTCGCCGCGGCACTCGCGGACTGGCGCGGGCCCGTCTACGCCGACCTGCCCGCCTCGCCGTGGGTGCAGCGCGAACAGCACCGGCTCGAGGAGCTGCGGCTGGCGGGGCTCGAACTGCGTGCCCGCATCCTGCTCGACGCCGGCGAGGGCGCCGATCTCGTCGCCGAACTCGGCGCGCACGTCGCCGAACACCCCTGGCGCGAGCCCGCCTGGGGGCTGCTCGCCCGCGCGCTGCACCGCGCGGGCCGCCAGGCCGACGCCCTGGACACCCTCCGGCGCGCTCGGCGGATGCTCGTCGGCCAGCTCGGGCTCGACCCCGGTGCCGAGCTGCAACGCCTGGAAGCCGACATCCTCGCCGGACCCGTCGCCTACACCGGCGGGAGTCTCCGGCTCGGCCCGCGCACCACGGTGCACCTGGCCCGCACGCTCGCGCTGGCCGGCGGCGACGCGCTCGTCCACTCCCGGCGCGACCGCCTCGCCGCGATCCAGGCCGCCGAACGCACCGGCGACCTCGAGCTGACCGCCCGGGTCATCGGCGCCTACGACGTGCCCGCGATCTGGAGCCGCGCCGACGACCTCGAGCAGTCCCGCGCCGTCGTCGCGGCCGCCGAACGCACGCTCACCGGGCTCGGCCCGGACGCCCCCGCCGGACTGCGGGCCCGGCTCCTGGCCACGATCGCCGTCGAAAGCCGCAGCGCAGGCCAGACCGGCCCCGAGCGCGAGCGCGCCCGTCAGGCCGCAGGCGAAGCCGAGACGCTGGCCCGGGAACTGGCCGATCCCGCGCTGCTGGCGTTCGCGCTCAACGGGGTGTTCCTGCAGTCGTTCACCCGTCCCGGGCTCGCGGCCGTGCGGGACGGGATCGGCGCCGAAATCCTCGACGTCGCCACGAAACACGACCTGCCGAACTTCGCCGTCCTCGGCAGGCTCGTCCGCCTGCAGTCCGCCTCGGCCCGCGGCGACTTCGAGGCGGCGGCCACGCAGGCCACCGAGGCGGAAAAGCTCGCGGCCGGCACCGAGGCGCCGCTCGTCGCCGTCCTGACCGCCTGGTTCCGTGCCATGGTGACGGCCACCCGCAGCACCGAACCCGGCGGACCGTCGCCCGCCGAGGCCGCGGCGCAGTACCGCGCCGCGGAAGACGCCCTGCGGCCCGCCGGGATGCCGGGCCTGCACCGCGGTCTGTTTCCGCTGGCCCTGCTGGGACTACGGCTGCTGCACGACCGCCCGGCCCCCACCGACCGGCACCTCGACTGGGGCCCGTACCGGCACTGGGCCCACCCGCACGTCCTGCTCGCCCAGAGCCGGGACGAGGAAGCCCGTGCCGCGCTCGCGGCGGCGCCGGAGCCGCCGTACGACCACATGCAGGAGGCGATGTGGTGCCTGACCGCGCACGCGGCCGTGGTCCTCGGCGACCGAGCCGTCGCCGCCCGGGCCGCGACCGCCCTGCGTGAGGCGGGTTCGGAACACGCCGGGGCGGGCAGCGGAATGCTGACGCTGGGACCGGTGGCGCGCTACCGCGAACCGGCGGAGGCCTGCGCGGCCGGGCACTGACTGTCCCGGCCGTAAAGATGTTCCGCCGATTTCTGATTCTCGTCTTCACGACTCCGGAAGTCGCGGACCTGCGGGTACGGTCCGGGCCAGACGCTGCTGCCACCGGAGGTGTGCCTTGCCGAAACCGGACGTCCCCATCGAGCTGGACCGGAAGTTCGTCGAGGACCCGCGCGCGTTCTATGAGAGCCTGCGCCATGCGCCGGTGCAGCAGGTGATCATGCCGCCGGAGGCGGGCGCGTGGCTGCCACCCGGTCGGCGCGTGTGGCTGGCGACGTCCTATTCGGACGCACGGGCACTGCTGGCCGACAGCAGGCTGCGCAAGGACAACGACCGCATGATGGAGCTGTACCGCGCCCGGCAGGCGGCGGACACCCCAGAGCGCGGGTTCTCCTCGGCGCTGGAAGCGCATCTGCTCAACCTCGATCCGCCGGACCACACCCGGCTGCGCAAGCTGGTCACCCAGGCGTTCACCAGGCGCACCGTCGAGCGCCTGCGGCCGCGGCTCGAACAGGTCGCCGCCGAGCTGCTCGACGACGTCGAGGGCGCCGGAACCGTCGATTTGCTGGACGCCTTCGCGTCCCCGCTGCCGATCATCGCGATCTGCGAGCTGCTGGGCGTGCCGCACGCCGACCGCGCCCGGTTCCGGACCTGGTCCGGCACGATCGTCCGCAGTGCCGACCCGGCGCAGCTGCAGGACCACTCGACGGCGCTCGCGGCCTACCTGGCGGAGCTGATCGAGGCCAAGCGTGCCGCGCCCGGCGAGGATCTGCTGTCCGGCCTCGTGCACGTCACGGACGCGGGCGACCGGCTGTCCGAAGTGGAGCTGCTGTCGATGGCGTTCCTGCTGCTGGTGGCCGGGCACGAAACGACGGTCAACCTGATCGGCAACGGCGTGCTGATCCTGCTCCGGCGGCCGGAGCTGCTGGCCCGGCTCCGGCAGGACCCCGCCCTGATCCCCGGCGCGATCGAGGAGTTCCTGCGCTTCGAAAGCCCGGTCCACCTGGCGACGCTGCGTTTCACGGCGGAACCCGTCCGGGTCGGCGAGGTCGAGATTCCCGCAGGCGAGTTCGTCCTGGTGTCGCTGCTGGCCGCGAACCGCGACGCCGCCCGGTTCCCGGACCCCCACGAGTGCGACATCACCCGGCCCGCGGGCGGCCACCTGGCCTTCGGGCACGGCATCCACCACTGCCTGGGCGCACCCCTGGCGCGGATGGAGGGCGAGATCGCGCTCCGCGCACTGCTCGGCCGCTTCGGAAACCTGGAGCTGGACGCTGCACCGGATTCGGTGCGCTGGCAGGAAAGCGTGCTGACGCGGGGGCTGGACACCCTCAAGGTCCGGGTGTCCTGACCGGCACGGCCGGGCACACGGTGCCCGCCGCGGGCAGCGTCAGTTCGTCCAAATAGGACTGGATGTGCGCGGCCACGCACGGCGACGACAGGAACGCGATGTGGGCGTCGCCCGCGTACGTCAGCAGCACGCTGCCGCCGATTTCCGCCGACACCCTGGCGACGTCCGGATACGGCGACCAAGGGTTGCCCCGCGCCCCCACGACGAGAACCGGCGGCACACCCCGGACCACGGTCGGCCCTGGCGGATTCGTTCCCGGCCTCCGTCCGACACAGCCGCTCAAGGCGTCCCACGCCTGAGACGCGCCGCGGGTGTGCGGAGCCAGCGCGGTCACGATCGGCCGGGCGGCCGCGAGGTCGACCACCGACGCCGGGTAGTCGTCGCACTGCCCGGCCCGCAGCGGGTTCCACAGGTCGCGGTAGCCCCACGAGTAGCGGTAGACGAACGCGAACGTCGGGCTCGCGCCACTGCCCGCCTGCTGGATGGCGGTGGCGAGGTCGGCCCAGCCCATGCCCCCGCCGGGCAGCGTGAGATCGCCGATTTCCAGCAGCTGCTCGGTCAGGAAGGCCAGGTCGTCACCCCGCACCAGGACCGTGGCCTGCTGCGGCTCCGGACGCCCCGGCTCGGGCGGCAGGTCGAGCCGCACCGGATATCGGTCGGCATGGCGCAGCAGCGAGTCGTAGACCGCGGCGACATCCTGTCCATGAAGGACACAGCTCGCCGATCCGTTGCACCACGCGACGAACCGGTTGAACTCACGCTCCACTGTGGACGCGTACTCGGCGGCCCTGACCACGACGGGAACGCTGTGGTCGAGCGGGCTGTCCATCGCCATGGCCCGGACACGGTGCGGGAACAGGCGCGCGTAGGCCTGGCCGGGACCGGTGTAGCCGTAGAAGAAGAAACTCACCTTCTCCTCCCCCAGCGCGGCCCGGACGGCGTCGAGGTCCTTGGCCTGGGTGACGGCGTCCATATGGTCGGCCAGCGGGCTGGTGCAGCTCGCCTCGTACGCGCGGTTGTACCGGACGAGCGCGTCGACCTCGGCCGCCGAGGAGCTGATGCCGGGATCGTGCACCGGCAGTCCGCACTCGATCGCGTCGGAGCGGAACGGCGCCGGTTGCCTGCCGTTGAAGGGATGGATCCCGCCGCCGCGGACGTCCACGCCGATGAGGTCGAAGTCGCGCAGCAGGTCCGGGAACATCGCGAACACCCCGGACCGGACGTCGGTCAGCAGGAAGTCGAACCCCACCCCGGGCGCCATGAACAGGGCACCCTTGCGGTGCGCCGGGTCGGCTTTGTGCCGGTTGAACGCGAGCGTGATCCGCGGGCCGTCCGGGACGTCCCAGTCCAGCGGGACAGTGATCTTCGCGCAGTCCGCGGCCGGCCCGCAGGGCACCCAGTCCAGCCGCGGCGCCGCGGCCACCGGCTGGGCCAGGGCGGTGACGAGCAGGATGACAAGTGCCGCGATCTTCCCCCGCATAGCTCTCCCCCAGAGATGTTTTGTTACTAAGAGTCTTAGCACGGGGTGAGGCTGGCTGTCCACCGAGCAATCGCGACAACTTGCCACGAAACCGGCGACGAAGTTCTACGCTGGCCCTGTCCGGCCGACGAGGGAGGGCCCTGTGACGGACGTGAATCCCGCGGAACTGGAAAGGCCGCGAATCTGGTGGACGACGCAGTACGGCACTTCAGAGCACGAAATGTCGATCTCCACGACGTCGGGAACGAGGTCCACGGCGGCCTGCACCTGCGAGCGGGTTACGGCAAGACCGGCGGCTACCAGCGCGGCCTGGAGAACTTCAGCGCGGCCTTCGAGAAGGTCTTCGACGAGTTCCTCGCCGACGAGGACGCCTTCTGCCTGTTCCTGGAAGGCTTTCGTGATCGGCTCCGGCAGGCCGCCGGGACGTACCAGGCGACCGAGGCGCGAGCCACCGAGTCGCTGAACCGGATCGCCACCCAGCTCGGCACGGCGGACGGGCCGCGGCCATGACGTGGACCTACGACGACAGCTACGAGGGCATCAGCCACCTGGACGCGGTCTTCCTCGACGGCAATGCGCCGCGGCTGCGCGGAATGCTGCGCAGTCTCGCGGAACTGAAGTACACCGGCGACACCTGGCCGCCCCGGTACGTCGACGTCGGCAAGATCGAAATCACCGAAATGAACGACGGCGAGCTGCGCTCGGGCCTGACCCCGGGCGAAGCCGACTTCTACGACGAATACCCGATCCTGCAGGGGTCCGCACGCAGCGATCCCCGGCCGGACCTGACTCCCGAGGACTTCTTCTACCACGCGGACATTCTGTCCGGGCAGGACATCGGCACGGTTCCCGAGCACGCGAACGAGATCCGGGAATCGCTGAAGGTCGTTTCCGGCGGCTGGGTCGGCAGCGCGCTCGACCGGATCGAGGCCGCGCGGCTGGGGCAGTCCCATCCCCTGTGGGTCCAGCTCGTCGAGAACTTCGCGAAAGACGGCGGATACGTCTGGCAGTTCTGGAAGGACGACGCCGGCAAGGCCGCGATGGAACAGTTCGCGAAACTGCACCTCTGGCACGGCGACCGCGATCCCGGCGACCTCTACCGCGGCCAGGGGCTCGGCCGGATGGCGCACTGCCTGGTGGGTTACGCCGCGGTGATCCACGGCGCCCGGCTCGACATCGACAACCTCATGGGCGCTTGTGTGCGGAACGTGCACGCCTGGGACAACCAGACCCAGCACCTTTCCGACATCGGGTGGATGCTGCTGAGCGGAATCACCAACGTGATCGCCGGCGTCCAGCTCGAAAAGGCCGTCGCGGCCGTCATGACCATCAACGACATCGGCCAGGAAATGAAGCACCAGAAGGAACTGCAGGCCGGTGGCTGCTACGACATCCTCGAGAACTATCTCCACGAAGCCGACGACGTCCTGAAGAAGGCCGTGGCCGGGGTGGAAGCCCTCGTCGACGAGGTGCGGGCCATCCGGCACGAGTTCGTCAACGCGCCCGTGCCGAAGTGGTGATCACGTAACGGGTGTCACGGCGCAGGCTGTGCACCATCGTCAGGAGGCCGAACAGGGTCACCGTCACCAGCACCAGGAGGCCACCCGCCTGCCGGACGCCCATGGCCGCGTCGGCCGGAGCCGCGAAGGCGGCGGAGACCAGCACCGGCAGAGCCAGGGCGAGCGCACCGGCCACCGCGGTCCAGATCCGCCCCGCCGACCGCGACAACGCCAGCAGCACCACGCCGACGAGACAGCACAGACCGACCACGGCAAGCACGGTCCTGAGCACGGCACCGAAGGTGGTCGCGGCGGCGTCGTCCAGGTCGAGCCCGCCCGCGGCGGCCGCCAGCGCCAGCAGGCCGAGCAGGAGCGAGAAGGTCACGGCCAAGGCAAACGGGACCCGGCTCGGCCGGTACTGCACCATCGTCTCGTTCATCTGCCCCTCCTGGGTCCGCCGGATTCTGCTGTGCCCGAGTCAACCTCCTTGAGTGGTGGCCCGGCGCACACTGGCAGGAACCGGCCACCCTCTGCGCCGCCGTCGTGAGGACGGAAGCGGTTTGGAAGTCGGGGCGAGCACGATACGGGGGAACGTGAAGGAGCAGACCATGAAACGTGCTGTAGCAGCCGCTTTGCTGACCGCGGCCGCCCTCGCGGTGCTCGCCCCGGCGGCATCCGCGGCAAGCGCCCCCCTGACGGACCCATCCCCGATCGGCGGAATGGGCGGCGGTCCCTACATCGGCGACGTCCCGAAGCCCGGCCCGAGCACCCCCTGACCGCAAGCGGGCCCGCGCCCCGGTGGTGCGGGCTCGCCGGTGTTCAGCGGTGCGCACCGCTATTCGATATACGGCGAGGTGAACCCGGCCTCGACGAACAACCCGGCCTCCACGATCGGCGCGAGCGCGGGCCCGACATCGACCGGGGTCCCCAGGTAGAGGTAGTAGTCGTACCCGACGTGGACATACGCCCGGTCGCCGTCCTCCAACCGGCACCAGAAACCGGCCTCGCGCAGGAGTGCCCGGCAGATCTCCACCGCCTCGGGCAGTGCGACCGGCTTTCCCTCGGTCAGTGAATCAGGCGCGTCTCCGTGATCCTCGAGTCCGCGCACCCGCAGCTGCTCGATGCCCGCCGCCTCGAGGCCGGTGCGCACTGCCATCAGGTACAGCCCCTCGATCCGCTCGTACGCCTCCCGGGTCAGCTCCACCCCGTCGAACGTCTTCCCGATGTCGGAGAACGACGTCCACTCGTCCCGCGTGTACGCCCCGCCCGGCCCGCTGTAGAACCGCGGGTCGTACTTCGTGATCTTGTACCGGAACTCGGCCATCAGTCCCCCACCATGTGCAGCTGCCACAGCCCGTATCCCAGCACGACCGCACTCTTCCTGGCCACGATGTTGGGGTTGACACGGCTAGTCATTTCAGTCGAGACTGAAGCAACTAGTCGAGGAGGAGCGCTGTGTCCGGTCCGGACAACCAGGACGAGGTGCTGCAGTGGATCGAGCGCGTGGCCACGTTCTGCGTGGAGGAATGGGCGCTGCCGCCGATCACCGGGCGGATTCTCGGCCTGCTGATGATCTGCGACCCGCCCGAACGCTCCGCCGGCCAGATTGCCGAGACGATCCAGGCCAGCCGCGCCTCGCTGACGTCGAACATGCGCTTTCTCTCCGCCATCGGGCTCGTGCGCAGGGTTCGCGTGCCCGGTGACCGGACCACCTACTACCGCATCGAAGACGACGCCTGGCACAAGGTGATCCAGCGCAAGCTCGACAGTCTCGGCGCCTTCGGCGACATCGCCGACGAAGGCGTGGCACTCGCCGGCCCGCACGCCGAACGCATCCGCGCCGCCCAGCGGTCGCTGACCTGGCTGCGCGACATCGCCGCGCGCAATCCCCCGACACCGTGAGGACTTCCGTGTACCGCCTGGACCTGGACCCGCTCCGGGAAACCCTGCTGCTCACCCTCTACGCGAGGGCGCTGGACAGCAAGCTGCCCCACCCGATCCTCGGCGACACCCATTCCGCCGCCGTCGCCGACCAGATCGACTACGACTTCGGCAAGCTCAAGCTCAAGCCTGGTCTCGTCGGCAGCACCGCACTGCGTGCCAGGAAACTCGACGACGCGGTCCGGGCGTTCGTCGCCGCCCACCCGGGCGCCGTCGTGCTCGACCTCGGCTGTGGGCTCGACACCCGCGTCCTCCGCTGCGACCCGCCGGACGGCGTCGACTGGTACGACGTCGACTTCCCCGACGTCGTCGACCTGCGGCCGCGGTTCCTGCCGGACCGGTCGCTGCGGCTCGGCGCCGACCTGACCACGCCGGGGTGGCTCGACCCGCTCCCCCGCGACCGGCCCGCCATGATCGTCGCCGAAGGACTGCTGCCGTTCCTGCCCGGCGACACCTTCCGGCGGCTGGCCCGGGAGCTGACCGCGCACTTCGAGACCGGGGAACTCGCCCTCAACGGCTACACCCGGTTCGCCGCCTGGTCGATGAAGTACCACCCGGCGATCAAGGCGATCGGGATCGCCGCCGCGCAGGGGTTCGACGACCCGCGCGAGCCCGAAACCTGGCAGGCCGGCCTGACCCTGGCCGAGGAGCAGCTGCTGACCCGCGCCCCGGAAGTGGCCGCGTTTCCGCAGCCCCTGCGCACGGTCACGCGGCTCATGAGCCACAGCACCGCACTGTCCCGGCAGGGCACCCGCGTCCTGCGCTACCGGTTCGGTCCCCGATGAACGCGGTCACCGCCTCGGCCACCGCGGCGGGTTGCTCGTCGGGGATGAAGTGTCCCGCGCCGGGGATCACGACTCCCCGTGTGTCGGCCGCCCAGGGGCTCAGGGACGCCGCCATGTCCGGGATCGAGCCGTGGGAACTCGAAATTCCCAGCACCGGCAAGGACAATGCGCCCCGGCTTAGCGCTTCGTGGTTGCGGCGTCCCGATTCCGCGGCATCGCGGTAGTAGGCCAGGGCCGCGCGTAAGCCGTCCCCGGCCGCGATCGCGGCGGCGTAGTGGTCGATTTCGGCGTCGGCGAACGTGTCCGGGGACAGCGCCTTGGCCTTCAGGAACCACGCCACGTAGTCCCGCTCGCGGCCCGCCAGGAGGATCTCCGGAAGATCGGGCACCGTGTGGAACGCGAAGTGCCAGGTCTTCCACGCCCGTGCGGGATCGGTCGGGATGGACTCCGGGAGGGTGATTCCCGGGATGCCGGCGTCCAGCAGCGCGACACCGTGCAGCTGCCGCTCGTGGTTCAGGGCCAGCGAAAACGCCACCCAGGCCCCGATGTCGTGGGCGACGAGCCAGTACTTCGCCACGCCGAGCCGGATCACGGCCGCGTGGACGCGCGCCGCGACGGTGTGGGTGTCGTAGCTGCCGGGCGGGCGGTCCGAATGGCCCTGCCCGGGCAGGTCGATCGCGAGGACCCGGTACCGGCGGGCCAGCTCCGGCAGCACCTTGCGCCACGCCCACCAGGTCTGCGGGAAGCCGGCGAGCAGGACGACCACCGGGCCGTCCGGACGGCCGCCGTCCACGGCGTGCAGCCGGACGCCCTCCCCCTCGGTCCAGCGGTGGGTGAAACCGGGCAGGCCGGGCAGCGGCAACCGGGAGATCATGGCGCAAACCTACCTCATCTTGAACTGGTTGGTCCAAGATGGGATGGTGGGGCGATGGCAGGACGGAAGCAGTTCGACATGGACGTCGCACTCGACGCGGCGATGGTCCAGTTCTGGCGGGCAGGCTACGCCGCGACCTCCGTGGACGACCTGTCCAGGGCCACCGGGCTGAACCGCAGCTCGATCTACGCCTCCCTCGGCGACAAGGATTCGCTGTACCTGCGCTGCCTGGACCGCTACGCCACGCGGTACGGCGAGCAGTACGACCAGGCCCTCGCGGGCGCGGCCGAAGACCCGCTGCGGGCAGTGCGTGCCTTCTTCGACGTCACCCTGCGCCGCATCGCCGACCCCGCGGTGCCCGACGGCTGCCTGATCGCCCAGACCGCGATGGCGATCCCGGCACTGAGCCCGGCCATCGCCGCACGCGCGGTCCGGGCTCTCGAAGCCCAGCAGAAGCGGTTGCGCGCCGCGCTGACCGCCGCGGCTCTGCCCGATGCCCGGGACTTCGCCGTCCACTTCGCCGCGGTCAACCAGTCGCTGGCGGTGCTGAGCCGGGCCGGGGCGAGCCCGCGGGAGCTTCGCACGGTCGTCGACGTCAGTCTGGGCGCACTCAGCCCTTCACCGCGCCCGCGGTCAGGCCCTCGGTCAGGAACCGCTGCCCGAACCCGTACATGAGCACCACCGGGATGCTGACCAGCAGCGACGCCGCGGCCAGCTGGCCCTGCGGCACGACGTCGCCGAAGATCATCGACTGCATGCCGACCGGCAGCGTCTTGTAGTCGTCCTTGGTGATGAACACGAACGCGAACAGGAACTCGTTCCACGCGTTGGTCAGCGTGAACAGCGCGACCGCGAGCAGGCCCGGCTTGGCAAGCGGCAGCACGATCCTCAGGAACGCCCCGAACCGCGTGCAGCCGTCGACCAGCGCTGCCTCCTCCAGATCGGCCGGGATCGACTTGAAGTAGCCGACGAGCAGCCACGTCGCGAACGGCAGCGTGAACGTCGGGTACGCGAGCACCAGCGACCACGGCGAGTCGTTGAGCCCGATCGCGCTCACCAGCTGGTACAGCGGGATGAACAGCAGCGCGCCCGGCATGACGTAGGTGAGCAGGATCGTCACCGTGAAGCTCTCCGAACCGCGGAACTTCAGCCGTGCCAGCGCATAGCCGGCCAGTGCCGCGCAGACCAGGGCGATCACGGTGGAGGCCACCGACACCAGGATCGTGTTGACGTACCAGGTGCCGAACGCCCCGGTGAACAGGTTGGTGAACTGGTCGGTGGTCCACGGGGTCGGCCAGAGATCGTCGGTGCGCGCGACGATCTGGTCGTCGGACTTGAACGCCGTGACCGTCACCCAGTAGAGCGGCGCGAGCACGAAACCCAGCAGCCCTGCGAGCGCAACGCCGGTTCCGGTGCCGCCGACCAGGCGCGCGGCGAGCCGGCTGCCCCGTGCCGCGAGCGCGGAGACGACCCGGCCGACGATGGCCGCGAGCAGCACGAACACCCCCAGCACGACAGCGGCCTTCCAGGCGATGTGCGGCGACGCCCAGACCAGCACGAGCACCGACACCGCGATGATCACCCACGGCAGCGCGCGACGCTGCGCGGGCGTCAGCCGGCGGCGTCCGAGATCGACGGCGCGCGGCAGGTCGCTGCGGCGCATCATCCGCACGAGGATCACCACGAGCACGCCGATCACCGGCAGCATCACCAGCGTGACCGCGGCGCCCGCGCCCAGCTGCAGCTGCTGGATGGCCTTCGAGTACGCCACCATCACGTACGGGGCGGTCGCGTCCCCCGGCCCGCCCTGGGTCATCAGCCAGATCAGGTCGAAGTTGTTGAACGTCCAGATCGACGACAGCAGCACCGTCACGATCATGACGGGACGCAGCCCCGGCAGCGTGATGTGCACGAAGCGCTGCCACGGCGAGGCACCGTCCACCATCGCCGCCTCGTGCAGGTTGCCGTCGATGGCCTTGAGCCCGGCGAGGAACGTCACCGTGAAGAACGGGATGCCCTTCCAGACGTTGACGAGGATCACCGACGGCATCGCGAGCGCGGGATCGGACAGCCATTCCGCGGGCCAGGAGTCGACGAGCCCGAGCGCGGCGAGGGCCGGTCCGATCCCGGTCTCGGTCAGCAGGCTGTTGACACTGCCGAAGATCGGGTCCAGCAGGGACCGCCAGGTGAAGGCCGTGACGACGGTCGGGATCACCCACGGCAGCAGGATCACCCCGGCGACGATCGCCTTGCCGCGGCGCAGGTGGTGCAGGATCAGCGCCGCGATGAGCCCGAGCGTCACCTTGAAGATCTCGGCGTAGGCGGTGAAGACGAACGAGTTGAGCACGCCCTTGTGGAACAGGCCGTCGCCGATGAGGGCGACGTAGTTGTCCAGCCCGACGAAGACCGTCTCCGCGCCGTGGCGTTCGGTGGCGCTGGTGATGACCGAACCGGCGATAGGGACCAGGATCAACCCGGCGACCAGCACCAGCGTCGGCCCGACGAAGACCGCGGCGAGACGCCAGTCGCGCCCGAGCAGCCGCTGCGACCGCGTGAGCGAGGACGACGCGGCGGGCGCCGGGCGGACCGGCGCCCGCTCTGTCCTCTTCGGACGCAGGACGGTCACTGCCGGTAGCCCTGCTGCTCGAAGATCTGCACGATCCGGGCGTGGGTCGCGGCGACGGCTTCGGCGGGCCGGGTGCCCTGGATGACCGACTGCATCATGTCGGTCAGCACGTAGGCGGCGACGGCCGCCTGCTCGCCGGGGCTCGGCGCCTGCGGAAACGCGTAGCCGGTCTTGGTCTTGACCGGCAGCGGCGTGCGGGTCTGCTCGCGCAGCGCGGGAAAGGCCGGGTCACCGGTGGTGTAGTACGGGTCGGAGTCCCACACCTTGTCCCACGACGGGTTGACCAGGCACGGTGCTTCCTTGGCGACGCCGAGCAGCGCGCTCCCGCCTGCCATGAACTTCGCCACCAGCTTGGCCAGCTGGGGGTTCTTCGCGCCCTTGAACACGACGAACGAGTTGGACTCCCCGTACGCGAGCGGCCGGTCGAGTGCCGGCCCGGTGGCGCCGTTGAACGGATGCGTGTTGCCGTAGACCGGGTTCTTCTTCGTCTTCGAGTCGGCGTAGACGCTGAACTGGTTGAGCGTCAGGCCCAGGATCCCGGCCAGCCAGTTCTCGTTGTTGCTCGAATCGGTCCAGCTGCCGACTCCCGGCGGCAGCATCGGCGCGTACTTCGGGTTGCGGTAGATGTCGCCGATGAACGTCACGGCGGCGACGGTCTCCGGCGAGTTGAACACGACCTTGGTGCCGGTGTTGTCGGCGATCGCCCCGCCGTAGGTGTTGATGACGTTCGTGATGAAGCCGTTGGCGTCGCCCGAGCGGTTCACCGTCAGGCCCCAGCCGAAGCGCCGTTTCGCCGGATCGGAGACGGCCAGCGCGTTGTCGCGCAGCTCCTCCCACGTGTAGTACGGCTTGAGCGGCAGGCCTTTCTCGGTGTACCAGTCCTTGCGCAGGTACATCGCGGTCGCGATGAAGTGGTACGGGATCGCGTACCAGCGACCGCCGAACACGCAGTAGTTGTTCGCCTCGGTCGCCGGTTCCCCGTAGAGCGTGCGCATTTCCTCGACGACGTCGGTGACGTCGGTGAGCGCGCCGAGGTTGTGGAGCTGGCCGACGAACCGCCGGTCGCTCAGGAAGGCCAGATCGCGGTTGGTGCCCGCCTTCACCTCGGCGTCCATCTTCGCCACCATGTCGCCGGCGTCGCCGGAGACCAGGTCGTTGCGGATGGTGGTGCCGGTGGCCTTGGCGAAGACCTGCAGCGACCGGTCCAGCGCCTTGTTGGCGGCCTCCGAATACAGTTTCTGCGAAAGCATTCCCACCGATCCGCCGCGGAGGGCGGCGGCCTGGTCGAGCAGTGCCTGGGGCACCTGGACGTCGACCTGCGGTGCGGGTGCGGGGCCGCTGCCGCACCCGGCGAGACCGAGCGCGCCCAGTGCGCTCATCCCCAGGAAGGTGCGTCTCGACCACTCCGTGTTTTCTGCCATGCCTCGTCCGTCCTCGTCGTCGGTTCCGGATCTCGGTCGTGCAGTGCGCTAGCGTTTGCTGCGCTGTTGCCTTTCGGCAAGGAACGTCGAGTAGCTTTTGTCCAGGTGCGCGCGCATGGCCGCGCGAGCACGGTCCGGATCGCGCGCGACGAGCGCGTCGAGGATCTCGGTGTGCTCGGCGGTGGCGCGGCGCAGCCCGGACGGCGCCTCGTTGGTGACGCGCCTGCTGGCCGTGCCGAGCCAGCGCGCGGAGTACATGATCCGGTCGAGGATGCGGTTGTCCGCCGCCCGGCAGATCTCCATGTGGAATTCGTGGTCGACTTCGAGGTAGGCATCGGAATCCGCTTCGAGCGCCGCCATGCGCCCGATCTGTTCCCGCATCCGCGCCAGCGTCTCGCTGGTGACGGCGGCCGCGGCCATCGCGGCGAGTTCGGGTTCCAGCAACGCGCGCATCTGGTGCAGTTCACGAAGCAGCTCGTCGACGATTTCGACAGGTAGCCATTCGATCAGCAACGGGCTGAGGTAGTCCCACTCCGCCCGTGGCCGCACGACGACACGTCGTCCCTGTGCGACGTCGACGATGTCCAGTGAGGCCAGGATCTTGAGCGTCTCCCGCGCCACCGCGCGGGAGACCCCGAACTCCTGCGATATCTCCAGTTCCGAGGGAGCCCCGCCGCCCTGCACGATGCGCCGGGTCAGGTGGGCGGCCACCTGCACCGGAAGAGTCCGGACCCGGACCGGGGCGGGAGACTCCTGTCCGCTTGGCATCTGATCAGCTTATCGGACAAGTTGGACGTCGCGATACCCGTTCACCGGGACGAATCCGGCAAGCTCCCGCGGCACCGACGCCCCGAAGGACACCTTCCGCGCGCCATCGGCGTGAGCTGAAAGGGACTTTCCTGGCGTCCGGCGCGACGAAAGTCCCTTTCGCTGCGCCACACGAGATGAAAGCGCCTTTCAGCCCACCACGCGGGTGCCCTGCCCGGCCGGACAGCCGAGGCCGCCGCCGGAAGCGCGTCGTGAGTGGTAATTCGCGTTCTAACCCGAATTACCACTCACGACAAGCTGCGGCAGACCGCCTACCCGAGCTTCGGCCGATCCGGGGCGGTTCAGCAGATGCTGTCGGTGGGCCGGGGATTGGCCAGCCCGAACAGCGGGCGGAGCCGGATGCCGATCCACGTTCCCCCGAGTGCGAACAGGCCCCAGAGCCAGCCGTGGATGCTGCCGGTGGAAATGCCGGCCAGGTACGCGCCGATGTTGCAGCCGCCGGCGAGCCGGGCGCCGATGCCCATGAGGATTCCGCCCAGTACGGCCGCGGCGAAGGTCCGCCACGGGATCTCCGCGCGGATCTTCCAGGTTCCGGCGGCCGCGGCCGCGACGGCGGCGCCGAGGATGATCCCGATGTCGGTGAGGCTCGTCCGGTCCGTCCAAATCGGACTCGCCAGCGCCTTGGCGTTGGACTGGGTCTGCCAGAACTCCCAGGTTTCCGGGTGCAGGCCGACCAGCTGCAGCAGTTTCGCGCCCCACAGGGCGAACGCGAACGTGACGCCCCACGGGCTTCCGGACACCAGCACCACCGCCGCGGCGAGCACGCCCAGCACGACGGCGCCTGCCAGCAACGGCCAGGAACCCCGGAACACGCGGGCGAAGCCGCGCGCGGTCGGGACGGTGTCCACCGGCGGCGGGGTCCGGCGGGCCTGGACCACCCGCGTCACCACGACGACGAGCAGCAGCGCGGCGATCGTGATCGCCCATGATCCCCACCAGCCCACGTGGTCGGCGAGCAGGAAGCCGGACACCTGCGGCCAGCCGGTGAAGACCGGGTAGGCCCAGGTGAACAGCACCGAGCCGGCGATGAAGCCGCCGAGCGTCGGCACGATCGTGGACTGGCCGGCGCCGACGGCGAACAGCGTGCCCGAAGCGCAGGCGCCGCCCAGCTGCATGCCGATCGCGAACAGCGCCGCGCCGGCGAACAGGGCCAGCCCGACCGGTCCGGCGGTGAGCTTCGGCGTGGCCCCGAACAGGCCCGCCCCGGTCCCCGCGATCAGGGCGATCAGCGTGGCCGCGGTGCCGAGGAGCAGGGTGTGCGCGCGCAGCCCGGTGCCGTTGCCGACCGCGATCAGCTGCCGCCACGCGGAGGTGAAGCCGAACCGGGAGTGGAACAGGGCCAGGCCGAGCAGCAGCCCGAGCACCAGCAGCGCGCCGGACTTGGCGCCGTAGGACGCCCAGACGTACCAGCTGAGGCCGATGCCGAGCACGGCCGCGACGACCAGCGGGACCACGCGGACGGGTTCTTCGGGCGCCGGCTGCGGCGCGGCGCACGAGGTGGGTGAGCTGAGCAGGAAGGGACGTTCGGTGGAGGTGGACATCGGCACTCCCAAGAGGACAGGGGAAGGAGCGGGGCGGCCCCCGCCGGGCGGGGGCCGCCGGAGTGGTCAGGACCAGGACGGCAGGAGCTTGCCGGGCACGCCGTTGACCGACTGGATCAGCCCGAGCACCGGGACGCCGAGCGGGGCGAACGTCCAGATGTTGTTCAGGCCGCCGGTGTCCGGCTCGTCGACCACGACGACACCGGGGCCGTCCGCGGCCAGTGCCGGCGCCGCCGCGCCGAACAGGGCCGCCCCGGCCAGGAGCGTGGCGCCGGCCGCACGGGCGAGATTTTTCTTCATGGGATACACCTTTCGGGTCAGGAAACAGCGGTGACGAGACCGAAGACGGGGGCGAGCAGGGCGACCGGCTGGCCGAGCGGGCCCAGCACGCTGCCGAGGTCGACGCCGGGGACCAGCCAGACGGGACCCTGGACCGGGTCGGCGCTCGCCACGCCGCCGGCCAGGCCGGTGAACGCCGTGGCCGCGGCGAGCGGCAGCAGGACCCGGGCCGCGAGACGTTTCATGGGATTTTCCTTTCGTTGCAGGGGTTTCAGCGGAGAACCGACGTGATCGGCACGATGGTTCCGTCGGGGACCCACTGGCCCGCGTAGTCGCGGTCCATCACCATCCCCACGGCGTGGGGCTCGGTGGGGTCCATCGGCATGGCGTTGACCTGGGCGGCGGCGAAGATCTGCACGTCGCCGGCCGCGTGGTCACCGCCCAGCCAGGTCCGGAAGCCGCCCGGGGTCGGGCTTTCGCCGCCGAAGCGGTCGCCGACCGCCACGGCGTACCCGACGGCGGTCGCTTCCCGCGGGTCGAACCGCAGCGGCAGCGACACGCTCGCCACGGCGTTGACGATCGGGCCGTTCAGCAGCCACGGCGCCAGGTAGAGCCCGTACTGGTGGGTGGGTTCGCGGCGTTGCAGCCCGGCGGCCCGCGTCATGGCCGGGTACCCGGCCGCCCAGCCGGAGACGACCACGAGCGCGGTGTCCGGGCCCGCGTCCGGCCGCACGGCCAGCCCGGTGCGCGCCGCGGTCTCGCGCACCAGTTTCGCGGCCGCGACACCCCGCGGCGAGGTGTCTTCGACCAGCGTGATCGCCGACGGCTTCCGCCCGGCGAGGAATTCGACGAGCTTGACGAGCGCCCCGGCGTCCTCCGGGGTGAGCGTGTCGGACGGGCACGCGGTCAGGACGTCGGCGCGGCCCGCGATGAGGCCGCCGAGTGCCGCCGACGCACATTCCGGCGCGTCGGCGTCGGCGATGGCCGGGCCGGGCGCGTGACCGGCGTCGACTTCGACGACCGTCGTCGTGCCGCCGCGGCGGATTTCCAGGTCGCTGCGGCCGGGCGGCAGGTCGACCGCCGCCCACGTGCCCTCGGCGCCGGGCCGGGCGACGGCCTCGGTGACGGGCCCGCCGCGGACGCCGGCGGAGATGCCGCCGCCCGCGCTCGCCGGGAAGTGGACGAGGTTGGGGCCCGGCCGCTGCGGGCTGACCAGCACCGGGAACCCGGGCCCGTCGGCCAGCAGCGGCACGCCCGGCACGGGCAGCGGCGGCGGTGCCGGGAGTGCGCCCAGCGCACTCCAGGCCAGGAACCCGGCCGCGACACCGGCCGCACCGAGCCGGTAGGCGCGGCCCTGCCGGAGGGCGGCGAGCACGCTCACCGCCACCGGCAGGACCACCACGGCCACCACCACGAACCCGAAGACCGTCGTGTACAGCCGCCGGTCGAAACCGGCGCCGGACAACCCGAACCGCACCGCCCCGGCGACCACGAGCAGGCCGCCGAGGGTGAGCGCCCACGGGCCGGGCCGCAGGGCCGCCGTCTCCGGGACCGCAGGTCCGTACAGCGCGAAGCCGAACCAGACCGCGGCCGCGGCGACGAACACCGAGTCGAGCGCGAACTCGACACCCGTGCCGCCCAGCGACGTCTCCAGGACGACCAGGACCAGCAGGGCGACCGAGGCCCAGCGCCCGATCCGCGGCCACCGCAGCAGGACCGGCACGGCCACCGCGAGCACGACGTGGACCGCGAGCGCGGCCACGGTGACGTCGGCGGCGAACGCCGACACCACGGCAAGCACGGCCGAGACGCCGCCGAGCACGGACAGGACGAGCTGCGGCCGTTTCGGCGGTTCGGTCACCAGCGGGCGCAGCAGGCCTCCCCCGGCGAGGAACGCCGTGGAAAGCAGCAGCGCCAGCCGCAGCAGCAGGGCCAGGACGTCCACTGTGGACGAACCGGTCACCGGGTCGTGGTGGTGGTCCATCGCGTTACCGGACGTCCGCGTCCGCGACCACGAACAGCTCGGAGTGCGGCTTGGCGTTGCCGAACGCCCCGTGTGGCCACGACTTGCGGTTGAAGTTGATGCCGACCTGCCCGGTGAACTCGTCCCGGAAGTTCTGGTCGACCGACACCTTCCCGTCCGGGCCGAGGTTCAGCAGGTTGACCTTGTGGTCACCGTCCAAACCGGACCGGGCGACGAAGTAGTTCGACACCGCGAGGTGCTGCGGGGTGGTGGTTTCGTGGTAGAAGCCGTCGTCGCCGAGCACGAAGTTGTCGTAGGCGCCCCAGTGCGGGCCCGCTCCCGGCGTGCCGGGGTTGATCGGGGCCGCGCCGACGACGGTCGGCAGGTCGCCGCCCCCGCCCTGCTGCGCCTTCGCCTTCGTGTCGATCCGGCCCTCGATGTCCTCGATCCGGTCGCCGGCGTTGACCAGCTTCTGGATGTCGAGGACGTAGACGCCGCCGGTGGTTCCGGGGTCGTCCGGCGACAGCGTGCCCTTCTGCCGCCCGACGATCGCGCGGTAGAGGTACTTGTCGTCCGGGCTCGTCTGGATCCAGCCGCCGTTGGAGCTGCCGCCGTTGGCGTCGTTGTTCGGGTAGATCGCCTTGTTGGCGGCGCCATCGTCGAACACCTCGATCCAGTGCGGCTCGGCCGCGGTGATGTCCGGCGTGTAGAACACCGCGCCGCCCTGCATGGTCTGGGCGAACGCGCCCTTGTGCCCCGGCAGGTTGGTCACGGTCGTCTCCATGACCGCCCGGCTTTCCGCGTGCAGCGGATCGGCCGGATCGGCGCGCGGCCCGTCGGGCAGGTACGACACCGCCCGCAGCTTCGGGTGGTTGCGGTCGGAGATGTCCCAGGCCCGCACGGTCGGACGGCGCAGGTAGGGCGACGGCTGCTTCACCGGGTCGAGAATGATGTTGCGCGGCTCGGCGTAGTCGCTGGTGACGAGCGTGTTCAGGTCCTCGCGGGCCTGGATGCCGTGCGGGTTGGCGCAGGTCGGCTTGCCCAGCTGCGGCAGGTTGTCGCACAGCTTGGCGTTGTCACCCTGCGGCGTCGCCGCGGGCGACTCGGAGAGGACTTCGGCATTCTGTCCGAAGTGGACGACCTCGCCGGGGCTGCCCGCGAAGCCGTTGCCGATCTGGGTGGAGCCGTCGGCATAGGCGTGCGGTCCGGGAACGACCGGGCCGCCCATGTAGGTGCCGTACGCGGTGCCGTCCTTCAGCACCCAGTAGGCGTCCGGGACACTTCCGCCGAGAGTGTTGGTGGGCAGGCTGACGCCCTTGAGCTTCAGCTGCGGCAGCGCGCTGACGTCGAAGGCGTACGTCGCGGCGGCGAACAGCGCCCCGGCGTAGATGGTGTCGCCCTTGTGCCACACGTACTGCATGTGGTGCGGTTCGTTCTCGACGAGCGGGCCGACGGTCGCGGTGTTGACGACCTTGCCGTAGGTCGGCGAACCCTGCGTCGCGTCGATCACGGCGAGGAAGTCCGGTCCTGGCAAGGCGTTCTTCAGCTTGGTGAGCCCGCCGCCGAGCGTCCCCGGCAGGTTCTTGATGTCCTTGACGAGGGTGTCGGCGATGTTCTCGTCACCGGCCCAGACCAGCAGCCACTTCTTCGGCGTACCGCCCTCGGCGCGGGCCTGCGCGGCAAGGTCCTTCGAGACCAGGTGGTTCTGCACCCAGTACTGCTTGCCGTCGGAGGCGGTCTTCGCGTCGGTGACGACCTGGACGTCGGCGTAGGCACCGGTGGCGGAGCCGGTGTAGGTCACCGCGCTGACGGCGAGCGCCGCGGCGGTGGCACCCAGCGCCACTTTCCGCCACCGGAGCGTTTTCAACAGCATGCGTTCTCCCTGTGTTCTTTTGAAGGCAGTTCGTTTTGAAGGCGCCACGAAACACACACTTCTTCCCCCGGATTCCGGGCAGCCGGAAACCGGGGGAAGACCAGAGTTGCCGCGCACGACGACGCGCAGCCCGAAAAGCCGCCGATGAGGCGGAAGTGTCAGAAGGTCCTACACAGCGCGCTGGCCTGGTGGCGCAGATCAACGTGACGGCGCTGCACCAGACGGACGAAACCGGACATGGGCCAAATGGTCGCGTGCGGTGGTCCCGGCGTCAAACTGTGATCAAAGAATGAGATACGGCGCCTGCGGGTGAGCAGTTCACCGGAAAGGGGGATTCCGGCGGGGCGTGCGGCGGCTCGCGTCCGATGACGGTGCCATGCCTGCAAAAGCCGGGGCGCCGCAGGCACTCGAGGCCATGGCGGCTGCCGGAATCAGATGGTCGTGCTGCGCCAGGACGTCGTGGCCGGTCGGCCACGACGTCCTGGGGCGGGGGGGGGTTGGGTGTCAGGGCTGGTAGGTGCAGATGGCACCGACGCTGTTGTGCTGTTCCACGACCGTCTTGCCGTCGACGGTGATCTTGCACGTGTTGTCCTTGCTGCCGGCCTTGAACTCGACCGGGGTGACCGTCACCGAGGTGAACGCCAGGTCATCCATCGTCAGCGTCTGGCTCCAGGTCTTGCCCTTTTCCAGGACGTCCTGGGAGTTCGCGGTGAACCCGCTGTTCCACTGGACGTTGGACTTCGCCGCCGTCGTGACCTCCAGGACGACGGTGTGCTTGCCCGCCGCCGCGGTGGTCGGAGCCGCGTTCGCCGGCGCGGACCCCGCGTCCGCGACAGCGGGCGGCGCGGCCGCGGTGGGCAGGCTGTTGGCGGCGTCGTTGACGGCCTTGCCGAAGGCCGCGGTCCAGATGATGCAGATGACCAGCCCGATGGCCGAGAGCACCACGGCGGTGATGGCGAGCCCCTTGTTGCTCGCCTGGCCCCGATTGGCACGCAGCGTCCCGATGACACCGAAGATCAGGCCGAGGATCGTCAGCGGCCACGCGACGATCCCGATGATCGGGATGAACGCGAAGATCAGGCCGACCAGCCCGAGGACGAACCCGGCGGTGCCGAGGCCGTTCTTGTACTGGTTCGCCGCGGGCATCGGCGGCGACGGCGGCATGGGGTGGGACACGATGGCCTCTTTCAGTCAGCGGCGACGCGACCGAAAGCGTCACACTCTGCGCCCTTCGTCGCCCGCGGGCCCGCGCGCGTAACAGGCCCCGAAAGCCGCTTCCGGCCACAGAACGGACTCAGCCACCCCTGTTTTCGCAGGTGATCACGGTCAGGGAGTCGCCCACTGTCGTTACCCAGGGTCAGAAATTGAAACTTCAAGTTCACTCGTCCGGAGTAGCGTTCGCCCCGGGATCGCCGCCAGCAGCTCCTTGGTGTACGCCGACTCCGGCTGCTCCAGCACCCGGGCCGCCGGGCCCAGCTCCTCCAGCCTGCCCGCGCGCAGGACGCCGACGTGGTCCGCCAGCTGCCGGACGACCGCCAGGTCGTGCGAAATGAACAGGCAGGACAGCCCCAGCGAGGACTGCAGCTCGGCGAGCAGCCGCAGGATCTGGGCCTGCACCGAGACGTCCAAGGCGGACACCGGCTCGTCGCAGACCAGCAGGTCCGGCTTCAGCGCCAGGGCCCGCGCGATCGCCACCCGCTGCCGCTGGCCGCCGGACAGTTCCGCCGGTTTGCGGCGCGCCATCGACGACGGCAGTGCCACCTGTTCCAGCAGCTCGGCGACGCGGGCACGCCGGTCCGGCAGCCCGAAGGCCCGCAGCGGCTCGGCGATCACCTCCTCGACGGAGAACTTCGGGTTCAGCGACGCGTACGGGTTCTGGTACACGACCTGCATCCGCCGCCGCAGCCGGCGCAGCTCGGGTCCGGCCAGTGAGGTGATGTCCTGCCCGTCGAACCCGACGGTGCCTGCCGACGGCGTCTCCAGCCGCAGGATCATCCGGGCGATCGTGGACTTGCCCGAGCCGGATTCGCCGACCAGCGCCAGGGTCCGGCCGCGCGGGATGTCGAAGGAAACGCCGTCGACCGCGCGGATTCCGCCGTCGAACGTCTTCGCGAGCCCGCGCACCGAAACCAGCGGCTCGCTCGGTGGCGCGGGTGGCCGCACGGCGTCGGTCATGCTCGGCGCCGCCGCGAGCAGCTGCCGCGTGTACGGGTGCGTGGGCGCGCTGACGACCGAGGAGCCCTCTTCGACGACCTCGCCCCGGGACAGCACCACGATCCGCGACGCCCGGTCGGCCGCGACGCCGAGGTCGTGCGTGATCAGCAGGATCGCCGTGCCGGACTCCGCCGCCAGCGCCGTCAGGTGGTCGAGGATCCGCCGCTGGACCGTGACGTCGAGGGCGCTGGTCGGCTCGTCGGCGATGATCAGCTTCGGCCGCCCGGCCAGCGCCGACGCGATGAGCGCCCGCTGCCGCAGCCCGCCGGAC
The DNA here is from genome assembly GCF_040064235.1 of Amycolatopsis melonis. Classification (NCBI taxonomy): domain Bacteria; kingdom Bacillati; phylum Actinomycetota; class Actinomycetes; order Pseudonocardiales; family Pseudonocardiaceae; genus Amycolatopsis; species Amycolatopsis melonis. The sequence continues at coordinate 68,692 of NZ_JBDZYD010000017.1, forward strand.
AGCTGGTGCGGGTACTGCCGCGCCCGCAGTTCCGGCTGGGGCACGCCCGCGCGGTCCAGCAGCTCGATCGCCTGCACGGCAGCGGATCGCCGGTCGGCGAGGCCGTGGATCCGCAGGACTTCCGCCACCTGGTCGCCGATCCGGTGCACCGGATTCAGCGACACCGCCGGATCCTGCGGCACCAGCGCGATCTCCCGGCCACGCACCCCGCGCCACTGCTTCCCCGACAGCGCAAGCAGATCGCGGCCGTCGAAGCTGATCGAGCCCCGGTCGACGCGGCCACCGCGCGGCAGCAGCCCGATGGCCGCGTGCGCGGTGGTCGACTTGCCCGAGCCAGATTCGCCGACGACCGCAACCACTTCACCGGCTCCGACGTCCAGGCTGACATCCCGCACCGCCGGAACCGCCCGATACGACACAGCCAGCCGCGAAACCCGCAGCAGAGTCATCGATCCCCTCCGTCCAGCGCCCGCGACAACCGGTTCGCCGACAGCACCACTGCCGCGACCGTCAGCCCCGGGAACGTTGTCAGCCACCACGCCGTGGCCAGGAAGCTGCGGCCGCCCGCGACGAGCGCGCCCCACTCCGGCGTCGGCGGGGTTGCCCCGAAGCCGAGGAAGCTCAGCGCCGACACCTCCAGCACCGCCGTGCCCAGCGTGAGCGTCGCCAGCGCGAGGACCGGGCCCGCGGCGTGCGGCAGGACGTGCCGGGCCAGCACGGCAGACCAGCGCACTCCGCTTGCGCGCGCCGCCTCGACGAAGACACCGGTTCGCACGCGGAGCACTTCCGCGCGCATGACCCGCGCGAAGGACGCGAGGTTCGCGATGCCGACGGCGATCGCGACGTTCGTCGTGCCGAAGCCCAGCGCCGTGACCAGGGCCAGCGAGAGCAGGATCGGCGGGACAGCCAGGAAGACGTCGACGATCCGCATGATCACCGTGTCGGCCCAGCCGCCGCGGAATCCGGCCAGCAGGCCCAGCGCCGAGCCCGCGACCAGCGCCACCAGCACGGCGATCGCCGTGGCCCGCAGGGAAAGCGACGCGCCGTGGATCACCCGGGCGTAGAGGTCACGGCCCGTTTCGTCGGTGCCGAACAGGTGCTGCAGCGACGGGCCCTGCAGCCGTTCCTTCGGCACACCGGCAATCGGGTCGTACCCGGTCAGCAGGCCCGGCGCGAAGGCCGCGAGCAGCACGAACGCCAGCACCACCACGGCCAGCGTCAGCCCCGGCGCCACTTTCACGTGAAAGTGGCGCTTCGGGAGAACCAGGTCAGCCACGGGCGGCCTCCGGTGTCCGGGCGATGCGCGGGTCGAGCAGCGGGCAGAGCAGGTCGACGATCAGGTTGAGCACCACGAACACCAGCGCGGCCAGCACGATCACCGCCTGCACCACCGGGACGTCCTGTGCGGTGACGGCGGCCGCGGTGATCCGGCCGACGCCGTCGCGGGAGAACACCGTCTCCGTGATCACCGAACCCGCCACGAGATTGCCCGCCACGACCCCGGCAACGGTCAGCGTCGGCACGGCCGCGTTGCGCAGCAGGTGTCCGAAGTGGACACGCCAGCGGCTCGCGCCCTTGGCCGCCGCGATCTCCGCGTACGGCTGGTCCTGCTGCGTGGCCAGGCTCTTCGCCAGCACCTGCCCGATGATCGCGCCGGTCGGCAGGGCCAGCGTGAGGGCGGGCAGGATCAGCGCGGCGAAGCCCTGCGTGCCGAGCGCGGGCAGCAGCCGCAGCCGGAACGAGAAGAACTGGATCAGCAGCAGCCCCACCCAGAACGGCGGCAGCGAGATCGCCAGCGACGGCAGGGACAGCAGCGCCTGCCGCAGCCACCGGAACTGCGTGAACGTGCCGAGCAACGCGGAGCCACCGCCGAACAGCACCGCGAACACCAGCGCCAGCCCGGTCACCGCGAGCGTCGGCGGCAGCGCCGTGACGACCATGTGCGTCGCGTCGTCGCCCGTGGCGATGCTGCGGCCGAAGTCGCCGTGCAGGGCCGAGACCAGGCGTTTCAGGTACTGGACCGGCAAGGGCGAATCGAGCCCGTACTCCGCGCGGGCCGCGGCGACCTGCTCGGGTGTCGCCGACGCCCCGGCCTCCCCGCTGGCGAGCTTCGCCGACACGGCGTCACCCGGCAGCAGGTACAGGATGAGGAACGACAGCGTGAACGCCGCCCACAGCACGAACACCGCCTGCCCGGCGCGGCGGAGGAGATACCGCCTCACGACAGCCACGCGTCGAACAGCTGCAGCCGCGACGACGCCTCGAAGCCGACGTTGTGCGCCTTCGAGCTGACCGCGACGACCTGCGTCAGCTCGAACACCGGAACCGCGTAGGCGTGGTCGATGATGAGCTTCTGCACCTCGTCGGCGGACGGCTTCCGCTTGACCGGGTCCACAGTGGACGACTGCGCGTCCAGTGCGACGTCGAGCGGGTTGCCCGGCGTGAGCTTGCTGCGGTTGCTCGCCTTGGTGGAGAACTGGCTGCGCAGGATGTCCGGGTCGGCGCGGGTGACGTTGTACCAGAGGAACTCGTAGTTCCCGCTCAGCTGGATCTGCGTGGTCTCGGCCGTCGTGTGCTGCTCGATCCGCAGGTCGAAGCCGATCCTGCGCAGCTGCTGCTGGATCAGCTCCAGCACGCTGCGGTTCTGGTTGAACACCGGCGAGAACACCACCGACGCGCTGAGCTTCTGCCCGTTCCTGACGCGGATCCCGTCCGGGCCGGGCACCCAGCCGTCGCCGTCCAGCAGCGCGGCCGCGCCCTTCTGGTCGTAGGCGAGCTGCTGCGAAAGGTCGCTGTGCAGCGGAGTCGCCGAGCCGAGGATGCTCGTGGCCGCCCGGTAGCTCGGCGTCAGCACGGTGTTCACGACCTCGGTGCGGTCGACGCCCTTGAGCACCGCCTGGCGCACCTTCTCGTCGGTGAGCACGCCGCGCGTGGTGTTCGCGTGCAGGTTGAACACGACGCCGGGGTTGGGCCGGATGTTCTCGCCGAAGCCGTTGCCGGTGAACTGCGGCTCGTCGACCGGCTGGATGTCGGTGGCGGCGTCGAGCTGGCCGGAGGCGAGGCTGCCGGTGCGGACGCCGGGTTCGGGCACGATCTTGTAGTCGATCTTGTCCAGGTAGGCCTCGCCCTGGTGCTTGAACAGCGACGAGCCCCACGCGTAACCCTTGCGCTTGGCCAGGACGATTTCCTGGTTCTGCTTCAGGCTTTCGAAAACGAACGGCCCCGAGCCGATCAGGCCGGTGCCCTGGCAGCGCTGTTCGGGAGTCTGCTTGAACGCCGCCAGCGCGAGCAGCCCGAGTGACATGGTCGAGCTGGCCTGTAGGAACTGGGCGCTGGGCGCGGAGAATTCGAGGCGGACGGTCCGCGGGTCGACGACCGTCGACGCCTTGTACGCGGCCAGGTAGCCGTAGCCGAGCTGGGCCTTGGTCCCGAGCGCCTTGATGCCGTCGAAACTCGTCTTCACCGCGGCGGCGTCGACCGGGCTGCCGTCGGAGAACGTCGCGCCGGGGCGCAGGTGGAAGGTGAACGCCGTGGAATCGGCGTTGCTCTCCCACTTCTCGGCCAGCCACGGCTTGATCTCGCCGGTCTTCGGGTCCTGGTCGGTCAGCGAGTCGACGAGCTGGCGGCCGACGTTGATCGACGCGTTCGTGGCGGCCTGCTGCGGATCGATGCAGTCGGGCGAGGAGGAGATGCCCAGGCGCAGCGTGCCGCCGGGCTGCGGCGGACCGGTTTCGGCGGCCGGTTCGCCGCCCGCGGCGGAGCAGGCGGTCAGCAGCACGGGCAGGACGAGCACGGCCGCGGCGTTGCGGGCGAAGGAAAGTGGGGACACCGGACGGCCTCCAGCGGGAACAGGTGCGTCTTCGGATCCGACGCTAGCCGTCCGCTTGAGGCCGTCCCACTGTGCGAACCGGCGTCCCAGTTCCTGGCACAGCGGCGAAATGCCCTTGACAGGCGATGCGGTAGCGCCGGACTTCGCCGAGGCTTTCGAGAACTCCGCCGTGCCGTTCGATCGTCCTGGCCGACGCGGTGTTGTTCGCCGCGCAGACCAGCACGACGTGGTCCATGCCGCGCCGGGCCGCCTCCGCCAGCATCTCCCCCAGTGCCCACGTGGCCACGCCGCGCCCGCGCGCGCCCGGCCGGATGCCGTAGCCGATGTGACCGGCCCGCCGGACGAACTCCCCGGTCCCATGCCGCAACGCGATTCCGCCGAGCACCGAGCCGTCCTCGACGATCCACCGGTAGGTACAGCTCGCATCGGCGGCGAGACGGGCGATCCACGCGGAGAACCCGGAGGTGGTCCGGACTTCGTCGGTGGCCAGCAGGCCGAAGCCGTCTTCGTGCAGGCCCGGTCCCCACTCCGCGTGCGCGTCGAGCCAGGCCGCGTGCAGCCGTTCGTCGGGGACGACCAGGCAGAGACTGGTGTTGTGCCGCTGCCGGTGGGCGAGCAGCTCGGCCAGGTGGCCCCGGCTCCACTCGCGCATCGCGTCGATCACCCGCACCAGGCTGCGGCCGAGAGCGGTCAGCTCGTACTCGACGTGCGGCGGGTTGGCGTCCCGGTCGAGGCGGGTGACGAGACCGTCGCGTTGCATGTCGCGCAGTGTCTCCGTCAGGACCTTCGCCGTCACCGGCCCGAGGGCCTGGCGAAGCTCGCCGAACCGCAGCGGTCCGTCCAGGAGGGACACGACGATCATCCCGGTCCACTTGCCACCGACCTGGAAGGGGAACTCGGCCATCGGGCAAGCCGGGTCCAGCCGGGCGTTCGAAGGGTGATTCGCGGCCACGCGGCGCACTCCGGTTTCGTTGAAGTAACCAGTTTCCCGACGATACCGTCCGCGGCATGCCATTCCCGCAAGGTGATCAGGTCGTCGTGTTCGGTGCCGGTGGGCGAGCCGGCCGAGCGGTCGCCGCCGAGGCCCGGAAACGCGGATATCGGGTCCTCGGCGTGGTCCGCGATCCCGGCCGGTATCCGGACTTGGCGGAGCAACCCGGTTTCCGCATCGTCGCCGGTGACCTGACCGACCCGGAAAGCGCGGCGGCCGTGGTCACCGGCGAGACGGCGGCGCTGGTGAACGCGGTAACTCCCTTCACTGCACCACCCGATTCCTTCGACGGCTTCGACAACGCCTACTACGTCCACCTGGTCCGGAACCTCAGCAGGGCGGCAGGCACGGCGAGGGTCGTCGAGATCGGTCTCGCGGCCACGCTGAAGGCCGGTGACGGCAGGCTCTTCGACGACGCCGAGGCGTTCCCGCCGTTCCTCCGCCCGTTCGCCGAAGCCCGGGTGCGCGGGCTCACGGCCTGGCACGACCAGCCGGGAACGGTCGACTGGCTGGTCGTCACACCCTCACCGGCGCTGTCCCCCGAGGCACCGCCGACCGGCCGCTACCGGCTCGCGGGCGACGTGTTCGAGCCCGCACTGGCCGCGCGGCCACTGTCCTATGCCGACCTGGCGGTCGCGGTGGTGGACCAGATCGCGGCGCCCACACGGCATCGGGAGCAAGTGGCCGTGTATGCGGCACCGCTCACCGCCAGTGAGGAGGGTTGACGCACTCGGCAACGAGCGCCCGGCAGGCCACCCAGCGGCGGGCATCCCGCCGCCTGCGGCGTACAGCTCGCTACGCCGGATCGACACGCAGCCCGCCTATAAGCAACTCGAGCTGGTACTCGAAGTCCTGCACGCAGTCGCCCGCCTCCAGCGCGGGCAGGACCCGGCGCAGGCTCGGCAGTTCCTCGGCCGCCGCCATCCGCCGGAAGTACGTCACCACCGGCTCGGCGCGCACAGCCGGCGTCCCGGTTCCGGCCGTGCCCGTGAGCACCGAGCCGAACAGCATTCCCAGCAACGACCGGTACGCACGCGCCGCGGCCTGCTCGTCCAGGCCCGCGTCGAGCAAGGCGCCGAGGATCGCGTCGATCACCCGCAACGCCCCGGCCGAGCGCGGGTTCGCGTCCTGGGCCGCCAGTGCCCGCACGACGACCGGATGGCGGGTGAAGCTCGCGTGCAGCCCTTGCGCCAGCGCGCGCAGCCGGGCGTCCCAAGGCAATCCGTTGTCCGGCAAAGGAACCTCTTCGAAGACGCGCGCGGTGAGCCCGTCCAGCAGATCACCCTTGTTCTCGACGTGGTTGTACAGCGACATCGCCTCGACGCCGGCCGCCGCCGCGACCTTGCGCATCGACAGTGCCGCCAGGCCCTGCTCGTCCGCCAGCCGCAACGCCGTGTCGAGTACCTTCTCGCGAGTCAACGCCATACTTACACTGTAAGCATGGATGCCGAAACCGTGCTCACCACCACCCGATCCGTGCGCCGCAAGCTCGACTTCGACCGCGAAGTGCCCCAGGACGTCCTCGACGCCTGCCTCCGCATCGCCCAGCAGGCACCCGCCGCGGGCGCCATGGCCGCCCAGTTCCGCTGGCTGCTCGTCCGCGACGCCGACACCAAGGCCGCGATTGCCGCCCACAGCCGCGAAACCGCCGAAGCCGCCTGGGAAAAGTACGGTCACCTCGTCGAGGCACGTGCCCTCGCCTCCGCACAGCACCTCGTCCGCAACCTCGACCGCGTGCCCGTCCTGGCGATCCCCTGCATGATCGGCCGCCCGCCGTCCGACGCCTTCTCGCAGTCCGCCTACTTCGGCTCCGCCTACCCCGCCATCTGGAGCTTCCAGCTCGCCCTGCGCGCCCGCGGCCTCGGCAGCTCCATCTGCGGCTACCACCTCCAGGACCACGAAGCCGACGTCGCCCGGCTGCTCGGCATCCCGGACGACGTCATGCAGATCAGCCTGCTCGCCGTCGCCTACACGACCCAGCGCGACTTCCGGCCCGCCGCCCGCCCGGCCCTCGAAGACATCACCTACCTCGAGAGGTGGGGCTCGCCGCTCTGACGATCCGCCGGAAGGTTTCCCGTTCCTCTCGGGAAAGGGGCACCCGGGGGACGTCGGCCGGCGGGCGCGGTACCGGCACGGCCAGCCCCGGCTCGAACGGTGGCGCGGGCAGCACCAGGACCCAGCCGATGCCGGTCAGCGCCCGGACGAGCGCGCGCACCACCCGCTTCATCCGGTGACCGTGACCGGGTGCCGGACGACCGCGCCGAACAGGTAGCCCTGCGTGTTGTACGGCGCGACGTCCGGCTGGCTCACGCCGGTGACGTCGGTGGCGCGCGCCCGCAGCGTGTACGTCCCTGCCGCGCGCGGCCGCCACGGGAACTCCCAGCGCAGCCACCCGCGGTCGAGCGCCGGACCGATCGGTCTCGCCGGGTGCCAGGTGGCGCCGTCCGTGCTCACCTCGACCCGCCGGATCCGGCCGTGCCCCGACCAGGACCGCCCGCGCAGCACCTGCCGTCCGGCCGTCAGCGTCGCGCCCCACGGGAGCTCGAACGCGCTCTTCACCACCTGCTCGGTGACGAGCGTGCCCTCGGCCGGGTAGTCCGGGCCCAGCAGCCGGTAGAACTGGGTGTTCCACGGTGACACCAGCGGCGTCGCCGACACCTCGATCCGGCCGAGCCACTTGATCGAGGCGATCCCGGCCCACGAGGGCACCACCAGCCGCACCGGGAAACCGTGGTCGGGCGGCAAGGGCTGCCCGTTCATCTCGTACGCCAGCAGGACGTCCTGCAGTGCCTTGCCCACCGGCAACGGCCGCCGCACCTTGCCCAGGTTCACCCCCGCCGCCAGATAGTCCGCGTCGAGGCCCTCCGGCAGCACATCCACGGCGTCGCGGGACAGCCCGGCCCGGGCGAGCACCGTCGCCAGCCGGACGCCACGCCAGCGTGCGACCCCGACCGCGCCGAGCTTCCACGCCGTTCCGCTGACCTGCTGGCCCTGCTGGCCGGCGAAGAAACTCCGCCCGTTGCCTGCGCATTCGACGAACGCGGTCATCGTCTCGGACGGCAGCGCGAGCAGATCCTGATAGGTGAACTCGACCGGCCCGCCGCGCAGCCCGGAACCGAACAGCTTCAACCGCCACGCGGCGGCGTCCAGAAGCGGCGTCGACGTGTGATCACGCACGAAGAACCGGTCGACCGGCGTCAGATAACCCTGGCCGCGCATGGCTTCCCAGCGCATCTCGGCATTGGTGCCGTAGACGTCGAACAGCTCCGGCGGCAGCGGCTTCACGATCGGGCCCGCGGCCGACGCCGTCCCCGGTGCCATCCCGGCCGCGGCCAGCGCAAGACCACCGGCCGCCGTCAACCGCAGCAGACCGCGCCGGCTCAGCCCCGGCATGCGCGCCTCTCCTGCCCGCCACTGCGCGAGGCGCACCCGGTCGTAGGCGGTCTCCTCGGTCATCCCCGTCATGCAGGCATTCTCAGGACCCCGTTCCCGGCCTGCCAGCACGTCCACACAGCGGAACTGTGCCCGTCGGCGGCGCCACGATCTGATCAACACCGATCCGCATGGTCGCAACTCCGATCGGGTACCTCTCACCTGCTCGACTTGACCGGCGTCACCAATAAGACCAAACTTCGCTGGCGAAAAGGAGCAGTCATGACGAACGAACCCGAACCGGCGAAGCGGCCGGTGAGTGCCGTGCTGGCCGGCCCGTACGGGCACCCCTTCCACCCGATCCTGGTCACCGTGCCCATCGGGGCCTGGGTGTCCAGCCTGGTGTTCGACATCGGCTCGCGGATCGTCGGCGAGCCCGGTTTCCTGGCGCGCGGGTCGGTCTGGCTCATCGCGATCGGGGTGGTCGGCGCCGTCGCCGCCGCCCTGATCGGCACCCTCGACCTGCTCGCCATCCCGGCAGGCACGCCGGCGTTCCGTACCGGGCTGACGCACATGAGCCTCAACCTCGTGGTCACCGCCGCCTACGTCGCCGGCTTCTTCTGGCGCCGCGCGGCCGGCAGCGGGCCCGGCCCGGTCGGGGCCGGTCCGCTGGTGCTGTCGGCGGCCGCCCTCGTCGTGCTCGGCGCCTCCGGCTACCTCGGCGGGAAGCTGGCCTACCGCTACGGCGTCCGCGTCGCCGCCGAATCCACCCAGGCCGAGGGCTTCCGGTCCGCGGCCCGGCAGCGTTCCTGAACCCACCACGCACGAGGAGGCTTCCCCCATGGACATCGCCGCGCTGATCGCCTGGCTCGTCACCGCCGCCGGCGGTTTCGTCATGCTGGGCACGTGGATCGCCAAGGGCGGCACCCGCGAGCCCTCACGGACCCGGTTCTCACCCGGGCTGATCTTCGGGCACTTCGCCCTCGCCGCGGCCGGGCTGGTCCTGTGGATCGTCTACCTGATCGCGGGCGGCCGGACGCTGGCGTGGATCGCGTTCGTCCTGCTCGTGCCGGTCGCCTTGCTGGGCTTCACCATGCTGGCCCGCTGGCTTCCCGGCCGCCGCGCCCGCACCGCGACCGCGACGGCCGGGGAAGCCGCGCCCGAACAGCACTTCCCGGTCGTGGTGGTCGGCGCGCACGGCCTGGTCGCCGTCGCCACCGTCGTGCTCGTCCTGCTAGCGGCGCTGGGCATCGGCAGCTGACGTGAACCGCCCGTACGGTTCCGCGTCGATCAAGGTGACGCGGACGGTGGTGCCGTCGGGAACCCGGTAGGTCCGTTGCTCGCCGGGCCCGGCGCCGGCCAGGGCCCGGCCGAGCGGGGAATCCGGCGAGCAGACCTCGAGATCGTCCTCGGTCGTCTCGTCGCGCGAGCCGAGCAGGAAGGTCTCGGCGGTGTTGCTGTCGTCGTACTGGACGGTCAGCACCATGCCCGGCTCGGCGATCCCGTCGTCCGGCGGGTCCTCGCCGACGACGGCCTCGCGCAGGATGTCGTCGATCCGGCGGATCCGGGCCTGGCGGTGGTGGCTCCGGACGATGCTGTCGGGATCGCCGCCGTCGGCGGCATTCTCCGCGTGCACCAGTTCGGCCCGCTCCCGGAGCAGGCTGCGGTGGGCGTGCGGGGTCAGCCACGCACGTGCCGAGGTGGTCATGACGTTCTCCTTTTCGGGCTGTGATCGGGCTGGGCGTCCGTGGGGGCCGGCCGGGTGGGGAGGGGGCCCGGCCCCCACGGACTTCGGAGAGCCCGCGTCGGTCAGCGGGGCTCTGGCTTGTCCAGCGCACCGGGCGGCAGGGCACCCGCGTCGACGGCGAAGCCCGTGGCCGCCTTCAGCAGGATTTCCTTTTCGGTGCGCAGCAACGCGTTTTCGGCGCGGAGCCGGATCAGTTCGCTCCGCTCGCCGGGCGTCAGCGCTTCGCCGTCCGGGTGCACGGGTTCAGCGCAGCGGGTCGAACGGGCGGAGCGCTTCGGGCTGCTTGCCGGTGGTGACGTGCTCGGCGAGCAGGCGGCCGGTGACCGGGCCGTGCGTCAGTCCCCACATGCCGTGCCCGCCGGCGACGAACACCCCCGGCACGCCCGCGGCGCCGATGACCGGGCGGCCGTCGGTGGTGACCGGGCGCGAGCCGACCCAGACGTCGGTGCGTTCGTCCCACCGGATGCCCGTGAGCAACGGCCGTGCCGACGCGATGATCGCCTCGACCCGCGCCTCGTCGAGCGGCGCGTCGGGCCTGCGGAACTCCATGGTGCCCGCCACCCGCAGCCCGCCGCGGTAGGGCGTGCAGGCGACCCGGATGCCGGGGAAGTACAGCGGGGACGGCACCGGGCGGTCCGTCGGGACGGTGAAGGAGTAGCCGCGCCCGGCCCGCACCCCGACACCGATCCCGAACCGCCTGCCGAGTTCGCCCAGCCACGCGCCGGTCGCCAGGACGACGGCGTGGGCCGACAGGGTCTGCCCGGCGGCCGACTGCACGGCGACGGCGTGCGGGTGCGGGCGGACCGCGGTGACGGTGAAACGGCTGCGGATGGTGCCGCCGCGGCTGATGACCGCCCGCGCCAGTGACTCGGCGAACCGGCCAGGGTCCACGTACCGCTGGCCGTCGAGCCGGACGCCTGCCCCGTTGCGCGCGCTCACCTGCGGGAACCGCTCGGCCAGTTCGGTGGCGGTGAGCCCGGTGCAGCTGATCTCCTGCCCGGCTTCGCGCAGGCGCCGCAGTTCGGCGAGCAGCCCGGCCGCGTGCTGGGCGGTTTCGAACACCGCCGTGATGGGTGCGTCGATGGTGGGAGCGTCGACGCCGTTCGCGGTGAGGACGTCGAACGCTTCGAGGCATTCGGCGTTCAGCGGCAGGTTGGCCTCGACCGCGCGGGTCCACGACTTGCCGGTGCAGTGCGCGGCGAACCGGGCCAGGAACGCCCACAGCCGGGGATCCGGCGTCGCGGGGACGTGCAGCGGTGCCTGCGGGTCGAACAGCGTCCGGAGGCCGTAGCGCAGCACGCCTGGTTCGTTGAGCGGGATGGCGAGGCCGGGCGACAGCCAGCCGGCGTTGCCCCAGGACGCCCCCGCGGCGATGCCGTCACGGTCGACGACGGTCACCCGGACGCCGCGTTCCTGCAGGAACCACGCGGTCGACAGGCCGACGACGCCGGCGCCGATCACGATCACCGAGCGGGGGCCGCCGTCGATCCGGCCGGGTCCGGGCATGAGGTCCTCCGTGGCGCAGGGGGGTGCTGATGCGGCCAGGATGACCCGGATCGGACCCGCGGTGGTTGTCCGGACCCGACAATCCGGGTAGGCGCGTTTGTCGCTTCCGGTCAACGCCCGGGGTCGGAGACGACGAGTTCGATGATCATCGCGAGCCGTTTCGCCGGCACGTCGAGGTGCAGGGTGGTGACCTCGGCCATCTTCCGCAGCCGGTACCGGATCGTGTTCGGGTGCACGCCCAGCCGCTCGGCGGCCTGCGCGAGGTCGCCCTGGGTCTCCAGCCACGCCCGCAGGGTGCCGACGTAGCCGGTGCCGTGTTCCGCGTCGTGCCGGGCGAGGTCGGCGATCGGGCCACGGGCGGGCGCCCGGCCTGCCGCCGCGGCCGCCCGCAGCCGCTGCACCAGGATGTCGTCCCAGGACTCGTCGTACACGATGGCCGCGGCGGAGGACGGCTGCGCGTCGTGGAGCGCGACGCACTCGTCGGCCTCCTGACGGCTGGCGGGCAGCTCGGCCAGGGTCGCCGCGGCACCGATCCCCGCGACGACGGTCACCGCGGCGGGCAGGGCGTCGCGCATCGCGTCGACCCATTTCCGGGCCGCGGCAACGTCTTCGCCGGGCAGGACGGTGTAGACGGTGTTGCTGAACAACGTGCTGCGCCCGGGACGCGACCAGCCGAACCCGGTGGTGGCGCGCTCGAAGGCGAGCAGCAGGGCGGCGTGCCGTTCCTCGGCGATGTGGGCCTGCAGGGCGACCACCCGGAACCGCCCGGGCGCCAGCCCCAGCCTGCTGAGCACCGACGCCGCGTCCGGAGTGCCCTCCAGCAGCCGGATCACGAGGTCCGATTCGACCTGCCGCTCGAGGTCCGCGCTCGCCCGCGACCGCAGCAGGTGCAGCCCGACCGTGCGCGAGCTGTCCCGCAGCACGGCGCGGCGCGCGTCGTCGAGCGGACGTTCGCACTCGACCCAGATCGAGCCCAGCGGCTCCCGGCCGGCCCGCACCGCGACCACCATCCGGCCACCCAGCCCGTGCTCCGGCGCAGCCTCGACGAACAACGGCTCGTCCGACGCCGCGAGGTGGGCGAACACACCCCGCCGTTCGAACAGCTCACGAGCCCGCTCCGGCACCCGCCTGCCCAGGATCGTCTCCAGCCGCACCTGGTCGGCGCCGTGCTGCAGGCTGGAATAGGCCAGGACCCGGGAAAGCCGGTCTTCGATGGTGACGGTGCTGCCCAGCGCGTCCGCCAGGCTGTCGGCCAGCGCGAACAGATCGGTCGGCCCGCGTCCCGACTCGGTCTCCCGCCCTTCGAGCACCAGCCCGTAGACGACACCGGCGATTTCGCCCCACGAAACCTCGGGCTCGACGACGAGCACGGCAACTCGCCCGGCCTCCGCGGCGGCAATCACGGCCGGGCCGGCTTCCCGCACCAGCGCAACGGAAGCCCGGGCAGCAGCGGCCCGCGCCACGGCCGCGGCGGCCGATTCCGCCCCGACGGCGAGGAAGACGTCACCGCGCAGCTCACGGGACTCTCCCGGGTCGTGCACCACCACGTCGCGCAGGGAGACGTCCCGCGAGACCGGGCAGCAGCACAGCCGCACGCCGTATCCCCCGAGGACGTTCACCAGCCGATCCAGCGTCACCATGCCCCCGTTCCTACCCGATCGGCTGACCGGCGGAACCCTCCCCCGCCCGCGGCCGACTACTCGAGACAGTGCCCGTTCGAGCCGAGGAGAACGCCCATGGAACCCGCCCTGCGCCACGTCGCGACGTTCTGCGGCCAGTGCAACTGCGGTTGCCCGGAGCTGTACGTGGCCGAAGACGCCCCCGCCGAGCGGCGGATCGTCATCACCGACGACTTCGGCCAGAAGATCGAGATGAGCGCCGGGCAGCTGGCGGTCCTGGTCGCGGACATCAAGGCGGGGGTGCTGGACGAGGTCCTCGCCCCGGCCTGAGGTTCACCGGGGAACGGCAGGCCCTGGCCAGTAAGCCGGTGAACAGTCCACGGACGGACGACTTCCGGCGCGACGGCGGCTGTGGCAGGGTGCGCCCAGGGGAACCGTCAACGTGGCAGGGAGGGCGACGGCATGACCGGTGCAGGGGACGGCTACGGCCTGGATCCCGACGAGATCCCGAAACTGAAGAAACTCCTCGAAGGAGCCAGCGACGACCTCGGGATGAACGATTTCCGGCAGCGAGCGACCTTGGAAGGTTTCCTGACCGTCGAAGAGGTGGCCAACTACGGCAACGTCGAAGAGAACGTCGAGGAAAAGGTCCTGAAGCTGACCGAGTTCTGCAACGACAGGTATCCCGGAGTCGTCGACGCGATGGCCAAGTTCATCGCCCGCGCCCACGTGACGATCATCGGTACCGCCGAAGGCGTGGCCAAGGCCGGCGAGAAGTACCAGGCCACCGAGGAGGACGTGACGAAGTGGATGAAAGACCACGAGCCGAGATAAGGGGGAGCTGCAGACATGGCTCTGAAGGACCTCATCGACGACTCCGTCCTGGCCGACGCGCGCAAGATCGACAAGTTCGCGCAGGACCACGGGAAATCGCTGCCGTCTCTGGAGCACACCCTCCGCCTGGTCCGTGACGTCGACACCGACCGGCTGCGCACGGTCGGCAAGGACGTCTGGGGCATCGGCGGCGAAGACGGAGCCGACCTCGTGGGCACCTCCATCAACGCGTGCATCGGCGGGTTGTCCAAGGCCGCCGAACAGACCGCGGCCTGGACCGGTGATGCCAACAACGCCTACGTCCACCGCGTGAACCAGACCAAGAAGGCCCTGGTTGACATGGAACGCCCGGCCCAGGACGTCGGCCAGGCGCTGGTCAGAATCGCCGACGCCTGGGACCAGATCTTCGGCAGCAGCTTCGCCGACATCCTCGCCATCATCGGGCTGATCCTCTCGATCATCGGCGTGATCGCCGCCATCATCGTCGGCGTCACGGGAGTCGGCGCCGTGGTCGGGCTGATCATCGGGATCATCAGCATCATCGTCGGTGCCGTCTCGATCTGGTGGACCATCCACAGCAACGAACAAGCCAAGATCGAAGCGCTCGAGAGCGCCTCCCGCGAGGCCGGCGAGACGATGAATTCCGCCACCACGAGCAAACCGTGACCGACACCCGGGTGCGACACCGAGGAGAACGGCCGTGACCGAACCGGAGAACGACCCGGCTCAGACCGCCGAACAACTGAAGAGCAAGCTCGGCAAGATCAAGGAAAACCCGGAACTGGCGTTGTTCAGCGAGTTCAAGGGCACTTCCCGGGGCGGTGGTGTCACCGTGTCGGTCGACATGCTCGGCCGGTTCAAGCGCATTCACCTCGCACCCGGCGTGCTGTACGAGGGCGGCGAACAATGGCTCACCGACGAAATCGCCAGTGCTGCGAAATCCGCGCAGCAGGCCGCAACCGTGCTCGACTTCGATGTCGCCGAACTCGCCGCCGAGCTGAACAACGCCCCGGCACTCAAGGGCCGCGTCGAACACATCGCCGAAGAACGGAGCACCGAACGCGCCCGCCGGCGACCACAGGACGACGACGACTGGTTCGACGGATTCAACCCCCTCGGCTGACCCGATGAACGACGAACCCCTCGAAATCCACTCCGACAACTACACCGTCGGCGTGCCCAGCGCCCCCGCGCCCCGGCCGCGGGCCGGCCGTCGACGGCTCCTGCGCGTGGCGGCGGTCGTCTGGACGGTCGCGATGCTCGTCGCCGTCGTGACCGGTGCCGTGCTGAACTTCGTCGAGGCCGCGCGTGCCTGTGCCCGGGGCCTCGGCACTGCCGGGGCGGGGTGGGCCGAGGTCACCTTCCGGTCGTCGATCTCGGTGACCTGCCACGCCCGGGCCGCCACCTTCGACATCCCGATGAACGGCTCGGCCGCCGTCGTGCTCTTCGGCAGCCTCGGCCTGGCCGGGCTCGCCGTCGCCGGCCTGGTGTCCCGGCTCGCCGTCGACTGAGACCGGCAGCGTGTCGGCATGATGGCTGTCCCGCCCCCAGCCCGACAGGCACGACCCACCGCAGTGGATCACGCGGCGCCGGCCGGGAGGTGTTATGAAGGGGCGTGGGAGTTCGCCGGTTGCGGGTTGTGGGCGTGGTCGTTGCGGCCGTTGTGGTTCTCGGGGCGTTGAGCTGGTTCGTCGTCGTGCTGCTGCCGGGGTGGACCGCCGGCGGGGATGTCGCTCGGCTGCCGCCCGCGGAGCGGCTCACCGCCGTCGGGGCCGTCCGGACGCAGTGGATCACCTGGACCAGCGTGATCACCGGGCTCGGCGTCGGCGCCTACGGCGTCTACCGCTTCTACCTCGACAAGGACAAGCAGCGCCTCGACCAGGACAAGCACCTGACCGGGCTCTTCGACAGCGCCACCGGGCGGCTGGAGTCCGACGATCCCACCGTCCGCGCCGGCGGGCTGCGCACGCTCTTCCGGCTCATGACCGACTCCCCGCGCGATCACCAGCCGGTTGTCGACACCCTGTGCGACGTCCTGCGGCAGCGCGCGGCCGATTCCGCTGCCGGGCGGCTGCCGCGGGACGTCGTCGCGGCGGCCGACGCCTTGCGCGATCGGCCGGACCGGCCCGAAATCCGGCCGGTGGACCTCGCCGGCGTCCGGTTGCCGGGCGTGCGGTGGCCGGGCATCCGGCTGCCACACGCCGACCTCGGCTCGGTCTGCCTCGACGGCGCCGACCTGACCGGGGCGGTGCTGACCGGCGCCGACCTGGCCGACGCTGACCTCGGCAAGGCGAAACTGGCCGGCGTGACCGCCGCGGGTGCCACCCTGAAGAACGCCGTGCTGACCGGGGCCGACCTGTCCTCGGCGAACCTGCGTGACGCCGATCTGACGCGGGCCCGGCTGCAGGGCGCGACCGTGCCGGGCGCCGACTTCACCGGCGCCGACCTGACCGATGCCGACCTGCGCGGCGTGGACCTGCGGACCACGACCGGCCTCACCGGCGCTTCCCTGGAGCGGGCGGTCGTCGACGGCGACACCGTTCTTCCCGTCGCTGCCCGGTGAGCCGCCGCCCGGCCATCGCCGTCGCGATCCACGACGGCTACTACGGCTGCGGAACCGGCGCCGGCTACGCCAACCACGGCTTCCTCGAAACGCTCGTCGCCCTGCTGCCGTCGCACGTGCGGCTCGCGGTGCTGCCCGTCTTCCTGCACCCGGGCAGTCCCGAGCACCACGCGCGCTGGCACGCCAGGGCCCGTGCCCTGCTCGACCGGCCGCACACGACCGTCCATCCCGTGTCCAACGGGACGGCGGGCACCGACCGGTGGGGCACCCTGGCGAACTTCCGCCACCTGGTGCGCGACACCGCCCGCCGGCTGTCCGGCGAGGTCCTCCCCGGCGCGGGCCCGGCCCTCGTGGTCGCGTTCGACGCCCCGTTCCTCGGCCTGGCCGCGCTGCTGCCGCGCGAGCGCCGCCGCGACGTCGTGCTCGTCCCGCGGTCGAGCGCGCTGATCCACGCCCCGTGGGACACGCCGCGGGTCGGCTGGGAACGGGCCGGGCTGCACGCGGGACTGGCCGACGGCACGCGCATCGGCGCCATTTCCCCGTTCCTCGGCACGCATCTGCGCGAGGACTACGGCGTGCCCGCCGCGTCGGTGATCGAGCTGCGGGACGGCCTTTCCGCAGGCGACTGGGAAACGTTCTCCGGCCCGCCACCCCCGGGCGGGCCTGCCGGGGAATTCGTGCTGGCGATGGGCCGCGCCGAACCGTACAAGGGATTCGACGACCTCATCGACGCCTGGGTGCTCGCCCGGCAGGCCGGGCGCCCGCTCCCGCACCTGCTGCTGGCCGCGACCGCGGAGACCGCCGAACCGACGCCGTACCAGCGCGCGCTCGCGGCGCGGCTGCACGCTCTCGGTCTCGACGCGAGCATGCGGTACCGGTTCACCCCGGAGGTCGCCGGGCTGCTCCGGCATCCCCGGCTGCGGGCCGTGGTCGTCCCGTCGCGCGCCGAACCGTTCGGCCGCATCCCGATGGAAGCCTTCGCCGCCGGGGCGACGCCGGTGGTCACCACCACCGCGCAGGGCCTCGCCGGCCAGGTCGTCGACGGGGAAACCGGCTTCACCTGCCCGGCTGGCTCACCGCACGGGCTGGCGGCCGCGCTGGGCCGCGCCCTCGACCTGACTCCGGCACAACGCGCGGCGATGCGGCGGCGGGCACGGCAGCGCGCCCGCGACGACTACGACCACGTCGCCGCCGTCCGCGCCTTTCTGCGTCACACCGCCCCGTGGCTGCCCCTGCCGCAGCGCGACGATCGGCTACGGTGATCGAGAACCGCCCCACCAGCCGCAACGAGGAGTCCCGTGCCCGCCCCGCCCCCGGTCAAGGTCCCGATCGGCCTGCAGGCACCGCACTGGACGACCGTCGAACCGGAGAAGCACGTCCTCGTCGTGGCACACCACGTGACGTCCCTGCTGCGCCTGCTCGACGTGCTCACCGTGTTCGACGCCGACCCCCGGGTCCAGGTCGTGTTCACCTGGAACGGATCGGACCCGTTCCGGCACGGCCTCGACCGGCTGCTCGACGACCTCGGCGTCGTCCTCATCCCGTGGTCGCAGGCCATCGACACCCCATTCGACCTGGCGATCGCCGCAAACCACGGCGGCCTGACGGAAATCACCGCACCCCTGGTCATTCTTCCGCACGGCGTCGGATATACTAAGAATTCGCCAGGAAACCGGAAACCGGAAACCGGAAACCGGAAACCGGAAACCGGAAACCGGAAACCGGAAACCGGAAACCGGTCCGTGTTCGGGATTTCCCCGGAATGGCTGCTCTACAACGGCGAACCGATCGCGTCCGCTCAGGTCGTGGCCCACGAGCACGAGCGTGACCGCATTGCCGAGGCCACTCCGGCGGCGGCCCCGACCGTCGTGGTCGCGGGCGATCCCTCCTACGACCGCATGGTGCGCAGCCGCCACCTGCGGTCCCGCTACCGTGCCGCCCTCGGCGTGCGGCCGGGCCAGAAACTGATCACCCTGGCCACCACCTGGTGGCACCGCTCGCTGCTGGGTAGCTGGCCCTCGCTGTTCCGCGAACTCCTCGCCGTCCTCCCGCGCGACGAATACCGCGTGGCCGGGCTGATCCACCCGAACATCTGGCACGGCCACGGCCCGTGGCAGGTCCGCACCTGGCTCGCCGACTGCGTCCGCGCGGGCCTGCTGCTGGCCGGGCCGATGGAGGGCTGGCAGGCCGTCCTGCTCGCCTCCGACCTCGTCGTCGGCGACCACGGCGCGACCAGCTGCTACGGCGCCGCCCTCGACCTGCCCGTGCTGCTGGCGGCGTTTCCCGAAACCGACGTCGCGCCCGGTTCCGTCGGCGCGCTCCTGGGCGGCACGGCGCGAAGGCTCAACCGGCGCGAGAATCTGCGCACCCAGCTCGACCGCGCGTTCGCCGAACACCGTCCCGGCACGTTCGACGCACTCCGGGACCTGGTCACCTCCTGCCCCGGCGAGTCGGCGCAGCGGCTGCGCAGCCTCTTCTACGGGTACCTCCGGCTGGCCGAACCACCCGGCGCGGCCATCCTGCCGGTCGTCCCGTCCGACGCGGTCGCGGCGATCCAGCGCTCGGCCGTCCGCGCGGACCACGTCGTGTGCCGCCTGGACGGCACCACCGCGACGATCTCGCGTTACCCGGCCGACGTCGCCGCCGTTGACTCCGCACATCTGGACGCCGCGTTCCTCGTGGCCCACGAAGACCATCCGCGGCAGGCATTTCCCGCGGAGGCACCGGTCGTCCTGGCGTCCCCGCCCGCCGGGCCCGAAGCTCCCGCGGACGTCCTGGCCGGCGTGCTCCGGCGGCACCCGTCCGCGCGGCTCGCCGCGCTCGGGCACGGCACGGGCAGCCTGCTGCTGACACGCGACGGCCGCCTGGTCGCCGCGTCCCCCGCCGATCCCGGTGTCGCGGCCGCGCTGGTGTACGAGTCGCTTGTGGACGGTTCGTTCACCGTGCCCCGGCGGTTCGACGTCGTCCAGGGTGCCAAGCGGACGCAGGCCGAACTGTGGTCAGCCGAGGTCGAGCCGCGCCGCTAGGGCCTCGGCGCGCTGCAGGTCGTGCTCCCCGAACAGCCGACGGGCGTTTTCGAGGAGGCTGCGGCCCTCGTCCGGGCGGCCTGCCCGGGTCAGGACGTCACCCAGCAGCTCGCTCGTGTGCGCCTCCCACCAGCCGAGCCCGCGGGCCTGTTCGAGGGCGAGTGCCTCCCGCAGCACGTCGATCGCTTCGGCGCGATGGCCGTCCCCGGCAAGCGCCAGCGATTCGCCGAGGTTCGCCATCGCCTTGGCGTGGTTGTGCTGCTCGGTGCCGTCGGCGAGAAACGCGACCGCCCGCCGTCCGGCGGCGAGGGCGTCGTCGAACCGGCCTGCTTCGGCGAGCATCGGCCCGCTGTTCATGTCCAGCAGGGCGTTCTCGCGCGCCCGCAGCGCGTCCGGGAACCACGGATCCGCGATCAGCTCCCGGGCACCTGCCACGGCGGCCACCGCGGCTTCCGTGCGCCCGAGCCGCCGGTGGACCAGCGCGGTCCACACGGTCATCTTCGCCCGGTGCACCACGGAGATCTCGGCGTCGTCGATCCGCGCGGCCAGCGCCGCCGACGTCTCGAAGTGCCGTAGCGCGGGCTCGTGGTCGTGCACCATGTAGCACGCCGTCCCCAGCTCCGCGTGCATCCGCAGCAGCGGGCGCAGGTCGCCGGTCCGCCCGGACACGTCTTCGGCCGCGGGCAGGCCGAGCCCGTGCACCGCGATCGCGTCCGCGTAGAGGTCACGCTGGAAGTAGAAGGTCACCAGGGCTTCGCACAGCTGCCACGCCAGGTCGAAGAAGCGTTCGTCGACCGCCGCCCGGACCGCGCGCCGCAGGTTCGGCCGCTCGCGTTCGAGATCGGCCGCGGCCCGGTCCCAGGCGTCGCTTCCCTGGTAGGCGGGCGCGATCCGGCCGTCGAACCGCTCGCCCCACCGCACCCGCGTGCTGAGCACGAGTTCCCGCGCGACGGCGAAGTCGAGGTAGTACTCCACGAGCCGGCGCACGGCGTTGCGCAGGTCGGCGGGGTGCTCGTGCTTCTCGGCCAGCGCGGCGGCATGCTGGGCGACCAGGCTGTGCAGCTCGTAGCGGCCGGGGCCGGCGTCGGTGAGCAGGCTCGCCCGCACCAGCGCCTGCAGCGCGTCCTCCGCCTCGGCCACCGAGTGGTCCGGACCGAGCAGTGCCGCCGCGGCTTCGGTGCCGAACCGGTTGCCCGGATGCACGCTCAGCAGCCGGTAGAGCCGCTGTTCGGGTTCCTTCAGATCCTGGTAGGAAACCTCGTAGACGGCCTCGACGACCCGCTCGCCGTCGATCGTGAACTCGGCGAGCAGCGCCTTCGCCGCCCGCAGCCGCTCCGCGTACGCCGCGATGCGGCCGCCGTGCCGGGTCCGCAGGTGCGCCCGGGCCACCCGCAGCGCCAGCGGCAGCCGTCCGCACAGCTCGGCGACCGCTGTCAGGTCCTCCTCCGCACCGACCTCGGCCATCCCGTAGGTCAGCAGCTGCTTCGCGCTCTCGAGATCGAACAACCCGACGGGCACGGTGGTGAAACCGTATTCCTCGAATCCTTCCGACCGGCGGCGGCTGGTCGCGATGACGACACTGCCCGCCGAGGCCGGCAGCAGCTCGTTCAGCTGCGCGGCCGACTCGATGTCGTCGGCGAACAGCAGCACCGTCCGCCCCGCGGTCTGCGCGCGGTAGCTGGCCAGCATCGCGGCCCGCGTCGGCGGCAGCGACGTCACCCCGAGCTGCGGCAGGAAGATCGTCAAGGCATCCTCGACGGACAACGCCTGCGAGGACGCACCCATGCCGACGCAGAGCGCGACGTCGAACGGCCCGTCGAGCTGGTGGGCACACCACAGGGCCAGCGACGTCTTGCCAACGCCCGGCAACCCGGTGAAGACGAAGACACCCTGCTCACCGGCCGCACGGGCGGCCGCGACTTCGAGAACGAAGGAGTCCCGTTCCGGCCCCCGGTCGACGAACATCCGCGGCGGCGGCATCAGCCCGCTGCCCGACGACCCGCTCACTGCTCCACCCCCACGCCGTAGCCGACAGTCACCGTCGGCCACCCTACTCACCTCCGCCCGCCCCCGCTCCGGTTCGGCACCGCGACGCGATCCGGCCGGCTGGTTTCGCCCAAGACGGCGCGCAGGACCGCCGCCGGCTTCCCACCGCGGCCACGCTCATGATCGTCTCCAGGCCGGCGGCCACCCCGGCCTGGAAGAACTGCTCCCGGAACGCGTCGCCGTCGGCGGCCCCCTCGTCCCCGCAACGCCCCCTGCCCGCGGCCGCCTGCACCAGCTGCGGATCCGCTGCCCCCGATCCGTGACGCTACGCAGGTTTCCCGGCGCCCGGGACCGCCAGCCGGGTAGCGGCACACGCTTTCCGTGCCACCGGAAATGAAAATTTCAGTACAGCCACGACCGACGTGTTAGCGTTCACACCTGCGCGAAGGGCACGAAATTCACGCTCCCGACTGCGCAATTCCCCTGACCGGGCCGTCGAAGGAGTTTCCGCGATGGACCTGCCCCTCGACCGCCGAGGTTTTCTGACCGTTGCCGCGCTGGCCGCCGGGGCCGCCGCCCTGCCGCGCGGTTCGCTGGCCGGCGCGGCTCCGCGGGTTGCCCTTCCCGAACGGGGTATCCATGACACCTCCCCGGCCACGTCCTGGACGGACGGCTTCCTGACCGGCAACGGCGAATACGGCGCCATCCTGTACGGCGCGCCCACACTTGAGAAGGTGATCTTCAACCACCACCGTTTCGTCCTGCCCAACGGCTCGCGGTCGGTGACCCCGCCGGTGCTTTCGGGCCGCCTGCAAGGCGTCCGGGACAAGGCGCTCGCCGGGGACTACGCCGGGGCGAACCGGGACTTCACCGCCGGCTGGTCGCTGCGCTGGACGCAGACCTACCACCCGGCGTACGAACTCCGGGTCGCGACGCCGGACATGACCACGACCGACGGCTACCGGCGCACGACCGACTTCCGCACCGGCGAGGTCACCGCCGGCTGGACTGACGGCGCCGGCACGTGGACCCGGCGGGCGTTCGTCTCGCGCGCCGACCGCGTGATCGTCCACGAACTGACCCCCGCATCCGGTCGGACGATCAGCGCGACTCTCAGCGTCAACACCGCGCTGGACGGCGTGCCCGGCAGCGTCGGCTTCACGACCCGGGCCAGCGTCGCCGCCGGGGCCGGCTACCTGAACCTGCGTGGCACCTATCCCGCCGGGCAGGGCGCGTTCGGCTACGAAGGCGTCACGCGGGTCGTCGCGGCCGGCGGCACCGTCTCCGCCGCCGGGGCCACGATCGTCGTTTCGGGTGCTACCCGGCTGCTGCTGCTCACCAAGCTCGACCGGTACGAGACGCCGAACGCGTGGGACGCCCAGCCGCTGCACGCGGCGCTGGCCGCGATCGACACCGACTACACCACGCTGCTTTCCCGGCACACCGCGATCCACACCGCCTGGTACGACCGCTCCCGGCTGGACCTCGACGTGACGGCCGCCGACCGGGAACTGCCGGTCGGCTCGCTGATCACCCGGCAGAACGGCAACCAGGGCGCCCTCGACCTCGCGCTGCTGGAACGGCTCTACGATTCGGGGCGCTACCTGTTCATCAGCTCCAGCGGAGTCCTGCCGCCACGGCTGACCGGGATCTGGACCGGCACGTGGACCGGCGCCTGGGCCGACGACTTCACCACCGACGCCAACGTCAACCTCCAGGTCGCCGGCGGCACCATCCTGGACACCCCCGAAGCCATGCAGGGTTACTTCACCCTCATCCTCGGCCAGCTCGCGCAGTGGCGCACCAACGCGCGGAACCTTTACGGTGCAAGGGGTTTCCTCGCCCCCTCGCGGACCGACGGCGAGTACGGGCACATGCTCCACTTCGACGCAGGCTTCCCCGGCCACGCCTGGACGGGCGGCGCCGACTGGCTGCTGTACCCGCTCCTCGAGTACTGGGAGGTCACCGGCGACCAGGCGTTCCTGCGGGACAAGCTGGGGCCGGCGCTCATGGAGCTGGCGCTGTTCTACGAGGACTTCCTCACCCGGACCGACGGAAGCGGCAAGGTCGTGTTCGTCCCGTCGTTCTCGATGGAGAACGCGCCCGGCAACACCGGCGTGCTGCTGTCGGTCAACGCCACCGGCGACATCATGGCGGGCAGGCACGCGCTGCAGGCCGCCATCACCGCGGCGAACGCGCTCGGCGTCGAACAGGGCAGCGGCCAGGGCGTCCAGCGCTGGACGGCGTTGCTCGGGAAGCTGCCCGCCTACCGGATCAACGGCGACAACGCCCTCGCGGAATGGTCCTGGCCGAGCCTGACCGACCGCTACAACCACCGGCACGTCCAGCACCTGTACGGCGCCTGGCCGTTGCACGAGATCAACCCCGAGACCCGGCCCGACCTGGTCGCGGCCGCGCTGCGGGCACTGGAACTACGCGGTGACGAGAACCTCTCCGCCCACGGCAGCCTGCACCGGGCACTGGCCGCCGCCCGGCTGAAGGACGGCGCGAAGGTGTACGCCAACCTCCGCAAGATTCTCGGCAGCACCATGGTCTTCCGGTCGCTGATGACGTCGCACAACCCGAACCTGCAGACCTACAACGCCGACGCCGCCCACACGATCCCCGCGGTGCTGGCCGAGGCGCTGCTCTACTCCCGGCCGGGCGTGCTGGAAATCCTCCCGGCGCTGCCCGGGCAGCTGGCGAAGGGCTCGATCACCGGCGTGCGGGCGCGCGGCCGGATCCAGGTCCACCGGCTCGGCTGGGACCTGGCGGCCCGCACCGCCACGCTGTCGATGACGTCGGCGATCGACCAGGACGTCACGCTGATCAGCCGCCGCGGCCTGACGTCGGTGACCACGTCCGCGCCGGTTGCCACCTCGCCGCTCGGGTCGTCCGCGAGAGTCGTGTCGCTGACGGCGGGACAGCGCGTCGAGGTCACCGTCACGCTGCAGAACGGGTACGTGCGGCTGGTCAACCGGCGCAGCGGCAAGGTACTCGACGTCACCGGCAGCGGCACGGCCGACGGCGTCAAGGTCGTCCAGTGGACGTGGTCCGGCAGCGCGAACCAGCAGTGGCAGCTGCTGTCCAATCCGGACGGTTCCGCCCGCCTGGTCAACCGCAACAGCGGCAAGCTGCTCCAATGCCCGGCAGGCACCGGCCAGGGCACCCAGCTGGACCAGGCACAGGACATCGGCGCCGACCACCAGTGGTGGCGGCTCACCGGCACCGGCGACGGCTACTACCGGCTCGTCAACGTCCGCACCGGCCTCTGCGCGGACGTCGAAGGCGGCTCGGGCACCGACGGCGCCCGGGTGATCGCCTGGCCCGCCGGCACCGGCACCAACCAGCAGTGGCAGCTCGTCGACGTCTGACCGGACAAGGAGTGCCTCATGCACGGACGCCGTTTCCGACGGCCGGGCATCATCGCCGCGGTGGCGGCGATCCTGCTCGGCGGTGCCGCCGCGGTCACCACCGACACGGCCGGGGCGGCCACCGTCGACCCCGATGCCTGGTACGTGCTGCTGAACCGCAACAGCGGCAAGGCCCTCGACGTGACGGGTGCGGCCACGGCCGACGGCGCCAAGCTCGTCCAGTGGTCCCGCACCGACGCCACCAACCAGCAGTTCCAGTTCACCGACGCCGGCGGCGGCTACTACAAGGTCCGTGCCCGCCATTCCGGCAAGGTCCTCGACGTCTACGGCAGGTCGGTCGCCGACGGCGCCGCCGTGGTGCAGTGGCCCGACAACAACGGCACCAACCAGCAGTTCGCGCTCGCCGACGCGGGCAACGGCACCCTCCGGCTGGTCAACCGCAACAGCGGCAAGTCCGTGGCGGTGCAGGGTGCCGCCACGGCCGACGGCGCCGCCGTCGAGCAGCGCAGCGAATCGGCCGGCACCGAACAGCAGTGGCAGCTCGTGCGGGTCGACGGCGGCAGCACTCCGCCGCCGCCCGGGTCCGGTCCCCGGCAGAAGGTCGGCTTCGACCGGGGCTGGCGGTTCGTCCGGTCGGACGTGCCGGGCGCCCAGAATCCCGGCTTCGACGACTCGAAGTGGGTTCCGGTGGCCCTGCCCCACGACTTCGACGCGCCCTACGACGTGGGTGGCAGCAAGGGCGGGGAGTCCTTCCACGTGGGGGTGGGCTGGTACCGCAAGCACTTCACGGTGCCCGCGTCCTGGAACGGCAAGCA
Organism: Amycolatopsis melonis; assembly: GCF_040064235.1. Lineage (NCBI taxonomy): Bacteria > Bacillati > Actinomycetota > Actinomycetes > Pseudonocardiales > Pseudonocardiaceae > Amycolatopsis > Amycolatopsis melonis. The sequence continues at coordinate 94,354 of NZ_JBDZYD010000017.1, forward strand.
CGTCGAGTTCGAGTCCGAAGGGGCGTTCTCGGTCGCCGACGTGTGGGTCAACGGCATCAAGGCCGGGACGCACCGCGGCGGCTACACCGGGTTCGCCTTCGACATCACCGGCTCGGTCCGGCCCGGCGACAACGAGATCTCGGTGCGGGTGGACAACGGCTGGCGGCCGGACCTCGCGCCCCGGACCGGCGACCACCAGTTCAGCGGCGGCCTGTACCGCGACGTCTTCCTGACCGTCACGAACGACGTCCACGTCGCCTGGTACGGCACCTTCGTCACGACTCCCGCGCTCACCAATCCGGCCTGGGACACCAGCAACGCGGCCTACTACCGCAACATCGACCTGGCGCAGTACCCCGGTGAGGCCGAGCTGCGCGCGAACCTCGCGGCCCGCCGCTCGAACGTGCGAGTGCAGACGGAGGTACGCAACGACGGCTCCTCGGCGGTCGACGTCTCCGCCCGCCAGGAGGTACGCAGGCAGGGCTCGGACACCGTGCTGGCGACGTTCGGCTCGCCCGTGCGGACGCTCGGCGCGGCGGCCACGACGACCCTCGACGCGGTGAGTGGTTCCCTGTCCAACACCGCCGGCATGCTGCAGAACCTCGATCTCTGGGCACCGAACAACCCGGCGCTGTACACGGTGACCACCTCGCTGGTGGTCGGCGGCACCGTCGTCGACACCTACGACAGCACGTTCGGTTTCCGGAGCGCGCAGTGGAAGGTCGACGGCTTCTACCTCAACGGGGCCAGGACGCTGCTGGTCGGCGCGGACGTGCACCAGGACCACGGCGGCTGGAGCAACGCCGTCACCGACTCGGGCATCGAACGCGACGTGCGCTACGTCCGCGAGGCCGGGATGAACTTCGTGCGGGGATCGCACTATCCGCACGACCCGTCGTTCGCGGACGCCACGGACCCGGCTGGGCGTCATGTTCTGGTCCGAGAACACGTTCTGGGCCACCGCGACCGCGGGGCTGGAGCCCGCCCCGGCAGGCCGGGCCGACGACTACCGCGCGGACGGCTATCCGCAGAAGGCGGCCGACCAGCCGGCCTTCGAACAGAGCACAATGGACAGCCTGCGCGACATGATCCGGGTCAACCGCAACCATCCGTCGATCATCAACTGGTCGATGGGCAACGAGGTCTTCTTCACGTCCTCGGCCACCCTGAACAAGGCCAAGGCGCTCGTGAGCGCCCTGCGCGACTACTCCCACCGGCTCGACCCCACCCGCAAGGCGGCCATGGGCGGTGTCCAGCGCGCCGCCCTGGACCAGCTCTCGGTCTGTGACGTCGCCGGGTACAACGGCGACGGCGGGAAGATCACCAACACGTGGATGCCGAACGTCGTCTCGGAATACGGGTCCTACACATCCGACCGGCCCGGCACCTACGACCCGACGTACGGCGACGTCAAGGATCCCGCCGACGGCACCAGGTTCCGGCTCACCACCAGCAGCGCGGGACTGGCGATCTGGGCCGGTTTCGACCACGGCACGATCTTCGGCGCGGGCTACGCCCGGATGGGCATGATCGACTACTACCGGCTGCCGAAGGACCAGTGGTACTGGTACCGCGCGAACAAGGCGCGGTGGTCGGGCACCACGGCCGTCGCCGACCCCACGCCCGTGCCCCGCGAGCAGCCGGCGAGCGGAACGGCGACCGGGATGACGCTGACGACCGGGAAGTACTCGTCGGCGACGATCACCGACGACGGCGCGACGGACACCCAGCTCGTGGTGACGATGCGCAACGCCTCGGCCGCGTGGGTCGACAACTCCCGCGCGGTCACGCTCACGGTGACCAGCGGCCCGGGCATCCTGCCCGGCGGCAAGTCGTACACGTTCACCCCGGGCGTGCAGGAGTTCGCCGGAAAGGCGGCCATCGAGTTCCGCTCGTACTACGCCGGAACGACGACCATCACGGCACGCTCGGCCGGCTTGCCCGACGCCACCATCACGATCACCACCACCGACACCGCGGGCGCGACCGCCGAGACCGAACCCGCCAACTTCGGCAACTCGGCTCTGTGGGGCTGAGAAACTACGACCCGCTCCGGTGTGAAACCCAGACATTCGGCTCGACATAGACGGCGTAATCCGAGGACACGAGAACCGGCGCCAAAGCTCCCGGAACCAGAACTGCCCCCACGCGATCGAAGGGCAACCCGGTCCACCGCCGCCAGTCGTCGAGCGGCGCCTGCACCGTCGCGGAACAGACCGCCACCCCCGAAACGACTCCCCCGGCCCGCACATGAGTGCGCAGCCACCGGTCGGCAGGCAACCCGTCCGCGCGCGTCGCGGCGGCGTAGTCCGCCATCGGCAGGTCCGGAACCGCGGCCTTGTCCGGCGGCCGGACGGGAATGACCACCGACCCGAGTCCGGCATCGAGCGCCGCCGAGCGCATGGCCGCCAGCACGGTCCGGGAATGACCACGTCCCTGATGCTCCGGATGCACGGCGATTTCCAACGCGCACGCGGTGTCCGGCACGACGTCGTCGAGCGCGTCCTCGGCGGCCCAGACCGCGACCTCGTCCCACCCGCGCGACGGCAGCTCCCCACGGGACCGGAACGGCACCATGATCCCGCGTGCCACCGGCTCGGAACCGTCGAGGAGCACCACCACCAGCCGCGGCCACCGGCGGGCCACCCGGCGCCCGCGGACCAGGAGGCTCGTCAGGCTGCCCTCCATGAACCGGGGTGAACCGGCCGGGTACGGGATGGCGTAGGCCGCCGAGGCCAGGCCGGGACGCTCGGCCAGCGTCACGATCTCCATCAGCCCGCTCCCCGGGACCACGACTCGAGCGCGATCAGCGTCTTCGTGCCCGTCACCTGGTGGTGCCGCCGGATCTCGTCGATCGTCTTCTGCAGGTGGGCCATGTCGCGGACCCGCAGCCACACCAGCGCGTCCGGGTCGCCCGCGATCGTGAACACCGCCTGGGCCTCCGGCATGCGGGTGGTCGTGCGGAGGATCTCGTCGACCTTCGTGTTGCCCACGAACCGCAGTTCGGTGAACGCCTCGATCCCCCAGCCCAGCTTCGCGTGGTCGACCTGGACCGTGAACCCCGTGATCACGCCCGTCTCGCGCAGCCGGTCGATGCGGCGCTTGACCGCCGCCGTCGACAGCGTCACCCGGTCCGCGATGTCGGACAGCGTGCGGCGGGCGTCCTCGCGCAGGAGGGCGAGGATCTCGTGATCGGTGGCGTCCAGCTCGGGCATCGCAAAAATCTACCGCACAGCGGCCCCTGAGGCACCGAATTTTGCGTCCGTGACCGCAGAACGGCCATGGCTGTTGCGCAGCTGTGGCCCAGGTCGCACCGTGCCCGGAAGCACACGAACGAAGGGAGCCGCGCCGTGGAGACGTTCACGCTCGAAGACCGCTACCTGCGGGAAGCCGGGACCGTGCACCTGACCGGGGTGCAGGCCCTCGTCCGGCTGCTGTTCGACCGCGTCCGCCACGACCGCGCCCACGGCGGCGACCCCGCCGTCTTCGTCTCCGGCTACGAGGGCTCGCCGCTGGCCGGGTACGACCTCGAACTCGGCAGGCGGTCGACGCTGCTGGAGAAGCACGACGTCGTGCACCGCCCCGGCCTCAACGAGGAGCTGGCCGCCACCTCGGTCATGGGCAGCCAGCTCGTCGCGGGTGCCGGCGGGCGGCGGGGCGTCACCGGCTTCTGGTACGGCAAGGCACCCGGCCTCGACCGGGCCACCGACGCCCTCCGGCACGCCAACCTGGCCGGGACCGACCCGCGCGGCGGTGCCGTCGCGCTCGTCGGCGACGATTCCAACGCCAAGTCCTCGACCGTCCCCTGCGCCTCCGAGCTCGCCCTCGCCGACCTGGCGATCCCGGTGCTCTTCCCTGCCGACTCCCAGGACGTCCTCGACCTCGGGATGCACGCGGTCGAGCTGTCCCGGGCCGCCGGGGTGTGGACGTCGCTGAAGATCGTCGCCAACGTCGCCGACGCCTCCGGCACCGCCACCGTGAGTCCACAGTGGACCGCCCCGGAGATCGCCGGCGCCTACCGGCACACGCCGACGTCCCGGCTGCTCGGCACCAGCCTCGCCGAGCTGGAACGCAGCCTCTTCACTGTCCGGCTCCCCCTCGTCCTCGACTACCTGCGCGCGAGCGGCGTCAACCGGATCACCACGCGCGGCACGGCCGACCGGATCGGCATCGTGTCCGCGGGGAAGTCGTATCCGGACCTCCGGCAGGCACTGCGCACCCTGGGCCTGGACGAGGAAACGCTGCGGCGGTACGGCATCCGCGTGCTCAAGCTCGGCGCGATCCACCCGGTCGAGCCCGCGATCGTCCGCGAGTTCGCCGAGGGCCTCGACGAGATCGTCGTCGTCGAGGAGAAACGCGCGTTCGTCGAAACCGCGCTCAAGGAGATCCTCTACGGCGTCGCGGGCGCGCCGCGGATCGCCGGCAAGAAGGACCATGACGGCCGGACGCTGTTCACCGAACTCGGCGAGCTGGACCCGGACGGCATCGCCGACGGGCTGGCGAAGGTCCTGCCGCCGAGCATCCCGCCGGTCGACGCCCACCGCGGGCGCCGCCGCCGCGAGCGCATCGCCGTCCCCCTGCTCGCGCGCACGCCGTACTTCTGCTCGGGCTGCCCGCACAACACGTCGACGAAGGTCCCGGAAGGCACGCTCGTCGGCGGCGGCATCGGCTGCCACACCATGGCCCTGTTCATGGAACCCGAGCAGGTCGGCACCGTCCTCGGCGTGACGCAGATGGGCGGCGAGGGCACCCAGTGGATCGGCATGGCGCCGTTCGTCGAAGCCGAGCACTTCGTGCAGAACATCGGCGACGGCACGTTCACCCACTCCGGCAGCCTCGCCGTGCGCGCGGCGGTCGCCGCCGGGGTGAACATCACCTACAAGCTGCTCTACAACTCCGCCGTCGCGATGACCGGCGGCCAGGACGCGGTCGGCGGGCTGCCGGTCGAGAAGGTCGCGCAGCTGCTGCTCGTCGAAGGCGCGAAGCGGGTCGTGATCACCAGCGACGCGCCCGCGCGGCTGCGACGCCGGAAGCTGCCGGACCGCGTCGAGGTCCGCGACCGCACCGAACTCCTGCGCACGCAGGAGGAGCTGGCCGCCGTCAAGGGCGTCACCGTGCTGATCCACGAGCAGGAGTGCGCGGCCGAGAAGCGCCGGAAACGCCGCCGGGGCAAGCAGGCCGCGCCCGCGACGCGCGTGGTGATCAACGAGCGTGTCTGCGAAGGCTGCGGCGACTGCGGCACCAAGTCGAACTGCCTTTCGGTGCAGCCGGTGGCGACCGAGTTCGGCCGCAAGACCGCGATCCACCAGTCGTCGTGCAACGTCGACTACTCCTGCCTCGCCGGGGACTGCCCGTCGTTCGTCACGGTCGTGCCGTCCGGGCGCAAGCGGCGCCGGAAGCTCGGCGAGCTGCCCGCGGACGCGGTCCCGGCGCCGGTGCCGGAATCGCGGGACTTCACCGTGCGGATCACCGGGATCGGCGGAACCGGCGTGGTGACCGTGACGCAGATCCTCGCCACCGCCGCGGTCCTCGACGGGCGGCACGTCCGCACCCTCGACCAGACCGGGCTCGCGCAGAAGGGCGGCGCGGTCGTCTCCGACCTCAAGGTGACCGCGGAGCCCGTGCTGCAGGCGCCGAAGCTGGCCGCCGGGGAATGCGACCTCTACCTGGCGTGCGACGCGCTCGTCGGCGCCGACGCGGCCAATCTGGGCGTCGCGGCAAAGGACCGCACGACCGCCGTCGTCTCCACGACCGAGGTCCCGACCGGCCGGATGGTCATCGACACGACGGTGTCCTTCCCGGATCCCGGCAGCGTGCTCGCGCCGCTGGAAGCCGCGGCTGCGCGCACGGTGTCGCTCGACGCGCGCGGCCTGGCCGAGGAACTGTTCGACGACGACCAGTTCGCCAACGTCCTGCAGCTCGGCGCCGCCTACCAGACCGGCGCGATCCCGCTGCCCGCGCCGGTGATCGAGCGCGCCATCGAGCTGAACGGCACGCAGGTCGCGGCGAACCTGCAGGCGTTCCGCCGCGGCCGCCAGCTGGTCGCCGACCCCGGCGCGCTCACGCCCCGCCCGCCGGTGCGACGCGCGGTCGTGCAACCGGCCGCCCGGGCGCTGGTTCACGCCGAGCCCGGTTCGGAGCTGGCGCGGCTGCTCGACATCCGTGTCCCGGACCTGGTCGCCTACCAGGACGAGGCCTATGCGCGCGCGTACGCCGAGTTCGTCGAGCAGGTGCGTGTCCTGGAGGACGGGCCGACGGAGATCACCGAGGCCGTCGCCAAGCACCTGTACAAGCTGATGGCGTACAAGGACGAGTACGAAGTCGCCCGGCTGTCGCTCGATCCGGAGTTCACCGCCGGGCTGGAGGCGGAGTTCGGCGCGGGCACGCGGTACGCCTACCGGCTGCACCCGCCGGTGCTGCGGGCGCTCGGCATGCGGCGCAAGATCAGCCTGGGCCCGTGGTTCCGCCCGGCGTTCCGGCTGCTGCACGCGCTGCGGCGGCTGCGCGGCACCCCGTTCGACCCGTTCGGCCGCGCCGAGGTCCGGCGGGTGGAACGCGAGCTGGTCGACGACTACCGCGGCACGATCATGCGGGCCTTCCACGCTGGCCTGGACCGGGCCCAGGTCCTGGCGCTGGCCGAGCTGCCCGACCTGATCCGCGGCTACGAGGACGTCAAGCTCGCGAACGTCGCCCGGTACCGGCAGCGGCAGGCCGAAGTCCTCACGCCCGCAGGTAACTGAGCATCGCGCGGGCTTCGTCGGGGACGCGCAGCTTCGCGCTGACGTCCCCGGCGTGCCGGCGCGCCGCGTCGGTGCCGATGCCGAGCAGCCGCCCGATCGTCGGCACCGAATGGCCCTCGGCCAGCAGCGCGACGACCTCGCGTTCGCGCGGTGTCAGCGTCGCCACGGGATCGCCGGGCCGGGGCCGGGCCAGCTGCACCGCCACGACGTCGCGGTCCAGGACGGTGCCGCCGGCCGCCACGCGCCGCAGGGCGTCGAGGAACTCGTCAGGCCTGCCGACGCGCTCCTTGAGCAGGTATCCCGCGCCGCCACCACCGGCGGCGAGGAGGTCGCCGACGTAGCCGTCCTCGACGAACGCCGAGAGCGCAAGGATCGCCAGCCCGGGCACCCGGCGGCGGGCTTCGAGGGCGGCGCGGAGGCCTTCGTCGGTGAAGGTCGGCGGCATGCGGACGTCGACGACCACCAAGTCCGGTCCCGCCGCGGCGACCGAAGCCACCAGGTCGCCGGGATGGTCGACGGCCGCGACGACGGCGAAGCCCTCACTGCGCAGGAGCAGCACCAAGCCCTCCCGCAGCAGGGCATCGTCCTCCGCGATCACGATGCGCACGACGGCTGCCTCCTCGCGTCCACGTCTCCCCTGTCAGGAGGCACGGACGGGAGCGCCGAAGCGTTCAGCTCTGGCCGGACCAGCCACTCAGCCGGGTGAGCAGCCGCTCGAGCACCTCGGGATCGGCAGCCACCGGCTCACCGGAGACAGGCTCGTCGACCAGCGTGCGCCGATCCTGACGACGCGGAAGACGCACCTGCCGCGCGGTCATCCCACCCGGCAGCTCGCACCAGGCCGAAGCGTTCAGCTCTGACCGGACCAGCCACTCAGCCGGGTGAGCAGACGCTCAAGCACCTCCGGATCGGCAGCCACCGGCTCACCGGAAACGGGCTCGTCAACCAGCGTCCGCCGATCCTGACGACGCGGAAGACGCACCTGCCGCGCGGTCATCCCACCCGGCAGCTCGCACCAGGCCGAAGCGTTCAGCTCTGACCGGACCAGCCACTCAGCCGGGTGAGCAGCCGCTCAAGCACCTCCGGATCGGCAGCCACCGGCTCACCGGAGACAGGCTCGTCGACCAGCGTGCGCCGATCCTGACGACGCGGAAGACGCACCTGCCGCGCGGTCATCCCACCCGGCAGCGGCAGCTCGCACCAGGTGGTGCGGCCCCCGCCGGGCGCGGGGTCCACGCCGACCCGCTCGCCGGGCCGGGCCTGCGGGGCGGGCAGCCCGGGCACGTCGTCGTCGACCTCGACCACGAGAACGTCGGCGCGCAGCCGCAGCCGCAGCGTGACGAACGGCGGCGCCTTCGGGTCGCCGGCGTCGATCACGGCCCCGACCAGCCGTTTCGCCGCCGCCGTCACCTCGTCCAGCATCGGCCGCAGTGACCAGTCGGTGAGGATCAGGCGGACGAACAGCTCGGTGACCGGCAGCGCGCTGGGCTGCGCGACGAGCCGGATGTCGTCCATCTGTGAGGTGTGCGCGCTCAACCCTGACCTTCCTCACCCAGGTGCGGCCTGTCCGCCGCGGCACGGTACACGCCGCGGCGGCCGTTGCTACCGTCGGGGCCATGGGAGAGCCCGCCGAGAACGAAGCCGCGCGCACCCAGCGGCTGCTGACCGCGCAGGCGAAGGCGGCCGAGCTGTTCGACGCGGTCGCCGACCGCGGCATCCTCGCCCCTGGCGTCCGGGAGACCGAGGCGAGCGACGCGATCCGCGACCTGGCCGGTGACCTGCTGGGCATCCGCCGGTACTGGCACAAGCGGATCGTCCGGGCGGGGGTGAACACGCTGCAGCCGTACCGCGAGAATCCGCCGGACCGCGTCCTGGCCGAGGACGACATCGTGTTCGCCGACTTCGGCCCGATCTTCGAGGACTGGGAAGCGGACTTCGGCCGGACGTTCGTGCTGGGCGACGACCCGGTCAAGCACCGGCTGCGCGACACGCTGCCGGTGGTGTTCGACGCCGGCCGCGCGTACTTCGCCGCGCGGCCGGACATCACGGGTGCCGAGCTGTACGCGCACATGGTGGAGCTGGCGCGCGAGGCGGGCTGGGAGTTCGGCGGATCGATCGCGGGCCACCTGGTCGGCCAGTTCCCGCACGAGCCGATCGACGGCGCCCGCATCGACTCCTACATCGCCCCGGGCAGCGACGGCCCGATGCGGCGGCCGGACCGCACCGGGCGGCCGTCGCACTGGATCCTCGAAGTCCACCTGGTGGACCGGGAACTGGGGATCGGCGGCTTCTTCGAGCAGCTGCTGGACATCGGCCCGGCCGCCGCCGGCTCCTGAGGTCGTGGGTCAGACCCGCGCCGGAACCCACAACTCGCCGATCGCCCGCTCCGCCATCGCCCGCGCGAACCCACACCCGCGACCGAATCCACCTCAGTGACCAACAGTCGGCACCGACTCCTGAGGCCCCGGCTCAGACCCGCGCCGGGACCCACAGCTCGTCGATCGCCCGCTCCGCCGCGGCCAGGCTCTCGTCGGCCAGCGGCACCAGTTCGGCCATCGCCGGGCGGACCCGCGCCAGCGTCAGCTCCGCGGTGATGAAGCGCGGCTCCAGCCCGGTCAGCGAGACCCCGTGCGGCAGCCACTGCTCGGCGTGGTCCCAGCCCTCGCGGGGCGTGCCCGGCCCGTAACCACCGCCGCGCGAGGCCAGCACGATGAACTCGCGGCCGCCGAGGAGGCCGGTGTACGTCTCGTGGTCGACCGACAGGCCCGGCGCGATGAGGTGGTCCACCCACGTCTTGACGCTGCTCGGCGGCCCGAAGTTGTACAGCGGCAGGCCCAGCAGCACCGTGTCGGCCGCCTTCACCTCGGCCACGACCTCCCGCGTCCGCGCCCAGGCCGCGGCCTGCTCGGGGGTGTGCTGCTCCGGCGGGATCGACGAGGCCAGCCCGCCCGCCGCGTCGAGGTGGGGCAGCGGGTGCGCGCCCAGGTCGCGGTAGGTGACGGTGCCGTCCGGGTGCGCGGCACGCCACGCCGCCGCGGCCCGCGCGCTGAGCCGGCGGCTCACCGAGGCGTCGCCCTGGATGCTCGAGTCGATGTGCAGCAGATGAGCCATCTGATTAGCCCCTCATAGATCGTTGGTGTAAGACAAACCATTGATAGCACATCGACCATAGGAGTGCCCATATACTGGGCGCATGACCTCGCTGCCGGTCGTCAACCAGCCGCCACACCGGTGCGGCGCGCTGGTCGACCACCTCGCCCGCCGCCTGCGGCTGCGCAGCGAGTCGGTGCTGGCCCCCCTCGGGCTGCGGCCGCGCCACCTCATCGCCCTGACCGTCCTGCGCGACCTGGGCGGCAGCTCACAGCAGCACCTGGCGAAGACGCTGGAGATGGACAGCACGAACGTCGTCACGCTGCTCAACGAGCTGGAGACGGAGAACCTCATCGAGCGGCGCCGCTCCCCCGCCGACCGCCGCCGCCACCTGGTCGAGCTGACCGACGTCGGCGCGAAGCTCCTTGCCCGCGCGGAATTCGCCCTCACAGCGGTCGAGGACGAAGTGTTCAGCGGGCTCAGCGCAGAGCAGCGCGAGACGCTGTACGCGCTCCTGCAGCAGGCGAGCAGCAAAACGGCCGGGGAGGCCTGCCGGGAAAGCGGCGGCTGCTGAGCCTCAGCCCGCGGTGATTTCGCGGACCAGCTGCCGCGCCTGCGCCTGCGTGAAGTTCCCGGTGAACTGCATGAGGCCGTCGGTGATGACGGCGTAGATCGTCACCGTGCTGATCACCTGGCTTTTCAGGACCACCGCGAACTTCTTGCCGATGTGGTGCCCGGTCCAGTCCGCCCATTTCTCGGCGCCGCTGTCGGTGAAGGCGACGTCGACGACGCCGTGTCCGGTCCGCCCGTCGAGAGCGGCTTCCACGCTGCCGACGTCGGCGCCACTGAGGAAACCCGGGCCGAGGAGGTACCGGTTGCCCTGCAGGCGTTCGCAGGTGACGAGCGGCAGCGCGGGATCGTCCTGACCGTCCAGCGCGTCCGGCCTGCCCGGCGGGCAGGCAAGCGCTCGCGCGGCGGCGTCCTGGGTGGCGGGATCCGTGCTCTGCCGCAGGCCCGGCGCGCCGACCGCCACCCCGGACGGCAGCTCGCCCAGCACCGGCCGGAACCGCAGCCGAGCCCCGTCCTTGACCTCCGCCCCGCTGCCGCATCCGGCAACGAGCACGAGCACCGCCACGACCGCGGCAAGGATCCGCACGAACGTCATTCTGCCGGGCCGCCGCCGGAGTCTTCCGGCGGGAACAGGCGCGGCAGGAAGGCCAGCATCAGCGCCGACCAGGTCACGTGCGTCAGCAGCGGTGCCTGCACCCCGCCGGACCGGCCACGCTGCGCGGCGAACAGCGTCCCCATCACCGCGGAAGCCAGCACCAGCGCGGGATTCCGGGTCGCCACCGTGGACAGCACGTACACCGCCGTGGACCCGCGGGCGCCGCACGCGTCGTAGAGCGGGCCGCGGAAGAACACCTCCTCCGCCGCGCCGGTGGCCAGCGTCGTCAGCGCCACCGACCGCGCCGGGCCGCGGTGGGCGTGGGCCAGCACTCCGGTGATCGCGCGGCGCAGCGGCGGGACGCGGCGGGCCACCAGCGCGCAGCCGTAGAACACGCCGAACGCGCCCGCCGCCACGGCCACCGGCTGGACGACGTGCGGACGGCCGCGCGGCACCGGCCCGGCCGCGCGCGCCCCGGCGAGCCAGGTGGCCGCCACCGAGGCCGTGAGCGTGCGGAAGCGGCGTGATCCCGGACGGCTGGCCAGTGACGCGCCGAGCAGCCCGGACCCGGCGGCCGTCACTGCCGCGAGGACCGCCTTCACGCCGTCCGCCTGCGCTCACCGAGTGCCTGCCGCACGGCTTCGTCGTAGCCCATCGGCTCGAACTCGACGATCCGGCGGATCGCGTCGTCGCGGACGACCACCTCGTTGGTCATCGAGCCGATCAGCGTCCGCCCGGTCGTGACGTCGATGTCGGTGACCAGCGCCAGCCAGTACGACGACAGGCGCGGCGACAGCAGCGGCACCGGCAGAATCAGCAGCGGCCTGCCCTCGATCGCCGCGACCCGCTCCAGCATGTCCCGGTAGGCCAGCACTTCCGGGCCGCCGATGTCGAACGTCCGCCCCTCGGCCTCCGGGTGGTCGAGGACGCCGACCAGGTAGCGGACGACGTCGGCGAGCGCGATCGGCTGGGTGCGCGTGCTGACCCAGCGCGGGGTGAGCATCGCCGGCAGGCGCTCCACCAGCTGACGCGTCAGCTCCCACGAGATGCCGCCGTGCCCGATCACGATCCCGGCACGCAGCACGGTGACCGGCACGCCGGTCTCCCCCAGCAGCCGCTCGACCTCGCGGCGGCTGGCCAGGTGGTCCGACAGCGTGTCGTCGTCATCGCCGAGCCCGCCGAGGTAGACGATCCGGCGCAGCCCCGCCCCGGCCGCGGCACGGGCGAACGCGCGGGCGGCATCGGCGTCACGGCGCTTGAAGTCCACCCGGTCGAGGGAATGCACGAGGTAGTAGGCGGCGTCGGCGCCTTTGAGGGCGTCCCGCAGGGAGCCGACGTCGGCGACGTCACCGCGGACGGCCGTCCCGGCGCCGCGGTACTTCGCCGGGTGGCGCGTCATCGCGAGGACGTCGTGCCCGGCCTCTTCCAGCGCCGGGCACAACCGGCTGCCGACGAACCCCGACGCCCCGGCCACCAGCACCCGCATGCCCGCGACGTTAGCCGGGACGGTTCCCCCCCGCAGCCCGCCCGCCCCCGGCGAAGCACACCGCCGCGACGACCCCGGCGCAGCCGGCCAGCTGGATCCAGCCGGGCGTCTCGCCGAGCAGGCCGATGCCCAGCAGCACCGCGCCGACCGGCTGCAGCAGCATCAGCGTCGCGCCGGTGGTGGCGGGCATCCGGGGCAGTGCCGCGGAGATGAGCAGCCAGCCCGCGAGCTGGCCGACGACGGCGAGGGCGAGCAGCCAGCCGAACACGGGCCAGCCGGGCGCCAGGTCGAGCGTGCCGGTCGGCAGGCCGAACACGACGGCGACCGCGCCGGCGGAGGCCGTCGCCAGCACCAGCGAGCGGGCCTGCGTGCCGGTGCCGCCGGACAGCCGGATCAGGAACAGGTAGCCGGCATACCCGGCGCCCGCGAGCAGGGCCGCGACGGCGCCGGTGACCGGGTCCGGGCCGAACGAGCCGGTGCCCGCGAACCCGCCCGCCAGCACGATGCCGCCGAGCAGCACGGGCGCGGCGGCCAGGAACCGCTTCGACGGCCGTTCGGCCAGGAACACCAGCGCCAGCAGCGGCACGATCACCACCTGCACGGCCAGCAGCACGGTGGCGATCCCGGCGCCGACCCGCGGGATCGCTTCGCCCCACAGCACGAAGTCGACGCCGAGACCGGCACCGGCCAGCAGCGGCAGCAGCACGCGGCGGCGCTGCCGCGGGCCCGCCTTCCGCCGTTCGCGGGCGGCGAGGACCAGCAGCACCGGCAGGGCCAGCAGGCAGCGCCAGAACGCGCTCGTGCTGCCGCTGGCGTGCGAGACCTTGATGAAGACCGACGACAGCGAGATGCAGAAACTGCCGAGCGCGGCGAGCAGGCGCGGGTCGACGCGCCGGGTCAGGGCGGGAGCGGGACGGGATGCGGTCGTGGTCACGGGCTCCAGCCTGCGACCCGTCACTGTCAAGAACAAGCGAATGTTTCTGCCTGAAATTCGGTAGCATCGCTACCGTGTTCGGACTGGAGCGGATGCGCGCGCTACACGCCGTTGCCCTGCACGGCTCGGTCGCCGCGGCGGCCGCGGCCCTGCACGTGACGCCGTCCGGCGTGTCGCAGCAGCTGGCGAAACTGGAGCGCGAAGCCGGCCAGCGGCTGCTGGAGCCCCGCGGCCGCGGCGTCCGGCTGACGAAGGCGGGCCAGGTGCTGGCCGGGCACGCCGAACGCATCCTGGCCCAGGTCGCCGCGGCGAAGGCGGACCTGGAGCTGCTGCGGGAGGACGTCATCGGGCCGCTGCGGATCGGCGCGATCCCGACGACGGTCCACGCGCTGCTGCCGCCCGCGCTCGCCACCCTCGCCGCGCAGCACCCGCGGCTGGCGGTGACGCTGCACGAGGGCGAGGCCGAGCAGACTCTGCCCCGGGTGGTGGCCGGCGACCTCGACGTCGCGGTGGTGGAGAGCTGGACCGACCGCCCGACCCCGATCCCGCCGTCGGCGACGGGCATCGAGCTGTTCGCCGACGTCGCGGACCTGGCCCTGCCGTCCGGCCACCGGCTGGCCCACCGCAAGACGGTCGATCTGTCCGAAGTGGACGACCTGCCGTGGATCGGCTGGACCGCGGGGTCCGGCTGCCACGAGTGGCTGGTCCAGGTGCTGCGCAAGCAGCGGCTGGAGCCCCGGATCAGCTGCACGGTCGGCGGCTACCCGACCCAGCTGGCCCTGGTGGCGGGCAACGTCGGCGCGGCACTGGTACCCCGCCTGGCCCGCGAACGGTTGCCCGAGGGCGTCCGCATCCTGACCACGCGCCCGGCACTGACGCGCACGATCTTCGCGATCTGCCGCTCCGGCGAGGAGGACCACGGCGCGGTGCGCGCCTGCCTGGACGCGCTCCGCACGGCGTCCGCACGCTTCGAGCACACCGCGCGGCGAGCGGGCTAGCGGCCCAGCCGCGCCACCATCTCGGTCACCAGCGGTCCCGGATTCCGGTGGTGCACCAGGAAAATCTCCCGCACCGGCCGCGCGTCCGCGGCGTCGCAAACCTCGACCCGGGACGGCCGCACGCGCCCGAGCACGCTCTCCGGCACGAACGCGACCCCGAGCCCGGCCTCCACCAGCGCCACCACCACCTGGTAGTCCCGCGTCTCGTAGGCAACCCGCAGGCGCACCCCGGCAGCGTCGGCGAGCTGCTCCAGGCAGACGCGGTTGGGCACGCCGGGACCGCCGGAAATCCAGTCCTCTTCGGACAGATCGCGCAGGGACGGCGTGCCCGCTCCGGCATGCCCCGGCGGAAGGATCAGCCGGAGGCGTTCCGAGCGCAGCAGCGACCGCGTCAGCCCGCGCGGCTCGGGCAGCGGCACACCCGGGTAGCGGTGGGTGATCAGCAGGTCCAGCTCCCGCGCGCTGACCAGGCCGTAGCCGTCCGGCGGTTCCAGGTCCAGCAGCCGCAGCGCGACGGCCGGGTGGTCGCGGCGGAATTCGGCGAGCGCGGCCGGGACGAGCGTCGTGCCCGCGCTCGCGAACGCGCCGACGGTCAGCTGCGCCGGTTCCGCGCCGCGCAGGGCGCGGACCGTCCGCTCGGCCGTGCGCAGCTCCCCCGCGATCGCTTCCGCGTGCGTGAGCAGCGCCTGCCCGGCGGCGGTCAGGGTGACCCCGCGCGGGTGGCGCTGCACGACCGGCGTCCCGACCTCCCGTTCGAGCTTCGCCAGCTGCTGCGAGACGGCGGACGGCGTGAAGGCGAGCCGCTGGGCGGCGCCGGCGATCGACCCCGCGTGGGCGACCTCGGCGAGCAGGGCCAGCCGGTGGGCGTCGAGCACGAGAGCCTCCAGCCATAAGCGTTGCTGATGTCAGCATAGGAGACGTCGCTGGTGCTTATGGCCGGGCTCGCGCATGCTGAGACCATGATCAGCATTGCGGATGTCGAACGGGCGGCCACGCGGATCCGGGGCCGGGTCCGCCGGACGCCGGTGTTCGCCGCGGACGACGGCGTGTGGTTCAAGCTGGAGCAGCTGCAGCACACCGGGTCGTTCAAGGCACGCGGCGCCTTCAACCGGATCATCGCCGCGGGCGACGCGGCGGCGGCCGGGGTGGTGGCCGCTTCGGGCGGCAACGCCGGACTCGCCGTCGCCTACGCCGCCCGGGAGTCGGGCATCGCCGCGCGCGTGTACGTCCCGGCGACCGCGCCCGCGGTGAAGGTCGCGAAGCTGCGGACGCTGGGCGCCTCGGTCGAGCTGGTCGGCGAGAAGTACGCGGACGCCTACGAAGCGGCCGCGAAGCACGCGGCCGACTCCGGCGCGCTCTTCTGCCACGCCTACGACCAGCCGGAAGTCTGCGCCGGTCAGGGCACGGTCGGGCTGGAACTGCTGGCACAGGCCGAACCGGACACCATTCTCGTCGCCGTCGGCGGGGGCGGGCTGCTGGCCGGCATCGCCGCCGCGGTCGAGGGCCGCGCGCGGGTGGTCGGGGTCGAGCCGCACACGGCGCCGACCCTGCACGCGGCACTGGCCGCGGGCGAGCCCGTCCCCGTCGAGGTGTCCGGCGTCGCCGCCGACGCACTCGGCGCGTCCCGGATCGGCGACATCGCGTTCGCGGTGGCCACCCGCACGGGCGCGGGTTCGGTGCTGGTCGACGACGCGCAGATCGAGCAGGCCCGTGCGGTGCTGTGGGATCGGTACCGCCTCGCCGTCGAACCCGGTGGTGCGACGGCGTTCGCGGCGCTGCTCGGCGGCGCTTACCGGCCGGCGGCGGGCGAACGCGTCGCCGTCGTGCTCTGCGGCGCCAACACCGACCCCGCGACGCTCACTTCCCCGACAGCCGCTCCACCAGCGGCGCGAACGCCTCGAGGAAGGCTCCGTTGACGCTGAAGTAGGAAACGCCGAGTTCGTCGCGGCGCCGTTCGAGTTCTTCGGCCATGGCGTCGGTGCTGCCGCGGATGATGCCCAGCGAATCGTGCTCGATCAGCGTTTCGGCGTCGGTGCCGAGGAAACCGCGGATCCACGGCGGGACCTCGTCGCCGACGACCCAGATGTTCATCGCCAGCTCGACGTCGCGGTCACCGGCCGCCGCGCGGATCTCCTCGACGTGGCCCGCCACGTCCTTGCGGGTGACCAGCACGCCGCCGGCGAGCGTGACGATGTCGGCCTTCGCCCCGGCGAGGCGGCGCACCTTCGGCCCGCCCGCGGCGATCATCACCGGCGTGTGGCCGTCGCCGTCGAGCCGTCGGACGTGGTCGACCGTCTCGGCGATCGCGTCGAGCCGTTCCTGCGCCGAGCCGTAGGGCAGCCCGAGTTCTCCGGCCTGTTCCCGCATTTCCGGCCGCCCGGTGCCGAGCCCGAGCTCGAACCGGCCGTCGGTGACGACGGTCAGGCTGTGCGCTTCCCAGGCCGCGGCCCGCGCGGTGCGCAGCGGGCTGGCCAGGACGAACGAGCCGATCCGCAGCTCGGTCGTCGCCGCGGCGGCCGCCGCCAGTGCCGCGGTCGGGCTCGGCATGTTCAGGTTGTCCGGGCACAGCAGGGTGGAATAGCCGAGTTCCTCGGCACGCCGGGCGGTTTCCCGCCACTTCGCGCCGCCTTCCGTCGCGCCCGCGACCACGCCGAACCGGAACGCCTTCTGCGGCATCGAAGCACCCCCAAGTCGTTGGTCCTTCGATCAAACCACCGGTGCGCCCGGCCGTGCCACCACGGCCGGGCGCGCGCCGGGTCAGCTGCGCTGGTACTCCTCCCAGGTGTCCTTCGTGTCCGCGGGGCCGTCGTCGGCGCCGCGGCCGGCGAGGCCGTTCATGCCCAGGTAGTAGTCGCCGGTCTGGTGCTGGGCACCCGAGGACAGGTCCGGGTCGGAGATCGCCATGGCGTGGATGTGGTAGGCGAAGCCCTGCGCCGGCGTGCGCAGCCAGGCCGCGAAGCCGACCTTGCGCAGGGCCTTCAGCAGGTTCGTCCGGCTCGTCGACGACAGGTTGGACACGGAGATGTCCATGGCGCCGCCGCCGTCGTGGGTGCCGGCCGAGGCGTCGACGCCACCCGGGTTGTACGAGCCCTGGGTCAGGCTGACCGACGAGCCGAAGATGCCTTCGGCGGCGACCAGCATCGCCTTGGTGCGGGTGTTGAGCGTGACGCCGTGGTAGGTCACCTGGCTGCCCGCGGAAACCGGGTTGGTGACCGTGTAGCGGCCCTCACCCAGCTTCTCCAGCGACGTCTTGCCCGGCAGGCCGGACGCGTCGATCCCGGTGTAGCCCAGCGACTTCTGGTACTGCGAGTAGGCGTCGATGGTGGTGGTGCCGAAGTAGCCGTCGACGTACTGGCTCGACAGCAGGCCCTTCGCCTGCAGTGCCTGCTCGACGAGCAGGACGCTGTCGTGCGCGCCCGGTGTCTGCGTGTCGTCGGCGCGGCGCGGGTCGATCTGGGCCGCCTTGAGCACGGCCTCCATGTTCGCCGTGGGCAGCGCCGTCGTGGCCGCGGTCTCGGCCTGGGCCGGTGCGGCCACGGCGAACGCCGCCACTGCCGCAGAACAGAGCGCCGTGAGGACGGCGGCCTTCGTGAACATCGGATGGTCCTCCAGTGATCGGAATCGGTACGCCGAGGAGGATCACGCGACCGGATACAAGGGACATACAAACCGCATTCACCCTCACATGGCCGCTGTGACGACACGTAACCAGCGCCACACTCGTGTGGGTTTCCACTGGTCCAGACGTGGTTCAGGACGTCACGCAGAGTTCGTTTCGCCGCGGGACTGGACGTTCCCGTGTTGCTTTCGTAACCTGTTCGAGATCTCGCGACCCCCGGTCGTCGAGTGGACGACGTCGCGAGATCGCCGCCGGCACCCCCCTGCCGGGTACCGGACCCCACCGTGCGCCCTCCCCTGGTGCGGTGGAGCGCGGGCGAGACCCCCGGCTCGCCCCGTCCGGTGCCCTTCCGGCGGCCGATCAGCAGCAAAGGAGACCCGCGCGAGAATGCGTTCGCATCCCGTCAAGCGCGTGGTGTCAGGTGCCCTCGCCGCGGCCTCGGTGATCGCCGTCGTCACCGTGGCGCAGCCGTCGGCCACCGCCGCCCCGATCCCCGTGCTCCAGGCCCCGCCCACCGGCTCCGACGCCCTTGCCAAGTACCGCGACCTCGCGGCACAGGCCGAAAAGCTCAACGAAGACCTGCTCCGCGCACAGGACGACCTGGCCGCCAAGCAGGGCCAGCTCGACAAGGCCAACGCCGACGTCGCCGCCGCGAAGGACGCCGGCACCAAGGCGGCCGAAGCCAAGCGGACCTACCAGTCCCAGGTGGACAAGTTCGCCGGCGCGTCGTTCACCAGCGGCGTCCAGATGAACAAGCTGTCGGCCCTGCTGACCGGAACGTCCACTCAGGACTTCCTGGACCGCTCGGCGGCGCTGGAACTCATCGCGACGGACAAGAACGCCGCGATGGACAACCTCACCGGCGCGGCGGAAAAGGCCGCGGCGGCCGAGAAGTCGGCTGCCGACGCGGCGAAGCGGGCACAGGACGCCCGCGACGCGGCGGCCAAGCTGGCGGCGGACATCGAGGGCAAGAAGAAGAGCCTCCAGGCCCAGATCGACCAGATCGAGGCGCAGAGCCGCAACCTCAGCAGCGCCGACCGCGCCGCCCAGCGCGACACGGGCGGCGCGGCCCCGAACGTGAAGGCACCCACCGCGGCGGCGCAGACGGCGGTCAACGCGGCACTGAGCAAGCTCGGCAGCGCGTACGTCTGGGGCGCCACCGGGCCGACCACGTTCGACTGCTCGGGCCTGATGCAGTGGGCGTACAAGCAGGCGGGCATCAACCTGCCCCGCACGTCCTCGGCCCAGGCCGGGTTCGGCACCCCGGTGTCGCGGAGCCAGCTGCAGCCCGGCGACCTCGTCGCGTACTACTCCCCGGTGTCCCACATCGGGATGTACATCGGCGACGGAAAGATGGTGCACGCCCCGACGAGCGGCGACGTCGTCAAGATCTCCCCCCTGCTCAGCCAGTACGCGGGCGCAACGCGGCCCACGGCCTGAGTTCCCCCTGCGGATGCCCCGTCCCGGACGTGTAGAACGTCCGCGACGGGGCATCTTGCCGTCATGGCCGAGAATCCCGGACCGGCGACGGTCGAAGCCGTCGGCAAGGTCACCGAAGCCCTCGAGACGATCGAGCGCGCCCGCGGGCACCTCTATGCGTTCCACCAGCTGACCGGAAGCGCCGACCTGGCCCTCGGCGAAGCCGCGGAGCTGCTGGCAAAGGCCGGCCACGCGGACTGGGCCCAGCGAATCTCCGAGGAACTGATCGGGCGCAATGTGTTACCCGATCGGTGGACATTCCAGGTGGTCGAGGAGTACGACGACGGCTACTACAAGGACCACCGCAGCTTGGAGCGCGAGGTCCTGCAGGCCCTCACCGGAGGCCGCCGCCACCTGCACGAACAGCAAATGAAGGACGACCGCCGCACCCACGGCCGGCCGGACCACGAGGCGGGCGGCCCCAGCACCCCGCCGTCGGGCGCCTGAGCGGAAATTGTCGGACCCGCGCGCTACAGTCGAGCCAAGACGAACAGACGTTCGATTGGAGGAGTCATGGTGGATCAGGTGGAACCGAACCCGGAGAAGGACCCGAGCGACTGGACGACGGGTGACGAGCCGATGACCGGCCCGCAGAAGTCGTACCTGCAGACGCTGGCGCAGGAGGCAGGCGAGGAGGTGCCGGACAACCTGACGAAGGCGGAAGCGTCCGAGAGGATCGACGCACTGCAGAAGGCAACGGGCCGCGGCAGCTGACCGCGGCGGGGCGGCTCACCGCGGCAGGGTGGCCGGGATCCGCGGCCGGGCAACCCACCGCGCCGGGCCACCTCACCGAGATCGGGCAACGCCCCCGCGGTCCGGGAACCCGGTATCTGCGGCCGAGCTGCCTCACTGCGCCAGGGGCCGCCGTACCGCGGCCGGGCAACCTCACCGCGATCCAGAAGCCCGGGATCCGCGGCCGAGCCGCCCCGCAGCGTCGAGCCGCCTCACCGCGGCCGGGAGGCCGGGTCTGCGGCAAGACTGCCCTCCGCGGCCCGGCTCCCTCACCGCGCCGAGCCACCCCACCGCGGCCGAGCCGCCTCAGCGTGGCCGGGAAGCCGGGATCCGCCAGAGGACCGCGGCTGCCTGTTCCCCGCGCCGCGCCCGGGCCCGGACGGCGAGCAGCCACGCGATGCCGACCAGCGACACCACAGCGAGCCCACCCCACGAAAGGAGCGTGAACACGTCGGCCTGCAGTGCCGTCGGCTGCGGCTGGTAGCCCTGTTCCAGCTGGATGTACTGCCACTGCGTGCCGGTGAGCAGCAGCGTCAGCACGAGGGCGATCCCATGCATCGAGTCCCACAGCGCGTGGAGCAGGGAGACTCCGAGGTAGCTGAGCAGCAGGCGGAGCGTCAGGGCGAAGTGGCGATGGTCGCTCGCGGAGAACAGCACGCCACCGAGGATGGCGGTCCAGAGGCCGTGTCCGACGGGGGCGAGCACTCCGCGCAGGAGTTCGGTCTGGACGAGGTCCATGAGCGAGAGCCCGCGTTCGGTGAACAGCGCGGTGAAGGCGTACCCAGCCGACTCGAAGGCGGCGAACCCGAACCCGACGGCGGCCCCGAGCACCAGCCCGTCGGCAGCGAACTTGACCCGCAGATGCCGGGTGAGCACGGCCAGCACGGCGAGCTTGACGGCCTCTTCGATGAGCCCGACCCCGGCGAACAGCCAGGCGGACGGATGCAGGAGGTACGACTCGAGCAGCGAGGCAGCCAGCACACCGAGCACCCCACCGGCGACAAAGGTGCTGAACAGCAGCTCGGCGGTGACCTCCCCGCTCCGCCGCCGCCCGAAGGCCCACGCGACAAACGTGACGGGCACGAGAAAGCTGCCGAGCAGCACCACGGTCGGCACCAGGTTCGGGTTACCGGTGACGAAGGTGACGACCACGGCGAGAACCCAGAGGAGGGCACCGGCCAGGAACATGCGAAGCCAGACCCGCCGGGGCCGGACACCGCCGGCAGGCTGCAGGGAGCGAAACGCCATGGAGGTACTGTGCCCCGCCCGGGCCGAACCCGCACCCGGTGAGAGCGGCAGGTTCAGCACACGCCTGGGCCGAACGCCGTCGAATCCGGATAGCGCTAGTGCCTCCGTCCCGGGCAGCGCCCAGGACGCGGCGCCGCTGCACGAGGTGTCCCCACACAACGCCATCACCAAATCGCGGCTCACCGGAAGCCGCATCATCCGGCCCCGGCCGCTCCCCTGGCGCGGGTCCCTGTGCCGGACACCACGGCGTGCCACCCGCCGGCACGGGTATCCCCATGTCAGATGCCCTACTCCCCGAAGGAGGACATCCCGTGTACCTGACCGTCCTGCTCGTGGCCCTGGCGGGCCTGCTCGTGCTCGGTGCGAGCGCCGTCCACGAGCTGCCGAAGCCGTATCCCCTCACGGCGAAGCGCACTCTCGTCGTCGCGTGGCTGGTCGCCGCCGGCGGGGTGGCCTGGTGGGGCCTTGCCCCCGGGGCCGGTGCGCTCGTCGTCACCGTTGTTGGGCTGGGCTTTCTCGTCGCCACGCTGAACCGTGGACCGGAACGGCCGTCCTATCCGCGCGCGACTCCCTATCAGCCGCCGCGGTGACTCAGGCTGCTGCCGGCAGCGCCGCGCCCGTCACTCGGAAGAGGAACTCGGCGTTCGATCCGGTCTTGCGAAGCTGGTCCAGCAGCTGCTCGATCGCGTGCGGTCCGTGCAGCGCGCGGCGGACGTCGCGCATGGCCGCCAGTTCACCCGGGGTGACCAGCAGTTCGTCGCGCCGAGTACTGGACGCCGCCAGGTCGACCGCCGGGAAGATGCGTCGCTCGGCCGTCTTGCGGTCGAGCTTGAGTTCCGCGTTGCCGGTGCTCTTCAGTTCCTCGAAGAACACCGTGTCGGCCAGCGATCCGGTTTCCACCAGTGCGGACGCGACGATCGTGAGCGACCCGCCGCCCTCGACGTTGCGGGCCGCGCCCAGGATGCGCTTCATCGGCTGCAACGTTGCGGCGTCGACGCCGCCGGACAGGATGCGGCCGGACGGGCGCGCCGCAAGGTTGTACGCGCGACCGAGGCGGGTGAGGGAGTCGAGCAGCAGCACGACGTCTTCGCCGCGCTCCACCAGGCGTTTTGCACGCTCGACGGCGAGTTCCGCCACCGCCACGTGTTCTGCGGGCGGACGGTCGAAAGTGGACGCGATCACTTCGCCCCGGACGGTGCGGCGCAGCTCGGTGACCTCCTCCGGGCGTTCGTCGGCGAGCAGCACCATCAGCTTGCAGTCGGGGTGGTTGACCGCGACGCCGTGGGCGATTTCGCGCAGTACCGTGGTTTTCCCCGCTTTCGGCGGTGACACGATCAAGGCGCGCTGGCCCTTGCCGAGCGGGGTGACGAGATCGATGACCCGCGGCAGCAGCCGCGACGGTGTGGTTTCGAGCAGCAGCCGCCGGTCCGGGTGCACCGGGACGAGGTCGGCGAACGACGGACGCGGCCCGCCCGGGTCGGCGCCGTTGACGCTGGTGATTTCCTCGGCGGTGCCGGTGATTTCGTCGCCGGGACGCAGTTTGTGCTTGCGGACGAGGGAAAGCGGCAGGACGGTGTCGCCGGGTGCCGGCCGGTAGCCGGTGCGGACGAACGGCGTCTTGCCCGAGAGATCGAGAATTCCGTGAAAAGACATGGGTGTCTCCTGAGAAGGGGGCAGGCCCATGGGCAGAGCCGGGCCCGCGAACGAGGAAAGAGGCCGAGTGGCCTGGATCCGGGAGCTTCCTCCGGGCGGCCAGGGGCCGACATCCGCGAGGAGCACTTTCACTGTAGCGAGACTTTCGGCAAAGCACAACGAGTAAGACCCCGTCGCGGCGGGTAGCTCACTTGAGAAGCCCGCCGAAACGGGGGACGCGGCTGAGCGATGGGAGCGGATTGTGTACCGACATACCCGTGAATCCGGCGTCGGCACGGGCGAAAGCCCCGACGCCGACCAAACCGGGACCACGGCCCCGGAGCGCTTCACCCCCGGCGCCGTGGTCGCCTCGACGTTCGAAGAACTGGCGCCGGCACTGCCCAACGAGATGGCCGACCTGCGCCGCAAGCTGATCCACTGGCTGAGCGAGCTGCCACTGGACCCGGGCAGCACGCACGACATAACGCTGGCGACGTACGAAGCACTGGCAAACGTGGCAGCCCACGCCTACCCGGACGGCCACGGCTGGGCCCGCCTCCAGGCAGCCCGAACCGCCGACGCGATCACGGTAACGGTAACCGACACGGGCTGCGGCATCCCCCAGCCCCGCCCGCGAAGGGCAGGCCTACGCACCCCCGGCGGCCGCGGCCTGCTGCTGATCGACCAGGTGACGGACCAGTCCAACATAGACACGGGCACCCACGGAACAACGGTCCGGATGACCTGGCGCCCGGCAGCACTCCGGGACGCCCGTCCGGCCTGAACCGCAGTGCTCCGGGACGCCCGTCCGGCCTGAACCGCAGTGCTCCGGGACGCCCGTCCAGCCTGAGCCGGAGTGCTCCGGCACGCCCGCCCGGCCTGAACCGGAGCGCTCCGCCACGCCAGCCGCACTCGCCGGGGTCCCGCTGCCGAAAGCGCACCGGAAACCCAGCACCGCGGCGGCCCGGCGGGCTTCACGGCACGAGGCGCGCTCGCGGAGCAATGGCCGGAAGATCGCGCGAACCGTGCCGCCATGGGCGCGTGCTCACACCGGCCAACCAGCTACACCCTCAACAAAACCTTCCCCAAAAGCCCCTCACCCCCAGTTCCCCAACCAAACCCCTCAGGCCGCACTCGCCAGCCGGACCAGCCGGGTTCGCGGGTACGACACCAGTTCTCGTTCCTCGTCCGTGGTGAAGATCTCGACGGAGTCCTCCAGCAACTCCGCCGAATTCACCTGCAGCTGCCACGCGGGCAGGCCCGGCGCAGGCTCGTGCCAGAACCACTGGCCCTTGGTCAGCTGGTCCGCCGGGACCGTCGCGTCTTCCGTGTTCATGCGATGAGGCTATCCGCCACCACCGACAGTTTTCGCACGACCTCGGCACCGTGACGGCTGTGACTCCCGACACCTCGGCCCCAGTAAGCTCCCGCCTGTGGAGCACACCGTCGTCGACTCCCCGGTCGGGCCGCTCACCCTGGTCAGGGACGGCGCCGCGCTGGTCGGGCTCTACTTCGACCGGCACCTGCGGACACCTCGGCTCACCGACCTCGGGCCGCGCACCGATCGGGGCTTCGAAGACGCCGAACAGCAGCTGCGCGAGTACTTCGCGGGGACGCGGCGGGCGTTCGATCTCGAACTCGCGCCGCGGGGCTCCGCCTTCGAGAAGCGCGTCTGGGCGCTGCTGGAAACCATCCCGTACGGCGAAACGCGCACCTACGGCCAGCTCGCCGCCGCGCTGGGGGATCCAGGGGCCGCTCAGGCCGTCGGGAATGCCAACGGCTGGAACCCGATCAGCATCGTCGTGCCCTGTCACCGGGTGGTCGGCACGAGCGGGAGCCTCACCGGGTACGCCGGCGGCCTCGACCGCAAGCGGTTCCTCCTGCGCCTGGAAGAACCGCCCGCGGCCGAGGACGGCCGCTTGTTCTGACGCCTACCCCACCGCGCACGTCACGGTCGGCGCCGTCAGGTTGCCGCCGTGCTCGACGGTGAAACCGATGACGTTGCCGCTGCCGTTCGGGCGGGCCGTCAGCACGTATCCGGTGCTGTCCCACGTTCCCGTGTAGTTCCAGCTGCCGATCACCTTCTGCGGCGCGTGGAACGTCACCGTCAGGACCCAGTTGTTCGTGCCCGACACCGTGATCTGGCCGTTGAAGCCGACGTTCCACTCCGCCGTCTTCGCATACACCGCCGTGCAGTCGCCCGGCGAAGGCGTGGTGGTGGTGGGAGTGGTCGAGCCGTCCGGCGGCGCGCCGTTGTTCAGCGCGTCGAGGACCGCCGTGTACGCCGCCTTCTTCTGGCCGTTGCCGTCGAACAGCAGCGGGGTGCCCGACGACCGCCACGAATCCGTGTCGCGGATGCCCCACACCGTGATCCCGGCGCACCGCGCCACCGCGAGGCAGGCCTCGGTCACCGTGCGGAAGTTGCTCGCCTGCGTGGTGCCCGATCCTTCGATGTCCAGCTCGGTGATCTGCACGTCCACGCCGAGGTCGGCGAAGTTCTGCAGGGTCGTCCGGTAGTTCGGCGGCACCGGGCTGTTGGCATTGAAGTGGGACTGGAAGCCGACGCAGTCGATCGGCACGCCGCGGGACCTGAAGTCCTGCACCATGCGGTACACGGCCTGCGTCTTGGCCTGGGTCCAGTCGTCGGTGTTGTAGTCGTTGTAGCAGAGCTTCGCGTCCGGGTCGGCCGCCCGCGCGGCGCGGAACGCCGCCTCGATCCAGTCGTTGCCGGTGCGCTGGAGGTTGGAGTCGCGCCGGGCGCCGGACCCGCCGTCGGCGAACGCCTCGTTCACCACGTCCCACGCGTAGATCTTGCCGCGGTAGTGCGTGACAACCTGGGTGATGTGGTTCAGGATCGCCTGCCGCAGCGTCGTCCCCTCCATGCTCTGCATCCAGCCGGGCTGCTGCCCGTGCCAGGCCAGCGTGTGCCCGCGCAGCCGCGCACCCTGGCTCGCCGCCTGGGCGGCGATCCGGTCGCCGCCGGTGTAGCTGAACTGGTTCTGGTTCGGCTCGGTCGCGTCGATCTTCATCTCGTTCTCCGGCGTGATCATGGAGAACTCCCGGGTCAGGATGCCCGTGTAGACACTGTCCGACAGCTTGCTCGCCGAGACCGCCGTGCCGAAGTACCGCCCAGTCCGGTTCGCCGCGCTGCCCAGGGTGGTCCCGGCGGGCGGAGCAGACGACGTCGTCGTGGTGGTGGTGCTCGACCCGCTGCTGTTCAGGCCGAGGAACGCGATCGCGTACGGCACCATCCCGTTCTGCGGCAACGCATGCCCGGCGCCCTGGACGCTGATGCCCTCGACCGGCGCCTGCACCCCGGTGCCGCCGTACCGGGTGCGCGTCCAGCCGGACTGCGGCGAGTCACTCGACGACGGCGTCTGGCTCAGCCCGTGCAGGTTGGTCCACTGCTTGATCTCCTCCCCGAAGTTCGGGTAGCGCAGCGTGTCGTCGGCGGTGCCGTGCCACAGCTGCATCCGCGGGTACGGGCCGCTGCGGCCGCCGCTCATCTGCCGGGCCTGGTCGCCCCACTGCTGCGCGGTCTTGGTGAGCTGGCCGTTGGCGCACTGGCTGTTCCAGCTCGACCCGTCGGTGGTGGCGAAGCAGCCGGCCGGCACGCCCATGAACGCCGACCCGGCGGCGAAGACGTCCGGATACTCCGCGGCGAGCACGTTCGTCATCATCGCGCCCGAGGAGAACCCGGTGACGAACACGCGGGCCGGGTCGACGTTGTAGCGCTGCTTGGCGTAGTTGACCATCGAGAGGATGCCGACCGGGTCACTGCCGCCGCCGCGGGTGAGCGCCTGCGGCGAGGAAACGTCGAAGCACTGGCCGCTGCGAGTGGCTTCCGGGAACACGATGACGTACCCGTACTGGTCGGCGGCGGTGACGTAGTCGTGCGCGTAGCCGTTGAAGATCGCCGACGCCGAGCCGGTGCAGTAATGGATGGCCACCAGCAGCGCGGGGCGCGCGGCGAGCCGGTCCGGGACGTAGGTGTACATGTTGAGGTTGCTGGGGTTGCTGCCGAAGTCGGTGACGCGGGTCAGCGTGGCCGCCGACGCCGGCTGCGCCGTCACGACCAGCACGATCGTGGCCGCGATCGACAGCACGGCGGCGGACAGCGCCGTGAGGATTCTGCGCACTCGGGAAATCCTTTCCGGGGGAGGGAGAGGAGCTGCGACGATGGTTCGTCCCCGCCTCCGGCCGGTCAACGATTATCGAAAGGTTTCGACGGCTTTCGACAGGGTGGGTGTGCCACGGCCACCCTTGCCGGCGCGATCCGGGTTAGCCTCGAATCATGGCTCAGGAAAACCAGCGGAGCGAAGCTCCTCCGTTGAGGGCGGCGGTGGGGGCATCGGCGGAGAACATGCTTGGTGAGTTCCTCCGGGCCCGCCGCGAGCAGGTGAGGCCCGAGGAGATCGGCCTGCCCGCGGGCGGGTCGCGCCGGGTCGCGGGCCTGCGCCGGGAGGAGGTCGCGCTGCTGGCCGGGGTCAGCACCGACTACTACGTCCGGCTCGAACAGGGCCGCGAGCGGAACCCGTCGGCGCAGGTCGTCGACGCGCTCGCCCGCGGGCTGGCCCTGGACGAGGACGCCGCGGCCCACCTGCACCGGCTGGCCAGGCCGGTGCCCCGCACGCGGCGCCGCGCGCGGCGGCAGGAGCAGGTCAGCCCGAACCTGCTGCGCCTGATGGACGGCTGGCCGGACACCCCCGCGGTCGTCCTGGGACGCTGCCTGAACGTGCTCGCGCACAACGCGCTGGGCGAGGCACTGTTCGCCGGGCACACCCACAGCGGTGACCTGGTCCGGCTGGTGTTCCTCGACCCGGACGCCCGCGAGTTCTATCCCGACTGGGAGCGCGTCGCGGTCAACACCGTGGGCGGGCTGCGGGCGGCCGCCGGGATCGACCCGGACGACCCGCGGCTGATCGAGACCGTCGGCGAGCTGTCGGTCAAGAGCGCGGACTTCCGCCGGTTGTGGGCGCGCCACGACATCCGGCAGAAGACGCACGAGACCAAGCGGTTCCGCCACCCGCAGGTGGGCGAACTGGTCCTGAGTTACGAAGCGCTGACCGTGAACAGCGCGCCCGGCCAGCAGCTGGTCGTCTACCAGGCCGAGCCGGGCAGCCCGTCGGAAGCGGCACTGGCCCTGCTGGGCAGCCTCGCCGCCTCCTGAATTCCCGTTTCCCTTCCATCCACAATGGACGGAGTACTTCGTCGTGCCCGAAAACCCTGTCTGGTTCATCACCGGCTGCTCCACCGGCCTCGGCCGCGCACTGGCCGAAGCCGTGCTCGACCGCGGCTGGTCCGCCGCGGTCACCGCCCGCGATCCGGCGCAGGTCGCCGACCTCGCCGCAGCACACGGCGACCGCGCGCTGGCGCTCCCCCTCGACGTCACCGACCACACCCAGGTCGCCGACGCGGTGAAGCGGGCCGAAACCGTGTTCGGCCGGATCGACGTCCTGGTCAACAACGCCGGCTACGGCTACCTCGCCGCGGTCGAAGAAGGCGAGGACGAGGAGATCCGCAAGCTGTTCGACACCAACGTCTTCGGCCTCGCCGACGTCACCCGCGCGGTCCTGCCCGGCATGCGGGCCCGCCGCGCCGGGCACGTCGTCACCGTGTCGTCGCTCGGCGGGCTGGCCGCCTTCGGCGCCACCGGCTACTACCACGCGACGAAGTTCGCCGTGGAAGGCCTCTCCGAGTCCTTGGCCGCGGAGGTGGCGCCGCTGGGCATCAAGGTGACCATCGTCGAACCCGCCGCGTTCCGCACCAACTGGTCCGGTCCGTCGATGCGGCAGTCGGCCGTCCACATCGACGACTACGCCGAGACGGCAGGCGCCCGCCGCCAGGCCACCACGGCGACGTTCGGACGGCAGCCGGGCGATCCGGCCCGCGCCGCCGAAGCGGTCATCCGCGCGGTGGGCGCCGAAGAGCCGCCGCTGCGGCTGCTGCTCGGCAAGGCCGCCTACGACATCGCGACCGCGCGGCTCGCCACCCTCCAGTCCACTTTCGACACCTGGCGCGAGATCACCCTCGGCGCCGACTTCCCGGAAGGAACCGCATGAAGACAGTCCTCATCACCGGCGCGAGCAGCGGCATCGGGCGCGCCACCGCGCTGCGGCTGGCCCGCGAAGGCCATCACGTCGTGCTCGGGGCACGGCGCGAAGACCGGCTGACCGCGCTGGCGAAGGAGATCCACGACGCCGGTGGCACGGCCGACGTGTACCGCCTCGACGTCACCGACCGCGCGGACGTCGCCGGGTTCGCCGACGCCGCCGTCGAGGCACACGGGCGGCTCGACGTGTTCGTCGCCAACGCCGGCGTGATGCCGTTGTCGCGGCTGGACTCCCTGCTCGTCGACGAGTGGGACCGGATGATCGACGTCAACGTCCGCGGCCTGCTGCACGGCATCGCCGCGGCCCTGCCCCACTTCCGGCGCCAGGGCAGCGGCCACTTCGTGACGCTCGCCTCGACCGGCGCGCACGAGGTGGTGCCGACGGCCGCGGTCTACTGCGGCACCAAGTACGCGGCGCGGGCGATCACCGAGGGCCTGCGCCAGGAGGCCGAGCCCGGCATCCGCGTCACGACGGTCTCGCCGGGCGTCACGGAGTCCGAACTCGCCGACAGCATCACCGATCCCGGCGCGAAGGCGGCGATGGCGGGCTACCGCGCGGTGACGCTCCCGCCGGACGCGATCGCGGCAGCCATCTCCTACGCGATCGGGCAGCCGGAAGGCGTGGACGTCAACGAGATCGTCGTGCGGCCCACCGCCCAGCGCTGACACACCGCCGTGCCGACCCTTCAATCACGCGTGTCGACCGCTCGATCACGCGTGTCGACCGTTCCGGCACGGCATCACGCGTGATTGAAGGGGCGACACGCGTGATCAGACGGTCGACACGCGTGATCAGAGGGTCGACACGGTCAGCACTCCAGCTCGGCGATGACCCGCGGGATCTCCGCCACCAGTTCCCGTGCCAGCAGGCCGGTGCTGCCGGTGCGCGGGAGCAGGCGCTGACCGGCCACGGCGTGGACGTGCGTTGCCCAGCAGGCGGCCTGGCCTGCCGTCGCGCCGCGGGCGAGGAAGCCGCCGGTCAGGCCCGCCAGCGCGTCGCCACTGCCGGACGTCGCCAGGCCGACGTGGCCGCTGCCGTCGCGCCAGGTGCGGCCGCCCGGCTCGGCGACCACGCCCATCAGCAGCACCACCCCGCCGTAGCGCCCGGCGATGCGCACCGCCGTCTCCAGGTCGTCTACGTCCTTCTCCTCGCAGCCGTCGAGGAACGCGGCTTCGACCCGGTTCGGCGTGAGCAGCAGCCTGCCCGCCAGCGGCTCGGCCAGCGACGGCGCCCGGCTCAGCGCGCCGAGGGCGAACGCGTCGAGCACCACCCGCGTGTCCGGGGCGAGGGCGGGGACCAGCCGCCGCAGCAGGTCCTCGGTCTCGGCGGCGCCGGTCAGGCCCGGGCCGACCACGACGGTGCCCGCGCCGGGCAGCACGTCGGCCAGCCGGTCGACCGCGGCGGCGGCGATCGCGCCGGACGCGGTCTCCGGCAGGCCGAACACCGACGACTCGGGCACCGAGACGCCCAGCGCCGTCGCGTGCCGTTCGGCGACCGCCAGCTGCAGCGTGCCTGCCCCGGCTCGCAGGGCGGCGGTGCCGGACAGCGCCGGCGCGCCCGGCACCGTCCGCGCGCCGCCGATCACCAGGACGGTGCCGCGGTCGCCGGTGCCGATCCGCCAGTCCCGCAACAGGGCGGGGCTGATCGGCGCCGGGTCAGGAGAGCTGGCGGGCGGCATCGTCGTCCGCCGTCGGCGGCGTGTCGGTGGCGTGCAGGTGCCCGACCTCCTGGGCCAGCACCATTGTGAAACCGCCGTCGCGGTCGCGTTCCCATGCCGTCACCGAGCCGTTCGGGACCTCGGTCGCGTCGGCGGCGCGCAGCAGGTCGGGTTCGAGCAGCCCTTCGAGCAGATAACGCAGGGCGAAGACGGTCATCTCGTGTGCGGACAGCAGCACGCGCGCGCCGGGCCGCTGCGTGCTCAGCTCGGCGAGCAGCGACCGGATCCGCAGCACGACGTCGGCCCAGGACTCGCCGCCGGGCGGCCGGTAGTAGAACTTGCCGAGCCGCCGCTTGCGCCGCAGCTCGTCGGGCCACCGCTCGCGCACCCCGTGGGACGTCAGCAGGTCCAGCACCCCCAGTTCGCGGTCGCGCAGCCGTTCGTCCGGCACGACCGGCACGCCGTCCGGCGCGGCCAGCAGGGCGGTGTCCCAGGCACGGCGGTAGGTCGAGGTGACGACGAGGTCCGGCGGGCGGTCGGCGAGGAACTCCGCCGCGGCCTTCGCCTGCTCCCGCCCGAGGTCCGTCAGCGGCACGTCGGCGTCGCGCTCGGCGATGTCGATCACGTCCGCCCCGGCCGACTCCGCCGCTTCCCGGGCCACGTTCCCGGTGCTCTGACCGTGCCGCAGCACGCCCACCCAGTCCAAGTCGACGTTCACGACGGCCTGGTTACCCCGCCGGACCCGCCGTCGAAACCCGGGATGGTTAGGCGGGCCAACGGCCTGCGGCTAGGGTCGTTCCATGTCGCGAAGTCTCGACGCCCAGGATCGGTTGCAGCAGCTGGAGACGATCATCGGTACCCCGGCCGCCCATCTCGGGCTGACCGAGCTGCTCACCGGCACCCTGCGCCGCCTGCGCGAGGTGATGGGAGTCGACACCGCGACGGTCCTGCGCTACCAGCACAGCGGCCGCCAGCTGGTGGCCTTCGCGGCGGCCGGCATCGAGGAAGAGGTCCACCAGGGCGTGCGGGTGCCGCTCGGCAGCGGGTTCGCCGGCCGGGTGGCCGCCGAACGGGCGCCGGTCATCATCGACCACGTCGACGAGTCCACCGTGGTGAACTCCCTGCTGTGGGAACGGGGACTGCACTCCCTGCTCGGCGTCCCGATGCTCGCCGGCGCCGACCTCGTCGGCGTGCTGCACATCGGTTCCGTCGAGTCCCGGCAGTTCGGCGAGTCCGAAGTGGCCACCCTGCAGCTGGTCGCCGACCGCCTCGCGCTGGCGATCCAGATGGAGGCGCTGGAGGAGAACCGCACCGCCACCATGGCGCTGCAGCGCAGCCTGCTGCCCGCCAGCCTGCCCGAGATCCCGGGCCTGGCCTTCGGCGCGCGGTACGTGCCCGGCGCGGAAACCGGGCTGGGCGGCGACTGGTACGACCTGTTCTCCCTGCCGGGCGACCGGCTCGGCGTCGTGATGGGCGACGTCTCCGGGCACGGCCTCGACGCGGCGGTCATCATGGGACGGCTGCGCAGTGCCCTGCGCGCCTACGCCCTCGACTCCGAAAGCCCGGCCGAAGTGCTCGCCAAGCTCGGCCGCAAGGCCAACCACTTCGAGCACGGCTCGATGGCCACGGTGGCCTACGGGATCATCGGCCCGGACCGCGAGACGCTCACGCTGTCGCTGGCCGGGCACCTGCCTCCGGTCGTGGCCTTCCCCGGCGAAGCGGGCCGGCTGGCGGACGTGCACCCCGATCCCCCGATCGGGCTGACCATCGGCGAGCCGGAGCGGCGGACGAGCGTGCTCGACCTGCCGCCGGGCGCGGTGGTCGCGTTCTACACCGACGGGCTGGTCGAGCGCCGGGACCGGCCGGTCGACGTCGGCATGGAGCGGCTGGCGGAGGTCGTGCAGGCGAACGACCCCGAGCGTGTCTGCGCCCGGATCATGGCCGCGATGATCGGGAACCAGGCGGCGCAGGACGACGTCGCCCTGCTCGCCATCCAGCGGGTGGCCGTCCCGGCCGGCAGCTGACGCGGGCCGGGACGGCGCCGGTCAGGATCCGGCCAGCGCCGCCTCTCGGGTGGGAAACAGCGAGAGGCTGTCCTCGAGGCCGGTCAGCTGGATCGGGCGCAGGGTCGCCCGGCCGGACGCCACGATCCGGACCGCGGTGGCGGTGGCGGCGTTGCGGTGGATCGTCAGCAGGGCGGTCAGCCCGGGCGAGGCGAGGAACTCGACGCGGCTCAGGTCCACCACCAGCACCGGCGGTTCCTGGGCCAGTGCTTCGTCCGCGGCCTGCACGAGCGCCGGTGCCGTTGTCGTGTCCACGTCCCCGGCGACCTCGACGACGACCGCGCCGTCCTGCTCCGTCCGGCCGATCCGGAACTCCCCGAACGGCACAGCGGTGGCCGAGCCTTCGGCGTGGGTGTGCTCGGTCATGATTCTTCTCCTCGCCTTCGGCGGCCGCGCCGGAAGCTCCGGCGGGCAGCATGTTCTCGAAGGCTGTCTGCTCAACCCCCGTCCAATCATGCCTGCCCGGGCGACACGCCGCCGCGTCAGGCGTCGCCCGGCTTTCCGCAACGCCCCCGAGCAGGCAAGATGAGCGCCATGGCCGAAAGGGACGTGACCGGGAACTCACTCGGCGACGCGGCGAGCTCCGCGGGAGCGGCGCGGCTGGAGGACCGGGACGGCACGGCCGTGCTGCACGTCGAGGGGGCACTCGACCTCGCGCTGGCCCCGAAGCTGCGGCAGCTCGCCGAGCGCGCGGCACGGCAGCGGCCGGAGCTGCTCGTCATCGACCTGACCGGCGTCACCTTCCTGGCCTCGGCCGGCATGGCCGAGCTCGTCCGGGCACACCGCGCGACCGCGGCGCTGCGGGTCGTGGCAGGCGGCCGGATCACCCTGCGGCCGCTGGAACTGACCCGGCTGACCGACGAGCTCGCGATCTATCCGTCACTGTCCGCGGCACTGGCGGCCCGATGACGGCCCGGCCCGGGTTCGACGCGGTGCGCCGGGCGTTCGTCGGCCCGGACGGCACCGCGGTGGCCACCGAAGTCCGTCCGCTGGGCCCGGCCGAAGCACGGGCCGTGCTCGGCGACCACGTCGCGGTGGCCGTCACCGACCGCCCAATCCTGGAAAATCTGGTACCCGGCAAGGAAATCACCCACGCGGTCGCGGTCGGCAACGGCGACCGCGGCGCACTGGTCTACACCACGCGGGACGCGGGTGAGCTGTCGACGCTCGTCGCGGACGCGATCGAAGCGGCCACCGCGGACCTGGCAGGCACCGTCCGGCGGCTGCAGGGCGAAGCCGTTGTCCTCGACGCACTGCACTCCACCGGCCGCGAGCTGACCGCCCAGCTCGACATCGACCGGATCGTGCAGGACGCGACCGACGCGGCCACGAAGGCCACCGGAGCCGCCTTCGGCGCGTTCTTCTACAACCTGGTCGACGAGTTCGGCGAGTCGTACACGCTGTACACGATCTCGGGGGTGCCGCGGGAGGCGTTCGCCCGCTTCCCGATGCCGCGCAACACCGCCGTGTTCGCGCCGACGTTCGACGGCACCGGCACCGTCCGCAGCGGCGACATCAGGAAGGACGCGCGGTTCGGGAAGAACGCGCCGTACCACGGGATGCCGGCCGGGCACCTGCCGGTGTGCAGCTACCTGGCCGTCCCGGTGATCAGCCCGACCACCGGCGAGGTGCTGGGCGGGTTCTTCTTCGGCCACCCGGAACCGGACCGGTTCACCACGCGGCACGAGTACCTCGCCGATGGCATTGCCGGCTATTCGGCGATCGCACTGGACAACGCCCGCCTCTACGAACGCGAGCGCACCCTGGCCACGGAACTGTCCCGGAGCATGCTGCCGGTCGCGCCGCCCACTCCCGGCCTCGACGTGCTGACCCGGTACCTGCCCGCGGCGACCGGCAGCAAGGTGGGCGGCGACTGGTTCGACGTCATCCCGCTGCCTTCGGGCGCCACCTCGTTCGTCATCGGCGACGTCGTCGGCCACGGCGTCACGGCGGCGACGGTGATGGGCCAGGTCCGCACCGCCGTCCGCAGCTACGCGCGGCTGGAGCTGCCGCCCTCGGAGGTGCTGCGCAACGTCTCCGAGCTGACCGGCGGGCTGTTCGGCGAAAGCTTCGTCACCTGCTTCTACGCGGTCCACCGGCCGGACGACGGCACGCTGACCTACGCCAACGCCGGTCACCTGCCCGCGATCCTGGTCCGGCCCGGCGAAGCACCCGAGCAGATCGGCGAGGCACTGGCGCAGCCGCTGGGCATCGGCACGACGTTCCCGCAGCGCACCACCGCGTTCCCGCGCGGCGCGGACCTGGTGCTCTACACCGACGGGCTGGTGGAAAGCCGCACCCGCGACCTCACGCTGGGGATCGAGTGGCTGCTGGCGGGCATCCCCGCCCTGCTGGCGGCGCCCGACCTCGGCGCGGCCTGGGACAAGCTGGTGGGGGAACTGACCGGCGGACAGCACGACGACGACATCGCCGTCATCCACGTGCGCCACCGCGGAGAGGACGGACGATGACGGACCCCCTCCCTCCGGGCGCGCCAGCTCCTCCGGTCACCTTCCACCGGCGCACACCCGCCGTCGCCGAGCGGCTCCCGGACGTGCGCGAAGCGCTGTCCCGCTGGCTCGGCACCCTCGGCCTGGGCCCCGACCAGCAGGAAGACGTCGTCCTCGCCGCCTACGAGGCCATGGCCAACTCGGCCGAGCACGCCTACCGCGACGGCCCGCCGGGCCCGATCGACGTCCATGCCGAAGCACTCCCGGAACGGCTGACCGTGACGATCACCGACTACGGAACGTGGCGCCCGCCGACGGCGACGAACGGGCTGCGCGGCCGTGGCCTGCTGCTCGTCGACAGCCTCGCCGACCACAGCGCCCAGGTGCACCGCGAGGACGGCACCACGCTGACGATGACCTGGCTGCGCGAGGCCCCTTGAACGGTTGATCGCGGCCCGATTGGGTAAGCGGGCCGCAGCGACGGCCGCCGGGAGGGTTGAGCTGCCGGCTGTCGCCAGGTGGCCCCGGCGCCAACCCACGACGTTCAGCAGCGAGCGGCGGGCCGGAGCCACCGCCCCCATCCGGTATTGCGGCAGGAGCGCTTCCCGCGGGTAAGGTCGGGGCAGTTGGCCGTTGAAGCAGCAGCGATCCGACACCCCATCGCATCCGTCCGGGACGGAGCTGACCAGTGACCGGTGACCCGATCCTGCCCGAGCACCTCGACGAGCTGACCGCCGCGATGGCGGACCTCACCGACGCGCTGGAGTCCGAACCCGCCGAGGCCGAGATCCTCGACGCCGTCTGCGCCGAGGCGATCCGCGCCGTCCCGGGTGCCGACATGGCCAGCATCACCGCAATCCGCGACGGCGAGCCGGAAACCGCCGCCGCCACCGACGAACGAGCCGTGTCGATCGACCGCGTCCAGTACGCGGCGGACGCCGGCCCGTGCCTGCAGGCAGCCGAAACCGGCGAGATCGTCCGGGTCCCGCTCGCCACGGCAGGCCAGGCGTGGCCCGAGTTCACCGACCACGCCCGCGGCCTCGGCGTCGGCAGCTACCTGGCCGCACCGCTGCGCGTGGACGAGCACCTCTCCGGCGCACTCAACCTGTTCGGCTTCGGCGACCACGGCTTCGCCGAGACGGACTCCCGCCTGCTGGAGCTGTACACGACGATCGTCTCGTTCGGCCTGCGCACGACCCGCCGCTACCGCCAGGCACGCCAGCGGGCCACGGAACTGGAGGCGGCCATGCGCTCGCGCGCGGTGATCGAGCAGGCCAAGGGCATCCTGATGGCCGTCCACCGCATCTCCGCCGACGACGCGATGAAACGCCTGGTCGTGGAGTCGCAGCACACCAACGTCAAGCTGCGGGAGATCGCCACCAAGTTCGTCGAGAACCTGTCCGCGGGCTAACGCCCCAAGGTGGCCTTGGGGCGCTCGTCCCGGCCGTCGACCGCCGCGCAGCGCCCACCGGCGGTCAGGCGGTCAGGCGGTGTGGCGCACGGGGAACGGCCAGGTCAGCGTGATGACCGTGCCGTTGTCGGTCGAGCGCAGGTCCAGCCCGTCCACCAGCGCCTGGATCAGGCGCAGGCCGCGGCCGCCGTCGGCGCGCTCGGCCAGCGTCGCCCAGCGGCCCTGGTCGGCCACCGTGACGATCAGGACGTCGTCGTCGATGCGGGCCCGGACGTCGATCAGGCCGGGGCGTCCCCGGTAGGCGTGGTCCAGGACGTTGGCCATCGCCTCCCAGCAGGCGAGGACGACGTCGTCGGCCTGCCGCCCGACCTCGTCGCCTGCCCGCCGCCGCAGCCAGGACACCAGGTGCCGGCGCAGGCTCGGCAGCGTCCGTGGCGAAATCGTGCCGCGGTACCGCCAACCGTCCGATCCTTGCTGGTCCACGTTCACCTCCTCGGGGGACTAGTGGGTTTGCTACCCACGGGTCCGGATTCTCAATCACCGGTAAAGCCGTTCGGACCTGGTGCGCCGCCGGGCGCCGTGATCGGATGGGCCGATGACTCGGTCGACGTCGTCCGTGGTGCTGTGCGCGGTGCTGGCCGCCGCCCTTCTCCCCGCCCCCGTTGCCGCCGCGGCACCGGCGCCGGGGCCGGGCGCGGTGTCCCACTTCGGCCTGGCCCGCAAGGACTGCCTCGGCACCGCCCGCAACACCACGAGCAAGGCGTGGTTCACCGTGGCGGGCGGGGTGCTCTCCGACGTCTACGCGCCGGTGATCGACAACACGAACGTCGAAACCCTCCAGTTCGCCGTCACCGACGGACGCACCTTCACCGACCTGCAGGCCCGCGACATGACCTACACCGTGCGCACGAGCGCGGGCGGGATGGCGTGCGAGGTGACCTCGACCCCGCGCAGCGGCGCCTACCGGCTGGTCACCGAGTACCTGGCCGATCCGGCCCGCACCGGCGTGCTCATCCGCACCCGCCTGGACCCGCTGCGGGACTCCGGCCGCGATCTGAAGGTCTACGTGCGGTTCGACGCGAGCATCAACGGCAACGGCGGAGGCGGCCCCGCCAACGGCGGCGGGGACACCGCGAGCGTCGACGCCGCGACGAGCGCGCTGGTCAGCGCCGACGCGAACACCGTCTCGAGCGCGCCGGCCCGCGACTACGGCACCCCGCTGGCCGCCGCGTTGCGCGCCGACCGGCGGTTCCTGGCCACCTCCAGCGGGTTCGCCGGCACCGCGGGTGACGGGCTGGCCCAGCTGGACCGCGACCACCGGCTCACCGACACGACGTCCTCGGCCGTCGACGGCAACGTCGTGCAGACCGCGCAGCTGGACCTGCAGCCGCGCCGCCCGGCCGTGCTGGCACTGGGTTTCGGCGCGGACGCGCGGGAGGCCGTCCGGACCGCGGGCGCGAGCCTGCGCACGCCGTTCGACCAGAGCCGCCGGGAGTACGCGCGCGAATGGCGCGAGTACGACGAGAGCCTGATTCCCTTGCGCGGCAAGGATTCCGACGCCTACTACCAGTCGGTCAACGTGCTGAAGGCCAGTGAGGACAAGACGTTCCCCGGCGCCGTCGTCGCGTCGCTGGGCAGCCCGTGGGGGCAGGCGGTGTCCGCGGGCGACGCACCCGGCGGCAAGCCGGTGTACTTCGGTTCCTACCGCGAGATCTTCGCCCGCGACCTGTACGAGAGCTTCTCCGGTCTCCTCGCCGCGGGCGACCGCGAGACGGCGCGCGCCAGCGTGCGCTGGCTGTTCACGCGCCAGCAGCAGCCCGACGGCCGCTTCCCGCGCAACTCGCTGCTCAACGGCAGGAAGGCCCCGGACTCCGGCGGCGACCAGCTCGACGAGAGCGCGTACCCGATCCTGATGGCGCTGCAGGCCGGGCTCGACCGCGACCGCGCGCTCTACACCGGGCACATCCGCGCGGCCGCCGACTTCGTCGTCGCGCACGGCCCGGCGTTCGGCTCCGAGCGCTGGGAAGAGCAGGGCGGCTACTCCCCTTCGACGATCGCCGCGGAGATCGCCGGGCTCGTCGCCGCGGGTGTGATCGCCGACCGCAACGGCGATCCGGCCCGCGCCCGCGTCTACCGCGCGACCGCCGACCACTTCCAGCGCAGCATCAAGGGCTGGACGGTCACGCGGAACGGCCCGTACGGCGGCCGGTACTTCCTGCGCCTGACCAAGAACGGCAACCCCGACTCGGAGTGGATCTACAACCTGGGCAACGGCTCGATCGACGCCGACCAGCGCGCGGTCGTCGACGCCGGGTTCCTCGAACTGCCGCGCCTGGGCGTGCTGCCCGCGGACGACCCGGACGTCGCTGCTTCGCTGGCCGTCGTGGACCGCGTGATCAAGCGGGACACCCCGGCCGGGCCGGGCTGGTACCGCTACGGCACGTCGGCGGCGGGCAGCGAGGACGGCTACGGCGACTGCTACGAGCCCGATCCGACGAGCTGCGGCCCGACCGGCGCGCCGTGGCCGTCGGCGAACACCGGGTCGGGGCACCTGTGGCCGGTGCTCGCCGGCGAGCGCGGCGAACACGCCGTGCAGACCGGCGACCGCGCAGGCGCGGCGGCGCTGCTGCGCGCGATGCGGGCACAGACCGGCGGCACGGGCCTGATTCCCGAGCAGATCTGGGAAAACCCGGCGGTGCCCGCGTCGCCGTACGGCTCGGATCCGCGGACGGCGTCGATCGGCTTCACGCCGGGGCAGTCGGTCGGTTCGGTGGCGCCGCTGAGCTGGGCGCAGTCGCAGTCGGTGCGGCTGGCCAGGGCCGTGGCGGACGGACGGCTGCCCGAGCAGCCCGCGGACGTGCGCAACCGGTATGTCACACCGCCCGCGGCCCTGACGGTGACGCTCGACGCTCCCGCGTCGGTGTCCACGGCGACCGCCACGGTCACCGGCACCGCGCCCGCGGGCAGCCAGGTCGACCTCGCCGTCTCGGCGACGGACGCGGGAACCACGACGGTGGTGTCCACCCGGGCGTCGGCGGCGGGCACGTTCGGCGCGACGGTGCCGACGCCGCTGGGCGCGAACGTCGTCACCGCGACGGCGACGGGCGCCGGAACCGGCTACGCGCAGAAGACGATCAGCTCGGACTTCGTCACCGGCACGGTCCTGCTCGACACGACCGACCCGGACGGCGACGACAACGGCCCCGGCACGTACACGTACCCGACGGCCGGGGACTTCCACGCCGGCGCGTTCGACCTGCAGCGGTTCCAGATCATCGATTCGGGCACCCAGCTGGTGTTCCGCACGCAGGTGCGCGACCTGACGCCGACGTTCGGCTCGCCGCTGGGCGCGCAGCTGCTGACGATCTACGCCCACGACCCGGCGGCGACGGCGACGTCCACCGCGGCGCCGTTCCCGAGCCGCGCGTACACGATCGCGCCGCAGGACGCGTGGAGCCGCCGCATCGAGGTCCAGGGATTCGCGGAACCGTCGCTCGTGGACGCGTCGGGCGCTTCGCAGGCGACGCCATCCGTGCAGGCTT
This sequence comes from Amycolatopsis melonis, assembly GCF_040064235.1. Taxonomy (NCBI): domain Bacteria; kingdom Bacillati; phylum Actinomycetota; class Actinomycetes; order Pseudonocardiales; family Pseudonocardiaceae; genus Amycolatopsis; species Amycolatopsis melonis. Next base: position 134,713 of record NZ_JBDZYD010000017.1, read on the forward strand.
CGCAGGCGACGCGGTACATCACGGTCAGCGTGGCGAAGTCCGCGCTGGGAACACCGGGCCCTGGCTGGAGTTTCGCGGTCGTCCTCACCGGACAGGACGGCAACTCCCCGGACCAGGCACGGCCGTTCACGCCGACGGCGGGTCAGTACACGTTCGGCCTCTGCGCGCCCGGTGGAACGGCGCCGATCTGCGCGGCGGACCCGGCCGGCGCGCCCAAGGCGTTCGACGTGCTGACGCCGCCGGGCGTGGATCAGCGAACCGAGCTGGACCCGACACGGGGCCCGGTCGCGATCCGCGGCATCGGCGTGGGCTGATCTGGCAGTCTGGTGGGCATGATCGACGAGTTCGCGAAGGAATACCTGCACAGCGACCTGCGGGAGACGCGGGAGGTGCTGCTGGAGAAGCTCGACGGGCTCGGCGAGTACGACATCCGCCGTCCCCAGACGGGGACCGGCACGAACCTGCTCGGCCTGGTCAAGCACCTGACGCTGACGGAGGCCCGCTACTTCGGCGAGATCTTCGGCCGCCCGTACCCGGAGCCGCTGCCCCGCTGGGACGACACGACGCAGCGCGGCAGAGACCACTGGGCGACCGAGCACGAGTCCCGCGCGCAGATCATCGAGGGCTACCGGCGGGCGTGGGCGCACGCGGACGCGACGATCGAGGCTCTTCCCATCGACGCGCCGGGCCACGTGCCGTGGTGGCCGCGCCCGGACGTCAAGCTGTTCAACATCCTGGTCCACGTGCTGACCGAGACGGCCCGGCATGCGGGCCATGCGGACATCCTGCGAGAGCACCTCGACGGCGCAACGAGTTACCTGGGCCTGGAGCGCGGCGAGGACTTCTGGACGGCCCGGCACGCGGAGATCGAGCGGGCAGCCCGCGCGGCCGCCCAGTCCTGATCCACTGTGGACGCTGACTTCAGAGTGGTTCGAGTCCGGTCAGCGCCACACTTTCCACCCACAACCGCGCGGCAGCGGCGGGGTCGGCCAGGTTCGCCCAGAGTGGTTCGAGCCGTGGCCGTCCCCGCAGGCCGAACACGCGCGGGCCCCACAGCTGCCCGCCGTCGACGTCCGGGCCCAGCACCGCGCGGACGGCGGGCCGCGCGCCGGCGTCCTTGCCCTGCAGCACCACCCGGGCGGGAAGCCCGCGCAGCCACTGCCCGGCCGTGCGGGTGTGCACCGGCGGCCGCGACGGCGTCAGCGAGTCGAGCGCGCCACCGGGGTGGGCCAGCACGCTGAGCCGGTTCGAGCCGACGGCGCGCCATCGCCGGTCGAGTTCCAGCGCGAACAGCATCTGGGCGAGCTTGGAGCGTTCGTAGGCGCGCTTCGGGTCGTAGTCGCGCTTGCTCTGCAGGTCGTCGAAGTCGAGGCGCGCGGTCTTGGCCGCGAAGCTGCCGGTGGTGACGATCCGCGCGTCCGGCGCCAGGACCGGCAGCAGCCGCGCGACGAGCGCGAAGTGGCCGAGGTGGTTGGTGCCGAACATCAGCTCGTGCCCATCGGCGGTCTCGCGCCGCGGCGGGCGGTCGAGCAGGACACCGGCGTTGCAGACGACGGCGTCGAGTTCCCCGGTGTCCACGGAGGCGAGCGACCCGAGGTCGGCAAGATCGATCCGGACGCAGTCCACCCGGGCCCCGGCAACCCGGGCCCGGATCGCCCCGGCCGCGGCCTGCGCCTTCAAGGGGTCCCGGCTGCCGATCACGACGACGGCGCCCGCGGAAGCCAGCTGCTCGGCGGCGAAGTAGCCGATCCCGGCGTTGCCCCCGGTGACCAGGACGCGTTTCGGTGGCACAGCTCAGAGTTTGCTGAGGCCGTGCAGGATACGCTGCATGAGGTCGACGCTGGGCCGGTTGGAGTTGCCCTTCCGGACGGTGTGCACGAAGACGAGCCCGCGATCGGCCAGATCGGAAAGCAGCACCCGGGCAACACCGAGCGGCAGCCGCCGCCGGGCGGCCACCTCGGCGACCGACTGGGAGGTGGTGCACAGGACACAGATGGCGGACTCTTCCTGCGTGCTCCCCCGCACGATGGTCCGGCCGCGCGCGGTGGTCGAGACGAGCGTCTCGACGGGCAGATCCCGCGTAGGCCGCGTCCGGCCATGGGTCCGGAAGTAGGGTCGAACCAACCCCGCGGCCCCTCCCTCATCGAGCACGCTCCCCCAGTACACAGCCAACTCCTCACGGCGATTAATCCCGGTCGGCGATTATTCGACACGGTGATCCACTCCCGCCGCAATCGACCGAACAGAGCAACGTCAGAGAAGTCGCAGGTCAGAGCGTTGAACACCGATCAGGTCGGGCTCGATGTTTAGCAGAATCCTGACAACTCCCCGTCAATCGACGGCCACGAAGTCCCCACCGAGCGGGCCGGCATGGGCCGAGGCCCGGGTCATTACGCGCCCCTGGACAACGCGGACATAGGCCCCTTCCCGAGGGAAGACGAGCACGAACTTCGCCCCATCGTTCCCCCGCCGGACGGCGCCGCTCCTCAGGTTGGCGAGGAACTCGATGATGTCGCTCTCGACCTCCTCGGCGAAGACTTCGTCCCGGGTGATGTCGTAGAGGTCGGTGTCGATGTCGTAGGTGGCCCGCCTGCCGGTGACCGGGTCCTGGGCTTCGAACTCCAGCCCAAGCCAACGCCCCGGCTCGACGACCACCGTGGCTTGCCATGTCTTTCCGGCGAGCTGCCACTGGGAGTGGGGCTTCTCGGTGGCGACTCTCCAGGAGGTTGTCGTCTGGAGTTCGTGGAGGAAGTCGAGGAGCCGGGTGCCTGGCTCTGGCATGTCTTCCCCACTTCCGGATCGCGTTTGTCGCGACACGGTACCGGTCAGAGGCGGATCGGTTTCTTGTTCATGAACTATCCAGGTGGTGAATGGACCTGGGGGCTTTCGTGGGCACACCGCCTCTGACCTGCTCTTTTGCGTCTGTTGGGTCCGGTCGCGTCCGGGCCTGTCTGGACGTCTGACGGCCTGTAGACGGCCTGGCTCCTCGCCGCCCCTGTGCCCGTCTGGCCTGGTGGCAGCCCTCCCCCCCGTCTTCCTCGTCCCCGCTGCCGTTAGCGCCGCAGGGCCGGTGTCAAGGGTGGGCGCTTGCGTCCATCGCGTAGCGACGCCGTAGGCGTCCTTGATGGCGGTCAGCCGGTGTTAAACGATCGCCGACGAGGGAGCGGTCATCGGATGGTGACCTGATCGGCGTAACACTGATCGACTCGATGACGTCTCTGGGCGTATGGGGACGAGTGAATCAACCATCTCGCGGCGGCGCACATACGCGGCCGACCCTCCGGCGGGCCGCCCCGCGACCGGCGGCCGGAGCGGAGCGGCAGGCCGTCCGTGTCGCATGCGGGCGGGCCCGCCGCACGGGTGGTGACGTGGGCGCCGCCGCCGGCGGCGCGCCTTGATCCCGTAGAGCCAAGTTCGGCAGACGCAGTATGCGAGCCGTGAACATGTTGTCCATGACGAGCATTCGAGTCGGGTAGGGTGGCTGAACGCACAGCGACCAGCCTCGAGCGTATTGAGATTTGGAGAGTGTTTTGGCTGCCAGCGCCGATGACATGGTTAAACGATTCGAGCGCGCTCAGGACGCTCTGGTTCTTCAGGCCTCAGACTTGTCGTTGGAAACGATTGCTTCGATGGTTCAAAGTGAGGCTATTGACATAGCCCCACTATTCCAACGCCGGGAGCGATGGGACCTCTTCAGACAGTCTTCTCTTATCGAGTCATTCTTGTTGAATATCCCCGTTCCTCCAGTCTACTTGTCTGAAGATGAATTTGGCAGCTACTCGGTAATCGATGGAAAGCAGAGAATTACAGCAATCCACGACTACATGAGGAACCGTTACGCACTTTCATCCTTGGAAAGATTCACCGAACTTGAAGGTCTAAAGTTCGCAGATCTTCCGGCACAGCTTCAAAATGCACTGAAGGTGCGCCCCTACATTAGGGCCATTACAATCCTGCGTCAGTCGGATAAAGTTACCAAATTCGAAGTTTTCCATCGATTGAACTCAGGCGGACAGCCACTCAACGCACAGGAGGTTCGCAACGTTATCTTCCGTGGACCCCTAAACGATCTAATCGTTCAGCTCTCCGCTAGCCCTTTCTTGCGTAAACAGCTGAAGATTCGTGACGAAAAGTCGAGTTCTTATCGAGACATGACCGACGTTGAATTCGTCCTTCGATTCCTCACACTCAGAGAGCAGTGGCGGGCATTTTCTGGCGATTTTCGGGGCTCGATGGATAAATTCATGTCCTTACATCAGAACGCAGACGAGAAGCAGATCGAAGACTACCGCGCAAGTTTCTTGCGAAGTCTCTCGGTGTGCGAACAGATCTGGGGACAGTTCGCCTTTAAACGGCCAGACAAGGGAACGTGGCGCGATCAGGCACTCGCGGGAATGTACGACGCACAGATGCTTGCCGTTGATTCCCTGAACGAGAAAGAGAGTGCGTTCGCAGTCAACAACAAGACTCGAGTGATAAGTGCCACCCGCGAACTTTTCACAGACCCCGATTTTGACGCTTCAGTTCGTGTTGCAACCAATACGCCGACTCGCCTCATATTCCGAGTAAAAGGAATGACCGAGGCTTTGAAGCTGAGCGCCAAATGAGTGTCGCCTCTCCTGCACGGCAGAATTTTATTGAACGGATTGAGTCTGTTCGTGATGCCGTGCAGCAGCCTTGGCTGATTGACGGACCGCTGGGCGACGCCGTCCACAACAGACGTGCCGGTTTACTCCGCAATAGCCTAATGGTTGTCGCGTTCACATCACTAGAGGATTTTCTTCGAAATAGAACCAGTGAACTTCTTAATCATATTAGCAGGACCGTGGTCGGGTTCTCTCAGTTGCCAAATAAACTCAGAACCTCAGCGACGATCGGCGCCGTTAGATCTGGACTTTTTCAAGCCACCCTGGCAAGCAAGACGGGCTCTGACCCCATTGCATTAATTCAAGGGGTGGCGGAGTCCGTTGCCAGCACAATGAAAGGAGCACTGCAGCTCAGTCCTTACAGCTTGGGTTACACGGGATCAAATGTTACCGTTGACGAGGTCTACTCAATATTGGCAGCTCTAAATATCAACGATCCCTGGACCGAGATGTCGGACTTCGCAGCGAGATGCGGGTTTGGAAGCCTTCCCCTGAAGCAAGCCTACGAGACACTGCAGATAAATAGAAATACCGCCGCTCACGATGTAAGGGCCAGCATTCAACCCAACGATCTAACCTCGTTCTCAAACGAGGCACTGGCGATAGCCATGAGTTTTGATTTGGTTGCAAGCAGGGCTGCACGTCTACTAAATGAAGGCAACTCCGCACTTCTGACGGCGAAGAATAAGCTGCAATCCAGTATCGCAATTAGATTTATCGATGAGTCTGCTGGAAAGTACAGGGAAAAGCCAGAGAAAGCATCTCGCGCAGTCAAAGTGAGTAGTGATGTTGAGGAAGCGTGGAGACTTGCGATAGGTCGGTCCACCTCTACGCATGAAGCTGTAGTGTTGCGGGGAAGCAAAGGTCTTCCAGTTGACTGGTACAGCTGCGACGTTGCGTGACTGCCAACGACTGCTGCGCTGTGCGCAGACGCGTCGTGAAGTGAATGTGTTTTGGCGTCGCGGTAGTCTGAGACCATGCGTGGTGCGGGTGACCAGCTCAGCATCGGTGAGCGGATCGCGTTCTACCGGCGGCGGCGTGGGCTGTCGCAGGCGGTGCTTGCTGACCTGGTGGGCCGTACCGAGGACTGGTTGAGCAAGATCGAGCGCGGTGAACGCGACATCCGCCGCCTGGATGTGTTGGCTGACCTCGCGCGGGCGCTGCGGGTGACGCTGGGTGACCTGCTCGGCGAACCCGTGCTGATGGAAGAGCAGGACAAGCACGACGACGTCCCAGCGATCCGGGACGCACTGATGGCTCCCAGCCGGCTGTCACGGACGCTGTTCTCCTCGGCCATGTCGCCCGAGTACATCGACCCGCAGCCTGTTCGGCAGCTGGTGGAAGGTGCCTGGTCGAGCTACCAGAAGGGTGACTTGGGGCGCGTTGTCACCGCGCTGCCTGCCCTGATCAAGACCACGCAAGCGATGGAGGCAGCCTCGGCTGACGATGCCGGGTACAAGCGGGCCTGCGCGGCCATCTCGGCGCGAGTGCACCACTTGGCCGCGACCACGCTGAGCAAAATCGGTGAGGCTGACCTCGCCTGGATCGCGGCCGAACGCGCCATGCAGGCGGCAGACGACTCCGACGACCCGCTGGTCTTGGCCTCGGCCGCGCGCTCCGGCACGCACGCGCTCCTGGCTGTAGGCCGGTTCGATGACGCGCTTGAGCTGGGAGACGTCGCAGCGAAGTGGCTGCTCCCGAGGATGGCCGCGGGTGACCCGGCCGCGCTGAGCCTCTACGGGATGCTTTACCTCCGCACGGCTGTCGCAGCGGCGCGACACCAGGACCGGACCACGGCGAACGACCTCCTCGGACATGCGAAAACAGCCGCTGACCAGCTAGGCGTAGACGCGAACTACTGGCAGACCGGGTTCGGGCCGGCCAACGTGGAGCTCCACCGGCTGTCGGCCGCCCTGGACCTTGGCGACGTCAGCCAGGTGATCGAGACCGCGCCGCGCGTCAACGTCGACCACTTGCCCGTGGAACGCCAGGTTACGCATCTTATCGACTTCGCCCGGGCGCTCAGCTTGCTCGCGAAGGACGACGACGCGCTTCAGATCCTCCTGGAGGCCGAGCAGAAGTCGCCGACCATCGTCCGGCACAACACCATGGTTCGGGAGGTCGTGCGATCCATGTATCGGCGCGCCCCGGCGACGGCTGGCAAGTCGTCGGCGCTGCTCGCGCTGGCTGAGCGCTGCGGCGCGGTGAGGTAGCCCCATGTCGCGAGTTCTCGGGCTGGTCGCCTCCGGAGCCGGCGGGGTCGAAGACCTGCTCCCGCGCCTGATCAAGCCTGCCCAGGAAGCAGGCTGGACAGTCACGGTCACCCTGACACCCACCGCCGGCCGCTGGCTGGCCGAGGCCGGGCAGCTCGACGAGATCGAGCAGGCCACCGGTTACCCGGTGCGGGTCGAGCCCCGCTCACCGTCGCAGAAGAGCCCACACCCGGCCCCGAGCTGCTACCTGGTAGCGCCGGCCTCGGCGAACTTCGTGGCGAAGATGTCCCTCGGCATCGCCGACAATCAGGCGTTGACGCAGGTCAACGAGGCGATCGGGACACTGAACCTGCCGGTGATCGTGTTCCCGCGCGTCAACGCGGCCCACGCGCGTCAGCCGTTCTGGACCATGCACATCGAGAACCTGCGGCGCGTCGGCGTGGACCTGCTCTACGGTGACGACGTCTGGCCGCTGCACGAACCGCGGTCCGCTCCTGGCCGGGATCTGCCCTGGTTAGCCATGCTGGATGCGATCGAGAAGGCCGTTCCGGCCGACCGCTAGAACCCACCCGGACAGTTTGTCCGGGTGATCTCTCCCACCCGGGTGTCTCCTGGTCCCAGCGCGCCCAATCGGACGCGCGGAAGCCGAGACATCGGGAGAGCACATGGGCATTCACGTGGTGATTCAGCCCCTCGTCGGATACGGCGCTGCCGTCGTGTCACCTTCCCCGGGAGTCCGCCAACTGGTGGCCGGGGGCGATGAAACCGCGATCATGATCCAGGTACCGGCTCGGATCGGCGGCCTGATGGACACCGCGCGCTTTGCGCGGAGCCTCGCCGTTGCCGCGAACGAGTTCGGCGAGTGGTGCGAGACGCAGAACCGCACGCGCACCTACTCCTCTCCTCTCGGCGACCAGTGGTCGGACGAGCGCGACTGAGCGCGAAGAAACCCATACGAGCAAAGGGAATTGAGCATGGCTATCGATAAGGGACACCGCTTCAGCATCGACTTCGACGACGCGTTCACGCAGGGCCTGGTGATGGTGGGTGAGGTGTCGCCGGACAACAAGTACCAGTCGCGTGAGGACCGGGCCGGAAATCGTCCGGTGCGGCAGCGGGTCGATGAGGTGACCGGGAAGCGGCAGTGGAAGGTCATGGTCACCGACCCGGCCGAGACGCGGGCGAAGCGAGCCTCGTTCGAGATCACCCTTCTCGCCGACGTGCAGCCCGTGCCGACCACCTCAGAGGCGCTGCCCGGGATGCGGCCGATCGAGCTGGACGGCCTCACAACCGAACCGCGCGTGGCTGGGCAGGGTGAGTTCAAGTACCAGTCCTACGTGTTCCGTGCGACCGGGTTCAAGCAGCCTGCGAGCAAGGCGTCTCGGTCCGGTGGGGCCAGTGAGACGGTGAAGGCGGCGTGACAGGCATGGGCTTCCGCGAGCGGGTCGAGGCGTGGGAGCAGGCGTATCGGGACTACATGGCCGCGTGGGAGCACAGCCGTGCGGTCCTGTCGCCGGTGAGTGCGACGAACACGGCGAATGCTGCGCGGCGGGTGTCGCGGGCGTGGCGCGAGCTGGCGCAGGTGCGGGGGTTGCCGTGGTGGTGTGTGGCGGCGCTGGAGTCGGCGGCCGAGGGGTTCGCCGACCTGGCCCGGGAATGGGAACGGCATGACGGCAACGTGGGACGGGCTGGGGCTGCGCTGGACAGTCGGCGCGAGTACCGAGGTGACGGTGGAGGAGACCGGGACGGGCGGGTCGCATCCGCCGGTTCTGGTGCTGGCTGGTGGGCTGTGCGTGGTGACGCTGGTGCCGCCGGAGGACCAGACCGCGTGGACGGGCTGCGCGGTGTTCCTGCGCCAGCTCCGCGATCACGCCGAGGACTTGGCGGCGCTGCTGGAAGCCCGCACGGGGAGGCATGACCGTGCGCAAGGGTGAGCCGAAGACGCTGTGGGACGCGCACGAGGTCGTGATGGACCGCCGGCCGCCGAACGACGCGAACCCGTCGGTGTGGCTGGCGTTCCGGCTCGGCAACGCGCGGCTGTACAAGGCCGTCGCGGACGTCGACCGGGGTCATCACCACGAGGCGTTGTACTGGGCCGGATACGAGGAGCGGAAGGCGGGTGAGATCTCGGCGGAACTTCAGGCGGAAGGGGCGCCCGCTGAGTAGTCGCATGTAGACGACCGAAAAGTCAGCGGTAGAAGCGAAAAAGCACGCAATGACGTGTGGCGATGAAGCCCTTCCTGTTGTGGGTGCGTGTGGCCCGTAATGCGCAGAAGCGGCGCCTGGCTACCGACCTCGCCGCTCCTGCGCTGTCCACGCTCTGCGCCTCTTGCAAACGATTCGCCAAACTCTTCCCCCGGCCAGATCCAGTGCAGTCCCTGCCTCGGGATGCTGCCGCTGACCTCCGTCGAGCCGTGCTCGGACGGCGACCAACCGCGTATTCAAGTCCTGCCAGCCGCGGCAGACGGCCCAGGATTCCGAGACGGCCTGCCGGGTCAAGAGCAGCAAAAAGGTCAGAGGCGGATGGGCTTCTTGTTCATGAACTCCTCGATACCCAGCGGTCCCAGCTCCCGACCCAACCCCGACCGCTTGATGCCTCCGAACGGCAGGTCCGCCTCCGAGCCTCCCGACTTGTTCAAATACACCATGCCCGCCTCGACCTGCCGCGCCACGCGGACCGCGCGCTCTCGGTCCGCTGAGAACACGCTCGCTCCCAGGCCGAACGGAGTGTCATTCGCCAAGGCGATTGCCTCCTCCTCCGTTTCCGCACGGAAAACGAGGGCCACCGGGCCGAAGATCTCCTCGTGGTACGCCGCCATCCCCGGCGTCACATCCGTCAGGACCGTTGCCTCCACGTATGCCCCCGGTCCCGGGAGGCGGTGGCCTCCCGCGCGCAGCGTTGCCCCTTCGCGGATGGCCGTTTCGATCTGGGCTGTCACTTCGTCCGCCGCCGCCGTCGAGGCCAGTGGGGGTAGCGTTGTCGCCGGGTCCGAGGGGTCGCCTGGGATGTAGTACTCCGTTACGCGCTTGGCCAGCCTGTCGACGAACTCCTCATACCACTCGCCCAGCACGATCATGCGCTTCGGGGCGTTGCACGACTGGCCGCAGTTGCGCATGCGGGCCGTTGCCGCTGTCTTGACCGTCTCTTCCAGGTTCTCGGTGTCCAGCACGATCAGCGGGTCGGCGCCGCCCAGTTCCAGGACGCATCTCTTCAGGTTTCGGCCGGCTTCGGCCGCGACTGCCGTTCCGGCCTGCTCGCTGCCCGTCAGGGAGACGCCCGCCAGGCGCGGATCCGCCAGCATCCATGGCACCTGGCGGCTCGACGCGAACACGTTCACGTACGCATCTGCGGGCACTCCGGCGTCGTGGAGGGTCTGCTCGATCGCCGTCGCCGAGCGGGGGCAGATCGATGCGTGCTTCAGGAGGATCGTGTTGCCCAGCACCAGGTTCGGCGCCACGAAACGGGCCACCTGGTAGCACGGGAAGTTCCACGGCATCACGCCCAGCAGCGCGCCGATCGGCTCCTTCGTCAGCACCGCCTGGCCGCCGCGGATCGGGAGGGGTTCGTCGGCCAGCAACCGGGGGCCGTGCTCTGCGTAGTAGCGGAAGATGTCCGCCACGACGCCGACTTCACCTCGGCCCTCGTTGATCCGCTTGCCCATCTCCAGCGTCATGATCGCCGCCAGCTCGTCGGCGCGCTCGGCGAACAGCTCCGCCGCCCGCAGCACCGTCGCGGCCCGCTCCGCCAACGGACGGCGTCGCCACGTCCCGAACCCGCGATGTACACGCTCGATTGCCGCGCGGACCTCCTCGTCGGTCGCGTTCGGGACCTTCTCGACCAGCTCGCCCGTCGCCGGATTGGTGACCGTATACATCGCGACCTCCTCTGACTACTGGATACTGTATACACTATGTCGGCGATGATCGGCACCCGCGCGGCGGTACCGCCGGCCTCTTGATCGACTATCGTTTCCCCATGACGCTGGAACTCGCCGGCGGACCCGATTTCGCCGCCCCTGCCCCCGGAAACGGACGCTGGACCAGGCGATTCACCGCGGGAGCGGTCACCTTCGGCTGCCCCGCGCGCCCGTCGGAACGGACCCCGCGGGTGTGGAGCGGCCGCGGCCTCGGGCTGCCGGAAGCCGAGCTGCCGCAGTTCGGCCGTCAGCTCGCGCGCGTCATGAAGCACGACGCCTACTGGCTCGCCCGGGCCGCCTGCGGCGATCCCCACGCGGGCGACGCGACACGCTGGTCACCCGGCCGCTACGACGAAGAAGACGGCTTCGTGTACTTCGCCGGGCCGTGTATACACGTCGATCCGTGGCCCGGCTACCGGCCGGCGCGAGCGTTCACGATCGCGCTCCCCCACGTCCGTGGCCTGCGGATCCGGGTGGCGGCCTACCTCGCCGCGACGTGAAGACGGCAGTTCGGGCGGGGGCCGTCGCGGCCGTGGTCAGCGGTATACCGTCGACCGTGCATGCATTGATCACCGGCCGTGACGTCCTGGCCGCGACCCGCGCCGCGGGCACCTTGCTTCCCGGACGGCGCGAGCGGCCCGGCGTCGCCGCCGGAGTGCTCGCCCATGTTCTGGTTTCCGGGTTCTGGACCGGCGTTCTGGCCGCAGCCGAGCGCCGCCACCGGCTCGGTGCCGGTGGCGGCGCGGCCGCCGGCCTGGTGATCGCCGCGCTGGACCTGGGACTCGCGACCCGCGCCTATCCGGCCGTGCGCGCGCTCCCCTTGGTCCCGCAGCTGCTGGACCACCTGGTGTTCGGCGCCGTCACCGGCGCGCTCCTCGACCGTCCACACCGGACGGATCAGGGCACGACCTCGACGACGTCACCCGGCTTCAGGGTGTTGTAGAACTTCACCGCGGCGCTGTGCGAAAGGTGCACGCACCCGTGGGACCTGGCCTTCAGGCTGCCTTCGTGGAAGGCGACCCCGGTGGTGGTGAAGAACACCGAGTACGGCATCGGCCCGTTGTACTGCTTGCTGTAGTGGTCGATGTCCTTGTACTGCACGTGGAACTTCCCGAGCGGGGTCGGGTACTTCGGCAGCCCCACGGTGATCGGGACGCCGCCGTAGGTGACGGTGCCCGCGCCGTCGGTCAGCCACGCGGTATTCGAACTGCGCTGGACGCAGGCCTTCGCTTCGGCACTGCACGGCGTCGACGCCGCTTCGGCCGTTCCCGCGAACGCCACGGTCCCCGCCATCGCGGCGACCCCGCCCAGAAGTGCGATCATCCTCCGGTTCATCGTGTGCCTCCCGTTTTCGTTCGGCTACACGACGTAGGGTGCCCACTCCGGCGGCGTCCGAACCGGCGATCACTCCTGGGACAGCCGCAGGAACTCCGTCAGCTCCCGGTCGTAGCGCCGGGTCAGGCCGGTTCCGTAGCGGTCCCACCAGTTCTGCGTGTGGCCACCCTGTGTGGTGGTCGTCCCGCCGTAGATCTGCCGGTCGTATTCGACGCGGGCGTCGCGGAACTCCTGCTGGAACTGCTCCGGCGTGAGGCCGCGGACGTACTCGATCGTCGACTCGCTCAGCGTGCGCGAGCTGCGCACGATGTCTTCGCCCGCCATGTGGTTGAGGATGGCGCGGACGCCGCCTGCCCCGCGCATGTGGGCACCGGACATGATGGCGGCCTGCGTGCCGGGGTCGGTGAAGTTCAGCGCGCCCGCCCGCCGCGCGTTCGCGGTCATCAGGTCCGCGACGACCGCCCGTTCCTCGGCGCTGCCGAGGCCGTACTGCTCGCGCGCGGCGATGATCCGGTCGTACCCGTTGTGCATGTTCTGCCGGAAGCCGTAGGCCTCGGGCACGCCGCCCTGCTCACCGGACGCGCCTTCGGACCGCATGATCGAGTCGACGACGCGCGCGTCCAGCTGCCGCGGCGCCGCGGCAGCCGCGCCTCCGCCACCTCCGCCGCCGTAGGCCGTCGCGACGTCGGCATCCGCGGCCCGGTAGCCGTCGGCGGCGGCCCGGACGTTCTGGTGCACGGCAGTGATCAGCCGGAGGAACTTCAGCAGCGCACTGCCCAGCGACGAGTGCAGTGCCGCGTTCGCGGCGGCGACCCCGCTGCCGATGCCGGCGAACGCGAGGGCGTCCAGCACCAGGCTCTCCAGGTCGCGCGTCACCGACAGGAACGACGCCCCGACGTCTTCGACCGCGTGGACGGCCGCCCCCATCTCCGCCGTTTCGGCGCGGTAGGCTCCGGCACTCATCTTTGCTCCCTCCGGACACCGGCTGTGCGGATCGAGAATTCCCCATCGCGGAGCCGGAGCCCACGGCCGAATTACCCACTGCCCGCCCGGCGGCGTGTGGTCAGCAATGCCACCCCCGCAAGGATTTCCACCAGGGCGATCGGCAGGTTCCAGTTGCCCCAGTCCACCAGCGGCCAGTTGCCCTCCGTCACGTACCAGATCCCGACCCAGCCGAGCCCGAGCACGATCAGGCCCGTCCCGCCGGCCACCGCTCCGGCCCGTGACCCCCGCGCCGCGACGGGAGGTACCTGACGGCTCCCCGTCGCGGCGGGGCGCCGACCCGGTCCGCGGGCGTGCCGCAACTGGGCGACGGCGGCCCAGGCACCCACGATTCCCGCGATCATGCTGACGATCGACACGAGGAGGCCGATCCACTCCGACGGTTTCACGGTCCGGGAGTCGCCGCGGCGGATCAGCCCGTTACCGGCCGCGGCCGCGCTATGGTCGGCAGATGAGTGAACGCGACGACGACCCGAACGTCGTGGACGGCGAGATCGTCGACGACCCGGCCACGGCTTCCCTGGCGGTGCCCTCGCCGCCGCTCCCGGAGCCCGACTACAGCGAAGGCGGGGTGCCCAGCTTCGACTTCGTCCGCGACAAGATCGAGAACCGGTACACCACCTCCCTCGGCTCAGTGGACGTCGCGGGCCTGGGCACCGAGCACACCGCCGAGGCGCTCGACAAGCAGATCGCCGACCGGGACCAGGCCGCCAAGGACCGGCTGGCCGAGATCCGCCGCTCGCTGCGCGGCGAGTGACCGCTCAGCAGGGCAGGTAGCGGACCTCCAGCGGCTGGTAGGCGGCGAACGTCGTCAGCCGGTCGGGGAAGACCGGTACGCGGTCGCCGAGGGCGGTGCGGCGCACCACGCGCTCGGCGCCCGAGCCGGGCGGGGCGACCAGGCACCCCGGGATGCCGTGGCGGCGGAAGCGCTCGAACGTCTCGAGCAGGCCGCGGACCCCGCCCTCGGAGAGGCCGTCCAGCAGTCGGACGTCGATCACGAGCAGGCGCGGCCCCGGTAGTTCGCAGACGGCCGTCTCGAACACCGTCGCCCAGCGCAGCAGGGTTGTGATGCCCGCCTCGGCGAGCATCTCGACGACCAGCACGCCGCCGGCCGGTTCCGAGGCGACGTCGTCGTCGCGCATCGTGCCTCCCGAGGAAGCCCGTCCCCGGCCATGGTCGCACGCCCCGGTCGCGGAATCGACGGCCGAACGCGTCAGGCTTCCGTAATGACCTCGTGGAATCATCGGTGACCGGCGGGAGTTGTACAGGCGGTAGCACCGCACGAGAAGAAGGAGTGACGCCGTGACCACGTCAACCGAAAGGGCCGTCCTGGCCGGCGGCTGCTTCTGGGGGATGCAGGAGCTGTTCCGCCGCCAGCCCGGGGTCGTCTCGACCCGGGTCGGGTACAGCGGTGGTGACGTGCCCAACGCGACCTACCGCAACCACGGCACGCACGCCGAGGCCATCGAGGTGATCTACGACCCGGCACAGACCACGTTCCGTGACCTGCTCGAGTTCTTCTTCCAGGTGCACGACCCGACGACGAAGAACCGCCAGGGCAACGACATCGGCACCAGCTACCGGTCGGCGATCTTCTACACCGACGAGGAGCAGAAGCGGGTCGCCGAGGACACGATCGCCGACGTCGACGCGTCCGGGCTGTGGCCGGGCAAGGTCGTCACCGAGGTCAGCCCCGCCGGCGACTTCTGGGAGGCCGAGCCGGAGCACCAGGACTACCTGCAGCGCATCCCGAACGGGTACACCTGCCACTTCGTGCGCCCCGGCTGGAAGCTGCCGAAGCGCGAGAAGACCGCCTGAGCGGTAACCCACCGAAGGCCCCTTCGCCGATTCCCGGCGAAGGGGCCTTCGTCGTCTCGGACGCAATCAAGATCGGCCGAACGGCGGTGAACCGGCCCGGGTCCTCAGTGGACTGATCCCAATAGCGTCGAATGTCCTGTTTGGGAAGTATCGTGACATGTAGATAAGACCGTACGTTCGTCGCTTGTTCACGCGCCTTCGGCACCGGATGCTGTTTTCCGCTAAGCCGCACCATTTCCCCGTCGTCCCCGTTCTCGGCCCGGCCATGTCACCGGGCCGGTTCGCCCTGCCCGGAGGAGATCCTTCGATGCACCTGAGACGTCCCTTCGTCTTGGCCGCGAGCGGCGCGCTGATCGCCGCGGTGTGCGCGACCACGCCGGCGCAAGCCCAGCCCGCGACCCCGAACGCCGTCCCCGACGCCCAGACCCTGGCCGTCTCCGCGGCGGCCGGTCTCGTGGCGAGCAGGCCCGCCGCGCTGCACGCCGGCAACGACGACGTTTTCCTGGCCCAGAAGGCGATTTCCGCGTCCAACGGGCTGAAGTACATCCCCTACGAGCGCAGCTACAAGGGCCTGCCCGTGGTCGGCGGCGACTTCGTGGTCGCGACCAATTCGACCGGCCAGGTGCTCGGCACCTCCGTCGCGCAGGACCAGACGATCGACCTCGCTTCGCTGACGCCGTCGGTCTCGAAGGCCGCCGCCGAGGCGACCGCGCGGCAGCAGCTGTCCTCGGTGGACAGCGTCAGCCCCGCCCAGCAGGTCGTCTTCGCCCTCGGCAAGCCGGTGCTGGCCTGGAAGAGCACCGTGATCGGCCGCGACGCCGAAGGGCCGAGCAAGCTCGACGTCGTCGTCGACGCCGCCACCGGCAAGGTGCTCCGCACCCAGGAACACGTCATGCACGGGGACGGCACCAGCGCGTACAACCGGCCGAACCCGGTGCACCTCGACACCACGCAGTCCGGCAGCACGTACTCGCTGAAGGACCCGAACCTCACCAACGTCAGCTGCCAGGACGCGGCGAACAACACCACGTTCAGCGGGCCGGACGACCTGTGGGGCAACGGAAACGCCACCAGCCGCGAGACCGGCTGCGTCGACGCCCTGTTCGCCGCGCAGACCGAGAAGAAGATGCTCACGCAGTGGCTGGGCCGCAACGGCTTCGACGGCAACGGCGGCGGCTGGCCGATCCGTGTCGGCCTGAACGACCAGAACGCCTACTACGACGGCAGCCAGGTCCAGATCGGCAAGAACACCAACGGCCAGTGGATCAGCTCGCTGGACGTCGTCGCGCACGAGCTCGGCCACGGCATCGACGACCACACCCCCGGCGGCATCTCCGGCAACGGCACGCAGGAGTTCGTCGCGGACGTCTTCGGCGCCTCGACCGAGTGGTTCGCCAACGAGCCGTCGGGCGGCGACACGCCGGACTTCCTCGTCGGCGAGACGATCAACCTGGTCGGCAGCGGCCCGATCCGCAACATGTACAACCCGTCGGCCCTCGGCGACAAGAACTGCTACGACAGCTCGATCCCGAACACCGAGGTGCACTCCGCGGCCGGCCCGGGCAACCACTGGTTCTACCTGCTGGCCGAAGGCACCAACCCGACCAACGGGCAGCCGACGAGCTCCACGTGCAACAGCAGCACCATCACCGGCATCGGTGTGCAGAACGCGGTGAAGATCTTCTACAACGCGATGCTGCTCAAGACCTCGAGCGCCTCGTACCTGAAGTACCGCACCTGGACGCTGACCGCGGCGAAGAACCTGTTCCCGGGCAGCTGCACCGAGTTCAACACGGTCAAGGCGGCGTGGGACGCGATCAGCGTGCCCGCCCAGTCGGCCGACCCGACGTGCTCGGCGACCGGCACGGTCACCGTGTCCAACCCGGGCAACCAGTCGACCACGACCGGCGCTTCGGTGAACCTGCCGCTGTCGGCCAGCGGCGGCACCGCGCCGTACACGTGGTCGGCGACCGGCCTGCCCGCCGGCCTGTCGATCAGCTCGTCCACGGGCACGATCTCGGGCACCGCGACCACCGCGGGCACCTCGAACGTCACCGTGACGGCGACGGACTCGGCAGGCAAGTCCGGCTCGGCGTCGTTCACCTGGACGGTCGGCACCACCGGCGGCTGCTCCGGCCAGAAGATCGTCAACGGCGGCTTCGAATCCGGCAGCGGCAGCTGGACCGGCGACACCGGCACCATCGGCCAGTGGGGCTCGCAGGGTGAGGCGGCGCACGGCGGCACGTACGCGGCCTGGCTCGACGGCTACGGCTCCACCCACACCGAGTCGGTCGCGCAGTCGGTGAGCATCCCGGCGGGCTGCCACGCCAGCCTGACGTTCTACCTGCACATCGACACCGCGGAGACCACCACCTCCACCGCCTACGACAAGCTGACCGTCACCAACGGCAGCACGACGCTGGGCAGCTACTCCAACCTGAACAAGGCGTCCGGCTACGTGCTCAAGACCATCGACGTCTCGTCGGCGGCCGGCGGCACGCTCGCGCTGAAGTTCACCGGCACCGAGGACAGCTCGCTGCAGACCTCGTTCGTCATCGACGACGTGGCTGTCACCCTGAGCTGACGTCCTAGGAGCTGAGACGGGGAGGCCGGGAAATCCGGTCTCCCCGTTTCGCGTGCCGACAGTCCTAAAGCGACGGTGCCAGCTCGAACGCGGCGAACACTGCCGGGTCCTGGAAAACCACGTTGTGTGCGATCCCGGCGTCGGTGACGGTGAAGATCTGCAGGGTGTGCAGCCGGTGTCCCGCGCCGTCCGGGCAGTACGCGGCCAGCGCGGGCTGGCCGTTCGCCGTCGTGGGCAGCGCGCGCCACATGCCCGGCCGCAGCGTGAACACGCGCTGCATGAACCGGCCGTAGTCGACGCGCCCGCGGTACCACAGCGGCACCGGCGGCATCTCCAGCACCGCGTCGTCGGTGAGGAGCGTGACGAGCGTGGCGACGTCGGCCGCTTCGAACGCCCGGACGTAGCGCTCGACCACGTCCCCCGCCGACGGCTCGCGCAGGTCCTCCTCGCGCGGCGACGCCGTCGCGAGGGCCGCGCGCGCCCGCTGCAGTGAGCTGTTCACCGCCGCCGTCGTCGTGTCCAGCTGGCCGGCGACCTCGGCCGCGCTGAACTGCAGGACGTCCCGCAGCACCAGCACCGCCCGCTGGCGCGGCGGGAGCAGCTGCGTCGCGGCGACGAAGGCGAGCCGCACCCCGGCCCGCCCGGTCGCGCGGGCCTGCGGGTCGCCGTCGTCGGGACGCAGGTAGCGGCCGGGCAGCGGCTGCAGCCATGGCACCTCGAAGTCCGGGACGAGCGGGGCGTCCGGGTCGTCGCTCGCGGTGCCCAGCCCCGACGGCAGCGGGCGCCGCGCCCGGCCTTCCAGCGCGGTCAGGCACGCGTTCGTGGCGATCCGGTAGAGCCAGGTGCGCACCGAGGCGCGGCGTTCGTCGTAGCGGTCCCGTGCCTTCCAGGCTCGCAGGAACGTCTCCTGCGTCAGGTCCTCGGCTTCGTGGATCGAGCCCAGCATCCGGTAGCAGTACACCACCAGCTCGCGCCGGTACGGCTCCCACTCCGTGTTCGCGTCCACGGCGGAAATTGTGCCCGCCGGACGCGATGAGTTTCGCGCGGCACCCCGGTATGTACTCCCGACCGCATCGAAACACCGGAAGGATCCACCATGAACAACGTCATCGTCGTCACGTTCAGCACCCTCGACGGGGTCGTCGACGACCCGGACGGGTCGGACGGCACCGCGGCGGGCGGCTGGGCGTTCCGGTACGGCCGCGACGCCGTCTCCGGGGACAAGTTCGAGCTCGGCGCGGCACTGGACACGGGTGTCCTGCTGCTGGGACGGCGTACCTGGGAGCTCTTCGCGAAGCTGTGGCCGTCCCGCACCGGCGAGTTCGCCGACCGGATGAACGCCGCGGCGAAGCTGGTCGCCTCGCGCACCCTGACCGACGTCGGCGCGTGGACCAATTCCACGCTGCTGGACGGGGACCTCACCGAGGAGGTGCGGCGCCTGCGCGAAGAGCGCGACGTCGTCGTCATCGGCAGTGTCGGCGTCGTGCACACGCTGCTGGAGCAGCGGCTCGTGGACGAGGTCCGGCTGCTCGTCTTCCCGTCCGTGGCCGGGGCAGGCCGCCGGTGGTTCACCGGCGCGGCCGAGTTCGAACTCGTTTCGGCCGCGCAGCGGGGACCGGCGGCGCTGCTGCGCTACCGGACCGCCCGCTGAGCCGTGGTCAGTCCTCTTCGGACAGTTCGACGACGGGGATCACCCGGTTGGCCTGCTTGGCCTTCGCGCGGTGGTCGGCCAGGAAGGGGTAGTGCTTTTCCAGCTCCGTCCACGTGCGCACGTAGTCCGCGCCGAGCAGGGGCAACGCCTCCGCGGTGAACGTCCGGCCGTCGGCCTCGACGGTCACGCGGGGGTCGTCGACGAGGTTGAGGTACCAGTCCGGGTGCCGCGGCGCACCCACGTTCGACGCCACCACCAGCAGCCGGTCGCCGTCCCGGTGAGCCATCATCGGGACGGTGCGCGGCTCGCCCGTCCGGCGGCCGGTGGTGGTGAGCAGGACCAGCCGCTCCCGGTGCATGCCGTCGACCTCGCCACCCGCGCGGAACTGCTCGATCACGCGCCGGTTCGTCGCCTGGACGTCCACGGTCACTGGTCGTAGTAGCGGGTCGGCGGGTCCTGCCGGGTCCACTGCTGCCGAGTCGGCGGCGGCGCGGCGGCGCTCTGCTGGGAGCGGCGCCGGTGCAGGGTCCGGGCGCTGGCCGCCATGCTGTTCACCACCGCCGCGATGACCAGGCCGATCACCAGGTTGATCACGGCCGTCGCGATCTTCGCGCTCGGCGCGACGGTCAGCGTCAGCGGCAGCACCACGGCGATCAGCGTCACCAGCACCATGATCCAGCCGAAGAACTGCGACGGCGCGGGTGTCGCCACGCTCAGCAGGTGCATCAGCCCGGTGGCGAGCAGGGCCACCGCGGCGGCGACCAGTGCGTACGTCGTGGTGCTCGCGTTCCCCCAGACGCCTTCGCCTTTTGGGGCGAGCACTTCGACCTCGAAGATCCCGCGCGCGATCAGCAGCCCGACCACCGCGAGCAGGGCCGCGACGACCGCTGTGGCCACACCGCCCGCCCACAGACGGCGTGCGTCGATCCCCGGGCGGACGTCCGGGGGCTGGTTCCCGTAGAAGTCGGACATCGGAGCCTTCCTGGGTCGGCTGGGCCTCTCCCGCCGATTGTCCCCCGTTTCGGCCCCGGCCGCGATTTGCGCTGGAGTGCACTCCAGCTCCTACCGTCGGGGCATGACCACCGCACAGCACAAGATCGGTTCGGGTTTCGGCGCCGGCACCACCGCCGCCGAAGCCGTCGCGGGCATCGACCTCACCGGCAAGCTCGCCGTCGTCACCGGCGGGTACTCCGGGCTCGGCCTGGAGACCACCCGCGCGCTCGCCGGGGCGGGCGCGCACGTCGTCGTCCCGGCCCGCCGCCGCGCGAGCGCCGAGGAGGCGCTGGCCGGACTCGGGAACGTCGAGGTCGAGGAGCTGGACCTGGCCGACCTGGACAGCGTCCGCGCCTTCGCCGAGCGGTTCACCGCCTCCGGACGGCGGATCGACCTCCTCATCGCCAACGCGGCCGTCATGGCCTGCCCCGAGACCCGCGTCGGCCCGGGCTGGGAAGCCCAGTTCGCGACCAACCACCTCGGCCACTTCGCCCTGGTCAACCGCCTGTGGCCGGCGATCGCCGACGGCGCGCGCGTGGTCTCGGTGTCCTCGCGCGGCCACCACTACTCGCCGATCCGCTGGGACGACGTCCACTTCACCCGGGGTTACGAGAAGTGGCAGGCCTACGGGCAGGCGAAGACGGCCAACGTGCTGTTCGCCGTCCGGCTCGACGAGCTGGGTGCCGCCCGGGGTGTCCGGGCGTTCGCGCTGCACCCGGGCAGCATCCTGACGCCGTTGCAGCGGCACATCCCGCTGGAGGAGAAGATCGAGCGGGGCTGGATCGACGAGGCCGGGAATCCGCTGATGCAGTTCAAGACGCCGGAGCAGGGCGCCGCGACCACGGTGTGGGCCGCGACGTCGCCGCAACTGGCCGGGATGGGCGGGCTGTACCTGGAGGACTGCGACGTCGCCGAGCTGGCGCCAGCGGATGCCGAGGGCCTCGCGCCGTCGGGTGTCCGCCACTACGCCGTCGACCGTGAGCAGGCCGAGCGCCTGTGGACGTTGTCGGCGCAGCTCACCGGCGTGGACGCGTTCGACGCCGCCCGGGTGTGACGCGGACGGCGTTTCCCGCGATACTTCCGGCGTGATCTTCCGACGTTTGCCGCCCGCGGGATCGGGGTACCAGCCGCCCGTGGCCGACGAAGCCGGGAGACCGGGGCAGCCGACGACGAGTGACGAGGACGTCACGTGCGCCCGTTACGCGCTCGGCGAGTTCTCCGTGAGCCCGCGCCGGGCCCTCGACGACGAGCGGCCGCCCGGCCTGCTGGGCGGCCGCTACGAGATCGGCAGGCTGATCGGCACCGGCGGCACGGCCCGCGTGTACCGCGCCTACGACGTGCGGCTGTCGCGCGAGGTCGCCGTCAAGATCTACGACCGCGACGCGGTGGCGCTCGACCAGCGCCGCAGGCTGCGCGAGATGACGATCCAGGGCAGCATCAGCCACCCGGGCGTGGTCGCGCTGCTCGACAGCGGCAGCGAGAACGGCCGCACGTTCCTGGTGATGCAGCTGGTCGAGGGTGAAAACCTGGCGGAGCGCCTGCTGTCGGGCCCGATGCCGGCGGCGGAGGTGACGGCACTGGCCGACGGGCTGGCCGAGGCGCTGGCCCACGTGCACGCGAGGCGGGTGGTGCACCGAGACCTCAAGCCCGCCAACGTGTTCCTGTCCGCGGAGGGTCCGCTGATCGGCGACTTCGGCATCGCCCACGCCCTGGACGCCACCCACATCACGGGCACGGGAGTGGTCCCGGGCACGGCGGCGTACCTCGCCCCGGAGCAGGTCTGCGGCGAACCGGCAGGCCCACCGGCGGACGTGTACGCGCTCGGCCTGATCCTGCTGGAATGCCTGACGGGCCAACGCGAGTACCCGGGCACCATGGTCGAAGCGGCGATGGCCCGCCTGACGAGGGCGCCCCGGATTCCGGAGGACGTGCCGCGATCGCTGGCGTATGCACTGCGCCGCATGACGCAACGCAGCCCGGCGGACCGGCCGACGGCGGAGGAAGTGCGGAGGTTGCTGTTCGCCCCGCCGCCTACGTTGCCGTGGGCGATGAGGGAACGCCGGAAGCTGTGGCGGCGCAGTGGGACGGCTGGGGCCGCGGAAGCCGGTTTGGCGGGGTCTGCGGGGAACGCTCGTTCGGACGCGGTTGCGCCGCAGTCGGACACCGGTTCGCGCGGTTGGGCGGAAGGTGCGGCGGCCATCGGTGACGGCCGCGGTTCGGCCGACGGGCTGGCTGCCGGGGCAGTGGCGGCGGCCGATGCGCTCGATTCCGAGGCCACCCAGCGAGTGGCCGCAGCCGACGCGCCCGCAACCGGGATCGCCCGGCGCCTGGCCGCAGCCGACGGGCTCGCTCCCGGGGCAGCCCGGCGGCATCGGCGGCTGGCGGCCGCCGCCGGGCTGGCCGCCGCGGCCGTGGCCGCCGTCTCGGCCACCGTCCTCGCCGAACGCGATCTCGACGGCACCACCAGCACTCCGGCCCAGCCTCCCGCGACCCACTCGCCCGCCCCCACCTCCCTCCCGCCCACCGCCACCACACCGGCCCGGACCGGCACTCTCGCCGGGCAGGGGCCCAGCCCGGCCGGGGCGGGTTCGGTCTCTCCCGCCACCGTCTCCCGCGACGACTCCGCCGGGCCCGTCGAGCCGCCCGGGAAACCGCCGAAAACCGGGAAGGCGGAGCCGCCCGCCAAGGGGAAGGGCAAGAACCCCGGTCACGACTGAGACCTCCGGCACCCGGGTCCACCGCTTATCCCCTTTCCGGAATCCGGACTCGAAGCAATAACCGGCCGTCCCGGATTGCCTCAGGCCGCGAAGATCCGGGCTGGCTCGCCGGTGAACCAGGCGTTTTCGATCCGCATCCGGCGCACCACCCAGCGCTCGCCGTCGCGGGCGAGGTCGACGTCGTAGTGGTTCTTCAGCAGCGCGAACGTTGCGTGGTCGGCGGTCAGCAGGTGCTGGGCCTCGACCAGCGCCGTGAGCCGGGCACGGTCACCGTCGAGGGTGATCCGTGGATTGGTCACCTGGTGGGTGGTGTCCACCCGGCCTTCGAATCCGCCGAGAATCGTGGTGACGATCGTGTCGCGGCCGGCCATCAGGGGCGGCCGGGCGCCCCACTTCGCCGCGGCAGGCCGGAAGTCCAGCTCGGCGTCCTCGGCGAACGCGGACGCGAACAGCGTCCGGTCCTTGAAGTCCTGGCCGGCGCCGAAGCGGTACAACGCGTCGACGATCTCCGCGCGGTCCGACAACTCCTTGACGTTCATTCCTTTTCCCCTTCGGTCGGTCCCCCCAACCCTCCGGCAGCGAGGAGGCGGGAACAATGGCGAAGCACGACATGATCCTTAAGCCGGGCTTACCGATCGGAGGACGGGGTGCTGGAGCGCCACGAGGTCGAAACGTTCCTCACGCTGGCCGAGGAACTGCACTTCGGCCGCAGCGCCGAGCGGCTGCACCTGTCCGGCGCGCGGGTCAGCCAGATCATCGCGAAGCTGGAGCGGCGGGTCGGGGCACCACTGTTCGACCGCACCAGCCGCCGGGTCGAGCTGACCGCGCTGGGCCGCCAGCTCCACGACGACCTCCGCCCCGCCTGGCAGGCCGTGACCGCCGCGCTGACCAGGGCGATCGACGCCGGCCGTGGCGTCACCGGCACGCTGCAGGCGTGCTTCACCGGCGCGGCGGGCGGCCAGCTGCTCATGGGCATCGCCGAGCTGTTCGGCAGGCGTCACCCGGACTGCGAGGTCCGCATCCGCGAGGCACAGCTCGGCGAGCTGATGCCGTGGCTGCGCGACGGCACGGTCGACGTGGCCCTGGCCATGGTCCCGGTGGACGAGCCGGGCATCGTCGGCGGACCGGTGCTGGTGTCTGAGGCCCGGTTCCTCGCCGTACCGGTCGGCCATCCCTTCGCCGCACGGGACGCCGTGTCGGTCGAAGACCTCGCGGAGACGACGGTGCTGCCACTGCCCGAGGCGGGCACGCTCCAGGAGATGCTCACGCTCGTGGGCGCCGGCCGGGGCGTCTTCCCGGTCGGCGCCCACGTCCGGCGCTACTCCGTGCGCCCCGACGTCGCCTACGTGCACCTCCACGACGCGCCGCCGCTGCAGTGGGGCCTGCTCTGGCGCGACGGCTCGGCGACCGCGCGGGTCCACGCCTTCAACGACGCCGCCGTAGAGCTGCTGGCGGACCTGTAGGCCGGGTCACGACCCCCGGATCGCGGCGCACAACTGCGGCACCACGGCCTCGATGTCCTGCCGCAGCACGAAATCCGCGTCGTCGTCGTACGGCGTCGGGTCGCGGTTGACGATCACCAGCGTGGCTCCGGCCTGCACCGCCACGCTGCACAGCGACGCCGCCGGTTCCACCTGCAGCGAACTGCCGATCGCGACGAACAATCCGCTCGCCGCCGCGATGTTCCGTGCGTGGCCGAGGACTTCGCCGTCCAGCGTCTGTCCGAAGAGGACGACGTCGAGCTTCAGGATCCCGCCGCACCGCTCGCACGCCGGATCGTCGTCGCCCGCCTGGACTCTCGCCAGCACCTCCGGTGTCGGGAACCGCTGGCGGCATCCGGTGCAGCGCGTGGTGTGCATGGTGCCGTGCAGTTCGAGGACCTTGCGCGCGGCCAGGCCTGCCCGCTGGTGCAGCCCGTCGACGTTCTGGGTGAGCACCCGCACGGCGACCCCGGCGCCGTCGAGGTCCGCCAGTGCGCGGTGGGCCGCGTTCGGCTCGGCGCGCCAGGCGGCGTGCCCGGCGTAGGTGCGCCAGAACTCGCGGCGCACACCCGGGTCGGCCCGGAAGTTCTTGAGGGTGAAGGCGTTCATCGCACTCGGCGTACGGGTCCAGACCCCTTCGGGGCCGCGGTAGTCGGGAATGCCCGAGGCGGTGGAGATGCCCGCGCCGGTCAGCACGGCGACCCGGCGTGCCCCGCGGATCCGGTCGATGAGGTGCGCGTCCATGGTCACGGAGGGTAAAGCGTGCCGCCCCGGCGACACGACCGGATTATCCGGCGGCGACGAAGTCCGTCCGCGCCGCGCGGTAGTGGTGCGGGCCCAGCAGGACCGCCAGCGCCAGCTGGGCCAGGGTGCCCGTGTCGCACACCAGCGCCGCCGTCACCTCGTCCGGGCGCACGCGCACCGGCACCCGGTCGGCCCGCTCGGTCAGCGCGGCCGCCACGCTCGGCAGCGCCCGGTCGTCCGCGGGCAGGCGGACCACGGCCTCCCGCGCGCCGACCGCGTGCGCGGCGAGCTGCAGGCCGTCGAGGACGAGGTGCGGGGACAGCGTCAGCAGGGCCGGGTGGCCGAGCGGGTCCGCGACGACCGCCGGGACCCGCCACCGGGCCACGCGCAGCTCGGCCGCGACCGGCAGGCCCGCCGCCTCGGCCGCCGCCAGTAGCCGGGCGCGGCCGTCCTCGCCGTGGTAGGCGATCCACGGGACGACGCCGTTGCGGCGCCGGTGCCCCGCCAGGTCGAGCCGGTGCGCGGCGTCCCGGTCAACGGTCCCTGCTTTCCGGTGCATGGGACCGAGTCTGGACCCCGATCCTGGGAAGAACCTGGGAAAACGCTGACCGCCCACTGTGGACACCTACCAATGGGGGTTGACAACGGAAAGTCACCAACGCAGTCTTCCCGTTGTCCGCCGGAGGTTTCCTGGTGTTCACGTGCCGGACCACGCTCCGGCACGAACCGGTCCCCCGCGGTGGGCATCATGAGGCACCCCCACCCCGTCCACGCTGGAGGACCCATGATCCGCAAGCGGATCTTCGCCGCCTTCGCCGCCACCCTGGTCACCGCCGGTGTGGTCACCACGGCCGTCGTCACCGGTTCGGAGGAAACGGCGGCGATCCAGCCTGCCGCGGCCACCGTGCCGGCGTTCGACCACATCGTCCTGGTGATGTTCGAGAACAAGAAGTACTCCTCGATCAACGGCAGTTCCAGCGCGCCCTACTTCAACACTCTCGCCTCGCAGAGCGCGAAGTTCACGAACTCCTTCGCGATCACCCACCCGAGCCAGCCCAACTACGTCGCCCTCTTCTCCGGCGGGACGCAGGGCGTCACCGACGACAGCTGCCCGGCGAACCTGGGCAGCAAGCCCAACCTCGGCCGCCAGCTGATCGACGCGGGCAAGACGTTCACCGGCTACTCCGAAGCCATGCCGTCGGACGGCTACACCGGCTGCTCCAGCGGCACCTACCGGCGCAAGCACAACAGCTGGGTCGACTTCTCGAACGTCCCGGCCGCGAGCAACCTTCGGTTCTCGAAGTTCCCGACCGACTTCACGCAGCTGCCGTCCGTCGCCTTCGTCACGCCCGACATGTGTTCTGACATGCATGATTGCAGCATCGGCACCGGTGACACCTGGCTGAAAAACAAGCTCGACGCCTACGCGCAGTGGGCGAAGACGCACAACAGCCTGCTGATCGTCACCTTCGACGAGGACAGCGGCACGTCGGTCAACCAGATCTTCACCACGTTCACCGGCGCGCACGTCAAGGTGGGCAGCTACAGCGAGTCGATCAACCACTACACCGTCCTGCGCACGATCGAGGCGTCCCACGGCCTGCCCGGCATCGGCAACGCCGCGAGCAAGTCGCCGATCCTCGACATCTGGCAGTAGCCGCGTGTACCTGTCCACCATCGGCCGCCGGGAGCACACCGGGAAAGGGAGGCTCTCGGCGGTCGGCGCGAACGTCTTCGCGCTCGGGACGGTCAGCCTGGTCACCGACGTCTCCTCGGAGATGGTCACCGCGATCCTGCCGGTGTACCTGGTCCTCGGCCTGCACCTGAGCCCGGCGGCGTACGGCCTGGTCGACGGCCTGTACACCGGCGCGACGGCGTTGCTGCGGATCGTCGGCGGGTACGTCGCCGACCGGGTCCGGCGGCGGAAGATCGTGGCAGGCGCGGGTTACGCGCTCTCCGCCGTCGCCAAGCTCGGCCTGCTCGCGGCCGGGTCGTCGGCGGCCGCGATCGGCGCGGTGATCACCGCCGACCGCACCGGCAAGGGCCTGCGGACGGCGCCGCGCGACGCGCTGATCACGCTGTCGGCACCCGAGCCGCTGCTCGGGCGGGCGTTCGGCGTGCACCGCGCGATGGACAGCGCCGGCGCGTTCGCCGGGCCGCTGGTCGCACTCGCCGTCCTCGCCGCGGTCGGCGCCACCGATCCCGCGGCCTTCGACGCCGTGTTCGTCGTCAGCTTCTGCATTGCGGCAATCGGTGTCCTGCTGCTGGTGCTGTTCGTCCGTGACCGCCGCACGCCGCGGCCGGCGAACCCGGTGTCACCGCGGGCGGCAGCGGCCCTGCTGCGTGGTCGCGGGGTACGGCGGCTGCTCGCCGCGGCGTGCGTGCTCGGGCTGGCCACGGTCGGCGACGGGTTCGTGTACCTGCTGCTGCAGCACAAGGAGGACATCGCCACCGGCTGGTTCCCGCTGCTGGCGGTCGGCACGAACCTCTCCTACCTGCTGCTCGCGGCGCCGCTGGGTGCGCTGGCCGACCGCGTCGGGCGGCTGCCGGTGGTGCTGGGCGGCTACGGCGCACTGGCCGTGGTCTACCTGCTGTTGGCCGGGCCGGTGTCCGGCTGGCCGTTGTTCGCGCTCGCGCTGGCGCTGTACGGCGCGTTCTACGCGGCGACCGACGGCGTGCTGATGGCGCTGGCCGGTCCGCTGCTTCCGGAGTCGTTGCGCACCACGGGAATCTCGATGGTCCAGACCGCGCAGGCGCTCGCGTACTTCACCTCGTCCGTCCTCTTCGGACTCGCGTGGCAGTTCTGGGGCCCGGACCGGGCGATCGTGGTCGCGGCGGGAGCGGCGCTGGCCGCGGTCGCCGTGACGTTCGTGGTCCTCTCCCCGAAGCGGGCGGCGGCGTGAAGGCACGCATCCTCGTCGCCATCGCCGGGGTCCTCGTGCTGGCCGGGGCGGCGATCGCGTACGTCGGGTTCGCGAGCGCGCGCAGCCACGACGTCACCGCGACCGGCGCGGTGAGCCTCTCCCCCGGTCCGCGGCTGCTGTTCCGCAGCACCGCCGACGCCGACCGCGGGCACGTGGCGACGGTGTCCACGGCCGATCCCGGCGGCCCGCGGACGGTGTCGCCGCTGTCGTGCGCGCGGGTGTACGCCGCCGGCGGCACCGGCCTCTGCCTGCGCCAGGACGGCGACCTGACGACGTACCAGCTGGCGGTGCTCGACGCGGGACTCGCGGTGACGCGGGAGATCCCGCTGGTCGGGCTGCCGAACCGGGCCCGGGTGTCGGCGAGCGGCCGGATGCTGGCGTGGACGGTGTTCGTGACGGGCGATTCGTACAACGGCGGCATGTTCTCCACCCGCGCGGGCATCCTCGACACGGCGACCGGCGACCTGGCCGGCACGCTGGAGGACTACGCGGTGACGCTCGACGGGAAGCCGTACCAGGCGGCGGACCTCAACTTCTGGGGCGTCACGTTCACCCGCGACGACCGCCACTTCTACGCGACGATGTCGACGGCCGGGCACCGCTACCTGGTCACCGGCGACTTCGCCGCGCACACGATCCGCACGCTGCGCGAGAACGTCGAGTGCCCCTCGGTGTCCCCGGACGGCACGCGGGTGGCGTTCAAGTCCGCGGTGGACGGCAACCCGGCCCACGGCTGGCGGCTTTCGGTGCTGGACGTGGCGAGTTCGACGGTGACGCCGCTGGCGGAGACCCGCAGCGTCGACGACCAGCCCGCCTGGCTGGATGAGCACACGATCGGCTACGGCGTGCCCCGCGGCCCGGGCCACGCGGACGTCTGGTCGGTGCCGTCGGACGGCTCGGGCACGCCGCGCCTGCTCATCCCGGAAGCGGAGTCCCCGGCGGCGCTGGGGCCGTGACCGCGGCAACGGCGCCGATCGCCACACCGACCGCCGTCGTCCGCGACGGCAGCACGGGGTTCCGGTCGCCGATCCGGACGACCTGGGTCAGTGGCGGGCGTCAGTCCAGTTTGCGGAGACCGTCGAGGATGCGCTGCATCAGGTCCGTGTCCGGCGGCGCGAACGCGAACCGCGACGCCGGGACGCGGGCCGCCGGGCGGGAGGGCGGTACCGTGCCCGCCACGCGGGACGGCAGCGGGTCCGGTTCGCGCCGGGTCTGGGCCGGGATCGGCAGCGTCGGCAGGGCGACCGTGCCCTCCTCGGCCAGCCGCCGCAGCGCCTGCTCTTGGCGGACGCGGGCCTGGATGCCCGCCACGGTGAAGTCCGGCTCCGGTTCGGCGTCCGGTGCGGCCGGGGGACGGCGCGGGCGGCGTTCCAGCGCCATCGCCCATGCCGCGGCGGCGAGCGCCGGCAGCAGCAGGCCGGCGGCGATGGCGAGGCCGGGCAGGTCCGCGGCCATCAGAGGGCCCCGGCGGCAGGGAGCAGCATGACGTTCACTTCCGGACGGACGGTTCTTCCGCAATCGCGGATATTTCGGCACCAAATCGTTTTCGCGGACCCCGAAGCCCATCATGCGGGACCGGCAACACTCCCGCAAGCGGCCGAACGGGGTCGCCCATCCGGACACCGAAACAGCACGTCGAAGGGGGTTTCGCGGCGGGGTAGACCGCGGCCTTCACCCCGTAATACGGCTGCCGGTTCGCCGCGGTTCACCGCATTTTTGTACGATTCGTGTACACCGGTGCGGCACCCTCGCCGAATGCGTATTTCGACCTGGCTCGTCGCCGTCGCGCTGGCGGTCACCGGCCTCGCCCCCGCGTCCCCGGCCGTCGCCGCGGACGGTAATCCGCTCGAGAAGACCAACGGCTTCTACGTCGACCCGGACTCGAACCCGGCGGTGTGGGTGCGCGACCACCCTGCCGACAGCCTCGCGGGCCCGATCAAGGCGTCGATCGCCACCAAGCCCGGCGCCCGCTGGTTCGGCAACTGGAGCGGCGACATCCGCGCGTCGGTCGACAAGTTCACCTACGCCGCCGACGTCGCCGACAAGCTGCCGGTGCTGGTCGCCTACAACATCCCCGGCCGCGACTGCGGCGGCGAGTCGACCGGCGGCGCCGGCAGCCCGCAGGCCTACCGCGACTGGATCTCGGCGTTCGCCGACGGCATCGGCGGCAAGCCGGCGATCGTGATCATCGAGCCGGACGCGCTGGCCCAGCTCGACTGCCTGACCGGGACCGCCCGCACCGACCGGATCGACCTGCTGAAGTACGCGGCGACGCAGTTCGCCCAGAAGGCCCCCAACACGTGGGCGTACCTGGACGGCGGCAACGCGACCTGGATCTCCGCCTCGGTGATGGCCGAGCGGCTCAAGTCGGTGGGCGTCCAGTCCATCCACGGGTTCGTGCTCAACGTGTCCAACTTCTACACGACCGCGGAGTCGACGACCTACGGCAAGGCGGTCGACGCGGCGCTGGGCTACGCGGCGCCGTTCGTGGTGGACACCAGCCGCAACGGCAACGGCCACGGCACGGACTCCGAGTGGTGCAACCCGCCGAAGCGCAAGCTCGGTGCAACCTCCCAGCTCGGCGGCGGCCCGGAGATGCAGCTGTGGATCAAGGTCCCGGGTGACTCCGACGGCAGCTGCGGCTACGGCCAGGGCATCCCGGCGGGCACGTTCAGCCCGGTGCTGGCCAACCACCTCATCAAGGGCGACTGACCCGGTCCGTGAATGCCACATTGAGGGACTTGAAGTCCCTCAATGTGGCATTCACGGCTTTCCGCCTCAGCCGAGTGAGCAGGTGCTGGCCAGCTCCGCCGGAGTGGCACCGTCCGGGCGGGGGATCGTCGCCGAGGCCGGGGGACGCTTGCCGTGCAGCCAGCCTGCCAGTGCGTCGAACGCCGTCCGGAAGCAGGGTGCCAGTGGCCGGAGGCGGTCCGGGTACTGGTCGGCCAGGCCGTCGACGTGGTTGCCGCCCTCGATGCGGTAGTAGCGGTGCAGTGCGCCGCGGCCGGCCGCGGTGATCATGCGGTCGTAGACGTCGGAGTCGCGGGTGATCGGCAGCAGCGTGTCGAGCGTGCCGTGCAGGGTCAGCAGCGGCTTGCCGATCCGGCCGGTCAGCGAGATCCGCTCCACCGCCCGCGCCACCGATGGCGGGCGGGACGCGTAGTCGTAGTCCGCGTCACAGGAAGGGGTTCCACTGGCGCAGAAGGGGATTCCGGCCTGCAGTGCGCCGTCGAAGGACGGGTCGACCTCTTCGCGGTAGATCCGCTGGGTCAGGTCCCAGTAGACGCGGTAGTGGTAGTCCCACAGGAACTCCGAGCCTGGCGCGAATCCCGCGTCCAAAATGGACTGGTGCGCTGTCGCGGAACCCGCCGCGTACGCAGGGTAAGCACGCAACGCGGGCGGCAGGAACGTCAGCAGGTTCGGTCCGCTGTCCGTCCACAGTGTCCCTTCCCAGTCGACGCCGCCGTCGTACAGCCACGGCCGGTTCTCCAGCTGCCACCGCACGAGGTACCCGCCGTTGGACAGCCCGGCCGCCAGGGTGCGTGACGGCGGGCGGCCGTAGTGCCGGGTCACCGCGCCGCGTGCCGCGAGCGTCAGCTGGGTGACGCGGAAGTTCCACTCCGCCAGCGCGTCGCCGGGCCGGACGCCGTCGGTGTAGAACGCCGCGCCGGTGTTGCCCTTGTCGGTCGCCGCGAACGCGTAGCCTTCGGCCAGCGCCTGGTCGCCGATCGCGCGGTCGTTCGCGTACTGCCGCCGCACGCCGGGCGCGCCGGAGACGACGAGGCCGCCGTTCCACCGGTCCGGCAGGCGCAGCACGAACTGCGCGTCGTGGTTCCAGCCGTGGTTGGCGTTCGCCGTCGACGTGTCCGGGAAGTAGCCGTCGACCTGGACGCCGGGCACTCCGTGCGGCGCGGGCAGCCCGGCCGGGGTCAGCCCGGCCCAGTCCGCCTCGACGGTGTGGCCCGACGCGAGCGTGCCGGTCGTCGTGAGGTCGTCGAGGCAGGCCGACACCTGCTGCTGCGCGCCCGGCACGGTCACTCCGCAGCGCCCGGCCGAAGCCGACGCCGTCGCGGGCAGGGCCGCCGCGAGTGCCCCTGCCACCACCAGAACCAGCCATCTGCGCACGGTCCACCTCCGGTTTCCGCTGGAACGCCAACCCAAGCGCGTGCGCGACCGCAGAACCATCCCGGCAGGCACCATGAATTCCCGCGCGGATGTGGTGGACGGCCACATGGTCCGCGCGAACGTGCCGTCTTAGCGTCGCTGAGACCCCTCTCAACGACGAGAAGGAACTCACCATGCGCAAACTCGCTCTCGCCGGGCTCGCCGCGGTCACGGCCGCGGTCCTGACCACCGTCGGCGTGGCGTCCGCCGACCCGCCGCCGTCGACGCTCGTCCAGGTCTCCTCGTTCGGCGCCAACCCGGGCGCGCTGGCGATGTACACCTACACCCCGGCCGGGCTCGAACCCGGCCGCCCGGTGGTCGTCGCGCTGCACGGCTGCACGCAGAGCGCCGCCGACTACCACGCGCACTCCGGCTGGCCCGAGCTCGCCGACCGCTGGCGGTTCGAGGTCGTCTTCCCGCAGCAGTCCACCGCGAACAACTCGCTGAAGTGCTTCAACTGGTTCTCCACCGCCGACGACACCCGCGGCAACGGCGAGGCCGCGTCGATCAAATCCATGGTGGACAAGGCCATCGCGGATCACGGCTCGGACCGCTCGCGGGTGTTCGTCACCGGCCTGTCGGCGGGCGGCGGCATGACCGCCGACCTGCTCGCGGCCTATCCGGACGTCTTCGCCGGGGGCGGCATCGATGCCGGACTACCGGCGCAGTGCGCGACGAGCGTCACCGAGGCGACGAACTGCCAGCAGAACGACCAGCATCTGAGCCCGGCGCAGTGGGCGTCGCGGGTGAAGGCGCAGTACCCCGGCTACGGCGGGCCGTGGCCGCGCGTGGCGATCTGGCAGGGCACCGGCGACTACACGGTCTACCCGGTCAACGGCACCGAGCTGCGTGACCAGTGGACGGCGGTCCACGGCGTCTCCCAGACGCCGACGAGCACCCAGTCCCTCCCCGGCGGCACGACCCTGACGACGTACGCCGGCAAGGTGCAGTTGTACTCGATCGCCGGGATGGGCCACGGCACCGCGGTCGACCCGGGCACGGGCCCGGCCCAGTGCGGCAGCACCGGCGCGTACTTCCTCGCCGGCATCTGCTCCAGCTACTACACCGGGTTGTTCTGGGGTCTGGACAACGGAACCGGCACCCCCACGACGACGCCGACCACATCTCCGGGAACGTGCGTGAGCGCGAGCAACTACGCGCACACGCAGGCAGGCCGGGCGCACCAGAGCAACGGGCAGACGTACGCGAACGGATCGAACCAGGCGATGGGGCTGTGGAACACGTTCGTCGTCCACGCCCTGCGCGAGACGTCGCCGGGTTACTGGGTGCTCGCCGACGGGCAGTGCTGAGCCCGCGCGGACCGGCACAGTCGCGCGGTCTCCCGCCGCGCTGAAGGGCACCTTCCTCTCATCTGACGCAGCCGATCCGGACTGGACTCTGTAGGGCGCCGAGGGCGGGCTGAAAGGGACGTTCGTCTCATCTGGTGCAGCGAAAGGGACTTTCCTTGCATCAGACGCCAGGAAAGTCCCTTTCAGCCCACGCGATCGGTGGATCCGGGCCGGGCGTAGTCACATGTCGTGTGATGCGCCCAAGGTGGACCGCCGGGTCACCTGGTGCTGGTCCGCACGGTCGCGGTCCACTCGGCTTCTCCGGCCGGTCCCCGCTCGCCGAGTGCGATCAACGCACAGTCCCGGCCCTGGCCGGACAGTGACTGGGTGATCGTCGTCAGGCCCGCCGCCTCGGCGTCCGGGCCGTCGTCCCAGCCGGCGACCGCGAGGTCCCGCGGGACCGCCAGGCCCCGGCGCCGCGCGGCGTCGAGGACCGCGAACGCCAGCTGGTCGCTCATCGCGATCACCGCGTCCGGGCCGGTGTCCAGGAGCGCTTCGGCCAGTTCGGCCGCTTCCTCGCGGTCGTTGCGGGCGACGACCGCCACCGGAACCGGGCCGCCACAGTGGTCGTAGATCCCGAGAAGGCGTTGCCGCGTCACAGGAAACGCCACCGCGGCCGGGTCCGGCGCAGTTTCCAGGCGGGGACGGCGGTCGCGGCCGAACGGGAAGCTGAGCACCGCCGGGCGCCGGGCCCCGGCGAAGGTGCGCGCCGCCAGTTCGCGGGCCGACGCGCGGTTGTCGATGCCGACCACCCGGGCCCCCGGCACCGCCGGGCCGCCGTGGATCGCGACGGGCTTGCCGAGGCCGGTCACGACGGGGAGCACCGGGTCGGCGTCGACGGTCGTCCAGAGGATGTAGCCGTCGACCGACGCCGACCGGACGCGCTCGGCGTCCTCCTCGGCGCCGGTGGTCGGGATGAGGTTCAGCCCGCTGCCGCGCTCGCGGCACACCTGCGCGACGCCGGAGAGGAAACGCCGGGCCTGCGGGTCGTCGAAGGCGTAGGCGAGGTGCTCGCCGAGCACGACGCCGATCGCGCCGGTGTGCCGCCGCCGCAGGGACCGGGCGGTCGGGTCCGGCCCGCGGTAACCGAGCTCGGCGGCGGCCTCCCGGACCCGCCGCAGCGTGGCGGGCGCGACCCGGTCCGGCTGGTTGTAGCAGTACGACACGGTCATCACCGAGACGCCGCAGTGGCGCGCGACGTCGGTCATCGTCACGCGCGGGGCACTGGACATGCCCCCACCTTAGCTGTGTATCGTTAAACAATGCTCGTCGCACCCCGCACCCGGGTCGCGCTGGGAGCACTCAGTGCCGCCTGTTTCGTGTCCGTGACCTCGGAAAACCTGCCCGTCGCGCTGCTGCCGCAGCTGGCAGGCGGCCTCGGCGTGGCGGAACCGGCCGCCGGGCTCCTGATGACCGGGTACGCGGTCGTCGTCGCGGTGACGGTGGTCCCGCTGGTCGCGCTGACCGCGCGCTGGGACCGCCGCGCGACCGCGCTGGTGACGCTGGCGATGGTCGTGGTCTCCAACCTCGTGCTCGCCGTCGCGCCGGGCTACGGCGTCGCGGTGGCCGCCCGGCTGGTCGCGGCCATGGGCCACGGCGTGTTCTGGTCGGTCGTCGCGGCGATGGCCACCCGGCTGCTCGGCCCCGGCCGCGGCGGCCGCGCGACGACGGTCGTCTTCGCCGGCAACTCCCTGGCCGTCCTGTTCGGGCTCCCGGTCAGCTCGTGGCTCGGCGCCACGCTCGGCTGGCGGCCCGCGGTCCTGGTGGTGGCGGGCGTCGCCGCGCTGACGGCGGCCGTCATCCGCGCCACGGTCGAGCCGATGCCCGCCCAGGCCCCGGACCGGGCGCCGCTCGCCGTCCGGGACGTCGTCACCGACCGGGCACTGGTCCCGGTCCACCTGACGACCCTGCTCGTGGTGACCGCGCACTTCGCGGCCTACACCTACATCACCGCGATCATCGCCCGGTACGTCCGGCTCACCGG
Source organism: Amycolatopsis melonis (assembly GCF_040064235.1). NCBI lineage: Bacteria > Bacillati > Actinomycetota > Actinomycetes > Pseudonocardiales > Pseudonocardiaceae > Amycolatopsis > Amycolatopsis melonis. The sequence continues at coordinate 170,235 of NZ_JBDZYD010000017.1, forward strand.
CCCGGCGACCTCGACGCTGCTGTTCGCCTACGGCGTGGCCGGGATGGCCGGGCTGGTCCTGATCGGCGGCCGCATCGACCGGCACCCGCGCGCCACCGCACTGGTCACCACGGGCGGCCTGGCCGTCTGCATGCTGGCGCTGCTCGCCGGTGGCCCGGCTGTCGTGTCGGGGGCGGTGATCGTGCTGTGGGCCGCGCCGGGTGCGGGCATCGGCGTGGTGCTGCAGGCGGCGGTCCTGCGCGTGGCGAAGGACCGGCCGGACCTCGCGTCGGCGGTCTACGTCGTGGCGTTCCAGGTCGGCATCGCCCTCGGCGCGGCGTTCGGCGGCTTCGCCCTGGACCACGGTGCCCTGCCCGCAGCAGTTCTGGCTTCCGCAGCCATCGCCCTCACCGCGACCGTCGTCGTCCGCCGGTCCGCCGCGTTCGGCTCACCCGGCTAGCCGGTGCAGCCGCAGCGCCAGCTGGATCTCCAGTGCCCGGTCCGGCGCCTGCCAGTCCTCCCCCAGCAGCGACGCCACCCGCTCCAGCCGCTGCACCACCGTGTTCACGTGGACGTGCAGGACGTCCTTCGTGCGCGCCAGCTGGGACCCGCTCGCGAAGTACGCCCGCAACGTCGCCACCAGCTCCGTCCCGCGGCGCTCGTCGTAGTCGAGGACCGGGCCGAGGGTCTGCCGGACGAACGCGTCGAGGTCCGCGCGGTCGCCGAGCAGCTGGCCGAGGAAACCGAGTCCCGCCATCGCCGCGCCCTCGCCGGTCCGGCCGAGCGCGAGCAGTGCCCGGACGCAGCGGGCCGCTTCCGCGTGTGCCCGCGCGATCGCCGACGGGCCGCTCGCCGGGCCGGCCGCGCCCACCGTGACCGGGCGGCCGGTCGCCGCGCCCAGGTCGGCCGCGACACGGCGGGCCAGCTCGTCGGGGTCGCCCGTGCCGAGCAGCACGACCTCCTCCGCGTGCACGCCCACCAGCGTCGCGTGCCGGGCGGCGGCGCTCGCGACGCGCCGCCGCGAGCCGCCGTCGGCGTGTGCCACCAGGACCGCGTGCGGGGCCGACAGGTCGATCCCGAGCCGCCGTCCGCGGGCCAGCAGCGCCCGCGGGTTGCGGTCCGGTGCCGTGAGCAGGTCGGTCAGCAGCTCGCCGCGGACCTCGTCCTCGGCCCGCACCACCGAGCGCCGCAGCATCAGCAGCAGCGCCGTCACGACGCCGGCGCGTTCGAACAGCCGCCGGTCGGGGTCGGTCAGCCCGGCGCGCCCGGCCAGCACGAGACTGCCGAGCAGTTCCGGACCGGCCTGCACCGCGCACACCCAGTTGTCCTTTGTGGACACGGCACGGCCGCCGGCGCGGGCCGCGGCGAGCGCGTCCGGGTCGAGGGGTGACGGCGCCGCCGAACTGGCCAGGAGCGTGCCGTCGGCGTCGTACACCGTGAGGTCGCCGTGCATGACGTCGGCGACGGCGTCGGCGATCTCGGGCAGGTCGCCGCCGCGCAGCACCAGGTCGGTCAGCCGGTCGTGCGCGTCCTCGGCGCGTTCCATCGTCGCGTTGACCTCGTTGAGCTCGGCGACGGCGCGGCGGGTCTGGTCGAGCAGGTTGGCGCTGTCCAGCGCGATGGCCGCGTGGTCGGCCAGCGACGACAGCAGCGCGACCTCGTCGGCGGTGAACTCCCGGGTCGCGCGGTCGGAGGCGAAGAGCACCCCGAGGACCTTCGGGCCGATCGCGAGGGGGACGCCGAGGATCGCGGTCAGGCCTTCGTCGCGGACGCCGGAGTCGATGTGCCGGGTGTGCTTGAACCGGTCGTCGGTGAAGTAGTCCGACGTCGCGTACGGCCGGGCGGTCTGCGCGACGAGCCCGCCGAGACCCTCCCCCATGCCGAGCACGATCTGCTGGAACTCCGCCGACACCGACCCGTCGCTGACGCGGATGTAGGTCTTGCCCTCGGCCTCGTTGTTGAGGCTCAGGTACGAGACGTCGACGTTGAGCAGTGCCCGCGCCCGCCGGACGATCGAGCGCAGCACGGTGTCCGGATCGGACAGTGCGGCGAGTTCGCTGGCGGTCTCGAACAGCGCGACGAGCTGGGCTTCGCGCCGCCGGTGCTCCTCCAGGGTCTCGCGGATCCGCAGGGCCTGCTCGCCCGCGCCGGCCAGCGCGGCGAGGTCGGCGGGCCCGAGCGTGCCTTCGGCGCGGGCGGTCACGACGACGTGCGCCAGCTGCTCGGTGCTCGCCCCGGAGGCGAGCAGGTCGAGCAGCCGGCGCAGCGCGGTGTCGGATCCGGACGGTGCGGTCACGGCGGTCATGCTAGGGCGAAACGGCCGCCGTCTCCGCTTCGACGGCGTCGTCGTGCAGCGACGTGCCGCGGGTCTCGCGGGCGGCGAGCAGCGCGATCACCGTGAGCAGGCACATTGCCGCGACGTACAGCGAGACCGGCACGGTGCTGCCCCAGGCGGAGAACAGCGCCACGGCGATCAGCGGCGCGACGGCACCGGCGGCGATGGAGGACAGCTGGCCGCCCACCGAAAGCCCGGTGTAGCGCACGCGGGTCGGGAACTGCTCGGCGAAGAACGCCGCCTGCGGCCCGTACATCGCGCCGTGCAGCACCAGCCCGACGATCGTCGCCAGCACGATCACCGCCGAGGACTTCGTGTCCAGCAGCGCGAAGAACGCGAAGCCCCACACGGCCATCCCGATCGCGCCGGTCAGGTACACCGGACGGCGGCCGACGCGATCCGACAGCGCGCCCCACAGCGGGATCGTCACGAAGTGCACGGCCGAGCCGACGAGCACCGCGCTCAGGCCGACGCCCTTCGGCAGGTGCAGCCCGGTCGTGACGTAGACCAGGATGAACGCGGTGAGCACGTAGTAGGAGACGTTCTCGGCCATCCGGGCGCCGATGGTGATCAGCACCTGGCGCCAGCTGCGGCGGAAGACGTCGACGACCGGCACGTGCTTCTCGGCCCGTTCCGCCGCCTTCGCCTGCGCGGCCAGGAACACCGGCGACTCGGCGACGGCCAGCCGGATCCACAACCCGATCAGCAGCAGCACACCGGAGAGCAGGAACGGGACACGCCAGCCCCAGGACAGGAACGTCGCGTCCGACTGCGTCGCGGACAGGATCGCCAGCACCGCCGTGGCCAGGAGGTTCCCGCCGGGCGCGCCGCACTGCGGCCAGCTCGCCCAGAACCCGCGGCGGCGGTCGTCGCCGTGCTCGGAGACGATCAGGACCGCGCCACCCCACTCGCCGCCGAGCGCGAAGCCCTGGACCAGCCGCAGCAGCGTGAGCAGCAGCGGCGCCACGACACCCGCGGCCGCGTACGTCGGCAGGACACCCATCAGGCAGGTCGAGCCGCCCATCAGCACCAGGCTGAGGATGAGCAGCTTCTTGCGCCCGAGCCGGTCGCCGAAGTGGCCGAAGACCAGGCCGCCGACCGGCCGGGCGAGGAACCCGACGGCGTAGGTCAGGAACGCCAGCAGCGTGCCGGTGAGCGGGTTGGCCGTCGGGAAGAACAGCTTGTTGAACACCAGCGCGGCGGCCGAGGTGTAGAGGAAGAAGTCGTACCACTCGATGGTGGTGCCGATCAGGCTCGCGCCGACGATCTTGGCGATCGCCGACCGGTGGGGTTGGCTCACTGCGGGCTCCACTTCCTTGTGGGGTCGGGTTTGTCTTACGAAGCGGTCCAGCCGCCGTCGAGCGGGATGGAGGCCCCGGTGACGTGGCCGGCGCGCGGGGAGCACAGCCACACCACCAGGGAAGCGACGTCGTCCGGTTCGATGAGCTTCTTGATCGCGGCGCGCCGGAGCAGGACCTCGGCGACGACGTCCTCGCGCGGGATGGCGTGCTCGGCGGCCTGCGCGTCGATCTGGCCGTCGACCAGCGGCGTGCGGACGTACCCGGGGTTCACGCAGTTGCTGGTGACGCCGTGCTCGGCCCCTTCGAGCGCGGCGACCTTGGAGAGGCCTTCGAGACCGTGCTTCGCGGCGACGTACGCGGCCTTGTAGGGGGAGGCACGCAGCCCGTGGACGCTCGACATGTTGACGATCCGGCCCCAGCCCCTGGCGTACATCGACGGCAGCGTGCGCCGGATGAGCAGGAAGGGTGCGGTGACCATCAGCGCCTGGATCCGGGCGAACTCGGCGGGCGGGAAGTCCTGGAGCGGCGCGACGTGCTGGATCCCGGCGTTGTTGACCAGGATGTCGACTTCGGCGGGGAGCGTGTCGACGGCGGAGGGATCGGTGAGGTCGGCGACGTGCGCCCAGCCCCCGACCTCGGTGGCGGCGGCCTCGGCCCGCGCGGCGTCGACGTCGGCGACGTGCACCTTGGCCCCCGCCGCGGCGAGGGCGCGGACGCAGGCCAGGCCGATACCGCCGGCCCCACCGGTGACGAGGGCGGTGCGCCCGTCCAGATCGCTGGTCATGGACGGGAACGGTAAGCGTGACGCGGGTCGCGGGCCATGTGTGCGAGCACCACAAGTCGCGAAGATCCCGTGGTGCTCTGCCACATGGCTTCAGCGCGCCAGCATGGCGAGGTAGTGCGGATTGGTCATCACCCCGAGGACGTTGCCGAAGGGGTCGACGACCGACGCCGTCACGAACCCGTCCCCGCGTTCGATCACCGGCTCGTACTCCTTGGCGCCCAGCTCCAGCAGGCGCGCGACCGTCGCCTGGAGGTCGTCGACGTGCCAGAAGACGACCGCGCCGCCCGGCTGGTCCGGGCGGGTGGGCGCGTGCTTCCGGTCGATGATGCCGAGTTCGTGCTGGTGGTCGCCGAGCCGGAACTCCGAGTACCCGGGGACGTTGAAGTACGGCTCCAGCCCCAGGAACTCGGTGTACCAGGCCTTCGCGGCCGCGTGGTCGTCGGCGTAGTAGGTCACGGTGGCCATTCCTCGCAGCATGTCCTGCTCCTCTCAAGCGGTGGTGCGAACAGCATGCGGAGTGAAAGTGCTCATCGAGTGAGCACTTTGTTTGCGACACTTTCCGCATGCGCGCCGACCGCCTCGTGGCCACGCTCCTGCTGATGCAGGCCCGCGGCCGCGTCACGGCCGCCGAACTGGCGGCCGAGCTGGAGATCTCCGTCGCGACCGCGCGCCGGGACCTGGAAGCCCTCTCGGCGGCCGGGGTGCCCGTCTATCCGCAGCCCGGCCGCGGCGGCGGGTGGCAGCTGGTCGGCGGCGCGCGCACCGACCTGTCCGGCCTGAGCGCACGCGAAGCGCAGGCGCTGTTCCTCCTGGGGGGCCCGGCCGCGGCGGGCTCCCCGGAGGTGAAGTCGGCGCTGCGGAAGCTGATGGGCGCCCTGCCGGGCACGTTCCGCGCGGACGCCGAAGCCGCGGCGGACGCGGTGGTCGTCGACCAGGCGGGGTGGGGCGAGCGCCCGAAGGAGCGGCCTCCGATGGTGGAGCTGCTGCGCGACGCCGTGATCGCCCGCCGCCGGGTCCACCTGGTGTACGCCGGACGCGAACGCTCGGAACGGCTCGTGGACCCGTGGGGCCTGGTCGACAAGGACGACGTCTGGTACCTGGTGGCGGGCACGGCGAAGGGCCGCCGGACGTTCCGCGTGGACCGGATCGTGACGGCCACCCCTACCGAGGAGGCCGCGGACCGGCCGTCGGACCTGGAACTGGCCTCGGTGTGGCGGGAAGTGGTCGAGGAGGTCGAGCGCCGGCGGTCCCTGCTGACCGCGGACGTGGTGCTGGCCCGCCGCCACCTGCCGGTGATGCAGGGCCGGTTCGGACGGCACTGCACGCTGGTCGCCGAGCTGCCGGAGGACCGGGTGCGCGTCCGGGTCGCGGCCCCGGCGCCGGTCATGATCGCCCAGGAGCTGGCGGGGTGGGGCGCGGACGTCCAGGTCGAGGGCCCGGAGTCCGTGCGGGCCGAGCTGGCCCGCATCGGTGCGGTGCTGGTCGCCCGTTATGCCCCCGATCCGGTGAATGCCAACCGGAGCAGAACTCCCGGGTAGCTCACCGACGGCACACGAATGTGGCCACTATGCTCGGTGAACGGCGTTAATCGATCTACAATGGACACCCGCGGACCCACTGCCAGTGTCCGTTACCGGCTGGTATCTGGCCGTTCGGAGTATCCGTGATCACCCGTTTGCTGATAACGTGACGCCTCCGTGACCTGAACGTCTGTTCGGTGACACTGCGGTGAGGGCAGAAGATGCGTGACGATGTGGTCGAGGCGAGCGCCGTTGTCGGGCATTCGCCGGAGGTGGTGTGGCAGATCGTCGGATCGCCGGAGTGGTACTCGCGGTTCGTGCCGGAGATCAGCTGGTGCGAGATCCACGAGCCGGCCACACGCGGGCGCGGCCCGAAAGGCCTGATCCGGATCGCGCCCGAGCGCGGGCCGATGCTGGAGACGCGGATACAGGCCGTCGTGTACCGGCCGGGCGAGCACGTCGTGTGGTGCGGCATCCCCGACGAGGGCACCTGGGTCTCGCTCGAACTCAGACCGCTGGCAGGCGGGCGGACCGAGCTGTTCGTCCGGATGATGCTGCCGCCGTCGCACCTGGACCTGGTCTCGTCGGTCAAGAAGGACGTGCGGGCGGTCGCGCGGCGGCTCGACCTGCACCTCGCCGGCGAGGCCGACGCCGAAGCCGACCAGGACGGCACCAAGGCCACCAAGCTGCGCACGGCGGGCATCCTCGTGCGCGCGGGCGTGCTCAGTGCCGCCCGGCCGGACAAGCTGGCCCGCCAGCTGAACTCCCTCGCGCAGTGGGGCGCCACCGTCGCGGGCGGCTACCAGGCCTCCGCGGCCCGCGTCCCCGACGAGCCCGCGCTGCACGACGAGCGCAGCCTCCGCACCTTCCGCCAGGTCCAGGAACGCACCGACCGGCTCGCCAACGCGCTGAGCGAGCTGGGTGTCGGCGAGCGCGACCGGATCGCGCTGATGTGCCGCAACCACGGCGCGATGGTCGAGTCGTTCGTCGCCGCGAGCAAGCTCGGCGCCGACGTCCTGCTGCTCAACACCGGCCTGTCCGCGGCCTCGGTCAAGGACGTGCTCGCCGAGCACCAGCCCGCCGCGGTCATGGCCGACGACGAGTTCGCCCAGACCATCGCGAACGTGCCGGGCGAGTTCGCGCGGATCAGCACGTGGCCGGACGCCGACGCCGGCTACCCGACCGTCGACGAGCTGATCCAGGCCGCGCCCGCCGACCCGCCGAAGCCCGCCGACCGGCCCGGCCGCCTGGTCGTGCTGACCTCCGGCACCACCGGGACGCCGAAGGGCGCGCGCCGCCCCACCCCGAAGGGCCTCGGCTCGGCCGCGGCGATCCTCGACCGCATCCCGCTGCGGGCCGGCGACCGGCTCCTCGTCGCGGCGCCGCTGTTCCACACCTGGGGTCTCGCCGCGATGCAGATCGGCATGGCGCTGCGGTCCTCGCTGGCGCTGAACCGCAAGTTCGACGCCGAAGAGACGTTGCGGACGATCGCCGAGCAGAAGTGCGACGCGCTGTTCGCCGTGCCGATCATGCTGCAGCGGATCATGGACCTGCCCGAGCGGGTCCGCGCGCGCTACGACCTGTCGTCGCTGCGGATCGTCGCCAGCAGCGGCTCGGCGATGTCCGGCGCGTTCGTGACGGCGTTCATGGACACCTTCGGCGACATCCTCTACAACTTCTACGGCTCGACCGAGGTGTCGTGGGCGAGCATCGCCGACCCGGCCGACCTGCGCGCGGCCCCGACCACGGCGGGCCGCTGCCCGCTCGGCACGCGGCTGGCGATCCTCGACGAGGACCGCAAGCCGGTGCCGCCGGGCGCCGAAGGCCAGATCTTCGTCGGCAACGACATGCTGTTCGAGGGCTACACGAACGGAACCGACCCGGCGCGGGCGGCGGACCTGATGGCAACCGGCGACGTCGGCTACCTCGACGCGGCGGGACGGTTGTTCGTCACCGGCCGCGCCGACGAGATGATCGTCTCCGGCGGCGAGAACGTGTTCCCCCGCCCGGTCGAGGAGGCACTGGTGGCCTTGCCGGGCGTCCACGACGCGGCGGTGGTCGGCGTGGCGGACGCGGAGTGGGGCCAGCGCCTGGCGGCGTACGTCGTCCCGCGGCGCGGCGCTTCCCTGCACGCGGAGGACATCCGCCAGTACATCCACCAGCGCCTGGCCCGCTTCGCGGTGCCGCGCGACGTGTATTTCGTGCCGGACCTGCCCCGCAACGCGACGGGCAAGATCCTCAAGCGCCTCCTGCACGACGACACCTGGACGACGAGCGACTACTGACCCCGGCTCCCCAACGCCCCAAGGTAGCCTTGGGTGCGCTGGTGAACACAGCGGCGCGAAGCGCCTCCGTTGAGGGCGGCGGTGGGGGCATGGGAGGAGCGCCCAAGGCCACATTCGGTGCGCTCAACGCATCGAAGGCCACCTTGGGTGCGGTGAGCGCACCGAAGGCCAACGGCCAATTGGTGACCTACTGTCCGATGGGCAAGGCGCAGGCCCGGCGCAGCCGGGGAGTGGGTCACCCCAGCGTCTTGAATGACTCATTCAGGACCTCCGAAGACCTGAATGAGTCATTCAAGACACCGCACCACCCTCCGACCGCACCCCGGACCACAGTTCCCCCCGAAACGGAGGCCAGCAAAGGTGGTTCGCCAAGGCCACATTCGGTGCGCTCAACGCACCGAAGGCCACCTTGGGGCGCTGGCGACCGGCCAACGAACCGCCGCCGAAGGCCCGGCTCAGCCGACCGGCTGCCGCAGCACCGTCTTCAGCTTCGCGGGGTCCGTGCGCCGCGGGTCGCCGAGGTAGATCTCGTGGTGCAGCCCGGTCGGCGTCAAGCCGTGTGCCGGCAGGAATTCTCCGTGCAGGCGGGCCAGCAGCGGGCCTTCGTCGTCGTAGGGGCCGATGTGCAGCGCCTGCGCGCAGCGGCCCTCGTGCAGCTTCTCGACGCGGACCGGCACGTCGATCTTCTTCTTGCGCCGCACCGATTCCCGCGCTTCCTGGACGGTGTCCTCGCCGATCCGCCCCGGCAGCGAGATGAGCATCGTCCACTGCCAGGAATCCTTGGCCCGCACGGTGAACGCGGCGTAGTCCTCGGCCCACCACAGGCCTTCCAGCGGCCCGACGACGAAGTCCCCACCGGCCATCCTGATCGTGTATGCGACCGCGTAGAGCGCCTGGACCGCCTGCCGGTAGCTCTCCGCCGTGTTCGGGTTGCCGCGGCCGTCGACCGCGAGAAACTGCTGGCCCGGCACGTCCACCAGCGCCCAGTCCGTGTTCTTCGGCGCGTAGAGGTGCTTGAGGTCCTTCTTGACGTCGTAGGGCATCACAGTGTCCTTCCAGCCAGCCACCGGGCTTCGGCTTCGAGCTGGGCGACGGAGTAGTCGAAGATCGCCCGGACGAACGGCGGCGCGCCGGACTGGGCGGCGGCCGCGCGGCGGACTTCCGCCAGCTTGTCCTCGACCGCTTCGGCGCGGCGAGCCAGCGCCGCTTTCAGCCGGGCAGGCGGGATCGCCGGGCTGTTCGCCAGTCCCACCAGGACCGGCGGGTGCACCGGGCGCAGTTCGGCGATCGCCGCCTCCGCCGCGGCCGCGCACGCTTCCCGGCCCGCTTCGGTGACCGTGAACGTCTTCTTGGCCTTGGCGTGCGCGCGCTCCCCCGCGACCTCGGCGACCAGGCCGCGGTCGCGGAGCTTGCCGAGCACGTAGTAGATCGAGCTGAACCCGAGGGCGGTCCAGTCGCGCATACCGCGTTCGGACACGACTTCGTCCAGCTCGTAGCCGTGCCTCGGCCGCTCGGCCACGAGGCCGAGCACCGTCAGTTCCGCATCCGTCAGCACGCCGGTATTCTAGTACTGGAATAGCGGCCCGCGTCAACGCCTCCGGAAATTGTCGGTGGGTACTGGCATGCTTCAGCCAGGACCGGAAACCCGAGGGAGAACAGTGGGGGGACAGGTGGTGGCGGCGGTGCCGTGGACCGCGGAACACGTGGCGGGGCTGGCCCCGGACGCCGCTTCGGAGAAGGCGGGCCGGGCGCTCGCCGCGCCTGCCCGGTGGTCGGGCGCGGGTGCGTCCGATGACGCCGTGTGGGGCTTCTGCCAGGGCAGTGGCAAGAAGCCGTACCAGACGTGCGTCGCACTCGGCGAGCCCGCGTTCCGGTGTTCCTGTCCCAGCCGGAAGTTCCCGTGCAAGCACGCGCTGGGACTGCTGATGCTGTGGGCGGCCGGGCAGGTGCGCGCCGGGCCGCCGCCGGACTGGGTGCACGCCTGGCTGGCCGAACGCGCCGAACGCGCCGAACGCGCTCGCCGGGCGGAAAACCGCGCCGAGGCGGCCGGGCCGAAGGACGAGGAGGCGGCCGCCCGCCGCGCCGGGGAACGCGCCGCGCGCGTCGAAGGCGGCGTCGCGGAACTGAAGATCTGGCTGACCGACCGGATCGGTGCCGGCTTCGCGGGCTTCGACCGCAACGGCGGCGAAGAGCTCCGCACGGTCGCGGCGCGGATGGTCGACGCGCAGGCGTCCGGCCTCGCGGGCGGCCTGCGGCGCGCGGCGGGCATCGTCGGCCGCCGGGACTGGCCGGAGGCGCTGCTCGGCGAGCTGTCGTTGCTGTACCTGCTCGCGGACGCGGCGAGCAGGCTGGCCGCCCTGCCCCCGCCACTGGCGGAGACGGTCCGGACGCGGCTGGGCTTCTCAGTCGAGACGGCACGCGTGCTCGAGCAGGGCGAACGCGTGCAGGACGACTGGCTGATCACCGGCGCGGCCGACGAGGAGAACGACCGGCTGCTCACGCGCCGGACGTGGCTGCGCGGGCGTCGCACGGGACGGGACGCGCTGGTGCTGTCGTTCGCGCCGCCGGGCCGTCCGCTCGACGCGTCGCTGCCTCCGGGGCACGTGCTCGCGGCGGAGCTGGCGTTCTACCCCGGTGCGGCACCGCTGCGGGCTCTCGTGGCCGAGCGCGGAATCCCCCTCGCGGCCCCGGCGGCCGACGGCGGTTCGATCGAGGACGCGCTGGCGGCGTACGCCAGGGCGATGGCCGCGGACCCGTGGCTGGAACGCTGGCCGGTCCTGCTGTCGGGGGTGACCCCGGCCGAGCACGCCGGCGGCTGGTGTCTGTCCGAAAAGGACGGAACAGCGCTGCCGCTGGTGCCGTCGGCGTTCCCGTGGTCGCTGCTGGCCCTGTCGGCGGGCCGTCCGCTGACGGTGGCAGGCGAGTGGAGCCCGGCAGGCCTGCGGCCCCTGACCTGCTGGCACGAAGACCGGGCGGTGCGGCTGTGACCTCCATGCCCCGGCCGTTCCGGCTCGTGAGTGAGAAACAGTGTTCTAACCCTGTTTCTCACTCACGACAAGCCACGGCAGACCTCTCACTCGCGACTCTCCGGAAGGCGGTGCAACGGTGAAAGCCTGGGAAGACCTCGTCGGCACGGCGCTCCTCGGCACCCGCCGCCGCACGCTGGACCTGGCCGCGCAACCGGCCGCCGTCCGGCAGCTCGCGGCCGGGCGCGACGATCCCGCCGAACAGCTGCTCACCGCCGCGGCCGTGCTCACCACCTACCGCCGGGCGGGGAAGCGGCCGCTCGCCGACGTCAAGCCCCTGCCCGCCGCGGCTGCCGACGAACGGCCGTTCGTCCCGCCGCTCGCGCGGGAACGGCTGGCGCGGCTGCTCGCCGCCAGTCATCCCGACCTGCTGCTGGAATGGCTCGGCATCGTCGCCGGGACGCGGTACCGGGTCCCGCCGGAAACCCTGCCGCTGCTGGCCGAGGCCGCCCGCACGAAGGCCGCCCTGCGGACCCCGCTGGCGGCCGTCGCCGGGACGCTCGGGGCGTGGCTCGGGCAGCGGAACCCGGACTGGGCCTTCCTGGCCGCGCCGCCGGAGGAGTCCGGGGACGTCTGGCAGTACGGCAGCCTGGCCCAGCGCCGCCGCTGGCTCGCCACCCGGCTGGCCGAAGCCCCGGAGGTCGCCCGCGAAGCCCTCCACTCGACGTGGAAGAGCGAACCCGCCGACGTCCGGTCGGACTTCCTCGGCGTGCTCGCCGGGCATCTCCGCCCCGAGGACGAGGACTTCCTCGAAACCGCGCTGACCGACCGCGCGGCCGCCGTCCGGGAACGGGCCGCCGAGCTGCTCGGCCGGCTGCCCGGCACCCGGTACGGGCAGCTGATGGCCGACCGCCTGCGGCCGCTCGTCCGCCGCCGGGGCCGGGTACTGGAAGTGTCGATGCCGCAAGGCGAACGCGGCGAGGGCACTGTCCGGCTGCGGACGCTGGTCGCGGCCGCGCCGCTGTCCTTCTGGAGCGAGTTCGGGCCGCCCGCCGAGGTGGTCCGGATGACCGTCGAAGGCTGCCCGCCCGGCGTGCTGCGCGACTCCTGGGCCACCGCCGCGCTGCGCCAGCGCGACGAAGCCTGGGCGCAGGCGCTGATCGGCGCCGATCCGGGCGGGCGCACCACCCCGCCGCTGCTCGGCGTGCTGGGCCCGGCGAGCCAGGCCGCGACCGTCGGGCACCTGGTGAGCAGGCTGCCCGTCGAGTCGTTCGCGCGGCTGGTGCACGAGCTGCCCCGGCCGTGGACGAAGGAACTCGGCACCGCCCTGCTCGACTGGATTGCCCGCCAGGACGACCACCGGCTGGTCTCGCACGCCGCCGTCGTCATCGCGCGCGCGGTGCCGGCGGAGTGCCTGCGCCACCCGCTCGCCACCACCCGGCTGACCATGGACGCCGGGCCGTGGCGCCGGGCGCTCACCGAAACACTGAACTTCCGCCGCGAAATGTACGAGGAGCTCGCATGACCGCCCCCGCCACCGTCCTCCGGCCGCACGCCGAGCAGGACCACGCCGCCGAGCTGGCCGCGCTGGCCGCCGCCGACGACCGGGCCAAGCCGCCGAACTGGCACCTCTCACCCTGGGCCGTCGTCGAGTACCTGCTCGGCGGCACGCTGCCGGACGGCACGGTGATCACGCCGAAGTACGTCGGCCCGCGGCGGCTGATCGAGGTCGCCGTCGCGACGCTGGCCACCGACCGCGCGCTGCTGCTGCTCGGCGTGCCCGGCACGGCGAAGACGTGGGTGTCGGAACACCTGTCCGCCGCGATCAGCGGCGACTCGACACTGCTGGTGCAGGGCACCGCGGGCACGTCGGAGGAGTCGATCCGCTACGGCTGGAACTACGCCCGGCTGATCGCCGAGGGCCCGAGTGCCGCCGCGCTGGTCGAAAGCCCGGTGCTGCGCGCGATGCGCGACGGCAAGCTGGCCCGGCTCGAAGAGCTGACCCGCATCCCGGCCGACGTCCAGGACTCGCTGATCACGATCCTGTCCGAGAAGACACTGCCGATCCCCGAGCTGGGCACCGAAGTGCAGGCCCGCCCGGGGTTCAACCTGATCGCGACGGCGAACAACCGCGACAAGGGCGTCAACGAGCTGTCGAGCGCGCTGCGGCGGCGGTTCAACACCGTGGTCCTGCCGCTGCCGGACAGCGCCGAAGCCGAAGTCGAGATCGTCAGCAGGCGCGTCGCCGAGCTGGGCAGGTCGCTGAAGCTGCCCGCGGAAGCCGCCGAGCTGGCCGAGATCCGCCGGGTGGTCACGGTGTTCCGCGAGCTGCGGTCGGGCCGGACCGAAGACGGCCGCACGGCGGTGAAGTCGCCGTCCGGCACGCTGTCGACGGCCGAGGCGATCAGCGTGCTCACCGGCGGGCTCGCCCTGGCGGCCCACTTCGGTGACGGCGTGCTGCGCCCGCACGACATCGCGGCAGGCATCCACGGCGCGGTGGTCAAGGACCCGGTGGCCGACCGCGCGATCTGGATCGAGTACCTGGAGACGGTGGTCCGCGAGCGCGACGGCTGGGCCGACTTCTACCGGGCCGGTCAGGAGCTCTCTTGACCGCGACCCACCTGCTCGGCATCCGCCACCACGGCCCGGGATCGGCAAGGGCCGTGGCGACGCGGCTGGCCGAACTGGAACCCGACGTCGTGCTCATCGAGGGACCGCCCGAAGCCGACGCCCTGGTCGAGCTGACCGAGGACCCGGCCATGCAGCCGCCGGTCGCGCTGCTGGCGTACGCGGCCGACGACGTCTCGCGCGCCGCGTTCTGGCCGTTCGCGGTCTTCAGCCCCGAGTGGCAGGCGCTGGTCTACGCGCGCGAGGCCGGGATTCCGGTGCGGTTCTGCGACCTCCCGGCCGCGCACACGTTCGCGGCCGGGCCGGACGAGCACGCGGGGCCGCCGGTCGATCCGCTGGCCCTGCTGGCCGCGGCCGGCGGGTACGACGATCCGGAACGCTGGTGGGACGACGTCGTCGAGTCGCGGCGGGACGCCGAGAACCCGTTCGAGGTGATCGCGGACGCGATGACCGCGGTGCGGGAGGACGAAAAACCGCCACAGGGCAACGAAGCCCGCCGCGAGGCCTACATGCGCTCGGTGCTGCGCCGCACCCGCAAGGACGGCTTCGAGAACATCGCCGTGGTCTGCGGCGCCTGGCACGTGCCCGCGCTGGCCGATCCGCTGCCGCCCGCGTCGCACGACCAGGCCGTCCTCAAAGGACTGCCGAAGCGGAAGGTCACGTGCACCTGGGTGCCGTGGACCCACGGGCGCCTCGCCTCGGCCAGCGGTTACGGCGCCGGAGTGCGCTCGCCGGGCTGGTACCACCACCTCTTCACCACCGACGGCGATGTGACCACGCGCTGGCTCACCGGGGTCGCCGCGGTGCTGCGGGAAGAAGACCTGCCCGTCTCGACCGCGCACGTCATCGAGGCGGTCCGCCTGGCCGAGACGCTCGCCACGCTGCGTGGGCGGTCGTCGGCCGGGCTGGCCGAGGTCACCGAAGCGACCCGGTCGGTGCTGTGCGGCGGGGACGAGGTGCAGGTCGACCTGGTGACCCGGCGGCTGGTGGTCGGCGAACGGCTCGGCGAGGTCCCTGACCGGGTGCCGCAGCCGCCGCTGGCCGCGGACCTGACCGCGACGGCGAAACGCCTGCGGCTCAAGAAGGACCCGGTCGTCAAGGAACTCGACCTCGACCTGCGGACGCCCGGCGGGCTCGACCGCTCGAAGCTGCTGCACCGGCTGCGGATCCTCGGCATCGAGTGGGGCAGCCGGGAGGCGTCGGCGCGGCGGAACAAGGGCACGTTCCGGGAGACTTGGTCGCTGGCGTGGGAGCCGTCCTTCGAGGTCGATCTGGTCGCGGCCGCGGTGTACGGCACGACCGTGCCGTCGGCGGCCACCGCCGCGGTCCGCGCGGCCGTCGAGGGCACGCCCCCGCTGGACGAGGTCACCACGGCCGTCGAGAACTGCCTGCTGGCCGACCTGCCGGAGGCGCTGCCCGAAGCGCTCGCGGCGCTCGACGCCCGCGCGGCGGCGGACGCGGACGTCGCCCGCCTGATGTCGGCGCTGCCCGCGCTGGCCAGGGCGACCCGGTACGGGAACGTCCGCGGCACCGACACCGGCGCGCTGCGGGCGGTCGCCGACCGGATGCTGGACCGGATCTGCGCCGGGCTGCCGCCGGCGGCACACGGCATCGACGACGACGCCGCGGCCCGCCTGGCGAAGCTGGTCGACGGGGTGCACGACGCGACGTCCCTGCTGGGCGAGGACGCCAAGGACCGCTGGCTGACGGCGCTGGCCCGGCTGGCGGAACGGCCGTCGCTGCCACCGCTGCTGGCCGGGCGGCTCACCCGGATCCTGCACGACGCCGGGCTGTTCGACGCCCTCGACATCGAACTGCGGCTGGGCCGGGCGCTCACCCCGGGCGTCACGCCGTCGGCGGGCGCGGCCTACGTCGAAGGCTTCTTCGACGGCGGCGCGTTGCTGCTGGTGCACGACGAGGGCCTGCTGCGGGTGATCGACGCGTGGCTCGCGGCGATCCCCGCGGACGTCTTCACCGAGGTGCTTCCGTTGCTGCGCCGGACGTTCGGGGCTTTCAGCGGCCCCGAGAAACGGGCGATCGGGCACCGCGCGGCCGGGCTCACCGGGCAGGCACGCGTGGTGGCGGTGGCCGACGAACTGGACGAGGACCGGGCCGGGAGCGTGCTGCCGGTCCTGGCGACCCTGCTGGGGGTGGGAGCATGACCACCGACACCGACCGGCTGCGGCGCTGGCGGCTGGTGCTGGGCGGCGAGGGTGCCGGGCCGGGCTCCGGGCTGGCCGAGGCGCAACTGTCCGATGAGGACAGTGGGGTCGACGCGGTGCTGGCCGCGCTCTACGACAAGCCGGACGAAGAGGCGGCGGGCGGGCCGCGGAGCGCGAACCTGGGCGCGTCGGCGCCGCGGGTCGCGCGCTGGCTGGGCGACATCCGGCGCTACTTCCCGAGCACCGTGGTGCAGGTGATGCAGCGCGACGCGGTCGACCGGCTGGGGCTCACGCGCATGCTGCTGGAGAAGGAGCTGCTCTCGGCGGTCGAGCCGGACGTCCACCTGGTCGGGACGCTGCTGTCGCTGAACGGCGTGCTGCCCGAGGAGACGAAGGAGACCGCGCGCGAGGTCGTCCGCAAGGTGGTCGAGCAGCTGGAGGAGCGGCTGGCCGAGCGCACCCGCGCGGCGGTCCGGGGCGCGCTGGACAAGGCGTCGCGCACGCACCGCCCGCGGCCGGGCGACGTCGACTGGGCCCGCACGATCCACGCGAACCTCAAGCACTACTCCCCCGAGCTGCGCACGATCGTGCCGGAGAAGCTGATCGGCTTCGGCCGCCGTCAGCAGGCGGTGCAGCGCGACGTGATCCTGGCGGTCGACCAGTCGGGCTCGATGGCGGAGTCGGTGGTCTACTCGGGGTTGTTCGGGGCGGTGCTGGCCTCGATGCGGGCGCTGAAGACCTCGTTCGTCGCCTTCGACACGGAGGTGGCGGACCTGACCGAGCACCTGGCCGACCCGGTCGACGTCCTGTTCGGCACCCAGCTGGGCGGCGGCACGGACATCAACCGGGCGATCGCCTACTGCCAGGGCCTGGTCGAGCGGCCCGAGCGGACGCTGCTGGTGCTGATCAGCGACCTCTACGAGGGCGGCGACGAGGAGGAGCTGCTGCACCGGATCGCGGAGCTGGTGGGCGCGGGCGTGCAGGTGGTGACGCTGCTGGCGCTGTCGGACTCGGGCGCGCCGTCGTACGACCACGAGAACGCGGCGGCGCTGGCCGAACTGGGGGTGCCGGCGTTCGCGTGCACACCGGACCAGTTCCCCGACCTCATGGCGGCGGCCATCCGCGGTGACGACCTGCAGGGGTGGGTGGCCCGCGAGAGCAGCTGAGTTGCGGGATTAAACGGGCTCACCCGGGGGTTGACGAGGGTGCGGGACAGCTCCCGCGGAAAGGACGGCTCGCCATGAAGGTCCGCAGCTCGCTCCGGTCGCTCGCCCGGCAGCCCGGCGCCCAGGTCATCCGGCGCGGCACACGGGTGTTCGTGATCAACAAGGACACCCCGCGCGCGAAGGCCCGCCAGGGCTGAGTAGCCGCGCCACGCGCAACCACTCTCCCGCGGCTCGTCGTGAGTGAGAAACAGGGTTTTTAAACAGTTTGTCACTAACCACCGGGGCGGCCCCCCGACGCCGGTGGTGGGGGGTTTGAAAACACTTTTTTAAAAAAGCTTGCCCCCCCCCACGACCGGTGCGGACCCCGTCAGCAGTGGTTCTCGAGCCGCAGGTAGCCGATCAGGCCGTACCAGGACGCCGGGAAGTGACCGGTCGCCAGCCACCGGTACTGGAGCCTGCTGTCCGGCATGTTCTGGGCGAACTTGTTCGGGTCCGGCGTGTTCGGGAAGCTGTTGCCCACCAGGCCGAGTTCGGCGCCGTTGTGGTCCATCACGTGCACCGTCATCAGCCAGGCGTCCCGGTCGTCGCTGCTGGTGACCGTCCCGTCGAACGAGGCCGTTCCGTCCGAGTTCAGCACCCACGTCGCACCGTGGAACATCGTGCAGTCGCCCGCGTGCAGGTCGTTGGGCACGGTGAAGGCGGTGCCGGTCGCGGCCGACGCTGGCGCGGTGACCGCCAGGCCGCCGCCCAGGACGGCCAGCGCGACCGCCGCCGATTTCACCAAGGTTCCGAGTCGCATCAGTGTTTCCTCCCTGATCACGTGATGGCGTGTGCTCACCACGGTGACACGGCGGAAAATCGCCGACCAGGAGCCAACGGACACGGTATTCCACCCGCAGAGGCGATCTTTCCACTGCCCGAAAGTCACCTCAGCCGAACTGCAGCACCCCGTCGTCGACGCGGGTGAAGCGCATGTCGGCGAAGTCCAGCAGGTAGTTCTGGCGCATCATCCATGGCCGCTTCCCGCCCTGCTTCGGCAGGCCGGAAGCGGCCCGCCGGATGTACCCCGACTGCAGGTCCACGATCGGGCGCGGCCTGCCCGCCGCCGAAGCCGCGTCCGGGTCCGGGACGCAGTAGGCGAAGCCACGACTGTCCAGATAGGACAGCAGGCGGCACACGTACTGCGACGCCAGATCCGCCCGCAGCGTCCACGAGTTGTTCGTGTAGCCGACGCACCACGCCAGGTTCGGGATGCCGCCGAACATCAGTCCTTTGTAGACCCGCTGCTCCCCCGGCTCGATGGCGCGCCCGTCGACCTCGAGCGCGATTCCGCCGAAGGCCACCAGGTTCAGCCCGGTCGCGGTCACGATGACGTCCGCCTCGAGCAGGCGGCCGGACGACAGCCGCACGCCGGACGGGGTGAACCGCTCGATCCGGTCGGTCATGATGTCCGCCTTGCCCGACCGCAGCGCGCGGAACAGGTCCGCGTCCGGGACCAGGCACAGCCGCTGGTCCCACGGGTTGTACGACGGCACGAAGTGCGGGTCCACCGGGATCGACGTCGGCAGCTGCGCCGCCACGCGCTTGCGCAGCACCTGCGCCGCCCGGCGCGGCAGCCGCCGCATCAGCTGGAAGAACAGCGTGCCCAGCACGACGTTCTTGGCGCGCACCAGCCGGTGCGCGAGCTGCTCCGGCAGGGCGGCACGCATCCGGTCGGCGAGCGCGTCGTGCCCCGGCCGCGCCACGATGTACGACGGCGACCGCTGCAGCATCGTCACGTGCGCCGCTTCCGCCGCGAGCGCCGGGACCAGCGTCACCGCCGTCGCGCCGCTGCCGATCACGACCACCCGGCGGCCGGTGTAGTCGAGCGAAGCGGGCCAGTGCTGCGGGTGCACGATCTCGCCCCGGAACTCCTCCCGCCCGGGGAAGTCGACGACGTGCCCCGACTCGTACGAGTAGTAACCACTGCACAGGTACAGGAACCGGCAGGTGAACGTCGCGCCGTGCGCCGTGGAGACCGTCCACCGCGCCGAGTCCGACGACCATGACGCCCGCACCACCCGGTGCCCGAAGCGGATGTGCCGGGTGACCCCGGACGCGGCGGCCGTCTCGCGGATGTAGGCGAGGATCGACGGCCCGTCCGCGATCGCCTTCGGGTCCTTCCACGGCCGGAACGGGTAGCCGAGGGTGAACATGTCCGAGTCGGACCGGATGCCCGGGTAGCGGAAGAGGTCCCAGGTGCCGCCGATCGCGTCCCGGGCTTCCAGGACCGCGTACGTCCGGCCCGGCAGCCGCTCCTGCACCCGGCAGGCGGCGCCGACGCCGGACAGCCCGGCGCCCACGATCAGGACGTCGACGTGCTCGGCGGTGGTCATGAAAGCCAGCCTAACCCGAGGTGGGGACCCCGCCGGACCGGGTCGGGGCACCGGCCCGGCGGGGAGGTCTCACGGCAGCGGCACCACCTTGGTGGCGCCGAACGTGCCCTTCAGCGGCACCGTCACCGCCTTGCCGTGCACGGTCACCGTGACGCTGTCCTGCAGCTGCGTCGGGTCCGCGACCGCCAGCTCGCGGCGCCCGACCGCCACCGACGCGGGCCCCGAGACGCTCACGCCGTCCACCGAGCCCGCCGCGAAGAAGTTCGCCAGGAAGACACCCTCGGGCAGCCGGATCGCCTGGACGACCGGCGTGTTCGCGCGCACGCGCCACGCCCACGCCGCCGCGAACGTCTCGACCAACGAGGCGCCGGGCAGGACCGCGTAGGCGTAGGTCGCGCCGGACGGCCGGACGCCGTGCTCCAGCACCAGCTTCTGGTACCGGCGCGTGTACGGGGTCGTGGAGCCCTTGGTGTTGGCGCCGGTGTCGATGCCGCGCCACGTGCCCGTGCGGTCCTCGCGGAGCGCGGTCACCGCGGCGTCGTCCAGCAGCACGTACCCGCCGACGTCGGCCAGGTGCACCCACCGGGGATTGCGCAGCGAGGATGCCTTGCCGAGGTCGGTGGGGACCCGGCGGCCGTCCGCCAGCAGCGCACCGCCGCCGCCCTCGCCGAGGTTGCGGTTCTCGATCGTGGTGCGCACGGCGTACCCGGACGTGCTGGTGATCCCGGCGCCGAGGCACACGATCCCGGCCGGGGTGAAGAACCACGACTTCTTCGCGGTCAGCGACCCGTCCCAGGAGGTGAAGGCGAACGCGTGCGCGCCGTGCCGCGCGTCCCAGCGGACGCCGCCGGTGTGGGCGTTCGGGCCGAGGGGGACGCCGCCGAACTTCGGGTCGGGCGGGCCGTCGTTCTCCGTCGTGCCCGGCAGCAGCAGCGGATCGACCGTCGGCCAGTAGGCGTCGGTGTAGTGGCCCTTGGCGTTCGGCAGGAACGTGTACAGCACGCCGTCGCCGACGTGGTAGCCCTTGAGGTTCTGCCCGTTGATGGCTTCGTAGCGGGAGATCCGCGTCGAGCTGACGCCCAGCGACGCCGACCAGCCCTCGGTGACATGCACCATCCGGTCCTGCTGGCCGAAGACGCGGTGTGCGGCGGTCACCCGCGCCGGGCGGGTCCCGGCCGCGAGCATGTCCTGCGCGAACTCGATGCCCGGCGTGCCCACCAGGTCCGGCCCGGGCGCGAACCGCTCGGGGTCCGGGATCTGGAGGAACGGCGCGTAAGTCCCTTCCTTGATCCACTTCGCGGCAAGCGCGTTGAGGTCGGCCTTCGTCTTGCCCGAGGCGGTCCGGGCCAGCACCAGTGTCGCCACCGTGAGCTGATGGCCGATGTCGTGCCCGGTCTCCCCCTGACGCGACAGCATCCGCCCGCGCACCGGTTCCATGAGCGCGCCGGCGTGGACGAACGGCGCGAAGCTGTCGGCGACCAGCGTGTAGATCTTGTCCTTCAACGGCTGCGGCAGCGCGTGTTCGGTGCCCTGGGTGACGTGGATGGCCCCGGCGAGCGCGGTCAGCAGCACGATGCCGTAGTGGCCGGGGTACGGGATGGTGTCGTGCTGGATGAACGAGCCGTCGACGTGGAAGCCGTCACCCGCGGCCCGGTCCAGCTTCGCGACGACGCTCGCCGCACCCCCGCCCGCGACGTCGGTGAGGGCGTCGATGCCGGTCCTGATCCATGGGGTGTCCCCGAGCATCGCCCCGGCAACGACGGAGATGAGCGCCTTGTCCGCGCGGTTGGCGCCGGTCTCGATGACCGACGCGTTGTTCGCGCGCCGGTTCGGGTCGCCGACGAACCGTTTGATGGGCCGCAGGTAGCGGGCCAGCTGCTCCGCGGTCAGCTGGTCGGCGACCACCGACAGCGTGTGCAGCAGGTAGTACGGGATGCCGATCTCGTAGGTGTACCAGTTGCCGATCTCGCCGACGTTTTCGTTGTACTGGCTGGCATAGAGGAGTTCCAGCGCGGCTTTGATCCGGTCGAGCACGTCCGGGTCACCGGCCAGCGCGCTGCCGGGCGTGCCCCAGTCGACGGCGATCGCCCGCAGCCGGGCGTACATCGATGTCGTGTAGTCGCTGCCGGGGCCGAGCGGGAGGTCCGTCCACAGTGGAGCACCACCGCCCGCGACGGACATGCCGGCGTTGTAGGCCTTGGCAACACGGCTGAGGTTCACCAGCGCCGCGGCGCGTTCCGGCGACGGCCGGTTGATCCCGGTCTGCAACTGCCGGTAGGCCGCGACGATCGGCGAGAGCGCGGCCTTCGTTCTCGGCACAGCGACGGCCGGACGGTTCAGGAGCACGGTGGAAGCGGCCGCCAGGGCGCCACCGCGCAGGACATTTCTCCGGTTCACGGGCATGACCATGCCTTCCCAGGATCAAGACATCCTTGGCTTGCGGGGAACGGATTCAGTTGTGCGGCGGCGGATTTTGTTCTCTGACGGACCCCTTCAGTGCACGGCATGCGCTGAAAGGGACGTTCCTGGCGTCTGACGCGACGAAAGTCCCTTTCGCTGCGCCAGAGCGCCCTTCAGCCGACCCGGGGCCCGCCGCCAGTCTGGTCGTGAGTGGTAATTCGGGTTCTAACCCGAATCGCCACTCACGACCAGCCGCGGCAGACCACCCGGCCAGGCATTCTTCGGTCAGGCTTCGGTGGATCGGGGCCTGGTGCCCTGAAGGTGGCCTTCAGGGCTTTCGGCGACCGAAACTGTCGGTGCCGAACGGTAGAGTGGAAACCGGGGGCGCCCCCGCGGGTCCGGTGGCACCGAGTTGGCGGCGCCGTCGGCGGCACCGGAAACTGTCGGTGCCAAGCGGTAAAGTGGAAAACGGGGGGGCGCCCCCGCGGGGTCAGTGGGTTAGCGGTTCAGTGGGTTAGCGGGGTTAGCCGTTCAGCGGGAGCCGTCAGCGCGGCGGGGGTCAGCGGGGTTAGTAGGTTCGCGGTTCAGTGGGTTAGCCGTTCAGCGGGAGCCGTCAGTGCGGCGGGGTCAGCGGGTCATGGGCTAGCGGGCTCAGCGGGGTCAGCGGGAGCCGTCGGTGCGGCGGGGTAGCTGCCAGGGGTTGGCCTCCTGCAGGGGTTCGGGGAGCAGGGCGTCCGGGAAGCCCTGCCAGGCGATCGGGCGCAGGAACCGCTCGATCGCCGCAGTACCGACCGAGGTCGTCGTCGGGGCCGTTGTTGCCGGGTATGGGCCTCCGTGGTGCTGGGCCCAGCTCACCGTCACCCCTGTGGGCCAGTCGTTCCACAGCAGCCGTCCGGCTATGCGGGACAGGGCCGGCAGCAGTGGCCGGATCCAGTCCACTTCGGACTCCTCGCCGTGGATTGTGGCGGTGAGTCCCGGTTCGAGGACGTCGAGCAGGCTCAGCAGCTCGGCCTGGTCGGTGTACGTGACGATCAGCGACGCCGGGCCGAAGCACTCCTCGTGCACCGCCGCTCCGCCTTCGAGGAACTGCTTGCCCGTCGTCGCCAGCAGCGTTGGTGTGAACGCCGGCGCAGCAGACTCCGACGAAGACACGACCTCGACGCCCGGGGCCTCGCGCAGCGCGGCAAGCTTCGCGGCATATCCCTCCGCGATCCGGTCGTTGAGCATCGGCTGGGCCGCGGCCCCGGCCAGCGCCGACCGCAGCGTCTCGGTGAGGCCGTGGTCCTCGGGCAGGAACAGCAGGCCCGGCTTGGTGCAGAACTGGCCCGCGCCGAGGGTGAACGACCCGGCGTAGCCCTTGGCGACGGCTTCCCCGCGCGCGGCGATCGCCGCCTCGGTCACCACGACCGGGTTGACGCTGCCCAGCTCGCCGTAGAACGGGATCGGCCTCGGCCGCGCGTTCGCGATGTCGAACAACGCCCGCCCGCCGGGGATCGACCCGGTGAACGACGCCGCCGCGATGCGCGGGTCCTTCAGTGCCGTGACGCCTTCCTCCTGGCCGAAGATCACGTCGAAGACGCCCTCGGGCGCGCCCGCGCCGAGCAGGGCTTCGCGCACGATCCGGCCGGTCAGCGCGGACAGCTCCGGGTGGCCGGGGTGCGCCTTGAGCACGACCGGGCAGCCCGCGGCGAGCGCGGACGCCGTGTCCCCGCCCGCGACGCTGAACGCGAACGGGAAGTTGCTCGCGGCGAACACCAGCACCGGGCCGATCGCGGTCTTCACGCGGCGGATGTCCGGACGCGGGCCCATCGGCCACTCCGGGTCGGCATGGTCGACGGTGGCGCCGAGGTACTCGCCGTCCTCGAGCACTTCGCCGAAGAGACGCAGCTGGAACGTCGTGCGCTTCAGCTCGCCTGCCAGCCGCGGGGTGGCGGGCAGGTGCGTCTCCTGGTGCGCGAGCGCGATCAGCTCCTCGGCGGCGGCGTCCAGGGCGTCGGCGGCCGCGGCCAGCCAGCGGGCGCGCTCGGCCGGGGTGGCCGCGGCGGCGGGGCGGGCGGCCGAGGCGGCTCCCGCGAGGATCTTCTCGAGCGTGGCGGCGTCGGTGGCCTGGCTCATGGGTGGAACAGCTCCTCAGTTTTCGTGGGCGGCGGCGGTGGCCGTTTCCAGGTCGGGCCAGCGGCCCGGACCGGCCAGTCCGAGGTGGTACAGGTGCAGCTCGCCGGCACCCGCCTTGGCCAGCTCGCCGACGTAGGCGGCGACGTCCGGCACCGGCGTGGCGGCGACCGCGGTGATGTAACTGCCGATCGTGACCTTTTCCGGCAACGCCTCCCGGGCCGCGGCGACGGCCTCGGCGCCCGAGGCGGGCATCCAGCCGAACAGCACGACCGCGTCGACGTCATCCGGCGCGGACGGCGTCAGCCCGGGCAGCGCGCCGGTGACCCACGGGTCGAGCGCGCCGTGCAGCACGATCCGCACCCCCGGCGGGAGCGCGGCCAGCACGGCGGCCCGCAGCTCGTCGGTCGCCTGCTGCCGGACGCGCAGCAGCAGCTGGGTCAGCTCCGGGGGAAGCCGGTCGCCCGTCACCGACAGATCTCCGGTGGCGATCAGCCGCCGGACCTCCTCGACGAGCTGGGCGCGGACGGCATCGGCGTCGGTTTCCCAGCCCGCAGCGCAGGCGTCGCAGCAGCAGATCGACAGCAACCGGGCCACCGCGGGCGCCCACACGCCGTCGGTCTTCTCGTGCTGGTGCTGGTGCACCGCGCCGAGCGGGCCACACGCTTCGAGGATCACCGTCGCCAGGTCGAGCCCGGCGACGGCTTCGGCGGTCACCTTCGCGGCGTACTCGCGCACCGCGGGCTGCGACGGGCACAGCGCCCACGGGTAGGTCTCGCCGAAGCAGTTGCGCACCACGACGTCCGGGTGCTCGTAGCCCAGCTGCGAGTTGTGCGTCAGCACAATCCATGCGGCCGCCGGGATCCCGGCCTCGTTGAGCAGCCGGACGGCGTCGCCACCGGAGTCCGGGGTCGAAATCCAGTCCGGAGTGGACGGACGCAGCCTGCCCCAGTCCCCGGAAACCGGCCGGTAGAACGCCGCGCGCCGGGCGACGACGGCCGTCCGCGACGCCGACCACGGCGTCGCCGCACGCGCACTGTGGTACGACAGCGCGACCGCCACCTCGTCGACGCCGAGCGCCCGGACCCGTGCCACGAAGCCGGGTTCCAGAACGTCCCAGGGATAGGCGTAGCCGGTCACCTTCACCGGGTCACCACCTCGCCGTGTTCGGCTCGAAACCCTCGACGAAGTTCCGCATGTACGTCACGTCGTCGCGCTTCTTCAGTCCACATCGGACGTAGTTCTCGTGCAGCTTCGCCAGCGCGTCCTCGTCGAGCGTGATGCCCAGCCCCGGGGTCGTGGGCACGGCGACCGCGCCGTCGCGGAACTCCAGCACGCCCGGCTCGACGACGTCTTCGACCTTCCACGGCCAGTGCGTGTCGCAGGCGTAGGTCAGGTGCGGCGTCGCCGCGGCGACCTGCACCATCGCGGCCAGGCTGATCCCGAGATGGCTGTTGGAGTGCATCGACAGGCCGACGCCGAAGCTCTCGCACGTCACCGACAACGCCTGCGTGGACCGCAGGCCGCCCCAGAAGTGGTGGTCCGACAGCAGCACGCCGATGGCCCGCGCCCGGAAGCCCGGCTCGATGTCGCCGAAGTTGACCACGCACATGTTGGTGGCCAGCGGCATCGACGCCTCGGCGGCGACCCGCGCCATGCCCTCGATGCCCGGCGTGGGGTCTTCGAGGTATTCCAGGACACCGTCCAGTTCGGACGCCACGCGGATGCCCGTCTCGACCGTCCAGGCACCGTTCGGGTCGATCCGCAGCGGGTGCCCGGGAAACGCCTCGGCCAGCGCACGGATCCCGTCGACCTCCTGCGCGGGCTCGAAGACACCGCCCTTGAGCTTGATCGACTTGAAGCCGTACTCGTCGGCCATCCGCTTCGCCGACCCGACCAGAGTCTCGGGCGTGGTGATCTCGCCCCAGGAGTCCTCGCGGCCGTCGGCGTGCCTGCCGTACTTGTAGAACAGGTACGCGGAGAACTCGACGGCGTCGCGGGTCCTGCCGCCGAGCAGGTCGGTCACCGGACGGCCCAGGTAGTGGCCCTGCGCGTCCAGGCAGGCGACCTCGAACAACGAGTACACGCTCGCGATGGTCTTGCGGATGGAGAACCCGCCGATCAGGCCGTGCGCGTCGGTCAGCACGGTGTCGGACAACGCCTCCGCGACCAGCCGCTGCAGGCCGGGCAGGTCGAACACGTCGTGCCCGCGCAGCCGCGGCAGCACCTTGCGGACCTCGCCGAGGAACGCCTCGTCGCCGTAGGACTCGCCGAGCCCGACGACGCCGTCCTCGCACTTGACCTGGACGACGCTGCGCAGCGCGAACGGCTCGTGCACGCCCATGACGTTGAGCAGCGGCGGGTCGGCGAACGCGACCGGGGTCAGCACCACGTCGAGGATCTGCATCAGGCGAGCCCCTTCAGCGTCACGAAGCCGTCCTCCACGATCTTCTCCAGCCGGCGGATCTGCTCCGGCGTCGGCTCCACCAGCGGCGGCCGGACCGGGCCGACCTTGTCGCCGCGCAGCCGGGCGGCGGCCTTCACCAGCGAAACGGCGAAGCCGGACGTCTCGTCCCGCAACGCCACCAGCGGCAGGTAGAACCCGGCCAGCAGGGCGTCCATCACGCGCGTGTCGCCCTCGGCGAGCGCGCGGTGGAAGCGGTGCGCGATCTCCGGCGCGAAGCAGTGCACCGCCGAAGAGTACCGGGCGACGCCGATCGCGGCGTACGCCTTGGCCGAGACCTCGGCGGTCGGCAACCCGTTGAAGAACAGGAAGTTCCGCGCCCGCTCGGTGTCCAGCGACCGGATCGTGGTGATGATCCGGGTCATGCACTCGACGTCGCCGTAGCCGTCCTTCAAGCCCACGACCGACGGGATGTCCAGCAGCGAAGCCGCGGTCGGCGGCGTGAAGACGCCGGTGCCGCGGTGGTAGACGATCACCGGCACGGACGAGTCGCCGACGGCGTAGCGGACGAAGTCCACCAGGCCCGACGGCGGCCCGGTGACGAGGTAGGGCGGCAGCAGCAGGACGCCGTCGGCGCCGCCGGCCTGCGCCGCCGCCACACCGGCCCGCGCCGACGCCGCGCCGCCCCCGGCACCCACCCAGACCGGGACGCGGCCGGCGGCCACCTCCCTGGCCCTGGCGAGCACCGCGGCGACCTCGGCGGGCGAGAGCGAGCTGAACTCGCCGGTGCCG
The DNA here is from genome assembly GCF_040064235.1 of Amycolatopsis melonis. Taxonomy (NCBI): domain Bacteria; kingdom Bacillati; phylum Actinomycetota; class Actinomycetes; order Pseudonocardiales; family Pseudonocardiaceae; genus Amycolatopsis; species Amycolatopsis melonis. The sequence continues at coordinate 197,444 of NZ_JBDZYD010000017.1, forward strand.
CACGCCACGAACAGCGCACCGGCGCCCGCCGCGATGTGACTCTCCACGTTCTCCGCGAGCGCGTCGAGGTTGACCTCGAGGTCCTCGGTGAACGGGGTGAGGGGGAACGCCAGCAGGCCGTCCAGCTCGATCTCGTTCTGTGCCATCAGTTTCCGCTCTTTCGTCCTTGTTCGGTTCCGGCCGGGTCTGGCCGTCGTCAGGCGGGCACGGTCGTGCCTTCCTTCGTGCGGTCGACATCGTCGTCGGCGTTCACGGAGTCCACGATCTCGTCGGCGGCCGCGCTGCGCTCGGGCGCGAGCAGGCCGAGACCGACGTACAACACGAGCGAGACCAGGATCGGCGTCGCGACCAGTACCGTCTGGTTCGCCTTGAAGACGTAGTACACCAGCGCGTAGTCGATCAGGCCGCCCGCCCAGGACACCAGCGCCGCCCGCGGGCCGCACTTGCGGAACCACGGCAGCATGCCCAGCAGCAGCGGGATCGAGATCGGGCCCATCAGCGCGGCGACCCAGTTGACGACGATCTGCAGCACGCCGCCGAGGTTCTGCGCCTGTGTGGCCACGAGCATGGTCAGCGCGACGAACACGACCGTGGTGATCCGCGCGGCCTTGAGGCCCTGTCCGTCGGTCCACCGGCGGGCCTTGGCGAACACGGCCGGGATCATGTCGCGGGTGATCACCGCGGAGATCGCGTTGGCGTCGGAGGAGACCATCGCCATGGTGTGCGAGAAGATGCCGGCCAGCACCAGGCCGATCAGGCCCGGCGGCAGGAACGTCGTGGTCATGATCGCGTAGGACTGCGTCGGGTCCTTGATGCCGGGGATCAGCAGCGGCGCGGCGAACATCGGGAACATCAGCACCAGCGGCCACAGCAGGTACAGGGCGGACGAAAGCCGCGCGCCGCGCCGGGCCTCGTGGGTGTTCGGCGCGGCCATGTACCGCTGCGCCAGGTTCCACATGCCTCCGTTGTACTCCAGCGTCTTCACCAGCACGTAGACGAGCAGGAAGATGGTGGTGTACTTGGACGTCACCGGGTCGACGTGGCCTTCGGGCAGCTTGTCCCACATCGTCCAGAGCGCGGAGATGCCGCCCAGCTTGCCGAGCACCACGACGATCATCACGACCGCGGCGATGGCCTGGATGACGAACTGGCCGAAGTCGGTGAGCGCGTCGGCCCACAGGCCGCCGATGGTGCAGTAGACGAGGGTGACCGCGCCGGTGATGAGGATGCCGAGGTTGTAGTCCAGCCCGGCGAACACGTGCAGCAGCGTCGCGACGGCGAACCACTTGGCGGCGATGTCGAAGATCTTCAGCAGGCTGCCGCTCCAGGCGAGCGCCTGCTGCGTCGGCACGTTGTACCGCTTGGCCAGGTACTCCAGCGGCGAAGCGACGCCGACCTTCGAGCGCAGGCGGTTCCAGCGCGCGGCGAACAGCCAGCTGCCGATGCCCACGCCGATGCCGATGCTGGCGAAGCCCCAGAAGTACACGGTGACGCCGCTGGTGTACGCGACGCCCGCGTACGCGACGAAGAGCACGGCGCTGTAGCCGGACATGTGGTGCGAGATGCCTGCCAGCCACCACGGCATCCGCCCGCCGGCGGTGAAGAAGTCCTTCACGTCGCTGATTCTCTTGTGCGACCACCAGCCGATCACGATCATCAGCGCGAAGTACGCGCAGATCATCGTCCAGTCGAGTGCGTGCACCGCAGGCTCCCTTCCGCGTCCACGGCGATGCGGTTGTGTTCACATCCATGAACGGAGTCTGTTATAGTGATTATGTTCATCCATAAGAACGTTGTTCGGGACGCTAATATGGCCGGAGTCACAAGTCAACGGCCGGACGGAGGAGCACAAATGCCGCAGAAGGTGGACAACGCGGCCGACGGCGCCGCCGCCCCGGCCGAGTCCTCCGGCGTCAAGTCCGCGCGCCGGGCCGTCGACCTCATCGAGACGTTCGCGGCCAACGACGTCTGGCTGTCCCTGTCGGACCTGCACGCGCGGACGGGCTTTCCGCGCTCGTCGCTGCACGGCCTGCTGCGGACGCTGCTGGAAGCGGGCTGGCTGGAGGCGGACACCAACACCGCGCGCTACCGGCTGGGCGTCCGCGCGCTGATCTGCGGCACGGCCTACCTCGACCGCGACGCCGTCGTCCCGTTCGCCACCGAGGCGCTGGAACGCATCCGCGAGAAGACCGGCTTCACCGCGCACTTCGCGCGCCGCAACGGCACCGAGGTCGTCTACCTGGAGACGCGGGAGTCGCAGCGGTCGACACACCTGGTCTCCCGCGTCGGGCGCACGCTGCCCGCGCACGCGACCGCGCTGGGCAAGGCCCTGCTCGCCGAGCTGACGCACGACGAGATCGAGGCGCTGATGCCGCCGGTGCTGGCCGCGCTGACGCCGAACACGATCACCACGCTCGAAGCCCTGCACGAAGAGTGCGCGAAGACGCGCGAACGCGGGTACGCCGCCGAGGTCGAAGAGGGCACTCTCGGCGTCCGGTGCGTGGCCGCGGTGATCCCCTACCGCATCCCCGGCACCGACGCGATCAGCTGCTCGATGCCGATTTCCCAGGTGAGCGACGCCGACGCCCGCCGGGTCGGCGAGCTGCTCGCCGAGACCACCGCCGAGCTCGGGCAGCAGCTGCGCCGCGCCGGCATCCGTTGAGATCCCCCTCGGTGAAAGGAACCCCATGACGGACCAGCGCGTGCTCATCACCGGGTCGGCGGGCGTCGTCGGCACCCTGATGCGGCCCCGCCTGCGGCGCCCCGGCCGGGTGCTGCGCCTGCTCGACCTGGCCCCGCAGACGGCGTCGGACCCCGCCGAGGAAGTCGTGACGGCGTCGGTGACCGACCCGGCGGCGATGGCGGCGGCGTGCGAAGGCGTCGACGCGCTGATCCACCTGGGCGGGCACAGCCGCGAGAACTCGTGGGAAGCAACGCTGGACGTCAACATCAACGGAACGCACACGGTCCTGGAGGCGGCACGAGCCGCCGGGATCCAGCGCGTCATCCTGGCTTCCAGCAACCACGCGGTCGGCTTCCGCCGGGTCGACGAGGACCTCCCGGCGGATTCGTCGCCGCGCCCGGACACGTACTACGGCGTCTCCAAGGCGGCAATCGAGGCACTGGGCAGCCTGTACCACTCGCGGTTCGGGATGGACGTGATCGTCATCCGCATCGGCTCGTGCTTCGAAACGCCGTTGCCGCTGGGCCCGCGCGGCCTGACGACGTGGCTCTCCCCCGACGACGCGGCCCGGCTGTTCGAGGCCTGCCTGGCGGCGCCTTCGCCGGGGTACCGGCTGATCTGGGGCGTCTCGGACAACACGCGCCGGATCTACTCCCTCGCCGAAGCGGAGGCGCTGGGGTACCAGTCCCTGGACGACGCGGAGGTGTACGCCGACCAGCTGGCTTCCCAGCCGGCCCCGACGGGACCGGCGGCCGAGTACGTCGGCGGGCCGTTCTGCACCGCTCCCCTGGGCGTCTTCAACCCGCTCTGAGCACCAGGTCCGAGAGGGCCGACGGCGTGACCGCCATCCGGCCCGTGGTGTGCTGGTAGCGGCGGACGATGTCGCGGCACCGCGCCCGGCAGCCGGCCCGCCGCTCGGCGCGGAGCAGCGGATTGCGCCGCGGTGGCGGGAACGCCGATGCCAGGCGCGCGAGCAGCGCACGACGGTCCGCGCCCGCCGTGCGCAGCACCCAGTCGGTGCCGGGGTCGAGCGCGACAAGTGCCAGCGCGAGGTGCTCGACGCGGTGCTGACGTTCCCGGCGGGCCAGTGCGAGACGCAGCGAAGCCGCGTAGGCCGCTTGGACGTCCAGGCCGATCGGTGGCTTCGCGCGGGCACATCGCCGCCGGACCCGCGCGACCCCGAGTGGCAGGAGGGGTTCCCTGGCCGGCGGCCGGTCCGCCAGCTGGGCCGGCAGCGGGCCGAGATCGATGCCCAGTGCCGTGAACGCTTCCCGGTCGGCGGCCACGCCCGCGCCGTCGGGGGCCGCCAGGTGCACCGCCCGCTCGATCCCGGTGAGGCCGGACAGCGGCCCTTCCGTGAGCGCGAGCAGGAGGTGTTCGCTGCCGACGCGGCTGTGCCCGAACTCCCGTGCCAGCTCGGCGGCGCGGCGGAAAACCTGCCCGACCGCCGGATGGTCCCCGCCGAACATCAGCCCTCCCGGCCACGGTGCTTGCGGTGCACGGTCTGCTTGGTGACACCCAGCCGGTCGGCGATGTCCTGCCACGACCAGCCGGCCCGCCGGGCGGCCGCCACCTGCTCGGTCTCCAGCTGCTCGGCCAGGCGCCGCAGCCGCGCGACCGCCCGCAACGCGACGTCCGGGTCGGAGCTGCGCACGGTGTGCTCCAGATCCGCCATGAGACTCATTTCGTCAGCATATGCTGACACGCCGAGAGCGTCAACGCAGGTACTAGTACCTTCGCGGCTTCCCGTGCCGCGCGAGGCTCGCCAGGGTGCGGGACATGATCCTGAAATCCCGCCGGGCCCGGCGCTGGACCGTCGCCGTCGCGAGCGTGCTCGTCGTCGTGGTCGCCGGGGCGTACACCCTGCTCCAGGTCGCCGACTCGCGGACCTTCCAGTTCTTCGGCACGCTCGTGAACCGCGTCGAGACCACCGAAAAGATCGTCGCCCTCACCTTCGACGACGGGCCCGATCCCGCGGGGACTCAGGCGATCCTCGACACCCTCAAGAGCCGCGAGGTGCCCGCAACCTTCTTCCTCATCGGCCGGGACATCGCCGCCCACCCCGAGCCGACCAAGGACATCGCCGCCGCGGGACACGAAATCGGCAACCACAGCTTCAGCCACGAGCGCATGATCGGCGTGACACCCGCGTGGGTCGCCGACGAGGTCGAGGCCACCGACGCCCTCATCCGCACCACCGGCTACACCGGCCCGATCCACTTCCGCCCGCCGAACGGCAAGAAGCTCTTCGCCCTCCCCCGCTACCTCGCCGGGCACGGCAGGCTGACGATCACCTGGGACGTCGAGCCGGACTCGGCGGGCACCCCGGACGCGGCCACGATCATCGCGACGACCGAAGCCGGGGTACGGCCGGGATCGATCATCCTCCTGCACGCGATGTACCCCGCGCGCGAGCCGACCCGCCAGGCGCTCGGCCCGCTCCTCGACCGGCTCAAGCAGCGCGGCTTCCGGTTCGTGACCGTGTCCCAGCTGCTGGCAGCTCGACACTGACGACCCACTCGCCGTCACGCGGCCCGAACGACATCGCTCCCCCGGCAGCCGCGGCCTGCTCCGCGAGCCCGGCGAGCCCGTAACCACCGCTCGCGGACGGGTTCCCCTTGAGCGGGTTGCGCGCGGTGATCGTCACGGGGTCGCCTGCCACGACGGCGAACCTCAGCCGGACACCGGGACCGTTGTGCCGCAAGGCGTTCACCGCGGTCTCCGCGACGAACCGCTCGGCCAGCTCCCGCACCGGGCGCGGCAGCGCGGGCAGCACCGGGTCGCGGTCGAGCACCAGGCCCGCGGTGCGCAGCCGGGCCAGCACCTCGGCCAGGTCCGGGGCGCGCTCGGCGTCGTCGTGCAGGTCGTCGAGGGTGCGGCGGACCAGGGTGAGCGCGCCGCGCCCGGCGGCCAGCAGGGTGTCCAGGCGCGCGCGGTCGGCGTCGGTCAGGTTGCCGACCGCGCGCAGGGTTTCCGCCTGCACCAGCATGACGGCGGTGGTCTGGGCGAGCGTGTCGTGCAGCCGCCGGGCGGCGCGCTCGGCCCGGTCGGCCAGCGCGCGACGGCGTTCGGCGCCCAGCAGCCAGGCGACCGCGCAGATCGTCACCGCGAGGACCGTGCCGTCCAGCGGGCCCTTCGCCGGGAACACCGCGGCACCGACCACCAGCGCCGCCGACACCGCGAGCCACCGCTGGGGCGTGCTGTACAGGGCAAGCAGCACCGGCACGTACATGGTGTTGCGCGGCTGGTCGAGCAGCAGGTGCCCGGCCGTCGCGAGTGTCACGACGACCAGCACGGCGGCCGGGGCGCGGCGGGACCACAGCAGCGGGCCGAGCTGGACCACGCTGAGCGCGGCCGCGAGCCAGCCCTGCTGCGGCGTCCAGGCGCCACTGGCGAAGAACACCGCGGCCACCGCCGCCGTCGTGACGAGAGACTGACGCATGGGCCGACAGTAGAGTGAGGGCATGATCCGGGTGCAGGTCGTCGACGACCACGCGCTGGTGCGCGAGGGAATCGCGCTGATCCTGGCGGCCCAGCCGGACATCGACGTCGTCGCGCAGTACGCGAGCGGGCCGCAGCTGCTCGCCGCGTCGGGGGACGCCGACGTCGTGCTGCTCGACCTGTACCTGCCCGGCATGGACGGCCTGGAAGTCCTGCGCCGGCTGCCGTCACCGGCCCCGCGCGTGCTCATGCTGACGACGGTCGGCCGTCCCCGCGAGATCCGCGAAGCCCTGACCGCGGGCGCGGCGGGATTCGTGCTGAAGGACTCGTCCGGCGACGAACTGGCGGCAGCCGTCCGCGCCGCGCACCAGGGCGTCACGGCGCTGAGCCCCGCGGTGGCCGCGGCACTGAGCGCGGGCGGAACGTTGACACCGCGGGAACGGGACGTGCTGGACCTGCTCGGCGAAGGACTGTCCAATCGCGACATCGCGACCCGGCTGGGCCTGGCGGAGCGCACAGTGAAGGTGCACGTCGGCAACGTGCTGGCCAAGCTGGGGGTCACGAGCCGCACCCAGGCGGCGCTCGTGGCACGGGACCGCTGAGATGGACTGGCTGCCCGGCTGGTGCCTCGCCCACCTGGGAGCCGAGCCGTCCGAAGTGCTGTTCGAGCGACGGTCGCTGTCGGCGGTGACCGGGCTGCGGCTGACCGACGGCCGCGAGGTCGTGGTGAAGGCCCGGGAGGACGAGGGCCGGACCGCAGCCTGCGTCGCCGCGCAGGCCCGGCTGGCGGGGCGGGGATTCCCGTGCCCGCGACCGCTCACGCCGGTGCACCCGGCCGACACGATGGCCGTGCACGCGGAGGAATTCCTCCCCGGCGGCGCGCCGCTGCCGAGCGGCACCCCGGACGTCGCCGTGCGCTGCGCCCGGGTCTTCGCCCGGCTGATGGCCGAGCTGGCCGGCGTGGCGGTCCCGCCACCGCTGCCGAACCCGCGCTGGGCACGCTGGGACCACACCGGTCCCGGGTTGTGGCCGCCGATCGGCTTCCTCGACGCGCGCGACCAGAGTGCGGTGCCTGCCTTCATCGCCGAGACGGCAACGCGGGCACGCAAGCGTTTGCTGGCCACGGACCTGCCGAGCGTGCTGGGCCACGCCGACTTCGAAGCCCAGAACCTCCGCTGGCTCGGCGGGGAAATCCACGCGGTGGACGACTGGGACAGCCTGGCATGGCAGCCGGAGGCGGCACTGGCGGGCGCGGCCTCGGGGACGTTCGCCAGCATCTCGCCACCGACGCTGGCGCCGATCGAGAGTTCTGCCGCGTTCCTGGCGGCCTACCAGGAACTCCGCGGCCGCCGGTTCACCGCGGAGGAACAGGAGATCGCCTGGGCGGCGAGCCTGTGGCCCGCGCTGCACAACGCCCGCTGGGAGGCCCTCCACGGCGACCGTCCGGTGTGCGGAGAGGCGGTCCGCGCCCAGGCGGCCGAACGCCTGCGCCGGGCAAACGCCTGACCGGCGTCACGCGGCAAGCAACGAAATCCGGGCTTGTACATCGCGTGTACGGGCCCGGCCTACCGTCGCGGGCCATGTCGAACCAGTGGAAACTGCTCTCGCTCGGCGTGTTCGCCGCCCTCGCCGCCACCACGGCCACCGCGACCGACGCCGTCGCCGCGCCGAACACCTACTACGTCGACCAGGCCCTCGGCAGCGACAGCGCCGCCGGCACCCAGGCCGCGCCGTGGAAGTCCCTCGCCAAGGTCGGCGCGACCGAACTCAAGCCAGGGGACCGGGTGCTGCTGCGGCGCGGCCGGACCTGGACCGGCGGGCTGACCGTCCGCGGGAGCGGGTCGGCCACCGCGCCGGTGACCATCGGCGCCTACGGCGACGGTGCGCGGCCGATCGTTCAGGGCAACCAGGAAGCGTGCGTCAACCTCCCCGGCAACTACATCACCGTGCAGGATCTCCAGGTCGGTGTCGCGGCCGACGCCGGGCGCTGCTCCTGGGCCGGTGTCGAGGTCGGTGGCGACCACGACAAGGTGCTGTCGAACTACATCACCGGCGCCGGCGCGGGTGTCTACATCGCGCCGTCGGCCGACGGCACCGAGGTCACCCAGAACGACCTCGTCGACAACAACCACATGACCGTGGTGACCCCCGGCGGCAACGACGACTCCGGCGCGTTCGCGATCCTGGTGCAGGGCAACGGATCCGACATCGGCTGGAACCGGATCAGCGGGTCGATCGCGGTGAGCGAGGACTTCGGCGGGCTCGACGGCGCCGCCGTCGAGATCTTCTACGGCTCGGACAACGTCATCCACCACAACATCTCCGAGGACAACGAGTCCTTCACCGAGCTGGGCACCGACGCGAACGACCCGGACGGCGTGTCCCGCAACAACGTCTTCGAATACAACGCCGTCTTCGGCAGCAAGACCCGCGGCGGCATCGTGACGCGCGGCGCCCAGGACGGCAACGGCCCGGTCACCGGCACGATCTTCCGCAACAACTCGGTCCGGCTGAGCCACGCCGAGTCCGAGGGCTTCGTCTGCTACGGCGGCTGCACCAACCAGACGCTCAAGCTGACCCAGAACGTCATCCAGGCCGCGATGAAGGTCGGGTACGCCGACACCGGCTGGACGGCGACCGACCACAACGTCTTCTACGGCGGCCAGCGGCAGTTCACCCCGGGCGCCACGGACAAGGTCGCCGACCCGAAGTTCACCTCCGCCACCAACCTCATCCTCCGGACCGGCAGCCCCGCCATCGGCCTCGGCGTCACGAAGTACGCGGCCGTCGACGTCGACGGCAACCCGGTCGGCACCCGGATCGACGCGGGCGCCTACCAGTTCACCCCCTGACGTACCGGGTCAGCATCGCGACCATCTCGTCCTCGAGCCGCCGGGCGTCGATCGGGTCGGGCTCGGCCAGCAGGTCGTGGACGGCCAGCTCGACCGTCGCGATGACCAGGCGCGCCGCCGTGGCGGTGTCGGCGACCCGGACCTCGGGATGGTTCTCCAGCAGGTCGCGTGTGTGCTCGACCATGGCCCGCTTCACCTTCCCGACCCGTTCGAGCAGCTCGTTCGAGCGTGGCGCCTCTTCGAGCAGCATGCGCAGCAGGTGGGGGTCGTCGAGGTGCGCTTCGACCGCGAGCCGGACGAAGACGCGGAAGACGTCCTCGATCGACTCGGGCAGCGGGCCGGTCAGGACCTGCACCGCGGCCGCCGTGCCGTCGTCGAGGTGGCGGGTCAGCAGCTCGGCGAGGATGGCGTCCTTGTTCGGGAAGTACTGGTACAGCGAGCCGATGGAGATCCCGGCGCGCTCGGCGATGCGGTTGGTGGTGCCGGCGGCGTAGCCGTGCTCGGCGAAAACGTGAGCAGCCGCGGTCAGGATCCGCTGCCGGGTCAGCTCGGCGCGGACCTGTCGTGGCTGCTTGCGCGGCTGGATGCGGCGCTGGTCCGACGGCACGGAAGCCTCCAGGGAAAGCGAGTAGTCAAGACCTGAGTGATTGCTCATAATTGTGGCATGACCAGCACAAACACGCTCCACCGAGTCTCCATGACCGAGGTGCGGGCCCGGCTGGGCGACCCCGAGGCGACGATCGAGGCCAAGATCGGCGACCGCATCGACGCCCACGCCCGCCGCTTCATCGCGCACTCGCCGTTCCTGACGCTGGCGACGGCCGACGCGGCGGGCCGCGCCGACTGCTCGCCCCGCGGCGACTACCCCGGCTTCGTCAAGGTGCTCGACGAGCGCACCCTGGCCCTGCCCGACCGGCCCGGCAACAAGATCGCCGACTCCTTCCGCAACATCGCCGAGAACGACGGCGTCGGCCTGCTGTTCTTCGTCCCCGGCATGCGGGAAACCCTGCGCGTCAACGGAAGCGCGTACGTCACCGACGACCCGGACGTCCTCGCCCGGATGCGCACCGAGGCGAAGGCGCCGATGCTGGCGATCGTCGTCGACGTCGAGCAGGTGTACTTCCACTGCGGCCGCGCGTTGATCCGCTCGCGGCTGTGGGACCCGGCGAGCCAGGCACTCGCGGCGGAACTGCCCTCGGCGGGCGAAATCGCCGCGGAGAAGATGGGCCTCGAGCCTGCCCTGCTCGACCAGCTCCTCGAAGACGGCTACCGGAAGCTGTACTGACATGCAGAAAACCGTTCTGGAGCGCATCGAACGCCTCACCGAGGACGTCGTCTCGCTGGTCCTGCGCGGCGACGAAGGTCCCTTGGCGCCGTGGGAGCCGGGCGCCCACATCGACCTTGAGCTGCCGAACTGGCTGACCCGGCAGTACTCGCTGTGCGGCGATCCCGCCGACCTCTCTGCCTACCGGATCGCGGTCCGCCACGACCCGCTCAGCCGCGGCGGCTCGGAGTACGTCCACCTGTTCCTGCGGCCGGGCCGGACACTCTCGGTTTCGTTGCCGCGCAACCACTTCCCGCTCCGACCGGCGCCGGAGTACCTGTTCGTCGCGGGCGGCATCGGCATCACACCGATCGTGCCGATGCTGCGGGCCGCCGTCGCGTCCGGCGCCGCGGTGACGCTGGCGTATGCGGGCCGGTCGAGGCCGTTCGCCGAGGAACTGGTGGCCACGTACGGGGACCGCGTCCGGCTCGGCCGTCCGGACCTCGCCGCCCTGGCGGCGGAGTTCCCGGCCGCGGAGGTCTACTGCTGCGGCCCGGCGTCGATGGTGACCGAGGCCGAGGCGGTGTTCCCGCGGGTGCACACCGAACGGTTCGAGCCCACCCGGCGGACGTTCGGGCCGGACACGGCGTTCGAGGTGGTGTGTGCCCGGTCCGGCGGCACGATCGCGGTACCGGCCGACGAATCGCTGCTCGACGCGCTGAACCACGCCGGGCGCGCGGTGCCGTCCGCGTGCCGGGAAGGGGTGTGCGGCAGCTGCGAAGTCGCCGTGCTGGCGGGTGAACCCGAGCACCGCGACGACATCGGCGCCCCGGACGGCCGCATGTACCCGTGCGTCTCCCGGGCACTGTCCCCGCGGCTGGTGCTGGACGTCTGACTGTCTGGCTACTGCCCGACGCGGCCGTCAATCCGCTCGCGCAGCAGGTCGGCGTGCCCGTTGTGGCGGGCGTACTCCTCGATCATGTGGACGAGGACCTCCCGCAACGGCGTGCCGTCCTCGTCCTTGCCCCGGATACCGAGATCGGGCGCTTCGGCGACGAACCGCTCGGCGAACTCCACTTCGGCCCGCCAGGTCGCCCAGGCTTCCTCGACCATGGCCGGATCGGCCACGACGTCGTCGAAGTCGGCGTCCGAGTTGTCCTCGGTGCGGAAGTGCGGCGGAGTCTTCTCCCCGGCCATGACCTCGCGGAACCAGAACCGCTCCATCTCGGCCAGGTGCCGGACCAGGCCGAGCAGCGAGAGGTTCGACGGCTCGACCGAGCGCCGCGCCATCCCCTCGGCGTCGAGGTCACGGCACTTCAGCTGCAGGGTGAGCCGCCGGTCGTGCAGGTACCCGACGAGAATCCCGCGTTCGGAGTTCTCGAACCCGCCGTCGGAGCGAGGATCGTCGCCGGGAGGCACGAACATGTCCCACCAGCCGAAGGTCCGGGCGGGCTGCGCTGCGTCGCTCATGCCCGGATCATCACGGTCCCCCGCACCCGGCGCCACCGATTTTCCGGGCCCGGACGGGCATCACGCGTGATCAGAGGGGCATCACTCGTGATTGGCGGGGCATCGAGGCTGATGCCCCGCCAATCACGCATGATGCCCGCCGGATCACGCGTGATGCCCCTTTCGTCACGTGGTGACGTGGGTCAAGGTGACCCGGATTTTCGGGGGACCGCTGCCGTCGCCGGGGCCCGGGCGGGACTGGTCGACGCCGCCGCGGGCGACGCGGTCCAGGACCGCCAGGCCCTGGTCGTCGATGCTGCCGAACACCGTGTACTCCGGCGGGATCGTCGTGTCGCCGTAGACCAGGAAGAACTGGGAGCCGCCGGTGTCCGGCTCGGCCGTCTTGGCCATCGCCAGGATGCCCCGGCCGTAGGTCAGGCCGGGGAACACCTCGTCGCGGATCGTGTAGCCCGGCCCGCCGGTTCCGTCGCCTGCCGGGTCGCCGCACTGGAGCATCTGCAGGCCCGGCGTCACCGACAGCCGGTGGCACGACGTCCCGTCGTAGAACCCCTGCCGGACCAGGCTCAGGAAGCTGACCACCGTGCACGGCGCCAGCGCGCGGTCCAGCGTGAGCCCGATGTCGCCCGCGGTCGTCGTCAGCCGCACGCCTGCCGTGCCGGACGACGGTGCCGGGCCGTCCGGCGGGAGCGTCGCCTTCTTCGGCGCCGGCGTGACGGCGTCGGGGGTGAACGCGCACGTCACCGGGTTCGCCAGCGGCTTGGTCCGCGTCGGCAGCGGCACCCGCCCGCCCGGCACCGAGACCGGGGTGCTCGGCACCGCCGTCGTCGGGGTCACGAGCGTCGGCGGCCCGCCGGTCCAGGAGCCGGGGGCGACGGCCGCGCGGCCGTCCGGCTCACGCAGGAATCCGGGGTAGCCCCAGGCCAGGAAGGCCAGCACCATCACGATCACCACGACGACCGAGCCCGCGACGAGCACGGTGGCCGCCGAGGACAGCTTCTTCGGCGGCGCCGGCGGCTGCCACTGCGGGTACTGGTACGGCGGTCTGCCACCCGGCTCGCTCATCCACGCTCCCCCTTCGTCGGAGAGCCCCATTCTGCCGTCGCGACGGCTTCGGCGGGCGGAAACCGCCGATCACGGCAGGCCCCACGGCGGGGCGGCGCCGCCCGGCGCGACCGGCCGGACGCCGAAGTCCGGCTTGTCCCCCTTCCGGTACACGAACGCGTCCTCGCCGCGCCCGAGGTCCACCTGGACGTCGCCGTCCGGCAGGGTGCGCCAGCGGCGGGTGCGGCCACGCGCGTCCGTCACCACCAGTTCGCCGTCGATGCCCGGCCGCAGCACGCACGGCGCCCCGGCCTCGCTGTGCACCTTCAGCCACCGCGTCCGCCCGCCGGCACGCGACGCGCTGAGCAGGAACGCGCCTTCGGTGCGGAAGTCGCGCAGCGCGATGTCGCCCCACGACGGCGGCACCGCCGGGAAGAGCCGCAGCACCCCGCCCCAGCTCTGCACCAGCATGTCCTGCAACGACTTCGCCGCCGACAACGGCGTCTCGATGACCGGCCCGGACTCCTTGTACATCGTGTTCGGCTGGAGGTAGCGCCGCTGCAGCTCGCCGAGATAGAACGCGGCCTGCTCGCCCCGCAGCATCTGCGCCGAGATCGACGCGGCCCCGGTGAAGGTGTAACCCTGCAGCGCACCTTCGAAGCCGACCCAGTGGTTGAGCGACGTCTCGATGATCTGCCGGTGCTCCGGCTGCTCCCAGGTGACGTCGTAGAGCGGATAGATCTGCAGCAAGTGCGAATAGTGCCGATGCGACTTCGCGAACGGCACCCCGGCGCCGATCATGTAACCGTTGGCGTCGGCCGGGTAGTCCACCAGATTCGCCAGGACGTCCCGCCACTTCGCCGCGAGCGGATCACCGGGTGCCGTGTGCAGCAGCGTCTTGCAGCCCCAGCGGATGAGCGCGAGGTCGTAGTTGCAGTCCGGGGCGTTGACGCCGTACTCGGGCGAGAACGTCGGCGGCAGGTGCAGCTTCCCGTCCGCTCCCGGCGCGAGGAAGTGCAGGTAGTAGTTGATCGCCTTGCGCAGCAACGGGAACAGCGTGCCGTGCAGCATTCCCGCGTCCATCGTGTGCCGGTAGGACAGCCACACGTTGTGCAGCGCCCAGGTCAGGTTGCCGACCTCCGGGGTCGGCGTGTCCCGGCCCGGGATGCCGACCGGGTACCCGCTGGTGGCGTTGGCGACGCCGTTGCGCAGCGTCATGTCCGTCGTCCGCGGGATGCCCGCCGAATCGGCCTGGTACGGCGGCGCGACCTGGCTGGTCAGGTTGTCCCGGTACCTGTCCAGCGCGTAGCTGACCGCGTCCAGTTCCAGGTGGTTGGAGCCGTGGATGAGCCAGTATTCGAGCTGGACGTTGAGGTTCCACCAGGTTGCCGGCCACGGCGTGTTCTCCAGCCACGGCCCGCAGGTCGCCATCACCGGCGCCTCCCGCCGCGCCGCCGACGCCACCTTGTACAGCTGGATCCAGTAGAAGCTCTGCAGGCGACTGTCCGGAATGGACAGGAAGCTGCGCCGGTAGTAGTCGTGCCACCAGCGCCGGTGCTCGGACGTCAGCGCGCCGAACGGCAGCGCCCGGCGAACCGTGCCGAGTGCCCTCGCCACCGACGTCTTCTCCGGATGCGACCACGCGACGGACGTGTACAGCGTGCGCGTGCCGCCGCGCGTCACCTCCCGCCAGGCCGTCACGTGCTCGCCCCCGGCCAGCAGCGGCTGGACGGCCAGCTCGGCGTCCCCGCTGCTGGACCGCTGGACCGGCGGATTCGCCGTGTAGCCGTCCGGCGGCGGCTTGTTCCACACGGGATCGGCACGCGGACTGACCGCGACCGCCGGGTGGAACACCCACCGGAACCCGCGTTCTCCTTCACTGGGCCGGATTTCCACGGCGAGCAGCGACTGTCTGGTATGGACGATCGCACGCAGGCTCAGGCTGCCCGCCGTGGTGGTGATCGTCCCGGTCAGCTCGGCGTTCCACAGGTCCAGCCGCCAGTCGATCGCGGTGATCGTCCCGGCGGGTTCGAGCGTGAAGTACCCGATGGGCAGCCGCGCTAGCCCGAACAGCGAGCCGAACTCCGGCCGGTGGTCCTGCACCTGGCTGTGCTGGACGTTGAAGCGGAGCGCGTTGCTCCCCGGCTCGGCGTAGATGCCCGAGCCGAGGAAACCGTTGCCCAGGAACGGGCCCTCGTACCAGGTCTTCGGCAGCCGCCGCCACTGCAGGTCCGCGGTGGCCAGGAACGCCGCCCAGCCGAAGTCGTCGCTGCCCGGGACGTCGGCGTACGCGGGTGTCGCGATCCCGGCCGCCGCCAGCCCGGCGAGCATCGTCCTGCGGGTGATCTCCATTCGACCTCCTCGTCGGAAACGGATGTCAGCCCGGCAGCCCCCACGCCGGGGCGGAACCGAGTGCGGGGACGTCGCGCGGGCCGAAGTCCGGCCGCCCGCCCCGCGGGGTGACGACGGCGGTGCCGCCGCGGCGCAGCCCGATCGCGAGCCGACCGGGCCCGGCCGGCCGGACCGGCAGCCGCCTGCCGTGCTCGTCGCGGACGTCGACGTCCCCGGCGATGCCGTGCTGCAGCACCAGCGGCTCCCCCGCTTCGCTGTGCACACGGACGAATTCGGTGGTGCCGCCGCGGCGGGAGGCGTCCACGAGGAACGCGCCTTCCGCGCGCAGGCCCTGGATCGAGGCGTCACGCCAGGTCGCCGACACCGACGGGAAAACCTTGAGCACGCCACCGGATCCCTGCATCAGCATGTCCACAACGGACTGTGCGGCGGTGATCGGGCTTTCGATCGCGAAGTTCGAGCCCTCGCGGTACATGGTGTTGGCGGTCAGCTCGGTGTTGTCGACGACGTTGCGGTCGAGGAAGAACTTCAGGTAGCGCACCGCCTCCTCGGGCGCGTCCATCACCGAGCACATCGACGACGCGGCCGCGTAGCTGTAGCCGTGCCAGGCCTTCTGGTCGGCGACCCAGTGGTTGAACGTGCGGGTCATGACGTCCCGGTCGCTTACGCGGTCCCAGTTCTTCTCCCGCAACGGGTACAGCCACAGCAGGTGGGAGAAGTGCCGGTGCGACGCGGCCAGCGGCACGCCGTCGCCGATCAGCACGCCGTCGGCGGGATCTTCGTGGTACGGCACCAGTTTCGCACCGATCTCCTGCCAGATCGGGACGCGCGGTTCGTCGAGGCACAGGATCCGCGCCGAGTCGACGAGCGTGCGGGCCGCCCAGCGGATCAGGGACAGGTCGTAGGTGCAGTCGGGGGCGTCGGCGTATTCCGGCGACCGGGTCAGCGGCAGGTGCAGCAGCCCGTCCGGGCCGGTGAAGAGGAAGTGGCGGTAGAAGTTCAGTGCCTTGGCCAGCGTCGGGTACAGGACGTCGCGCAGCACGCGCCGGTCCATGTGGTGACGGTAGGCCAGCCACACGTTGTGCAGGCCCCACAGCAGGTTCCCGGTCTGGTCCGTTTTGGACGTCGTCCCGGGGACACCGACCGAGCGCGTGCCGCCGGGCCGCAGCCGCCAG
This sequence comes from Amycolatopsis melonis, assembly GCF_040064235.1. Classification (NCBI taxonomy): domain Bacteria; kingdom Bacillati; phylum Actinomycetota; class Actinomycetes; order Pseudonocardiales; family Pseudonocardiaceae; genus Amycolatopsis; species Amycolatopsis melonis. The sequence goes on from NZ_JBDZYD010000017.1 coordinate 213,722, forward strand.
TCACCGGGATGCGAAAGCGCGTAGGTGTCGCCGTCGCGGTAGGCCGGTGGCACGGACACTTCGAGGTTGGCGTGGTCGCGCCGGAACGTTTCGGTGACGGCGTCGAGTTCGGGGTGGTTGGTGCTGTTGACGATCGGGTAGGTGACCTGGACGTTGAGGTTCCACCAGACGGCGGTCCAGCTGTTGCCGACCTCGGGGAACCACGGTCCCCATTCGGACACCACCGGCCCCTCGGCCCGGGTGGCCGAGGCGATCTTGTACAGCTGGATCCAGTAGAACCGCTGGATCTGCTTGTCCGGCACCGAAACGAAGCTGCGCCGGTGGTAGTCGTTCCACCAGCGGCGGTGCCGGGCCAGCAGCGCGTCCGGGTGCACGGCCAGCGCGTGGCGGACGGCGGCGAGGGCGTCGGCGGTGTGCGTGGTGCCCGGGAAGCTGTAGGCGACGGTGGCGGCGAGCAGGCGCCGGGAGCCGATCGCGCGTTCCCGCCAGGCCGTGGTGTACCCGCCACCGGCGAGCATCGGCTGCGCGCAGTACCCGTCGGCGCTCTCGGGCGCGGGGTTCGCGACGTACTCCGGCGGCTTGCGGACGGTCCGGGTGGTCGCGGACTCCAGCGGCTGGAACGCCCAGGCCGCCCCGGCTTCACCCGCGCTCGGGGTCATCGAGACGAGCAGCACGCCGAGGTCGTTGTGCACGACCGCGGAGAAGGCGACCGAGCCCTGTGTGGTGGTGATGGTGCCGCCCAGCTCGGCGTTGTACAGGTCGAGCGTCCAGTCGACGGCGGTGATCGCGCCGGCGAAGGTGAGCGTGAGGTACCCGATCGGCAGCCGGGACAGGCCGATGCCTGCCTCCCACTGGATCCGCTGGTCCTGGACCTGCGTGTGGCTCAGCATGAACTTGAGGGTGTTCGGGGTCTTCCCGGCGTAGACCTGGGTGCCAAGGTAGCCGTTGGCGAGGAACGGGCCTTCCTGCCAGTTCTTCGGCAGCAGCCGCCAGACCATCCGCGCATCGGCGGCGACATCGCGGTGCGGATTCGCCGCGGCCAGCGCGGGCGGCGCGGCCCGCGACCACAGACCGCCGAACGCGGCCGCCCCCGCGACGACCGAGGCAGCGCGGAGCACCGTCCGCCGGGACACTGCTTCCATGAAGCGTCCTCCGAATTCATACTACGTTTCGGGCAGATCCTGCGGCGGCGTCCGGCCATACTTGCAGAGGAGTCCCCGAAACGCCAGAGGCCATCACCCGGAAAGCGGCAGAGACATCGGATGAATGCGGAAGGGCACGTCAGGGAAGCGGCGGCAGCGCCGGCGTGTCGAGCCAGCGGGTGAAGAACGCACCCAGCGAGCGACCGGCGTGTGCCTCGGCCGCGGCCACGAACTGCGCCGTCGTCACCAGCCCGTGCCGGTGCTCCCCCGCCCACGCCGTCAGCAGCGCGAAGAACGCCGGGTCACCCATCTCCGCGCGCAGCGCGTGCAGCGTCAGCCCGCCGCGCTTGTACACGCGCTCGTCGAACATCCGGGCCACGCCCGGGTCGGCGATGCGGACGTCGGCCGGCTTGGCCTTGATCCGGGTGTGCCAGTCGCGGGCCAGCGTCGCCGCCGCCGGGCCGCCGGACTCCTCGGACCACAGCCACTCCGCATAGGTCGCGAAGCCCTCGTTCAGCCAGATGTGGCGCCAGTCGGCCACGGTCAGGCTGTTGCCGAACCACTGGTGGGCCAGCTCGTGCACCACGAGCCGCTCGTGGGTGCGGCGGCCGTCGACGTGGTTGGCGCCGAAGATCGCCATGCCCTGTGCCTCGATCGGGTCGTCGAGGTCGTCGTCGGTGACCACGATGACGTACTCGCCGAACGGGTACGGCCCGAACAGCCGCTGCAGGAACTCCATCATCCGCGGCTGCCGCCCGAAGTCGCGGTCGAACGCCCGGCGCAGCCTCGGCGGGACGGCCGCGCGCTGCGGCACCGGCGAGCCGGTCAGCACGACCTCGTCGTAGCGGCCGATCTGGACGCTCATCAGGTACGTCGCCGTCGGCTCCGGCCGGTCGAACACCCACTTCGTCGTGCTGCCCCCGACCGACCGCTCGGCCAGGTTCCCGGTGACCGCGACCAGGTACGGCGACGCCGTCGTCACGCTCACCCGGTAGGACGCCTTGTCCGAGGGGTGGTCGTTGCACGGGAACCACGACGGCGCGCCGACCGGCTGGCTCGCCACGAGCGCGCCGTCGGTCAGCTCGTCCCAGCCGACGTCACCCCAGCGGCTGCCCACCGGGCTCGGGTTGCCGACGTAGTGCACCTCGACCGTGAACTCCGCGCCCGCGGGAATCGACTTCGCCGGCTTGACGTGCAGCTTCGCCCCGCGCTTGAGGTACTTGGCGGGCTTGCCGTCGACCAGCACGCGGTTGATCCGGAACTCGCCGAAGTCGAAGCTGGCCCGCGACAGCGCCTGCGTCGCCTCGGCCGTGATCGCCGCCGACGCCGAAAGCCGGTTGGGCGCGACCTTGTAGTCGAGGTTCAGGTCGTAGTGCCGGACCCGGTAGCCGCCGTTGCCGTGCGCGGGCAGGTAGGGGTCGCCGGAGGTGTCCGCGCCGGGGGCGGGGGCCTTCGCAATCACCCGTGGCGACCCTTTCGTCGTGCGTGCTGGAACCAGGCTCGCACGAACGGGTGAGTCCGGCGCGCCCGGTCCGGCTTTCGTTACTTGCCCGGCCAGGCGGAGATCGGGTTGCCGAGCCAGCGGGTGTCGGCGGGCACCTCGTCCCCGCGGGTCACCAGCGAGCCCGGGCCGACCGTGGTGCGGGCGCCGATGCCCGCGCCCGGCAGCACGATCCCGTGCGGGCCGAGCGTCGCGCCCTCGCCGAGGGTCACCCGCGACATGCTCATGATCCGGTCGTGGAACAGGTGCGTCTGGACGACGCAGCCGCGGTTGATCGTCGCGCCGTCGCCGAGTTCGACGAGGTCGGACTCGGGCAGCCAGTACGTCTCCAGCCAGACGCCGCGGCCGATCCTGACGCCCATCGTGCGCAGCCAGGCGGTCAGCAGCGGGGTGCCGCCGACCGAGCCGATCAGCCACGGCACCGCCAGCGCCTCGACGAAGGTGTCGGCCAGCTCGTTGCGCCAGACGAAGGAGCTCCACAGCGGGTGGTCGACCTCGCGGAACTTGCCGACCAGCAGCCACTTCATCACCGTCGCGGTCAGCGCGGCGACGATCCCGGCGGCCAGCAGGGCGGGCCCGGCCAGCAGCACGGCGACGCCGAAGCCGAACGCCGAGGCCGCCCACAGCAGGCCGAAGGCGACCGACACGGTCAGCGCGACCCCGCACATGACCGGGACGATCCGGCACAGCTCGACCAGCGCCCGCGCCGCCTTGAGGTGCAGCGCCGGGGTGTAGGTGCGGCTCGTGTCGGCCTCGCCGACCGCGCGGCGGACCGGCAGCGGCGGCATCCCGAGGTACGACGAGCCCTTCTTCGCCTTCAGCGGCGTCGACGACAGGACGCCGACCAGCCCGCGCTTCGGCACCGAGCGGCCGGGCGCGGTCATCCCCGAGTTGCCGAGGAACGCCTGCTTGCCGATCCGGGCCGGGGCGACGTGCAGCCAGCCGTGGCCCAGCTCGTAGGTGGCGACCATGGTGTCGTCGGCCAGGAACGCGCCACTGTCCACTTTGGTCATCTTCGGCAGGGCCAGCACGGTCGACGCCTCGACGTTGCGGCCCACCTTCGCGCCGAGCAGCCGCAGCCACACCGGCGTGAACAGGCTGGCGTACAACGGGAACAGGCCTTCGCGGGCCATGCTCATCAGGCGCTCGGTGGCCCAGACCTGCCACGCCACGCGGCCGTGCACGGGGTGGTAGCCCTCGACCATGCCGATGCTGAGCGAGCGGACGCCGGCCAGCACGAGCAGCATGTACGTGCCGAAGTACGCGAGGGTCGCGACGGGCACGAAGAGCAGCGCCTGCGTGAAGGCGGCCAGGAGCGTCGGGGCCCCGGCGACCGCGTAGCCCAGCACCGCGACGCCCGGCAGCGCGGCCAGGCCCGGCAGGAAGCCCAGGACCAGCGAAGAAGCGCCGTAGACGACGGCCCAGAAGTGCGACCGCGGCGGGCGGCTCGACGGCCACTTCAGCGCGTCGCGCTCCTCCTTGCCGACGCGGGTGGCGGGCGAACCGGCCCAGCGCTGCCCGGCCGGGACGGCGCCGCGGACGGTCGACCCGGCCGCGATCTCCGCGCCCTTGCCGATGCGGACGCCCGGGAACAGCGTGCTGCGCGCGCCGACACGGGCTTCGGCACCGACGCGGACCTTGCCGATGTGCACGACGTCGCCGTCGACCCAGTGGCCGGACAGGTCGACCTCGGGTTCGATCGCGGCACCGCGGCCCAGCTTGAGGAAGCCGGTGACCGGCGGCGGCGAGTGCAGGTCGACGTCCTTGCCGATCCGCGCGCCGAGCGCCTTGGCGTACGTCGTCATCCACGACGCACCGGCAACGCTGTCCGCGCCGGAGAACTCGGCGAGCTTCTCGGCCGTCCACAGTCGCAAGTGGACACTGCCGCCGCGCGGGTACGTGCCCGGCCGGACGCCGGACAGCAGGACGCGCGCGCCACCGGCGGCGACGGCGATCCGGCCCGCCGGGCTGAAGAGCACGGCCCAGCCCACGACGATCCAGGCCCAGTTCAGCGTCGGCGCCCAGGCGAACCCGAGCAGCGACAGGATGTTCGACAGCGCGGCGGCCAGCGTTGCCCAGCGCAGGCCGACGAGACCCATCAGCGGGACCATCAGCAGCGTCTGGATCACGCCGGCGCGGCGCTTGGTGGGCGTGATGTCCCGGCGTTCGGTGGCCTGGCCGCTCAGCGCGTCCAGCATCGCGGCCAGCGCGCCGAGTTTCGGGCAGGCGTAGATGTCGGCGACCGACACCTGCGGGTGCCGGGTGCGGATGCGGGCGACCACCTGCGCGGCGGTCAGGCTGCCGCCGCCGTGGGTGAAGAAGTCCGCCTTCGGGCTGTCGACCGACACGCCGAGGATTTCGGCCCAGCCTTCGGCGAGCCACGCCTCGGTCGGGGTCAGCCCGGAAGCCTCCACTGTGGACAGCGGCCACGGGAGGGCGGTGCGGTCGACCTTGCCGGACGTGCGCGTCGGCAGGTCGTCGACGACGGCGAGCAGCGGCACCAGCGCGGCCGGGAGGTGTTCACGCAGGCGCGTCGCGGCCTGGTCGTGGTCGAAGTCCTCGCTGCCCGGGACGACGTACCCGACGAGGACCTGGTTGCCCGCCTTGGTGCGGCGGATCGCGGCGGCCGCGCCCTGCACACCGGGCAGGGCCTGCAGCGCGGCGTCGACCTCGCCCAGCTCGATGCGGCGGCCGCCGAGCTTGACCTGCTCGTCGAGACGGCCGAGGAAGAGCAGGCCCTCCGGCTCGGCGCGGACCATGTCGCCGGAGCGGTAGGCGCGCTGCCAGCCCAGCGACGGCAGCGGCGCGAACTTCTCGGCGTCCTTGGCCGCGTCGAGGTAGCGGGCCAGGCCGACGCCGCCGATGACCAGCTCGCCGGTCTCGCCCATGGCAACCGGCTGGCCCTCGTCGTTGACGACGGCGAGCTGCCACCCGGCCAGCGGCAGGCCGATCCGGACCGGGCCTTCGCCGGTGAGCTGCGCGGCGCAGGCGACGACGGTGGCCTCGGTCGGGCCGTAGGTGTTCCAGACTTCGCGGCCTTCGACGGCGACGCGCTCGGCCAGCTCCGGCGGGCAGGCCTCGCCGCCGAAGATGAGCAGGCGGACGTCTTCGAGGGCGTCGGCGGGCCACAGCGCGGCCAGCGTCGGCACGGTCGAGACGACGGTGATGCGCTGCGCGACCAGCCACGGGCCGAGGTCGACGCCGGTGCGGACCAGCGCGCGGGGTGCCGGAACCAGGCAGGCGCCGTGCCGCCAGGCCAGCCACATCTCCTCGCAGGAGGCGTCGAAGGCGACGCTCAGCCCGGCCAGGACGCGGTCGCCGGGACCGATCGGCTCGTCGGCCAGGAACAGCCCGGCCTCGGCGTCGACGAAGGCGGCGGCGCTCGCGTGGGTGACCGCGACGCCCTTGGGCTTGCCGGTGGAGCCGGAGGTGAAGATGATCCAGGCGTCGTCGGCCGGGCCGGGACGGCCTTCGCGGCCGCCGGGCGTCGAGTGGACCTGGATCTTCCCGTCGGTCGCGACGGCCGCGACCTGGGCTTCTTCGAAGACCAGCTCGGCACGCTCGTCCGGGTCGTCGGCGTCGACCGGCACGTAGGCGGCGCCGACGGACAGGGTCGCGAGAATGGCGACGTACAGCTCGGCGGTGCCGGAGGAGATCCGGATGCCGACGCGGTCGCCGAGCCCGACGCCGTAGCTGCGCAGGCGCCGCCCGTAGCCGTCGATCTCCTCGAGCAGCCGCCGGTAGGTCAGGGTGGTGGTGCCGTCGTCGATCGCGGCGGCGTTCGGGTGCCGCTCGGCGGTGGCGGCGAGGATGTCGAGCAGCGTGCGCTCACCGGCACCGAGGCCGGACCAGAACAGGGCCCGATCGGCCTGCGTGACCTCGGGGGCGGAACCGCGGGGTTCGATGGTGACGGTCATCGGCCGCTCACCCCGGGCAGGACAAAACCATGGGCGCGCAAGCCCACCACTCACCTTTCGGGAGCCTCATCGGGCTTGCACTCCGGAATGAGGCGCCCGCAACGACCTTCCACCATACCCGCGGATCACCAAAAGATATCCACAGGGTCACGCTCGCGTGTCCGACCTCACGAAGATCGGGGCATCACGCGTGATCAGAGAGGCATCACCCGTGATTGGCGGGGCATCGAGGGTGATGCCCCGCCAATCACGCATGATGCCCGTGGAATCACGTGTGATGCCCGGAACGTCACCGGGTCCGGGCGGCTTTTCCGCCGGCCTTCGGCTTCGCCTTCTTTTCGCGGACCCGGACATTCACCCGGACGGGGCTGCCGGTGAAGCCGAACTGCTCGCGGAACTTGCGTTCGATGAACCGGCGGTAGCCCGCCTCGAGGAAGCCCGTGGTGAACAGCACCAGCGTCGGCGGGCGGATGCCCGCCTGGGTCGCGAACAGCACCTTCGGCTGCTTGCCGGAGCGGACCGGCGGCGGGGTCGCCGCGATGAGGTCGGACAGCCACGCGTTGAGCTGGCCGGTCGGCACCCGCTGGTCCCACGACTTCAGCGCCGTCCGCAGCGCCGGGGCGAGCTTGCGCACCGAACGGCCGGTCAGCGCCGAGATGTTGACCTTCTCCGCCCACGGCACGCGGACCAGGCCGCGGTCCAGCTCGCGGACCATCGCGTGCCGGCGGTCCTCGTCGACCAGGTCCCACTTGTTGAACGCCAGCACGCACGCGCGCCCGGCCTCGACGACCATGGTCAGCACCCGCAGGTCCTGTTCGGACAGCGGCTCGGCCGCGTCCAGCATCACGATCGCGACCTCGGCCGCGTCGATCGCGGTCTTGGTACGCAGCGAGGCGTAGTACTCCATGCCCGAGGCGAAGTTGACGCGCTTGCGCAGGCCCGCGGTGTCGACGAACCGCCAGGTCTCGCCGTCCAGCTCGACCAGCGAGTCGACCGGGTCGACGGTCGTGCCCGCCACCGAGTCGACGACCGAGCGCTGCTCGCCCGACAGCTTGTTGAGCAGGCTCGACTTGCCGACGTTCGGCTTGCCGACCAGCGCGACGCGCCGCGGCCCGGACGTCACCGGGCCGCCTTCGCGCGGCGACTCGGGCAGGGCCTTGAGGATGGCGTCGAGCAGGTCGCCGGAGCTGCGGCCGTGCAGCGCGCTGACCGGGTACGGCTCGCCGAGGCCCAGCGACCACAGCGACGCGGTGTCGGCGAGCAGCCGGTCGTCGTCGACCTTGTTCGCCGCCAGCAGCACCGGCTTCTTCGAGCGGCGCAGCACCTTGGAGACGGCTTCGTCGGTGGCGGTCGCGCCGACCGTCGCGTCGATCACCAGCAGCACCGCGTCGGCCGTCTGCATGGCCAGCTCGGCCTGCGCGGCGACGGCGGCCTGCAGGCCCGTCGCGTCCGGCTCCCAGCCGCCCGTGTCGACCAGGGTGAACTTGCGCCCGCCCCAGTAGGCGTCGTAGGCGACGCGGTCGCGGGTCACGCCCGGCACGTCCTGCACCACGGCTTCGCGACGGCCCAGGATGCGGTTGACCAGCGTCGACTTGCCCACGTTCGGGCGGCCGACGACGGCGAGGACCGGCTGCGACAGCGCGGCCTCCTCGGCCGCTTCCGCCGCCTCGATCTGCGCGTCGAGCGCGGCGAACTCGGTCTCGTCGGACCAGGTGCCGTCGACTTCGCCGACGCCTTCGTACTCTTCCATCGGAACCTATTTTCCCTTATACCGCGCCGAATCCGTGTTCGGCACGCCAGTCGTCCAAAGTCTTCACCAGCGCCGCGAGCTCGCCGCGCAGCTGTTCGGTGCCCTGGTCGAGCCCGGTCTTCCCGGGTCCGACCTCCGGCGTGAACGGCTCCCCGACGAGGATGTCCACACGCGGGCGCCAGCGCCGCCTGCCGCCGGCAGGCTTGAGCGTGCCCCGCGTCGCGACCGGGAGCACGGTCGCGCCGGAGGCCCGGACCAGCCAGGCCGCGCCGCGTTCGGCCGCGCCGACGTCGCCGGCACCGCGGGTGCCTTCGGGAAAGATCCCGACGACCCCGCCGTCCTTCAGCACGCCGACCGCGGTCATCAGCGGCTTGCGGTCGATCTCGCCGCGCTTGAGCGGGATCTGCCCGATCGCCAGCAGGAACTTCCCGACGATCCCGCCGAACATCTCGGCCTTGACCAGGAACGCCGAGCGGCGCGGCAGCATTCCGAAGATCAGCTGCGGCTCGATCATCGAACTGTGGTTGGCGATCACCAGCACCGGCCCGGTGGCGGGCATGCGCTCGCGGCCGTGCACGCGGACGCGGAAGGCCGACCGCAGATAGTACCGGGCGAAGACCCGCCCGGCGTCGTGGAGTGCGCCGACGGATCCCTCGGGGAGTCCGTCACCGCTCATCGAGCGACCTCGGCGCCGCAGCCCGCCAGCAGGCCGCGGTGGCTGGCCAGCTCGCTCAGCGCGACGATCACCTGGTCGATCGACAGCTCGGAGGTGTCGACGTGCACGGCGTCGTCGGCGGCGCGCAGCGGCGAAGCGGCGCGGGTCGAGTCCAGGTGGTCGCGGCGTTCGACGGACGCGAGCGCGTCGGCCACCGAGGACTTCCGCCCGGCGGCGGTGTCCTGGGTGCTGCGCCGCGACGCGCGGACGTCGGCGGAGGCGGTCAGGTACACCTTGAGCGGCGAGTCCGGCGCGACGACCGTGCCGATGTCCCGGCCTTCGACCACGATCCCGCCGCGGTGCGCCACGACGTCGTCGATGATCCGCCGCTGCCGCGCGACCAGCAGCTCGCGCACGTGCGGCACGGCCGAGACGGGCGAGACGGCCTTGGTGACCTCGGGCCCGCGGATGTCGGCGGCGACGTCCTCGCCGGCCAGCCGGATCTCGGGCTGGTCCGGGCTGGTGCCGATGCTGAACTCGGCCTGGTCGGCGACGGCCGCGACGGCCTGGGCGTCGGCCGGGTCGACCCCGGCGCGCAGCACGGCGAGGGTGACCATCCGGTACATGGCACCGGTGTCGAGGTAGCCCGCCCCGAGCCGGTCGGCGAGCTTGCGGGCGACGGTGGTCTTCCCGGTCCCCGACGGGCCGTCCAGCGCGACCACACCACGTAGGGCTCCCGTCACCGGCACTCTCCTCGCGTTCTCGTCTCGTCCTGGCCGGTGTCCATTCTGCCGGTCGGGGTGCGGGCGAGATCAGTCGGCCCGCGCCCCGAAGCGGGCGACCACCAAGGCGAGGCGCCCGGCCCGGTTCTCCGGCGACAGCCGACGGCCGCGATCCAGCGTCACGAGGCCGTGCAGGGTGCTCCAGAACACCTCGGTGAGGACGCCCGGGTCCTGCTTGCCCGCCACCGGCTCGATCACCGCCAGCAGCTCCGTGAAGTTCGCCTTCATCACCTCGGGGGTGTCGTCCTGGGCGAACCGCAGCTCGGACGCCAGCGTGAACATCGCGTCGTAGAGCGCGGGCTTGGCCTCGGCGAAGTCGACGTACGCCCGCGCGACGCCCTCGATGCCCGCGTCCCGTGCGGCGGCGAGCGCCACCGCCAGCTCCGCGAAGCCCTCCAGCGCGGCCGCCGTCATGATCGCGTCCTTGCCGCCCGGGAAATGGCTGTAGAGGACCGGCTGGCTGTACTCGATCAGCGCGGCGAGCCGCCGGGTGGTGACCGCGTCCCAGCCCTCCGCCTCGGCGAGTTCCCTGGCCGCGGCGACGATCCGCCGTCCCCGCTCGGTCCGGTCGCGTGCCCGGCGTTGTCGCTGCGTCATGAGTCACATGCTAGCACTGCTAGACAAACTAGCGTCGCTAGGTTAGCGTTGCTAGCAATCCTAGCGATGCTAGAAAACTGGAGGGAAACACCATGATCGTCACCGGCTACGTCCTCACCGCGATCGTCGCGCTCGGGATCATCTACATCGGCCTCAACTACCTCTTCGCGCCGCGGAAGATCGCCGTGGGCTTCGGCTTCAACGAGATTCCGGAGAACGCCGACACCTTCTTCAACGTCAAGGGCGGCCGCGACATCGGCGCCGGCCTGGTCCCGCTGGCCCTGCTGGTCTACGGCGACGCGCACGCGCTGGGCTGGGCCATGCTCGCCGCGGCGCTCTGGCCCGTCTTCGACATGCTGATCATCCTGCGCCACCGCGGGAAGAAGGCCGTCGCCTTCGGCGTCCACGGCTCGACCGCCGTCGTCATGCTCGTCGCGGCGCTGCTCCTGCTGCTCGGCTGAAACCCGCGAATCGGACACCTGGGTTACGGTGGTCGGGTGAACGTCGAAGTCACTCCCCTGCCCGGCATCGGGGTCCGCAAGGACTTCGCCACCCGTACCGGCCGCCGCATCGGCGTCGTCACCCAGCGGGACGGCCACATCGAGCTGATCGTGTCCAAATCGGACGATCCCGATGCCTGCCTCGCCTCGATCCCGCTGACCGCGGACGAGGCGGGCGCACTGGCCAACCTGCTCGGCGCGCCGCAGCTGGTCGCGCAGCTCACCGAGGAGCACCGCGACCTGCCGGGGATCAGCACGCGGCAGCTGCCGATCAAGCCGTCCGGCCCGTTCGACGGCCGGACGCTCGGCGACACCGGGATGCGCACCCGCACCGGCGTTTCGGTGGTGGCGGTGGCGCGGGCGGGGCAGGTGCACCCCTCGCCGACGCCGGACTTCACGTTCACCGGAGGCGACCTGCTGGTCGCGGTCGGCACGGGCGAAGGCCTGGAAGCCGCCGCCAAGATCCTCAAGTACGGCTGAGCCGCCCATGGACCACACCGCGCTGTCCCTGATCGAACTGGGGGCGGTCTTCTTCGGGCTGGGCGCCCTCGGGCGCCTGGCCGGGAAGATCGGCCTCTCCCCCATCCCCCTCTACCTGCTCGGCGGCCTCTGCTTCGGCTCGGGCGGGTTGATCCCGCTGACCGACATCGGCGGGTTCACCCACCTGGCAGGCGAAATCGGCGTCGTGCTCCTGCTGTTGCTGCTCGGCCTGGAGTACTCCGCGGCCGAGCTGTTCACCGGGATGCGCCGTTCGTGGACGGCGGGCCTGCTCGACATCGTCCTCAACGCGGCGCCCGGCGCGGCCGTCGCGCTGCTGCTGGGCTGGGGCCCGGTCGGCGCGATGGTGATGGCGGGCGTCACGTACATCTCGTCGTCCGGGATCGTCGCCAAGGTCCTCGGCGACCTCGGCAGGCTCGGCAACCGCGAGACGCCGGTGGTGCTGTCGATCCTCGTGTTCGAGGACCTGGCGATGGCGCTGTACCTGCCGATCCTCACGGCGGTGCTGGGCGGGGTCTCCCTGCTCGGCGGCCTGGAGGCGGTCGGCATCTCGCTGCTGGTGATCACCGTGGTGCTGGTGGTCGCGCTGAAGTTCGGCCGCTACGTCTCGGCGGCGGTCGACAGCCCGGACCGCGAGGTGTTCCTGCTCAAGGTCCTCGGCGCGGCCCTGCTGGTGGCCGGGTTCGCGTCGGCGATGCAGGTGTCGGCCGCGGTCGGCGCGTTCCTGCTCGGCATCGCGATCTCCGGCTCGACAGCGGAGAACGCAACGCGGCTGCTGGAGCCACTGCGCGACCTGTTCGCCGCGGTGTTCTTCGTGGTGTTCGGGCTCAACACGAACCCGGCGTCGATCCCGCCGGTGCTCGGCTGGGCGGTGGTCCTGGCGGTGGTGACGACGCTGACGAAGGTCGCCACCGGCTGGTGGGCGGCGAGGCGTCAGGGCATCGGCAAGATGGGCCGCGCCCGCGCCGGAGCGGCCCTGGTGGCCCGCGGCGAGTTCTCGATCGTGATCGCGGGCCTGGCGGTCTCGGCGGGCGCGGTCACCGGCGAGCTGGCGGCCCTGGCCACGGCGTACGTGCTCCTGATGGCGATCCTCGGCCCGACGGCGGCCCGCGTGGTGGAGCCGATCGCCCGAGCCCTGCAGCGCAAGGCAGCGGCGAAGACGGCACCGGCAGAGGCGAGCTGATGGACGACCAGGTGGCGGCGGCAATCGCGGCGGAACGTGAATCACTCCGCAACGACTGCCGCCGCGATGCGGCCCGCTTCGCACGGCTCATCGCGCCGGACTTCCACGAGTTCGGCACATCCGGCCGCGAGTTCGGTTACGAGGAGGCGCTGCGGATCGCGGCGTCGACGCCCGAAGCGGAGCAGGCGGAGGTGCAGGACATGCGCGGAATGCGCATCGCCGACGGAGTGGTGATGGTGAAGTACACGTCCGAGCGCGCGGGACGCCGTGCCCACCGAACGTCACTGTGGCGCCGCACCGAGGACGGGCACTGGCAGATGTTCCACCACCAGGGCACCCCGGCCGCGGATTAGCTCCAGCCCCGGCGCCGGCCAACCGCGGGTCAACACAAGTCCACCCGAGCCAAGCCAGGCCCCGGCCCACCGCTCCACCCGAACCAAGCGCCCCAAGGCGGCCTTCGGTGCGTTGGACGCACCGAAGGCCGCCTTTGGTGCGTTGAGCGCACCCAAGGCCACATTGGGGCGCACTGGCCGCCGGCTACCGCAGATCCGCCCGCGCCTCCGACGGCACGTGCGCTGCCCCGGGCGGGGCCGGGTGGGTCGTCGCCGCCGGTGGGATGCCTGCCAGCGGCACCGAGGCCGACGTCCGGGCCAGGTCCAGCGTGATCCGGCCCGGCTGGGCCGGGCCGCGGATGAAGCTCGCGTCCGTGCCGCCGATGATCAGCGCCAGCGCGTGTCCGCGCGGCACCACGTGGTCCGTCGATGCCAGCCGGAACGTCATCGTGTACGCCGTTCCCGGGGTCAGCGCCCGTTCCTGGGTCAGCGACGCGTAGTTCGCCAGGTCCGCCCAGCCGCGGCTGAGGATCGTGTAGCTGACCTTCTTCTGGTCCGCCGAAGTGATCCGGTAGCAGGCGTCGTCCCCCGGCGCCGACGCGCCCCAGCAGTTCTCCGCGGTTCCCGTCGTGATTCCCTCGCCGCCGCCGGCGAAGTTGCGGATCGTCGCCGGGCCGAGGTCGACCAGGAGCGCCGACACCCGTGCCGACGACGTGCTCGGCGTCGCCGTCACGGTCACCGTCGAGGTTCCCGAAACCTGCAGGTCCGCAGCGAGCGTTCCGGTCGAATACGTCAGCGCGGCGGTGCCCGGGTTGGTCACCCAGGTGTCCTCGCCCAGGCTCGGGTTGTCGGTGAACGACGCCGTCCCGGACGACGTCGCGGTGCCGAGCGTCCCCGCCGCCTGCGGGTGCAGCGTCGTCGCGACCGCGTTCGCCGCCGGGTACGCGCTCTGGTCGGCCCACTGGTCCGGCTGCCGCTCGATGCTGGCCGCCGGGCCGTTCTGGACGCCGTTGTCCAGCCCCAGCAGGTAGTGGTCGAACCACCGGTGCAGCAGGTCCACCCACGCCGCCCGCCGGTAGTCGAACGGGTCCACGTGCCCGGTCTGCGACAGCCAGATCTTCTTCTCGACGTTCAGCGCGCTCCACCACTGTCCGAAGTGGATGGTCTTGACGTTGAGGTCGTTGACGCCGTGGGACAGCAGCACGCTGGCCCGCACGTTGCCCGCGCGGGCGACGTAGTCGCGGTCCGCCCAGAGGGGCCCGTAGTCGCCGTTCGCGGTGGCGCCGGAAGCGAGAACCTGGTTCTGCGCCGAGCAGTTCTGGCCGCCGTTGCGGGACTCGACCGTGCGGGCGAGCCCGTCGGGGTTGAAGCCGAAGGTGGCGCCGTCGGAACGGTAGTAGTCGTACCAGGAGCTGATCGCCGAGATCGGCACGATCGTCTTCAGCCCCGCGACACCGGTCGCCGCGACGCCGTTGGCGATCGTGCCGTCGTAGGACTTCCCGATCATCCCGACGTTCCCGGTGCTCCAGCTCGCCGTCACCGCGCTGCCGCCGGTCTTGGCGCTGTAGCCGGTGGCGCGGCCGTTCAGCCAGTCGACGACCTTGCGCGCGGAACCGACGTCCGAGGCACCGCCGACGTCGGCGCAGCCGGCCGAGCGGTTCGTCCCAGCCAGGTCGACCAGCACGACGGCGTAGCCACGCGGCACGAAGTAGTTGTCGTAGAACAGCGGGAACTTCACCGGCTTACCGGCGCTGTCGTAGGACTTCAGCTCGCTCTCGTTGCCACGCCCGCAGCACGAGTAGTACGGGCTGGCGTCCATGATCACCGGAACCCGCGACGTCGCTTCGGACGGCCGCACGATGTCCGCGGCGACGCGGTCGGAGCGCCCGTCGCCGTCACCGTCGCGCCCGATGTCGACCCAGACGGTTTCGCGGATCGCCTTCGCGTAGTCGTAGACCGGTTCACTCGCCGCCGGAGCCGCGGCCGCCGGAGCCACCGCACCGGAGAAGAGCACCGCAAGGACCCCGCACATCACACCGAGTCGCATGGCACTCACGCTAGGACCGCGGAAATTTCCCCACCACGGCAGAAAGTCGGGCGTGCGGCGGGGATCGGCCTGTGGTGACCGTGCGTCAGAGTTCGACGGCCCGGTAGAGCGAGCCGACCTCGCCCTTGGTCAGCCGCCGGATCGAGCCGGACCGCTGGTTGCCGAGCTGGACGTCGCCGACCGCCGTGCGGACCAGCTTGAGCACCGGGTGGCCGGTGTCCTTGAGCAGGCGGCGCACGATGTGCTTGCGGCCCTCGTGGATCACCAGCTCCACCAGCGACTTGCCGGAGTGCATGTCCTTGACGCGGAACTGGTCGACCTTGACGATGCCGTCCGGCAGCTCCCAGCCCTTCCGCAGCTCCTTGCCGAGCCCGCGCGGGACCAGGCCGTCGACCTCGGCGAGGTAGGTCTTGAGCACCCGGTAGGAGGGGTGCATCAGCCGGTGGCCGAGGTCGCCGTCGTTGGTGAGCAGCAGCAGGCCCTCGGTGTTCTCGTCGAGCCGTCCGACGTGCACGACGCCGGGCGTCTCCTCGTAGCGGCCGCGCAGGTAGTCGCCGACGCAGGGGCGGCCGCGGTCGTCGGACATCGTCGAGTGCACGCCCTTGGGCTTGTTCAGGGCGAGGTAGATCAGGTCGTCGCGCAGGTTCACGCGGGTGCCGTCGACGTGGATGATCGCCTGGTCGGGGTCGACGCGGCGGCCCAGCTCGGTGACGACCTCGCCGTTCACCTCGACCCGGCCGGCGACGATCAGGTCCTCCGCCGCGCGCCGGGAGGCGACCCCGGCCTGCGACAGCACCTTCTGCAGCCGGACGCCGTCGGGGTGTTCACTGGATGTCATCGATGGTGTCCACTTCGGGTAGCAACGGAGCGATCGGCGGCAGGTCGTTCAGTGACGACAGCCCCAGTCGCTCCAGGAACAGCTCGGTCGTCACGTACAGCGTGCCGGTCGTCTCGGGATCGGTCCCCATCTCTTCGATGAGGCCGCGCGCGAGCAGCGTCCGGATCACGCCGTCCACGTTCACGCCGCGCACCGCGGCAACCCGAGCCCGGGTCACCGGCTGCCGGTACGCGATCACGGCGAGGCTCTCCAGCGCGGCCCTGGTCAGCTTCGACCGCTGGCCGTCCAGCAGGAGCTTCTCCACGAACGGGGCATAGACGTCCCTAGTGTAGAACCGCCACCCTTCCCCGACGCGCCGCAGGTCGATCCCGGAGGCACGCTCGGTGAACTTCTGCGCCATGGTCCGCAGCGCGACGACGATCCGCGACTTGGGCTGTTCGAGGGTCTCGGCGAGCAGTTCCTCACTGGCCGGCGAGTCGACGACGAGCAGAAGCGCCTCGAGCGCGGCTTCGAGTGCCTCGTCGGAGGTGACGTCGGGCAGCAGGCTGACGTCCCCGGTGGCCACGAGGTCGGACTCGGGATCGTCGGGACCGGGCTCCTCGCCGCCGTCACCTGAGGTCTCGGGCTCGGCAGGCGCGTCACTTTCACGTGAAAGTGGCGCCTCCGCCTCCACGGCCAAAGGCTCCCCGGATTCGGCCGCGCCGGTGGACTCGGCGGCTTCGGTCACCCCGGCAGCATCGGCAGAGCCCGTCGCTTCGCCGTCCCCGGCTTCGGCATCCTCGGCACGGCCTTCCCCAGCCGCCGCCTCGGGCTCGGCAGGCGCGTCACTTTCACGTGAAAGTGGCGCCTCCGCCTCCACGGCCAAAGGCTCCTCCGGCTCGCCGGAATCGGTGACCGGCTCGCCGGACAGTGCCTCGTCCAGTGCCAGTTCCGCCGCGGCTTCTTCCGGCTGGCCCGCCGGTGGTTCGGGCGGGGATACCGGCTCGTCGTTCTCGGGGCTCACCCGTACTCCTCTTCGTCCCCGGCGGCGCGGTCCAGCTCGGCCGCCGCGGAGGCTTCTTCCTTCGAGCCGCCCGTCCAGCGGACGTGCAGCTCCGCCAGCGCTTCGCTCTGCTCGAACTGGACCGTCGCCTCGCGGTACAGCTCCAGCAGTGCCAGGAAGCGGGCCACGATCTCGACCGTGTGCTCGCAGTCCTCGACCAGCTCGCCGAACGTTGCCTGGCCGCGTTCGGCCAGCAGTACGCGCAGCACCGCCGCGTGCTCGCGGACCGACACGCGGCCCATGTGGATGTGGGCGATCGACACCGTCGGGGGCGGCTTCGGCCGGAACACCGCCACCGCGATCTCGGCGAACTTCTCCGGCGTCACCCCGAGCATCACCTCGGGCAGCAGCCCGACGAACCGCTCCTCCAGCGCCACCGACCGCGGGTAGCGCCGCAGCGCGTTCTGCTCCAGCTCGCCGAACAGCGCCGCCACCTGCTTGTACGCCCGGTACTGCAGCACCCGCGCGAAGAGCAGGTCACGCGCTTCCAGCAGCGCCAGGTCGTCTTCACTCTCGACCTCGGCCGCGGGCAGCAGCCGCGCCGCCTTCAGGTCCAGCAGCGTGGCCGCGATGACCAGGAACTCCGTCGTCTCGTCGAGGTTCCAGTCGCTGCCCAGCGCCCGCGTGTACGCGATGAAGTCGTCGGTGACCTGGTGCAGCGCCACCTCGGTGACGTCGAGCTGGTGCTGCGAGATCAGCTGCAGCAGCAGGTCGAACGGCCCCTCGAAGTTGGCCAGCCGCACCTTGAACTTCGACGTGCTCAGCTCTTCGGTGTTGACGCCTTCGGGGATCATCCCGCCGTGCACCGTCTGGTGCTCTTCGGGGACCTGTTCCTCCGGAGCCGCTGGCGGCTCGTCCATCAGCCCTCGGTTTCGCCGCCGTCTGAGCCGACCACCCGCAGCCGCTGGACCAGCACCGAGTCCTCGCCGTGCTGGTCGAAGTCGGCCAGCAGCACCGCGACCGCCTCGCGGACCAGGCGGCCGCGGTCGACGACCAGCTCGTGCTTCGCGCGCAGCGTCAGCCGGGCCTGTTCCATGGCCAGCAGCTCGTCGCCGGAGACGTAGACGGTGATCTTCGCGTCGTGCTTGGTCCGGCCGGACCCGTGCGGGGCCGCGTCGCCGCTGCGGGCGAGCTGCTCCTTGCGGCCGGCGGGCTTGGCCTTGCCGTTTCCGGACGGCTCGGCGGGTGCCGGCGCGGCCGGGGGCGGGGAGGGGAGATCGAGGGCGGGATTCGAGGTGATGCGGAAGAGTTCCGACGCTCCCGGCAGGGACGCGCGCCTGCTCACCGAGCGATCACCTCGCGGGCCAGCTGGCGGTACGCCGCCGCGCCTGCCGACTTGGGCGCCCAGGTCGTGATCGGCTCACCCGCGACCGTCGTCTCGGGGAACCGCACGGTGCGGTTGATGACCGTGTCGAACACGGTCTCGCCGAATGCCTCCACCACGCGAGCCATGACCTCCTTCGAATGCAGGGTTCTCGGGTCGTACATGGTGGCGAGAATCCCGACTATGTCCAGTTTGGGGTTGAGGCGTTCCTGCACCTTCTCGATGGTGTCGATCAGGAGGGCGACGCCTCGCAGACTGAAGAACTCGCACTCCAGCGGGATGATCACGCCGTCCGCGGCGGTCAGCGCGTTCACCGTGAGCAGGCCGAGCGAGGGCTGGCAGTCGACAAGAACATAGTCGTAGTCGTTCATGAGCGGACGAAGGACCCGTAACAACGTGTGTTCGCGCCCTACCTCCGCGACGAGCTGGACCTCGGCGGCGGACAGGTCGATGTTGCTCGGCAGCAGGTCAACGCCTTCGACGCGGGTTTTCATCAGCACGTCGGTGGCGCTGACCGACCGCTCCATGATGGCGTTGTAGACCGTCTGGTCCAGTTCGTGCGGCTGGATGCCGAGACCGACGGCGAGCGCACCCTGCGGGTCGAAGTCGACCAGCAGCACCCGGCGCCCGTACTCGGCCAGCGCGGCACCCAGGTTGATGGTCGACGTCGTCTTGCCGACGCCGCCCTTCTGGTTGCACATCGCCATGATCTTGGCCGGGCCGTGCTTGTCCAGCGGCGGCGGCTCGGGGTGCTCGCGGATCGGCCTGCCGGTGGGCCCGATGCCCTCGAGCTTCACCTTCTTGCCGTTGCGTTCCGGCTGTTCGTCGCCGTCGTGGTCGATCGGTGTCGCGATGGTGACCTCGCTGAGGTTCGCCGCCGCCGACCCGGCGGACTCGGCCGGGGCGGCCGGCTGGTTCGGTGTCGACATGGCGAGAAGGCTCCTTGTTCGTCGCGTCCCGCCGCAGCCTATGTCCGGAGTCGGAGCCCCGGCAAAGCAACGCGCCGGACTCGACGGGGCAATGTCACTCGACCGTCGGTCCAGGTTGGGAAGGCCCTTCGCCGTTTCTAGTGCTTTCTAGCCCAGCGCCCGCGGGTGCGCCGTCGCGTACACCTCGCGCAGGGTGTTGACCGTGACCAGGGTGTACACCTGGGTCGTCGTCACCGAGGCGTGGCCGAGCAGTTCCTGCACGACGCGCACGTCGGCGCCGCCTTCGAGCAGGTGCGTGGCGAAGGAGTGGCGGAGGGTGTGCGGCGAGACCGCGGCGCTGATGCCCGCGCGCTCGGCGGTGTCCTTGAGCACCTGCCACGCGCTCTGCCGGGACAGCCTGCTGCCGCGGGCGTTGAGGAACAGCGCCGCGGTGCCGCGGCCGTGCGCGGCGAGCGCCGGGCGCGCGCGGACGGTGTAGGCGTGCAGGGCGGCCAGCGCCGGACGGCCGATCGGCACGATCCGCTGCTTGCCGCCCTTGCCGTCGAGCAGGACGGTGCGTTCGGTGTCGTCGACGTCGTCGACGTCCAGGCCGACCGCCTCGGAGATCCGCGCCCCGGTGGAGTAGAGCAGCTCCAGCAGCGCCCGGTCGCGCAGCGCGCGCTCGCCGTCCGGCGGCGGGGTCTCCAGCAGCCGCAGCACGTCGTCGACCGGCAACGCCTTGGGCAGCCGTTTCGCCGGCGTCGGCGGCCGGACCTCGCGGGCCGGGTTGTGCTCGGTGAGGCCCTCGGCGTGGGCGAACTTGTGCAGGCCCCGCACGGCGACCAGCGCCCGTGCGGCCGACGACGCGGCCAGCGGCTGGTGCTCGTCGTCGCCTTCGCGCAGGGCGGCCCCGAAGGACGTGACGTGCGACGGCGTGACGTCGGCGATCTTCGCGACGCCCGCGCCGTCGAGGTGCGCGGCGTACCGGCGCAGGTCGCGGGCGTAGCTGACCAGGGTGTTGCGCGCGGTCCCGCGTTCGACGACCAGGTGGTCGAGATACGCGGCGATCACGTCGGCCGTGCTGCCCGCTGCCACGCGGCTACCTTAGGCCGCCCGGGGCTCGCGACCCGGCAGAAACCCCGTTCCCCGCCGGCCCGAAGTCCGTGAAGGCCACCTCGAGGAACTTGAACTTCCTCGGGGTGGCCTTCACGCGGGCTCAGGACTCGCGGCGCTTGGCGAACGCCGTCGGGCGGTCCTCCCATGGCGCGTCCGCCGGACGCGGGGAGGCCGCGCCGGTGACCACCGCGTGCGCGGCCAGCACGCCGGACACCGTGGCGCCGTTGACCAGCTCGCCCGCCAGTGCCATCCGGACCGCCTCGGCGAGCGGGAACTTGCGGATGACCAGGTCCGCCTCCTCCTCGCCGAGCACGTCGCGGTCCACTTCGGACAGCCCGCGGGCCAGGAAGACCCGGACCACCTCGTCGGTGAAGCCGGGCGAGGCCGCGACGTCGACCAGGGTCGACCACTCCGTGGCCGCCAGCCCGACCTCCTCGACCAGCTCCCGGCGGGCCGTGCCCAGCGGGTCCTCGCCGAGGTGGTCGATCAAGCCGGCGGGCAGCTCCCACAGCCGGTGCCCGACCGGGTGCCGGTACTGGTGGATCAGCGTGACCTGGTCGTCCTCGTCCAGCGCGGCGATCGCGACCGCGCCGAGGTGCTCGATCACCTCGCGGGTCGCGGTGTTGCCGTCCGGCATGACGACCTCGTCGATCCGCAGGCCGACGACGCGTCCGATGTGGACGTCCCGGCTGGACGCGACGGTGAACTCGTGCTCGCCCGGCGCGGTCACCGGGCCGCCACCGGCGCCTCGGGCAGCTCGACCGGCAGCCGCTCGGCGACCTTGCGGTCCACGACGGCCTTGACGAACGCGCTGAACAGCGGGTGCGGCCGGGTCGGGCGGCTCTTCAGCTCGGGGTGCGCCTGGGTGCCGACGAAGAACGGGTGCTTGTCGGCGGGCAGCTCGACGAACTCGACCAGGTGGTCGTCCGGCGAGGTGCCGGAGAACACCAGGCCCGCGTCCGAGAGCTGCTTGCGGTAGGCGTTGTTGACCTCGTAGCGGTGCCGGTGCCGCTCGGACACCTCGGTGGTCCCGTAGGCCTTCGCGACCTGCGAACCCGGCTTGAGCTTCGCCGGGTACGCGCCGAGGCGCATCGTGCCGCCCATGTCCCGCTCCCCCGCGACGACGTCGCGCTGGTCGGCCATGGTCGAGATGACCGGGTGCTTGGTGTTCTCGTCGAACTCCGACGACCCGGCGTCCTTGATGCCCGCCAGGTGCCGCGCCGCCTCGATGACCATGCACTGCAAGCCGAGGCACAGCCCGAGCAGCGGCACCCCGCGGGTGCGCGCGTACTCGATCGCGCCGACCTTGCCCTCGATGCCGCGGATGCCGAACCCGCCAGGGATCAGCACACCGTCCACATCGGACAACACGGACGCGGCGCCGGACGCGGTCTGCGCGTCGTCGGAGGCGACCCAGACGATCTCGACCTTGGCGCGGTGGGCGAACCCGCCCGCACGCAGGGCCTCGGTCACCGAGAGGTAGGCGTCCGGCAGGTCGATGTACTTGCCGACGACCGCGATCTTCACCGTCTCGCTCGGGTTGTGCACCCGGTCGAGCAGGTCGCCCCACACCGTCCAGTCGACGTCGCGGAACGGCAGGCCGAGGCGGCGGACGACGTAGGCGTCGAGCGCCTCGCCGTGCAGCACCTTCGGGATGTCGTAGATGGACCGCGCGTCCGGGCAGGCGATGACGGCCTCGGTGTCGACGTCGCACATCAGGCCGATCTTGCGCTTGAGGTCCTCGGGGATCTCCCGGTCGGCCCGGCAGACCAGCGCGTCGGGCTGGATGCCGATGTTGCGCAGTGCGGCGACCGAGTGCTGGGTCGGCTTGGTCTTCAGCTCGCCCGACGGCGCCAGGTACGGCACCAGCGAGACGTGCAGGAAGAAGCAGTGGTCGCGGCCGACGTCGTGGCGGACCTGGCGGCAGGCCTCCAGGAACGGCAGGGACTCGATGTCGCCGACCGTGCCGCCGACCTCGGTGATGACGACGTCCGGCGTCTGGCCGGTCTCGTCGGGCCCGGCGGCGGCGGTGATCCGTGCCTTGATCTCGTCGGTGATGTGCGGGATGACCTGCACGGTGTCGCCGAGATACTCGCCGCGGCGCTCCTTGGCGATCACCTCGGAGTAGACCTGGCCGGTGGTGACGTTGGCCTTGCCGTCGAGGTCGCGGTCGAGGAAGCGCTCGTAGTGCCCGATGTCGAGGTCGGTCTCGGCACCGTCGTCGGTGACGAACACCTCACCGTGCTGGAACGGGTTCATCGTCCCGGGGTCGACGTTGAGATAGGGGTCGAGCTTCTGCATCGTGACGCGAAGCCCGCGCGCGGTAAGGAGCTGACCCAGGCTGGAAGCCGTGAGTCCCTTACCCAGAGAGGAGGCGACGCCTCCGGTGACAAAGACGTACTTGGTAGCCCGTGACTGAAGTCCCACGGGCCGCCAGCATATCCCACGGCTGCGGATCCGCGCGCTGTGACATGCCCCGGCCGCCGGTTATGACCGAGGCCACCCGTGCGGGTGAGGTCAGGCCGCGGCCTTCAGCCGGGGACGTCCGGTGAGCGCCCGGCTGCCCGGCAGCCGCCGGAGGATCTCCACGATCAGGATCGTCAGGACGATCGTCGCGACGTAGATGATCACGCTGAGCCACGGCGCGCCGAAGTGTTCCGCCACGACCGGGATCAGCGGGCCGAGCAGGGCCAGCGCCAGCGGGTGGACGAGGAAGATGCTGAACGACCGGTTCGCCGCCCACGACACCACCCGCGCGCCGCGGCTGCCCTCGCGGCGGCGCGCGGCCCACCACGTCGTGAACGCGTAGATCGCCGCGATCACGGTGAGGAACCACGGGATCAGGTACGGCTGGAACGGGTCGCTGGCCACCTGCGGGAACGTTCCTTTGTGGACGGTACGGAGGTAGTACCACTCCGTCCCCGCCAGCACCGCGACGAGCGCGCCGCCGAGCAGCAGCCGGTGGCGGCCCGCCCAGGCGTGCACCGCCTCGAAGTGCATGGCCACCACGGCACCGAACAGTGTGTAGAACTGGTACGGCACGATCGTGGCGTACAGGTGGGTGATGGTCTCGTAGCTGACGCCGAACGGCTGGTACGTCATGAAGAACGTCACGCCGACCTGCACCGCGCCACTGCCGAGCAGCAGCCATCTGTGCTTGCCCTCGGTCGCCCGCAGGAGCTTGATCAGCCACGGGAACAGCAGGTAGACCTGCATCGTCACGAGCAGGAAGTACAGGTGGTACCAGGCGCCGCCGGTGACGAGATCCTTCAGCAGCAGGCGCATCGACGCCTCCAGCGAGCCCGGCTGCTGCTCGCCGGTCACCAGCGCGAACGCCCAGAAGAACATCGACCACGCCAGGTACGGCGTCGCGACCAGCGGCAGCCGCCGTCGCCAGAAGTCCGCGGCGGTGAACTCGCGGCGGCGGTTCTGGAACACCAGCACGAAGCCGGTCAGCGCGAAGAACGCCTCACGCGTGAAGTGCAGCGGCGTCTCGACGGCGTTGGCGCCCACGTCCTGCGCGTAGTTCGTCGCGCCCACCACGTGGATGAGGATGACGCAGGCGAACGTGACCAACCGGAACAGGTCGATCTGGTGCAGGTAGGGCGCTTTGCCGCCCGGTCTCGTGCGGCGGGCGGGTGCTTCGAGTGTGGCCTGGGCGGTCGTCATCGTGCCACCGGTCCGGCACCGTCGTCGGCGTGGTTCACGTTGTCAGACTTGCCACCCATTCTGTGAATTTCCCATGAAGCCACTGGGAAGCGCCTGTTGGCGGAGCTCATGGGGCGTGTCGGATATGCCACTTTTGCTCGGAGAGCGGGGTTTCCGTGATCATGGTAGTGCGGTGCGTGACGGTCCACCACACGGGCGTCCGTGTGGCGGACCGTCCGCCTGGCGTCAGAAGGCGGTGCCGCCGTTCGGCGTACCGAGGCCCGTCGGGCCGTCGTAGCCGGTCACGGCGGTGCAGAGGTAGCTGCCGCCGCACGAGCCGTTGCTGCCGCCACTCACGTCGTACAGCGAAGATGTGTGCGAGTACACAGTGTTCGCGCCCGTGACGCCGGTGACACCGCCGAGCGCGTAGACGCTGCCGACGACCGGAGCCGCGACGCTGGTGCCGCCGAACACCATCCAGCCCGAGCGGCCCTGGTAGGCGGTGCTGTCGTAGACGGCGACGCCGGTGGCCGGGTCGGCGACCGCGCTGACGTCGGCGACCGTGCGCCTGCCGCAGCCGCTGTCGGTCTGCCACGACGGCTTGGTGATGTAGGCCGAGCAGCCGCTGCCCGCGCCGCTCCACGCCGTCTCGCTCCAGCCGCGGGTGTTCGACGCCTTCTTCAGGCTGGTGCCGCCGACCGCAGTCACGTAGCGCGACGCGGCCGGGAACTCGACGCCGTAGCCGGAGTCGCCGGAGCTGACCGTGATCGCGACGCCCGGGTGGTTGAAGTACTGGCCCTCGGCGCTCGCTTCGCTGGAGAACTCGCTGCCGCCGTAGCTGTTGCTGACCACCTCGGCACCCAGGTTCACGGCCGTGTTCACCGCCGTGCCGAGGTCGGTGAAGCTCGCCGAGGACGCCTCGACCAGCAGGATGTTGCACTTCGGGCAGATCGCCGACGCCATGTCGACGTCGAGCGAGATCTCCTGGGCCCAGCCGCCGTCCTTGCGCGGGTAGGTGGTCCCGCCGGTCTGGTTGGACTTGGCGAAGCACGGGGTGGTGCTGGCGTTGACCGACGACGGCGTGCAGGACGCGAGTGCCGGGATGCCGTACTGCGCGCGGTAGACGTTGACGTCGGAGAAAGCGGTCGGGGCGTCGTAGGCGTCGACGATGGCGATCGTGCGGCCGGCCCCGGCGCTGCCCGCGAGCGAGCCGAGGTTGTACGCCGACAGCAGGTCGGCCGGGCCGAGCCCGGACGGCGCGGCGGCGAAGGTCGTGTCGGTGTCGATCCAGGCGTTGCACGCGGCGAAGCCGGCCGGCGCGGCCGAGCAGACGCGCTGGGCGTGGCCGTGCGGCGCCGGGGCCGCGTCGGCGATGCCGGCGGTGGTGAGGGCGAGGGTGAAGGCTGCGGCGAATACTGTCGCTCTACGCACAGTGAACCTCCGGGAAGGTGGGGACCCGGTCGGCGGGACCGGTGAGCGAAGACCGTAAGCAGCCGTTCGGCCGCGTGACACAGACCAAAGTCGTGTCACCGCTGGTGCCAATGGCTGAAAAACCGGGCGCCCCCGCGCAATCTTCGCCAAACCGGGCAGGCCTCAGCCCGCGGGCCGCTCCCCGGGTTCTTCGCCGAAGAGGGAACGCAGCGTCACTTCGCGGTTCACCCGCACGTGCTCCACGGCGGACGCCTTCGCGCGCTCGGCGTCCCCGGAAACTATCGCCTCGTAGAGCCGGCGATGCTCGTCGAGCAGGTCGGCCCAGTGCTCGTTCTGGCTCGTGAGCCAGCGGAGCCTGCCCTCCAGCGGCTGCAGCATCGTGCTGAGCAGCGCGTTGCCCGCGATGGCGACGATCTCGTCGTGGAAGCGCGAGTTGAGCACCGGGATCCGGGCCGCGTCACCGCGGGCGGTCGCGCGGGCGGCGTCGGCGAGGACGCGTTCGAGCCGCTTCCGTTCCGCCGCGCCGGCCCGCGCCGCGGCGAGCCCGGCGGCGAGTCCTTCGAGCGCCTCCCGGACGTCGAACAGCTCCTCGACGTCGACGCGCGCGAGCTGCCGGACGACGACCCGGCGCGGCGACTGGACGACGAGGAAGCCCTCGGCCTCCAGGCTGCGGATGGCCTCGCGGACCGGGACGCGCGAGACGCCGAGGTCCTCGGCCAGCTCGCGCTCGACCAGCCGGTCGCCCGGGCGCAGGCGTCCGGTCAGGATCCGTTCGCGCAGCTCCTCGCGGACCCGCTGCCGCGTGGCCGCGAGGGGTTGCCGCTCGTTCACCGCGCCCCCTCCCTCAACACCGGCGTAACCGGCCGTAACACGAGTTTATCGGCGGAAGGGTTGACTCGCGTGGACGCCGGGGCGATATTTGGGATTCCAAAGTTTGGTATCCCAAATCGCCGTCGTCGCACGTCGATCGGAGGGCTTGCATGACCGCCGCCCCGCTCACGGAACCCCACCAAGACACAACTCCGCCACCCGACCCCCGGCTGTGGAACGAGGACCTCGCCCCCGCGAAGGAACGCCGGTGGAAGGTCTACGACATCTTCGCGCTGTGGATGTCCGACGTGCACAACCTCGGCAACTACACCTTCGCGGCCGGGCTGTTCGTGCTCGGCCTGTCCGCCTGGCAGGTGTTCACCGCCCTGCTGTTCGGGTTCATCATCATCTACTTCGGGATGAACCTGATGGGCCGGATCGGCCAGCGCACCGGCGTGCCCTTCCCGGTCGTGGCGCGGATCAGCTTCGGCACGTTCGGCGCCAACCTGCCCGCGCTGATCCGCGCCATCATCGCGATCTTCTGGTACGGCATCCAGACCTACCTCGCGAGCGTGGCCATCACGCTGCTCGTGCTCGCCATCGACCCCGGCCTGAAACCGTTGACCGAGCACGGTTTCCTCGGCCTGCACGCGCTCGGCTGGATCTGTTTCGTCGCGCTGTGGGCGGTCCAGGCGCTGATCCTGACCCGCGGCATGGAGTCCGTGCGCAAGTTCCAGGACTGGTGCGGGCCGGCGATCTGGGTCGTGATGATCGCGCTCGCCGTGTGGATTCTCGCCGCCGGGCACTGGAACATCTCCTTCACCAGCAGCCCGAAACAGCTTTCGACCGGCGAGCAGATCCGGCAGTGGTTCGGCGCGGCCGGGCTCATCCTGGCCACCTACGGCACGCTCATGCTGAACTTCTGCGACTTCTCCCGCTTCGCGCCGGACCAGAAGACGGTCAAGCGCGGCAACTTCTGGGGCCTGCCGATCAACTCGACGGCGTTCGCGCTGCTGTCGGTGATCGTCACCGCGGGCAGCATGCAGGTGTTCGGCGAGGCCATCACCGACCCGGCCGAGCTGCTGGCGAAGGTGCACAACACGCCGGTGCTCATCGTCGGCGCGCTGACCTTCGCCGTCGCCACCATGGGCGTCAACATCGTCGCGAACTTCGTCTCCCCCGCCTACGACCTGGCCAACATCTGGCCGAAGCGGATCACGTTCACCATCGGCGGGATGATCAGCGCGGTCGCCGCGCTGTGCGTGCTGCCGTGGAAGCTGTACTCCTCCCCGGCAGTGGTCAACTACTTCCTCGGCGGGCTCGGCGCGTTCCTCGGCCCGCTGTTCGGGATCATGATCGTGGACTACTACCTGATCCGCCGCGGCAAGGTCGACGTCGCCCAGCTGTTCGTCGACGGCGGCGCGTACCCCCGGGTGAACCCGCGGGCGCTGGTGACGTTCTTCCCGACGGCCGCGTTGTCCGCAGTCATCGCACTGGTGCCGTTCTTCGGCCCCGCGGCGCCGTACTCATGGTTCATCGGCACGGCGTCGTCGGCACTCGTGTACTACGCGGTTTCGAGGAAGCATCGATGAGGATCGTCGTCACCAACTGCAACACCACCGAGGCGATGACGAAGGAGATCGAAGCCGGTGCCCGGGCCGCGGCGAGCCCGGGCACCGAGATCCTCGCCCGGACACCGCGGTGGGGTCCGGAGTCGGCCGAGGGCTGGCTCGACAGCTTCCTGTCCGCGGCCGCGGTGCTGGACCTGTTGCGGGGCCTGGATGAACCGTTCGACGCGGTGGTGCTCGCCGGCTTCGGCGAGCACGGCCGCGAGGGTGCCCGCGAGCTGCTGGACGTCCCGGTCGTCGACATCACCGAAGCGGCCGCGCACCTGGCCTGCCTGCTCGGCCGCCGCTACGGTGTGGTGACCACTTTGGACCGCACGTGCGGCCTGATCGAGGACAGCCTGCACGCGGCGGGCGTCGCACAGAACTGCGTCACGGTCACCGGCGCGGGGCTCGGCGTGCTGGAGCTGACCGACGAACGCCGCACGGAGTCGGCGTTGCTCACCGCCGGACGCCGCGCGCGCGACGCCGGAGCCGAGGTCCTCGTCCTCGGCTGCGCGGGAATGACCGGGCTGGACCGCAAGATCGCGACGATGCTGGACATCCCGGTGATCGACGGCGTCGCGGCCGCGGTCCGCCTCGCCGAATCCCTCGTTGCCCTGGGCTTGAACACGAGCCGCGCGGGTTCGTACGCCCGGCCGTTGGACAAGCGCCGCACCTGGCCGTCGTGAGCTGAAGCCGGTCAGTTGCCGTCGGGGTTGGTGACGCCCGGGGCGGGTGCCGTCGCGTTGCCCGCGATGCCGTAGCGGCCCGCGCCGCCGTCGAGCTGTTCCTTCAGCG
Organism: Amycolatopsis melonis; assembly: GCF_040064235.1. Classification (NCBI taxonomy): domain Bacteria; kingdom Bacillati; phylum Actinomycetota; class Actinomycetes; order Pseudonocardiales; family Pseudonocardiaceae; genus Amycolatopsis; species Amycolatopsis melonis. The sequence goes on from NZ_JBDZYD010000017.1 coordinate 242,148, forward strand.
CCAGGATCGTGCTCACCCGGCCCGCCGAGGTGTCCACATTGTCCACAGTGGACAGGATCGACGTCGCCGAGGTGTCCGCGCGGACCACGCCCAGCGCCCCGGTGCCGTCGGCAGATCCGGCGTCGCCCGCCAGGACCGTGCCCGCTCCGCTGCGGTCGAGCTGCGTGGCGAACCGGGCGATCGTCGCCGCGCGGTCGCCCGCGCTCTCGCCGGTCGCCTGCGCGCCGGTCAGCACGATCGCCAGCTGGGCAGGCTTGACGTCCGGGCCCGCCTTGACGAACCCGCCGTCGGTGAGCCCGCCGAGCGCGGCCGCCAGCTCCTCGCCCGAGGACTGCGGCTTCGCCGTCGTCTTGTCCAGCAGCAGCACCGAACCGAGCAGCGCGCCGGCGAGCGTGCCGGAGTCGCCCGCGGTCGGGAACTTCGCCCCGGCAGGCTGCAGCCGCGTGACGACGTCGCGCAGCTGGTCGGCCTTGTCCGGGTCGGCGAACGCCGCGGTCAGCTGGACCTCGCCGGTCACCGCGGCACCGGCCTGGCCGACCAGCTTCTTCAGCGCGTCGCGGTCGGCCGGGCGCGCGTCCTCGGTGGTCACCAGCACCACCGACCGCTTGTCCAGCGCGCCCGCGACGACCTTCGGGCCCATCGAGCCGGCGAACGCGTCCGCGTCGGCCAGCCGCGCGTTGAGCGCGTTGCGCTGCGCTTCGAGGTCCGCGACCTGGCTGCCCAGGTCCTTCTTCTCCCCGGCCAGCCCGGACAGCAGCGTGCCGTTCAGGGCGGTCGAGCCGAGCACGACGCCGACGGCCAGCGCGAGGAAGCAGGCGGCGATGGAAACGACGTGGTAGCGCAGCGAAATCACGTGAAGAGCCCCTTGACCCAGCCGGCGAACGAATTCCAGGTGTGCCGGAGCCAGTCCACGTAGACCGAGCCCACATCGGACACCAGCAGTGCCGCGGCGACCACCACCACCGCGGCGAGCACGAGCAGGACGACCGCGCCGATCGACACGCGGCTGCGGTGCAGCGTCGCCACCGCCTTGCCGTCGACGAGCTTCGTGCCGAGCTTCAGCCGCGTGAGGAACGTCGACGGGTTCGAGCCGGACCGGCCGTGGTCGAGGAACTCCCGCAGCGTGGCCTGGAAGCCGACGGTGACGACCAGGCTCGCGCCGTGCGCGTCGGCCAGCAGCAGCGCGAGGTCCTCGGCGTTGCCGGATGCGGGGAACGTCACCGCGCCGATCCCCAGGTCCTGGATCCGCTCGACGCCGGGCGCGTGCCCGTCCGGCTGGGCGGGCACCACGACCTCGCCGCCGCCGCGCAGGGTCGCGGTGCCGATGCCGGTCGGGTCGCCGACGACGACGTCCGGCCGGTACCCCTGCACGCGCAGGGTGTCGGCGCCCGCGTCGACGCCGATCAGCACCGGCCGATGCTCGGCGATGTACTTCTTGAGCTTCTTGAGGTCTTCGAGGTGCCCGTTGCCGCCCGCCACGACCAGCACGTGCCGGTCGCGGATCGGGACCTTCAGCTCCGGCACGCCGACGCCGTCGAGGATCAGCGTGCGCTCGCGGCGCAGGAACTCGATGGTGTTCGCCGAGAACGCCTCCAGCTGCGTCGACATCCCGGCCTTGGCCTCGATCATCTGGTCGGCGACGCTCTCGGCGGTCTGCTCGATGCCGGAGGCGACCTGCCGCTCGCCGACGTACACGACACCGTCGTGCAGCCGCAGCTTCGTGCCGTCCTTGATCGTGCGCAGCAGCTCGCCGCCGACCGAGTCGACGAGCGGGATGCCGGCCGCGACGAGGATCTCCGGTCCCATGTTCGGGAACCGGCCGGAGATCGACGGCGACGCGTTGACCACGCCCGCGACCTCGGCCTCCACCAGGGCGTCGGCCGTCGCGCGGTCGAGGTCCAGCTGGTCGAGCACGACGATGTCGCCGGGACTGATCCGGCGCAGCAGCTCCCGGGTGCGGCGGTCGACCCGGGCGACCCCGGTGATCCCCGGGAGGGGTTCTTGATTCCGCGTGAGCAGACCCGTGAGCTTCATGTGGCCGATGGTGACAAATTTGCTCGTGGGACGACGTACGCCACGCCGTAGCCGTCGTGACCCGTTGTGGTGAGCCCCGTCGCTCTCCCCCGCGCGGGTCAGGCGTCGGACTCCTCCGAAAGAGACCCGAACCCCAGGTTCAGCCACGGGCTCGCCGGATCCCGAAGGAGCAGGTGGTGGACCCGCACGGCCGCCGCGTACCAGTCGCCGAACTCGTCTTCGCCGTCGTGCAGCAGCCGTCCCATGACGTACCCCGCCGACAGGTCGGCCCATGACTGGTGGTAACGGCGGGCGAGGGAACCGGCTTCGAGCACCATCAGCTCGGCGGTCAGCGCGTCGCAGTACCCCGCCGCCAGCCCGCTGCGGGCGATGGTGACCGCGCGGCCGACGTCCCAGGACAGCGCCGTCGTGACGAACCCGTCGGCGTCGAGCAGGCCGTCGGCGCGGAACCGCTGTTCGTAGCGCGACACCCGGCGCACGACCTGCCGCAGCTCGTCCGCCTGGTCCGCGGCATCGTTGTCCGCACACCAGCGGTCCGCCAGCCCCGCCCACGTCACCGGGTCGAACTCGCCGCCCGGCAGCCCGTATTCGGCGGCGAACCGCAGGCGCAGCATCAGCGCCAGGTTGCCGGGCGTCAGCGCGTAGCCGTCACCGATCAGCCCGGCCATGGTCGCGCGCCAGCCCGGCGGGTCCGGCACGCCCCACCAGTCCCGCAGCCCGCGGACCTCGGCGACGTAGTCGTGGTAGCGGCCGTCGAGGACGTTCCACGGCGCCGCGTTGAGCACCGCCAGGTGGGCACCGCAGGCCAGCGCGTGCGCGATCGGGCCGTCCAGGTGCCCGTACGACGCGGTGATCAGCCGTTCGACCTGCTCTTCCAGCGGCGTGACGTCGTCGAGGTGCGCGTCGAGCCAGGGCTGCAGGGTCGCCCCCGGCAGCCGCCACTCACCGCGCGTGCCGCGGTTGAACACGACCCGCTCGTGCCGCCCGACGCCGTCGACCGCCCAGTCCAGCGCGCCGCTCATGACCACGATGTCCGGGCCGAGGTCGGGCAGCGCGCCGCGGGTGAAGACCTGCAGGAACTCGTCGCCGCCGGTCTCGTGGTAGACGTTCGGGAACGTCTCCGCCCGCTCGTCGAGGATGCTGCGGGCGTCCACCCGCCGGATCGGCACGAACAGCTCCTCGCCGGCGAGGAGGCCGAGGTAGCGGTCGAGGTCGCTGTCCCGCCGGGCGGCGGCGAGCTGGGCTTCGACGTCGGCGGGCGGCGGCAGGATCACGGGGCGGCTCCCTCCGCTCGGCCGGTCAGCACGACGAGCTTGCCCGCCGTCCGGTTGTGCTCCAGGTCGTCGTGCGCCTGCCGGATCTCCGTCATCGGGTACACCTTGGCCGGGCCGAGGCTCGCTTCGCCGGAGGCGATGCGATCGAGGTACCGCTGGAGGACGGAGGCGGGCAGGTCGTCCGCCTCACCACCATAAGCGGTCAGCCGCACCCCGGCGGGAAGGTAACCGATCGGATAGAAATCTTTGACGATCCACTGGTTGGACAGCATGCCGGTGAAGCAGACGGTGCCGTGCACGCGCGTGGCCTTCAGCGTGTCCGGCAGGGTCGGCGTCCCGACGAGTTCGAGCGCCGCGTCGACACCGCCGGGGACGATCTCGCGGACCTGCCCGGCGATGTCGCCGTCGTCGAGAAGCGGGTGGTCCACGCCGTGCGCGCGCAACGTCTCGAGCCGGTCCGGCTGCCGCGTGGTGGCGAGGACGGTGGCGCCGAGGTCGCGTGCCAGAGTGGCGGTGGCGAAGCCGAGGGCGGACGTGCCGCCGCGGATCAGCAGCGTCTGGCCCTTCCGCAGGTCGAGGCCGGTGGTGAGCGAGCCGTACGCGGTCTGCAGCGTCTCCGGGACCTGGCCGAGCACCGCCCACGGCAGGTCGCTGCGGAACGGGATCACCTGCGTCCGCGGGACGAGCGTGTATTCGGCGTAGCCGCCGTCGAACGTGCGGCCCATCCCGCCCATCATCGTCGCGACCTGCTGCCCGGGCGGCAGGAGCCCGTCGGGGTCTTCGTCGACGACGCCGACGGCCTCGATGCCGGGCACGCGCGGGAACGTGACGCCTTCGGCCAGGCCGAGCCGGGTGTGCAGCTCCGACCGGTTGAGCCCGAACGCCCGGACCGCGATCCGCACCCAGCCGGGTTTCGTCGCGGGCAGCGGGAGCTCGGTCAGTTCGAGGTTCTCGACGGGACCGGGCCCGGAGAGCACGACCGCACGCATCGGGGTCCTTCCTTCGCAGACGGCTTGTCCCGCGAAGACTATTTCCCGGCGGCTACTTCTTCTTGGCCCGCTTCCGTTTCGGCTGGAACTCCGCCTTGTCCTTCTCCGCCGTCGCCAGCAGCTCCTCGGCGTGCGCGCGGCCCGTCTCGTTGTCCAGGCCGGCGAGCATCCTGGCCAGCTCGCTGACCCGCTCGGCCTGGTCGAGGGTCTTCACGCCGCTGCGCGTCACGCCGCCGCTGTGGCCCTTGTCCACCACCAGGTGCTGGTCGGCGAACGCCGCCACCTGCGGCAGGTGGGTGACCACGAGGACCTGGTGCGTGCGCGCGAGCCGGGCCAGCCGCCGCCCGATCTCGACCGCCGCGCGGCCGCCGACCCCGGCGTCGACCTCGTCGAACACCAGCGTCTGCACGGTGTCCGCGTGCGCGAGGACCACCTCGATCGCCAGCATCACCCGCGACAGCTCACCGCCGGAGGCGGCCTTGTGGACCGGCAGCGGCGGCGCGCCGTCGTGCGCACGCAGCAGCAGCTCGACGTCGTCCACGCCGTCCGGGCCCGCGTGCACCGCGCGGCCGTCGATGGTCAGCGCGTGGGTGTCGCCGTGCTCGGCCGGGCGCTGCTCGACCGTCACCTCGATCGCGGCCTGGCCCATCGCCAGCCCGGACAGCTCGCGGGTGATCTCCGCGGCCAGCTCGGCCGCCGCCTTCTCCCGCGCGGCCGAGACCTCGGCGGCGTGCGCGGCCAGCTGCACCGCGAGCTGGTCGCGCCGCAGCGCCAGCTCGGCGAGCGCCTCCTCGGAGGTGTCCATCGATTCCAGGCGGCGGCGCGCGTCGTCGGCCCAGGCGAGCACACCGTCGACGTCCGCGGCGTACTTGCGGGTCAGCCGCTTGAGGTCGGCCTGGCGGGCCAGCACCTTCTCCAGCAGCGCCGGGTCGGCGTCCAGCGTCTCGACGTAACTGCCCAGCTCGGCGCCGACGTCGGCGAGCAGCACCGACGCCTCCTCCAGCCGCGGTGCCAGCTCCCGCAGCACGGCGTCCTCCGACGTCGAAAGCCGCCGCAGTGCTTCGGAGACGAGCCCGGCCGCGCCGGGGGCGTCCGGATCGCCGTCCGGGGAGCCGGAGACGGCGATGTGCGCCTCGGTCGCGGCCGCCCGCAGCTCGTCGACCGCCGCGAGCCGCTTGATCTGCTCGGTAAGCTCGACGTCCTCGCCCGGTTCCGGGGCGACGGCGTCGATCTCGGTGAGCCCGTGCTTGAGCAGGTCGGCCTGCTGCGCCATCTCGCGCGAGCGGGTCGAGCGCTCGGTCAGCTCCGCGATCACCGCGAGCCATTCGGCCCGGATCTCCCGGTAGGCCTGCAGGGGCTTCGCGACGGAGTCGCCGGCGAACCGGTCGATGACCGCGCGCTGCTCGGCCGGGCGCAGCAGCCGCAGCTGGTCGTTCTGCCCGTGCACCGCGATCAGCTGCTCGGACAGCTCCGCGAGCACGCCGACGGGCACGGACCGCCCGCCGAGGTGGGCGCGGGAGCGCCCGTCGACGGCGACCGCGCGCAGCGCGATCACGCTGCCATCCTCGTCCACGTCGGCACCGGCTTCGGTGACGATCCGCTCGGCGCCTTCGACGCCGGCGTAGGTGAACCGCCCTTCGACGAATGCCTTGAGCATTCCCGTCCGGACCTTGGACACCTCGGCGCGGCCCCCGGACAGCAGGTGCAGCCCGGTGACGACCATGGTCTTCCCGGCACCGGTCTCACCGGTCACGACGGTGAAGCCCGCGTGCAGTTCCAGCAGGGCGTCCTCGATGACTCCGAGGCCCTGGATGCGCATCTCGGCCAGCACGCCGCCTACGGTAGCGGCCACCACCGACACTCTGCGCGCGCGGGCACCCGGCGCGTCGCCAATGTGTTCGAATAAATCGCCGAGCGGTGCTCAGTCGCAGGGGCGTGCGTGCCGCTCCCGCCAGCTCTTCACCGGCAGCGAGAACTTCTGCACCAGCCGGTCGGTGAACGGGCCGTCCCACAGGCGCACCAGCCGCACCGGGATCTTGCCGCAGGTCACCCGCACCCGAGCACCCGGTTCCAGATCGATGGGCCGGGTTCCGTCGCAGGTCAGGACCGCGGGCGAGCCGTCGGGGTCGATCCCGACCGTGATCACCGAGTCGCGCGAGACGACCAGCGGCCGCGAGAACATCGCGTGCGCATTGCTCGGGACCACCAGCAGCGCCTGGACGTCCGGCCAGATGATCGGGCCGCCCGCCGAGAACGCGTACGCCGTCGAACCGGTCGGTGTGGCGCAGAGCACACCGTCGCAGCCGAACGCCGAGACGGGACGGCCGTCGACCTCGATCAGCGCGTCGAGCACCCGCTCGCGGCTGCTCTTCTCCACGCTGGCCTCGTTGAGTGCCCAGGTGCGGGCGACCTCTTCGCCGTCGTGAGTGACCGTGACGTCGATGGTCATCCGCTCTTCGACCTGGTAGTCGCCGTCGACGACGCGCTGCACGGTGTCGGCCAGCGCGTCGGAGTCGGCCTCGGCGAGGAAGCCGACGCGCCCGAGGTTGACGCCCAGCACCGGCACCCCGGCCGGGCGGGCCAGCTCGGCCGCGCGCAGCAGCGTGCCGTCGCCGCCGAGGACGAAGACCAGCTCGACGCCGTCGGCGGGGTTGCCCGCCGGGTCCACGACGGTGCAGGTCGCGCCGACGCCGTGCAGGTCCGGGTCGATGAGCCGGCAGACGTCGTCCTCGATCACCCGGATGCGGATGCCGGCCTTGGCGAAGCGCGCCGAGACCTCGCGCGCGGCTTCGCCGGTCGCGTCGCGGTCGGGGTGCACCATGAGGAGCACTTCACGTTCGGTGGTCATGCGGGCCCTTCCTCGACGGCGGCGTGGACGAGCCGCTCGGCCTCAGACCTGTCTACCCCGTCCACAGTGGACTCGGCCACGTGTTCTTTGCGGAGCCACACGAAGTACTCGACGTTCCCGGACGGTCCCGGCAGCGGGCTGGCGGTCACCCCGCGCAGCGCGAGGCCGAGTTTCGCGGCCTCGTCGATGACCATGAGCACGGATTCCGCGCGCAGCTGCGGGTCGCGGACCACGCCGCCGCTGCCCAGCCGGTCCTTGCCGACCTCGAACTGCGGTTTCACCATCGGCACCAGGTCGGCGCCGTCGCGCGCGCACGCGGCGAGCGCGGGCAGCACGAGCTTGAGCGAGATGAACGACAGGTCGCCGACGACGAGGTCGACCTGCCCGCCGAGGTCCTCGGGAGTCAGGTTGCGGACGTTGGTGCGGTCCATGACGACCACCCGGTCGTCGGTGCGGATCCGCCAGTCCAGCAGGCCGCGGCCGACGTCGGCGGCGATCACGGTCGCGGCGCCGTGCCGGAGCAGGACGTCGGTGAACCCGCCGGTGGACGCGCCGGCGTCGAGGCAGCGCTTGCCTTCGACGCTCAGGTCCGTGAACGCCTCGAGGGCGCCGAGGAGCTTGTGCGCGCCCCGGGAGGCCCAGCCGGGGTCGTCCTCGTCCTTGACGACGATGGGGGCATCGGATTCCACGCCGGTGGCGGGCTTGGTCGCGACCATGCCGCGCACGGTGACCTTGCCGCCGGTGATCAGGGCCGACGCCTGTTCGCGCGACCGGGCGAGGCCGCGCCGAACCAGTTCCGCGTCGAGGCGGGCCCGCTTGGGCACGCCGGTCAGACCTTGTCGATGCTGGACAGGGCGACGGTCAGCTCGGTGTGCACGGCGTCGAAGCGCTCGACGTGCTCGGCGAGCGGCAGCGCGTCCAGATCGTCCAGTCCGGCGACGGCTTCGTCGATGCCGGCACGCGGGTCGGTCTGCTGCGAGAACGCGCCGGGCGGCGGGCCCGGAACGGGATAGGGATGGTCCTGCACGTCACTCACGGTATCAGTCAGGAGAGGCCCAGCCGTGCCTCGGCGTCCCCGTCGATCGCCGTGATGCCGGTTTCCCACGCCGAGTGGCACAGCGCGCGGAGCAGGTCCAGATCGTCACCGTCGCCGGACGCGACCAGGACGTCGTCCCGCACCTGCACCGACCAGCCCGGCCGCGGCCCGATCCGCAGGTCATCGGCGGGCTCGGTGAGCGCGGTGAGGTCACGGGCGAGGTAGGTGCCGCGCTCGGCCGGGATGGCCTCGATCAGCTGCTTCGGCGTCGCGACACCGGAAAGCACGACCAGCGAGTCGATGCCCGCGGAGACGGCGCCGGCGATGTCGGTGTCCAGCCGGTCCCCGACGACCAGCGGCCGGTCGGCACCCGCGGACCGGGCGGCGGTCTCGAACAGCAGCGGTTCGGGCTTCCCGGCGACGAGCGGCACGACGTCGGTGGCGGTCCGCAGCGCGGCGACCATCGAGCCGTTCCCGGGCAGCAGGCCGCGTTCGCTGGGCAGCGTCGCGTCGACGTTGCAGGCAACCCACAGCGCGCCGGCCCGGATGGCCAGGCATGCCTCGGCGAGCGCGGCCCAGGTGTTGTCGGGCGAGTGCCCCTGCACGACGGCCCGGACGCGGTCCCCGTGCCGCCGCACGGGTTCCAGGCCGGCGCGGGCGACCTCGTCGGCGAGCGACGAGGTCCCGACGACGAGGACCTCGTCGCCGGGCTCGAGCCGTTCCTGCAGCAGCACGGCCCCGGCCTGGGCGCTGGTGTGCACCTCGGCGGGCTCGGACGGCATGCCGAGCCCGGTGAGGTGCGCAACGACCTCGTCAGGTGCCTTGGAGGCGTTGTTGGTGACGAACCGGACGGAGGTGCCGTGCTCCCGCGCGGCCCGCACCGTCTCCGGGGCACCCGGGATGACCCGGGTGCCGTGGTAGACGGTGCCGTCGAGGTCGAAGAGGACCGCGTCGTAGGCCGCGAGGAGGGCGTCACTCATCGGCGCCGGTCTCGCCTTCGTTCGACAGGTCGGCGGCCCGCTCGGCGGCGTCGGTCTCGTCTTCGGCGTCGGCCTCAGCGGCGTTGAGGAACCACTGGACGGCTTCTTCCTTGCGGCCGGCAGCCGCGAGGTTGTCGGCGTAGGCGTAGAAGAGGCGGGCGCTCCAGGGGTCGCGCTTCTCGGGCTTGAGGTCGTCGCCCTGGAGGGAGACGACGGCGGCATCGAGCTGCCCGAGGTCCCGCCGCGCCCCGGCCGCGACGATCGCGAGTTCGATCTGGGTGGCCTTGGTCAGCTTGGCGGTGTCGACCTCCTTGGCGAGGTCGAGCGCCCGTTCGGGACGGCCCAGCGCCCGCTCGGCGTCGGCGATGATGGCGATGTGGTCGTCGCTGCGCGTCATCCGCCGCACGGCCCGCAGTTCGGAGAGGGCCTCCGACCAGTTGCCAGCGTGGTAGGCGACGAGCCCGAGAGCTTCGCGCACGATCGGCACGCGCGAGGCCTTGGCCTTGGCGTACTTGGCATGTTCGAGGGCGGCCTCGGGATCGCTGTCGATCAGCCCCCCGGCGGCGACGAGGTGCTTCCCGACGGTTTCGGCCAGGCCCTTCGGAAGCGTCCGCAGCTCGCGGCGGGCGTCCTCGTCGAGGTCGGAGAACTCGATGTCCTCGGGGAGTTCGGGAGCTTCGAGAAGTTCCTTGGCGAGGGCCTCGTCGTCGAGCGGAGCCCCGCCCCCGAACTTCGGCTGAGGCGCCCGACGGTCCTCGCGCCGATCGCGGCTGCGGTCTTCGTCGCGACGCTGGAAACCACCCGAACGGGTGCTGCGCTCGTCATCGCGCTTCCCGGAGCCGCCACGGTCTTCCCAGCGAGGCTTCCGGTCACCGTAGGACGACTTGCCCTGCGGACGCCCACCCCCGGGACGGCCGCCGCGGTCGTCGAAGCTGCGGCCGGGCTTGTCGGACCGGCCGCCGGAACGATCGCCGCCGCGGTCCTCGTAGCGGCCGCCGGAACGACTGTCGTCACGCTTGTCGAAGCGGCTGCCAGAGCGATCGCCGCCACGGTCCTCGTACCGCCCGCCGGAACGATTGCCACCGCGGTCCTCGTACCGCCCGCCGGAACGATTGCCGCCACGATCCTCGTACCGGCCGCCAGAGCGGTTGTCGCTGCGGTTGTCGTAACGCCCGCCGGAACGGTCGCCACCACGGTCTTCGTAACGGCTGCCAGAGCGATCGCTGCCACGGTCCTCGTACCGCCCACTGGGGCGGCTGCTGCCACGGTCTTCGTAGCGGCCGCCGGAACGATTGCCACCACGGTCCTCGTAACGGCTACCCGGGCGGTTGTCGCTGCGGTCGTCGTAGCGGCCGCCGGAACGATTGTCGCTGCGGTTGTCGAAGCGCCCACCGGAACGGTTGTCGCCGCGGTCCTCATACCGCCCGCCGGAACGATTGCCGCCACGATCCTCGTACCGGCCGCCGGAACGATTGTCGCTGCGGTCGTCGAAGCGGCCGCCGGAGCGGTTGTCGCTGCGGTCGTCGTAGCGGCCGCCGGAACGGTTGTCGCTGCGGTTGTCGAAGCGCCCGCCGGAACGGTTGCCGCCGCGGTCGTCGTAGCGGCCGGCTGTGCGGTTGCCGCCACGGTCGTCCGGGCGTCCGGCGGAGGGGCGGCCTGTGTAGCCGCCGCCGCGGCGGTCGTCGCGGTCGGGGAAGTTGCGGCCCTGGCCTGCCGAACCTCCGCGCTGGTCGCGGTCGCGGGGACCGTCGCCGCCGCGGTACGGCTTGCCGCCGCCGCGGACTCCGCGGTCGTCACGGCGCGGCCGGCCCTGGTAGCCGCCGTCGCGGCCGCCGCGGTCCTGCCGCGCGCCGCGCCTGTCTCCCCGGGGTGCGTCCGACCGGCCCCGGGAGTCATCGTCCCGGCGTGCCGACCGGCCGGACCCATCATCCGCTGAGTCTCGTCGACCGAACTCGGACACCTGGCCTCCTGCCGTGAAAATCATGATCTGGACATACGCGTACGGCCCGCTAGGGCAGCCAACTGGCTATCCTAACGGGCCGTACGGAAGGTAAGTTCGGCGGTGTCCTACTCTCCCACAACCCTTCGGTTGCAGTACCATCGGCGCTGTCAGGCTTAGCTTCCGGGTTCGGAATGGGACCGGGCGTTTCCCTGACGCTATAACCACCGAAACACTACGAAACAACACACACCCTAGTGTGGTGTTTCAGAGCTGTAGAGTGGATGCGTAACATCTTCGTAGGCAAGTCCTCGGCCTATTAGTACCAGTCAACTCGACAACACATTACTGTGCTTCCATTTCTGGCCTATCAACCCAATGGTCTGTTGGGGGCCTTAACCCACA